>NZ_CAKVJA010000122.1 GCF_934754925.1 uncultured Clostridium sp. | reverse complement strand
TGGTGCATCTGTTGCATTATATTTGATAACTTCATTAATTAATAATGCATTTGCAATACCATGAGGAATATGGAATTTAGCCCCTAATTTATGAGCCATTGAGTGGCATAATCCAAGCATTGCATTAGAGAAGGCCATCCCTGCCATACATGAAGCGTTAGCCATTTTTTCTTTAGCTACTTTTGCTTCTGCTCCACCATGATAAGATTCTGGTAAGTAATCAAAGACTAATTTAGCTGATTCTAATGATAATGGAATTGTATATTCTGTTGCTACTGTTGCTACTAATGATTCTAAAGCATGAGTTAATACATCGATACCTGAAGCAGCACATAATCCTTTTGGCATGGATAACATTAAGACTGGGTCAACAATTGCCATTGTTGGAGTTAATTCGTAGTCAGCTAATGGATATTTAATTCCTGTTTCATCATCTGTGATTACAGCGAAAGGAGTGACTTCTGAACCTGTACCAGCTGAAGTTGCAATACATACTAAGCTAGCTTTTTTACCCATTTGAGGGAAGCGATAGATACGTTTACGAACGTCCATGAAACGCATTGCTAGGTCTTGGAAGTTAGTTTCAGGGTGTTCATATAATACCCACATAATTTTTGCTGCATCCATAGCAGATCCTCCACCTAAGGCGATGATGACATCTGGTTTGAAGTTGGCCATTGCTTCAGCACCTTTTTTAGCATCTGATAGTAATGGATCTGGATGAACATCTGTGAACATTGTATATTGAATTCCGTAACGATCTAACTCATCCGTGACTTGTTTTGTATATCCTAAATCAAATAACACTTTATCTGTTACAATAAATGCACGTTTTTTACCATCGAAGTTTAAGTCTTCTAATGCAACTGGTAAGCATCCAAATTTATAATAAACTTTTGATGGAACTTTAAACCAAAGCATATTCTCTCTCCTTTTAGCAACCGTTTTAATATTAATTAAATGTTTTGGTCCTACATTTTCTGATACTGAGTTATTCCCCCAAGAACCACAACCTAAAGTTAATGATGGCGCTAAAGCAAAGTTAAAGATATCTCCAATTCCTCCATGTGCTGTTGGTTGATTAATTAAGAATGTTGTTGTACGCATACGAGATGCCATCGCTTGAATATCAGCTTCAGCACGTAACTCATCTGCATAAATAGCTGAAGTATGCCCTAGACCACTATGGTTAACTAATGTTTCAGCCATATCCACTGCTTCCGCATGATTAGATGATTTGTACATTGCTAAGACAACTGATAATTTTTCATGAGCGAATGGTTCCTCTAATGAAGTATCAGTCACTTCACCAACTAAAACTTTTGTATCCTTAGGAACTTCAAATCCTGCTAATTCAGCAATTTTCCATGCTGGTTGTCCAACAATTTTAGCATTTAATGCGCCATTGACAATGATTGTCTTACGAACAGCCTCTAATTGCTCTGGATTTAATAATAAAGCTCCACGCTTTGTAAGTTCAGTCTTAACTGCATCGTAGATTGACTCATCAACAATGATTGACTG
>NZ_CAKVJA010000121.1 GCF_934754925.1 uncultured Clostridium sp. | reverse complement strand
TTTTTTATTTCTAAATAAACATCTCTAAATATTCCACTTAATCTCCAGAAGTCTTGATCTTCTAACCAACTTGCATCACACCATCTGTATACTTTTACAGCTACTTTATTTTCACCTTCTACTAAGTATTCAGTTATATCAAATTCTGATGGAGAAAATGAATCCTTACTAAATCCTACTATTTCTCCATTTACATATAGATAAAAGCATGACTCTACACCTTGGAAGTTGATTAATATTTTTTTGTTTAATTGTTCTTTAGTTATATTAAAATATTTTACATAACATCCAGCTTCATTTATTTCAACAGGTGCAAAGGGTGGTTTTATATCTTCTCTGCCTGTCCATGGATATATAAGGTTTGTGTATTGTGGTATTCCATATCCTTTTATCTGCCAGTTTGATGGCACATCTATTTCATCCCATGAATCATTATTATAGTTTATTTTATAAAAACCTTCTGGTATATTTTTTATGTTTTTGCAGAAATTGAATTTCCATTTACCGTTTAAAGATATATATCTTGAAGAGTTTTCTTTTATTCCTTCCATAGCCTGTGATTTTGTTTCATAACTTACAAAATCATTGTGAGGCTTATTCATGTTTAAAGATACTATTTGTGGATTATTATTCCACTCAGGATATCCATTTTGCGGCTTTTCATATTTGAACTTCATAATTTTCTCCTTTTCCCCTATAAAGATATTAATGTGATTTTTTATATAATCACTGTATTTTATCCTGTAAATCCTACAACAAAATATACTGTTTATCGTGGACTTAACTAAATTTACTATACTTTACTAACTTGAAATCGTTTACTTTGAGTGTATTAATAATATTTTTTACCTTATATTTTATCCCTTTTTTTAGTAAATTTATTTTCAAAATTATAGTATCACCACATATATATTTTGTCAATTTTTACATTTGTATTGGCATTAAATTTAAATAATATTATAAACTAACATTTTTACACAAATTAATCTCTTGTGATAATTAAAATATATTTTATTAATAAGTTGGAAATTAAAAAAGGTACACTTTATAGCGTACCTTCTTCTTTATAAATTCTTACCATATCTCATAGGACATACTTTTCTGCATTTATTACATTCAACTGTATCAAAACCTCTTTTAGTCTTGCCATAAGATTGATATAAGTCCTTTTCCTTCTAGCTTATCTTCATCCCAATATTCATATGGATTGTCACAAGGCATAGGAAGTGAAAAGCAGTTGAATTTTTCTTCAATGGTTTTTGCACCATCAAAGGAAATTTTATCAACTATTGAACAGCTTAAATTATTGAAGTGACCATATATAAGTGATGATTTAAGTTTTGTAAGTCCCTTTGGTAGATTAACTCCAAAGGCAATAACAGACTTGCAATCACTGTATATATCTGTTGGTGAAAACCCCTCTAGAACATCCTTAAAACGCTCTACACTTTAAATCCCACAAACACTTGCTCCTAAATCAGTTAATATATTTTTGATTTTTTCCTTCATGCTATCCCCCCTATAG
>NZ_CAKVJA010000120.1 GCF_934754925.1 uncultured Clostridium sp. | reverse complement strand
GAAAAATTACTAGAAGATATTGAACTTTTAGATATAGCTGGTGATAACTTTGATTTAGAATCAATATTAAAAGGTGAATTAACACCAGTATTCTTCGGAAGTGCCCTTACTAACTTCGGTGTTGAACCATTCTTAGAATCATTCTTAGATATAACAACACCACCAACTGCTCGTAACAGTAACTTAGGTGAAGTTGACCCTAATTCAGATAACTTCTCTGGATTTATATTTAAAATCCAAGCTAATATGGATAAAAACCACAGAGATAGAATTGCTTTCTTAAGAATTTGCTCTGGTAAATTCGAAAAAGGTATGACTGTAAATCACGTTCAAAGAGGTAAAAAGATTAAACTTTCTCAACCTCAACAATTCGTTGCACAAGATCGTGTTATGATTGAATCAGCATATCCAGGTGATATAATAGGTATCCATGACCCAGGAATATTCAACATTGGTGATACTTTAAGTGAGAAAAAAGGAAATCTTGAGTACACTGGTATACCACAATTTGCTCCTGAGCACTTTATGAAAATATCTACAAAAAATGCTCTTAAGAGAAAACAATTCGTAAAAGGTATTACTCAATTAGCAGAAGAAGGTGCTATACAAGTATTCAAAGAGCCTAATGGTGGTATGGAAGAACTTATCGTTGGAGTTGTTGGTGTACTTCAATTCGAAGTTTTAGAATATCGTCTAAAACAAGAATATGGTGTTGATATAACTATGTACTCACTACCTTATAGCCATGTACGTTGGGTTGAAAATGATCTTTCTAAATTTGGAAAACTTTCAATGCCAATGGATACATTACTTGTAGAAGATAAAAATAGAAATCCAGTAGTATTATTCGGAAATGAATGGTCTATTAGAACTCTACTTGAAAGAAATGAAGGATTAGAAGTAAGAGAAACTTCTATATAATATAGATTTTGTATAAAATAAAGGCTAGTCACATGACTAGCTTTTATTTTCATCATATTATTTTACTTCTATAATATAAGCACTTGTTTGTGGTGGTATACTCATAGTCATTACATTGGAATGATATGCTAAAACAAAGTCACCTACTTTCAAATCGTCAACGATAATTTCATTGTACTCACAATTTAAGATTAAAGTTTCATTACCTACAACTAGTCTTGTAAAAGTATATATATCATTTGGGTCTTGTCCTATGGTAATTAGTTTATATCTACCATCGCTACTGTCCATTATTTCCACAATCACTCCTATTTTATAAGAACAACATTTCATTTTTGTAACCCCCTAAGTATTTGTTTTTTAGTTTATTATACTCTAATCTTTTTGTATGGTTACTATAAGAAATTATATATGTTTAACCTTTCAATGGTTGTTTTTTATATATGTAAAAAAAGCTATTAAAGTTTAATTAGTAACTTTAATAGCTTTTTTAAAATCTTCTTATTAACTTTTAATTTAGAGTTTACTTATATTTAAAATTTATAAGCTTATTTTTTAATTGATCTTCAATATTTCTTAATTCTATTTCAGCTTCCCTACGTTTTTGACGTCCTTCTGTTTGTATATTAAGTATTTCATCAAGAGT
>NZ_CAKVJA010000119.1 GCF_934754925.1 uncultured Clostridium sp. | reverse complement strand
GGAGAGAGAAGATTATAATAAGTTAAACTTTGAAGATAGATGTAGGTATATAAATCAAGCTATATTAACTTATGGAACTAGGGCAAGTGCATATAAGAATATAAATATTGCAAAGTCAACAGTTCAGAGTATGATGAAAAGTCACAAGTACATATTTGATAATAATATAAAGCAATTTGTACCAGTAAACACCCAAGAAGATTCTATGGAACTGGAGAGCCATAGAAACACCCAAGAAGATTCTATGGAACTGGGGAGCCATAGAAATACCAAAGAAGGTGCTATGGTTATAGAAAATGTATTTGAAGTTGAAGAGTATAAAATATTCAAAGCAATGTGTGAGAAATGGGATGTATTGCAAGAGCTTATAAGACAACATGAATATAAGCAAGATGTATTAGATGTAGATACTACTGTAACATTAAAAGATATCCCTGATGGTATTTCAAAAAGAGTGAATTGGGATATAAATGAAACAGTATTAAACCAATTTAAAGAGTATATAAAAATAAATCATAAAAACTGTACTATTAAAAACATGGTTGAGATAGCATTGCTACAATATATAAGAGATAAGAGATAGTAGTTAATAATAGCTACTATCTTTTTAAATTCTTAAAACTTGACAATAATATTATTACTCTATACCGTATATAGTAACACTAAAAAAGGAGAGGATTTATGTTGAATTTAAATACAATTGAAAAAGAATTAACTTCTTTACTTGACTATGATAAAAAGAACTGGACTCATGTATATTTACTTTTAAAAAAAGTAGAAGAGGAAAGATTATGGGAAGAGAAATATAAGTCATATACGCAGTGGGTTAAGGATTTTTGTATAAAGACGAAGACTCATGAGAGTATTATATGGAGTCGTAAAAAGGCTGGTAAAGTTTATGAGTCATATTATAAAGTTATGCTAAGTAAAGGGGAACAGGTTGCTTCAATAGAAGATGTTGATGTATCAGCGGATTCACTTGTAATACTTGATAAGATAAATAAGTACGATGAAAATATTGCTAGTAATTTAGTACAAAAAGTTCTTAATAAAGAAATTACAAAGAAGGATCTAAGAGAGTTGTACAAATCTATTAGACCAGATGTGCCAAGTTGTAACCCTCATAATAAAGTTGAAAAAAATACTACTAATGAAGAGCTTGAGAAGGTAAGTGTAACTGCAAGTCAGATAGTGTCTGTATTATGTGAGCCAAATTGGTTAGGTGTAAAACAAGAAAGAAAATACTTTAAAACAAGTTTTGAACAAGATAAATACAGAGTGTTTACTGAGTTTCCTGTTTTCGTTGGAACCTCAAGGAAAAGTAGAAGAATGGATATGTTAGTTTCTGAAAATATAACAAGTGAAAATGTTTGGGATTTAAATTTACATTGTGTAGAAATAAAGGTCTCTAAGGGGGACTTGTTAGGAGATACAAAGTATACTGAGTATGCTGACTTTGTGGATTATATGTGGCTCGCTATTCCAGTTGAATTAGAATTAGTTGCAAAAGACAATGTTTTTAATGATTGTGGAATTATAGTTATTAAAGATAACAAGGCTACTATTGTAAAGAAG
>NZ_CAKVJA010000118.1 GCF_934754925.1 uncultured Clostridium sp. | reverse complement strand
GAATACGTCTATCATTGTAGATAATGTGACTTATTCATTTGTTATTAATGTTTTACCTTATTATGAAGGTCTTGGAGCAGTTTTGAAAGAAGCGGATACTTACAAAAATCAACGAGTTATTTCAATTGATTTCGGAAGCTTAAATACTGGTTATGTCACTCTTGATGGATTGAAGATCGTATCAACAAACGATAATGATGCAGGGACAATTGATTTTGGATGTTCTCGCTTATTAACGTCAGTTAATAAATTATTTAAAGATAATCAAGTCAAAGGTATTACGACCGAAGCACAGGTGTTAGAAGTTTTAGCAGGAAACAATTCGTTTGTAAAAAATGAAATTGTTGAATTAGGTCGTGAAAAAGTGTTAGACTATGTTGGGCAAATCTATGACGCATTGTTTGATTTAGAAGTTGGAGTTGATTCAACAAAGATTTTAGCAAGTGGTGGAGCAACAAAGCTTTATGAAGAACATTTTAACAAAGTCTTTAAAATGAAAAATGTCGTAGTTTCAAAAGAGAATAGCGAATTTGCAAATGCGGAAGGATCATTGAAATTATTAGCATAGTAGGTGACATACATGAGTAAAGACACGAAGAATCAAAAGGAAGCAAGAGAGGAACAATCGGAAACAAAAAAATATCGTCGTCAGAACATTTACTTCAATTCATCTAATGATGATCTTTATGATCATTTTTCAAAACAAACAGATAAAACATCTTATATTATGAAATTAAAAGATTTAGAACAATCTGAGTCTTCGGAGCAAAATTTGAACGATTTGAAATCTGATGTTCAAGATTTAAAATCAATGATGCAAGATGTTTTAAATAAATTAGATAATGTTTCAGTTGTTGAACGCAATGGAACGACTATTGCAACAAAGGAAACTGAAACCATCGATGAAGTCGAATATGAAAACCCAGGCTTGAAAATTAATTCTGAGTTTGGTGGATTACTTTTGGATTAAAAAAAAGAGACAAATTTTTGTCTCTTTTTTTATTAAACTAAAGCTTCTTGTTGATTTTGAATTGCCTCAGCTTTCTCAATCATTTCCAGTAACTCGACTGGTCCAATTAATCTGACACCGCTTTTCTTGGCTTCGGCAATGGCTTTTTGTGAAAATTTATTAGAATTAATCACGATTCCTCGCGCTCCATCAGGGTAACACGCTCCGACTATTTTTTGAATTATTGGCCTTCCAACGGTGGAATTTTTTCCGAATTTTTTACATTCAACGTAATAGAGCTGACCTTCTGCATCATGCATGATGACGTCTTTCCCGCCGTCGTCGCTTTTCTTAGTCGCTCGTGCATCTTTGTATCCTAAAATTCTAAACATAGAAGCAATATATTCCTCGAATGAATAAGGATTCATTTTCCTTAACTGTTCAAGTTTTAAAGCATTGAATTTTTTTAAGTTCAATGGTGTATGCTGATAATTGTTAAAATCAATAATCTTCTTATTTGAAAGAATGAAATCTTCTTTTTCGTGTTCATGTTTTTGATGATAATAGATTGCGAGTGAGAAAATCAGAATAACTACAGTTGCAGCAATCAAGTAAATATCTAATTGTGTCATGATTTTACTGATTGAACA
>NZ_CAKVJA010000117.1 GCF_934754925.1 uncultured Clostridium sp. | reverse complement strand
TGGTCAACGAAGATAGATTTGGGATAAAACGCCCGTTACACAAAGTGTTGACCAACACATCCTATTCAATATTCGATTAAGCAAGTTGGGAGAAACACCCGTGTAAATAACAAATATGAATCAATAGGATGATGTTGGAACCAATCGTAAATAACATATGGAGATGATTAATAATGATAGGAATTGGAATTGATATTTCTAAAAATAAAAGTACAGTGTCTGCAATAAATGATACTGGAGAAATCATTATGAAACCACAAGAATTTAAACATAGTGAGAATGAACTTAATAAGCTTATTCAGTGGATTAAGGATCAAGAAGATACAGTGTTCGTAGTTATGGAATCTACAGGTCATTATCATTATCCAGTATTGAAGAAGTTATATGAAGAAGGGATATATGTTAGTGTAGTTAATGCTTATCTAATGAAAAAATATGGGGATATAGAGATTAGAAAAGCTAAAACAGATAAAAAAGATGCTATTAGAATAGCTAAATACGCTATTAAAAAAAGATTTAGTCTTAAGAAATATGAAGGTGAAGATGAAAAATATAATGATTTAAAGTTTTTATCGAGACAATATAATCAAATAGTTTCAATACGAGTAAAGGCAAAGATACAATTTAACAATCTTCTTGATGAAATTATGCCTGGAATTAATAAAATTTTAACTAGAACAACAGGAAATTCAAGCAAGATATTATATGATTTTGTTGAAAAGTATGAACACTTTGATAATATCAAACGTAAGGGTGAACAAAAGTTTATAAAAGAGTATTCAGCTTGGTCAAAAAAGAAAGGATACCGTAATGGAGCAATTAAAGCACTAAAAATATATGAATTGGCCCAAAACAGTATCACAACCAGATCTGCTAATAATTCTACATATATTGCTCTTAAAAATTGTATTAAAATTTTAAGAGAAACTGAAGAATCTAGCAATTCTATTTTAACACAGATGCAAACAATTGCGTACACATTACCGGAATATAAAATTGTTAGGGAATTAAAAGGTGTTGGTGATAAGCTTGCACCAAGACTAATTGCTGAGATTGGAGATGTTAGAAAATTTACAAGTGCTAAAGCCTTGAATGCTTATGCCGGAAATGATGCACCTCCACATCAATCAGGTCAATTTGAAGGAACTAAAAGACATATATCAAAACGTGGTTCTTCTAGCTTAAGAAAAGTCGGATACGAAATAATGATGGCTTTAAAAGTTACAAAACCAACTGAAGATAATGCTGTTTATGAATTTATGATAAAAAAAGAATCCGAGGGAAAAGCAAAAAACGTGGCTAAAATGGCTGCTCTTAATAAGTTCTTAAGAATTTATTATACACGCGTTATGAATTTATATAAAACATTGTAATAGCTAGTCCACTTAATAAAGCTACTTCATAGTAGCTTTATTAAGGTTACACTTTTTTAGGTATATTAAATTAAAAATAATAGTTGACAAATTATTAGCAAGTTTGTGTAAAAAACAAATCTATCTACTCTTTTTTGTATGATTAGTTGGTATATTTGGAATAATATACTATATAAATTTTAGGAGGATTTTCTATGGCAAGAAAAAATGATATCAATTTTGATTACAAT
>NZ_CAKVJA010000116.1 GCF_934754925.1 uncultured Clostridium sp. | reverse complement strand
TAGACCCTGCTATAATACCTTTCATGATGAGAAAAGAAGGATTAGATGCAGATGGTGTAGATAACTTAATGAACAAACAATCTGGTGTTTACGGTATGACTGGTATATCTTCTGACTTCAGAGATATAGAAGCTGCTGCTGAAAAAGGTGATCAAAAAGCTATAGATGCTTTAGATGCTTACCACACTAGAGTTAAAAAATACATCGGATCTTATGCTGCTGAAATGAACGGTGTTGATGCAATAGTATTCACTGCTGGATTAGGTGAAAATGGTATAGATAACAGAATGGCAATAGCATCAAACATGGAATACTTAGGTGTTAAAATGGATGCTGAAGCTAACAACGTAAGAGGAAAAGAAAGAGTTATATCTGCTGCTGATTCTCAAGTTAAAGTATTATTAATACCAACTAACGAAGAATTAATGATAGCTAGAGATACTTTAGCATTAGTTAAATAATTATTATAAAAATTTTAACTATATAGTAAATAATATATTTAAAGTTTTAAGGTAGGCTTTGACCTACCTTAAAATGATTTTAGTACTAATAAATTTACAAAAAAAGTATTAATATCTTATTTTTAACTATCAAGTAAAAATACTTGACAAACATTCACTAGATTTGTATAATAAATTTGGTAATATAACGAGGTGAAAGTATGATAATTAGTCTAGACAAGTTAAACAGAAAAGAAACTGATAAAATAGACTTGAATTTTTCACAAAAAATTGATACTATTAATTATTGTGAGAACACATATAAAATAGCTTCACCCCTAAACCTAATAGGTAAAATATCTAGAAACAATAAAGGATATTATATAGATGCTAATGTCAGCTTCGAAATAATAGACAATTGTGCTAGATGTTTAGATGAAGTTAAAGTACCAATAGAATATGCTATAGAAGGTTTCTTAGTTAAAGCAGATTTTGACGAAGATGAATTTGAAGATTATGATGCTTTTATTATTGACGGTGACGAAGTAAACTTACTTGATATAATAGGCCAAACATTAATTTTCAATTTACCAGCACAATCTCTTTGTAAAGAAGATTGTAAAGGTCTTTGCCAAGGATGTGGAGCTAACCTAAATAGGGAAACCTGTGCATGTAGCCAAATTGCCAATGACGAGGATGAAATAGATCCACGTTTTGCTAAATTAAAAGATTTATTTAAAAATGACTAAGGAGGTGGCTTAAATGGCAGTACCTAAGCGTAAAACAGCTAAATCAAAAACTAAAATGAGAAGAGCGGCTAACTCAAAAATGACAGCAACAGGATTCGTAGAGTGTCCACAATGTCATGAACCAAAATTACCACACAGAGTTTGTCCAGATTGCGGACACTACAAAGGTAAAGAAATAGTAGCTGAATAGTGATATTTAAAAACATGTAGAGTAATCTACATGTTTTTTTATTAAAATATAAAAATAAATTAAAGTTGAAAAAATAAAATAGTTACTGTAAAATACTAGTACTAATTGTAATTATAAATAGTTTTATATAAGAACATACATAAGGAGGACAAGTATGAGAATAGTTGTTGATGGTATGGGTGGAGATAATGCGCCTAAAGCTGTAGTTGGTGGTGTAGTTGAAGCTATAAAAGAATATG
>NZ_CAKVJA010000115.1 GCF_934754925.1 uncultured Clostridium sp. | reverse complement strand
CAGTTATGGGGAACAACGGATTTAAAAGTATAATATTGCCAACTTTAACTTTGGCAATTTCCATGTCAGCAAAATATACGAGACAAATTAGAGCTACTGTACTGGAAGAATTAAACAAGGACTATGTTTTAGGTTTAAGGTCAAGAGGAGTAAAAGAAAAACGTATATTATATGTAAATATTTTAAAGGTTGCACTATTAACGGTTGTGACTTTACTAGGATTATCTATAGGTTCTCTACTTGGAGGAACTGCTATTGTAGAATCCATATTTATGTGGGATGGAGTTGGAAAACTTGCCGTAGACTCTATCAGAATGATGGACTATCCAATGATACAAGCATATGTAATATGGATGGCAGTAATTTTTGTAGTAATAAATTTAATAACAGATATACTATACAATTACTTAGATCCAAGAATTAGAATAGGTAAGGATATATGGTGATATCATGGAAAAATCAATAGTTAGACAAAATTTAAAAACTAGGAATTATTTTAAAGATACTTTAGACAAGTTAAAAAGTCTAAATAAGACAAAAATAAAATTAAATATTTTATTATTTATAGTAGGAATTTTATTTTTAATTGCTTTATTAGGAGAACATATAGTACCAAATGATCCTTATGTACAGGATTTATCAAATGCGTTGAGTCCTCCTAGTAAGGAGTTTATATTTGGTACAGATAGATATGGAAGATGTATGCTTTCTAGAGTTATTGTGGGAGCAAAAACAACCATGTTCTCAGCACTTGGCTTAGTAGCAATTATAGCTACTTTTGGTACGATAATTGGAGCAATTTGTGGTTATATTGGTGGAAAACTTGATGAATTTGTAATGAGGATTTCAGATATTTTCTTAGCATTTCCAGGAATGGTCTTTGCCATAGCAGTGGCAGGAGTACTTGGAGGGGGAATAGTTAATGCAGTTATTTCTTTATCATTAATTTCTTGGCCGAAATTTTCACGTCTTGCAAGAGGACAAGTTTTAACTATGAAAAACTCTGCATATATACAAGCAGCAAAGTTAAGTGGATGTTCACATATGAAGATAATATTTAAACATATTTTCCCTAATATTTTAGGAACTATAATAGTAACTGCCACGCTTGATATTGGAGTTATGATGATGGAACTTGCAGGATTATCATTTTTAGGACTGGGGGCAATGCCTCCAACTGCTGAATGGGGTTCTATGATGAGTAATGGAAGAAGTATGATTCAATCATCTCCTTGGGTAATATTTGCTCCAGGACTTGCAATATTTATCACAGTAATTATTTTTAATTTATTAGGTGATACAGTAAGAGATTATTTAGATGTAAATAATAAGTAGAATAAGGGATAATAGGGGAGAAAAAATGAAAATTAACAAAAAATTAATTAGCTTAGTTTTAGCAGGAGTAATAAGTTCAGGCTTTTTAGTTGGATGTAGTTCAACATCTGATAAAGACGAATCAAATAGTGGTAAAGAAAAGACATTTGTTTATGGAACAAGTGCTTATAATCCAAGTTTAGCAGGAATAAATCCTCATAAAGGATATTTAGGATGGGCAGCAATAAGATATGGTGTGGCAGAAACATTATTTAAATTTAATGAGAATATGGAACTTGAGCCATGGCTTGCTACAGATTATGAAGTAGTAGAT
>NZ_CAKVJA010000114.1 GCF_934754925.1 uncultured Clostridium sp. | reverse complement strand
TATCATTTGTATATGTTGTTTTAACTCTTAAAGTTTTAGCATCGTAACTTGTATCACCATAATAGTAGTAATCATCAGACAAGTATTTCATTTTTAAATCTTCTTCTTTTTCTATTTTTATATTTTCTTTATTTTTACTTGCTATACCTATGTAGCTATTTATTTGACCTCTTCCATCTTCATCAACAGATATAATATTTGCACTATTTACTATTACATCTTTTATTTTCATTTTACTTCCTAATAAATAAATCATTACTGTGAACACAACTGCAGTTACAGGTATAAGAACCCATGTTAAATCTCTTTTCTTCATTTTCTTTAATATAAGATATATAACTATTCCAACTAAAATTGCATAAACCCCAAGTACTATTCCTAAAGTTAATGGGCTTACTGCATTCTCTACGGGAATATTACCTAATATATTACTTATTTCATAGGATGTTGAATAATATCCACCTTGATAATTTTCTTCATATATTTTGTCAAAAGTTTCTATTAACATATTTTGTAACATAATCGCTGCATCATTAGATGAAATAAATGGTTCTAATCCTAAATCAAAGGAAGTTATTAAAATCTTACCTTCTCCTCTATCTAAAGAATATACTAATTCATTTTCATTACTATTAACTATAACTGTTGAATCCTTTAAATTAATTTGTGATAATATTAAATTTAAGTTTTCTGAACCAGTTTTAACATTTTGCTCTTTAGTTCCATTTGAAGTTATATTTAAAAAACTTTTGTTTATATTATTAATTGTTTTGCCTTCATTTGCTCCTGCACCTATTAGTAATGTTCCACCAGAATTAACCCAATTATTTAATGACTTATACTGATTGTCATTTAAATTAGCCATATTATAATTGTTAATTACTATTACATCTAATCCATCTATATTTAACCCATTTTCATCTAACATATCTTCAGTTAAGTTAACACAATTCATTTTTCCTGTATTTGAATAATTAGAATCAAAATATGTTATATTTCCTAGGTATCCTAATGCCGTAGGATCATCGCTTAATAAACCAGTAAAGGCATTCCCATCACTAATTCTTCCTGAAGAAATCAGTAATTTTTCTTCATATAATACTTTTCCATTTTCTATTATACAAACAGTCCCCGTATTATTTCCTTCTAAAAATTTTACTGGTATTGTTACACTTATATTTTCTCCTTTACTTGCACTTACTTCTTTGCAATAAGCATCGTAACCACCGTTAGAATCACTTGTAACTCTTACCTCTACTTCTCCATTAAAATCTTGCTCTAAATTATTTATTTGTACAGTAACTGGCATATATTTTTGAGCTTTATACTTACCATCTATACCATAACTTATAGTTAAGTCATACTTAGAATTATTTTTGCTTGCATTTACTTTTAAATTTGGAATAACTAAACTTAAAATAAAAATACTTAAAATCGCAATAAATATTCTTCTGCTTCTATTTTTCTTCATTAAGATTCCCCCTGTTTTTACATTATTTTCCCTATATACTATACTATCATATTTTATACTATTTATTCTCAAATTTCTTATATTTTACCTTAATAATTTCTTACAAATTTCTTAAGTATTTTATATTGTATAAAAATAAACTTATAACTGAATTACATAAAATTATTTACCATATTAAATTTTTATAAAT
>NZ_CAKVJA010000113.1 GCF_934754925.1 uncultured Clostridium sp. | reverse complement strand
GCTGGTGAACTTTGGACGTCGGAACAACTAAAAAATAAGACAATACCTTCTATTTTTGAAGGGATGGTAGAGCTACTTAAAAAGCTAAAGCATATAAAAATGGGAATTTGCTCACAAAATAGCAACGAAAATATAAAGGAAACATTAAAATATTATGGAGTAGATAATTGTTTTGATGCAGTTATTGGATATGATGACATATTAGGTAGTGAACAGAAGCCTCACCCTGCAGGTTTTATTAAATGTATAGAAAAATTAAAGATAAATAATAAGAAAGGAACCTTTATTTATATAGGAGATCATAGTGAAGATATAGTATTTGGTAAAAGTGCACAATATGCATTAAATGAAGAAGATATAAAGGTTATATGTATAACTGTTGATTTTTTGAATTTGAATTTAGATACATATAATAAATGGACAAAGCAGCCTGATTATTTTGTTCAAACTACAGATGAATTAAATAGCGTATTGAATAAACTACTATATTAGATTTCATAATAAATATATTTTTAGAATAGACTAATAATAATTTATGTTAGGGGAAGATATTAATGTGGGAAGAGTTAGGGGTTAGTAGTGGAACAGCTATTATTATTTTAATTGCATTATATTTTGTTATTAAATGGGCTGTTAAAAATGGAATTAAGGATGCATATAGAGATATTACTGAAAAAAAGTTATAGTTAATAGGAGATCAAAATTTGGTTTCCTTTTTTATTTGTAAAATATAGTATATAATTATTATATAAATAGGAAATGATTGTAAAATGAGTGGAGATTTGAATATGTATTATGAAAAGGCAAAAAACTTTATTTATAAAAATGCTAGACCAATAGATATTGCAAGATGGAAATACCTTTTTGAGAATGGGAGCAAAGAAGAAGTTATAACAGTATTAATGACATATCAAAATGAGGATGGAGGCTTTGGAAATGCACTTGAACCAGATTATTGGAATCCTAACTCATCTCCTGTACAAACCTGGGTTGCTATGGAAATAATTAAAGAAATAAATATGAATGATAAAAATCATCCTATTATATTAGGAATATTGAATTACTTAGCTTCAGGAAAGAATTTTGATGGACATACTTGGTCAAATACAATTATAACTAATAATGATTATTCTCATGCACCCTGGTGGAATTATGAATTTAATCAAGAAATATCATATAATCCTACAGCATACTTTATTGGATTTATATTAAAATTTGCGGATAGAAATAGTAAGCTTTTTGAATTGGGGTGTGATTTGGCTAAAGAATCATATAGTTATTTTAAAAAACATTTTCCTTTAGAATCTATGCACACTGTTTCGTGTTTTGTTGAACTGTATGAGTATCTAAAAGAAAGCTCAATGAATTCAGTTTTAGATTTAGAGGAATTTAGAGGTTTATTGCAAAAACAAATTCAACATGTTATAACTTATGACACAACAAAGTGGGCAGTTGACTATGTATGTAAACCATCATTATTTATAAATAGTAAAACAAGTGATTTTTATATAGAAAATAAAGAAATATGCGATTATGAATGTGAGTTTATTTTAGATACTCAAGAATCAGATGGGGCATGGAGTATTACATGGTCATGGACAGATTATCTTGAGCAATGGAATATAAGCAAAATTTGGTGGAAATCAGATTTGATTATAAAAAATGTGCAATATATCAAAGCAATAGAAG
>NZ_CAKVJA010000112.1 GCF_934754925.1 uncultured Clostridium sp. | reverse complement strand
GTGTGTGGGGAATGCGGAGGCGAGGTTTGGAGAAGATGCGCTTAGAATTATGCGTGCGGTTCGTTTTGCGGCTCAGTTAGGCTTTGAAATCGAAGGTAAGACGCAGACGGCAATTCGAAAACTGGCATTCAGTTTAAGAAATATCAGTGCAGAGCGGATTCAGGTAGAACTGATTAAGCTTTTGACTTCTCCGCATCCAGAGCAGATTCGCCTGGCATATGAGCTTGGAATTACAGAAGTTATGCTGCCGGAATTTGACAGAATGATGGAAACTGCACAGGAGACACCACACCATTGTTATAATGTGGGGGAACATACCATTGCGGCATTGCAGCACTGCCCGTCTGATAAGATTCTACGGCTTACTATGCTGTTTCACGATATGGGAAAACCAGAAAAGAAAACCATCGATGAGAATGGAATCGCACATTTTAAAGGGCATGCCTTGGTCAGTGAAGCAATTGCAAAAGAGATTATGCACAGGTTGAAATTCGATAACGATACTCTGAGAAAAGTAACGAAGCTGGTCTATTATCATGACCTTCGTATGCCTGCCACACCACGCAATGTGCGCCGTGCCATGAACCGGATAGGAACGGATCTGTTTCCTTACTATTTAAACGTACGACGGGCGGATACACTGGCGCAGAGTATGTTCCGGCGTACAGAAAAGCTGGAGAACATTCAGGAAATTGAGAAAATTTACCTGCAGATATTGGAAATGCAGCAGTGTGTATCGCTGAAGGATTTAGCAGTAAAAGGGAATGATTTACTGGCTGTCGGTGTAGAACGCGGGCCGCAAATAGGGGAAACACTGAATAAGCTGTTGGAACTTGTGCTGGAAGAACCGGAAAAGAATGAAAAGGAACTGCTTTTGGCAGAGGTGACAAAGCGGTTGAAGAAATAGCAATTATCAGTCATATATTTATAAGAATTTTAAGATGAGAGCACAGAGTTTTCTGTGTTCTCTTTTTGTATATCAAGGCATACATTAGAGAGAGTATTGAAAGAAATATATAGGGGGAGTTCATGAGAGATTATGGTGTAAGCGTTTTAGAACAATATCCGATAGAAGTGATGAATGTGCGCAGGGTGCGTGGAGCGGTTCTGTGCGAAACCAATCAGGGACTTATGCTGTTAAAAGAAGCCGGAATGAGGGAAACCAGACTTCCGTTTCTGGTAGAGCTATATCAGCATTTACAGGAAGCCGGGATAGAGAAGGTAGATAGTTTTGTTGCAGACAAAGAAGGAAATTATATTGTGACGGCAGAAGATGAGACAAAGTATATGTTAAAACGATGGTTCCAAGGAAAAGAGTGTGATGCGTACAAAGAAAATGAACTTTTAGAATGTGTGCACATGCTGGGGCGTTTACATAAAGTTATGATTATGGAAAAAGAAGACGGAGAGTATGGAAAAAGGGAACGGACACTGTTGGAAGAGTATGAAAGGCATAACAGAGAACTTCGCAAAGTACAGTCTTATATTAAGCGTAAGAGTGTAAAAGGTTCTTTTGAACGGGAGTTTATGAAGGGTTATGAGAAAATGTACGGCTGGGCAAGGCTGGCAGTGGATAAATTGGAAGGTTCTATGTGCAGTGAACTACAGAGTGAGGTGCAGCGAAAGGGAACGGTTATCCATGGGGAATATAATTATCACAACCTGCTTATAGACACAGATGGAATTGCAATTACCGGATTTGAGAGGGCCCATTATGGAATTCAGTTAGAAGATTTGTATTATT
>NZ_CAKVJA010000111.1 GCF_934754925.1 uncultured Clostridium sp. | reverse complement strand
AGTCATTGGTCTTTCAATAACTTCAGCTAATTCACCATAATAAGTAGCAATAGCTTGCTCTCTTGTCATTAAATGCATTAAACCTTCACGAACTTTTAAGTCTGGAATTCTTTTAGCTGAGATTGCAATATATCCATATCCTGGATTGCCAATTAAAGAGTACTCTATTTCATTAGCATCTAATTCCTCCATTATCTCTAAAGAAGCACTTGGATCAGTAATATCAATATCACCTGAAATAACTGCATTTACTTTTTGCTCTTCATCTACTACTTGATACTTAATATTTTCGATTTTTGGAGTTCCTAAGAAATAGTCATCAAATTTTGTTACAGATACAACATTATTATCATATCCAACCCATTTGTAAGGACCTGAACCCATTGGAGTGTCATTTTTAGCCTTTACCATTGATAAATCACCTTTAATAAATCCATCTCCATAGTAATGTTCAGGAGTTAAAGGTTGTAACGCTAATTGTCTATCTCCACTTATGTTTATACCATTCACTAATACAGTACAAGTTAAGTCATCAACTTTTGTAATACCTGTAATTGATTCAACATCTATTCCATCTGCAAGACCTTCACTAATATAGTCTTCAGATAATTTACTTGTCCACCAAGCAACTGCATCATATGAATCTGCATATTTTTCATATTCACATTTAGCTAATAATTTTAAAAATTCATCATTATTAGCTGCAACGCTATCTGCATCATATCCTTCATTTTTTAAGTAATCAATGAAAGTTGTTCCATCTCCTGAATCTCCATTTGGATCTCCTTCATACCAACCTTCACAATTAGTTGCAACTAAATATTCTATAAAACCTTCTTCAGTTGCAGCTTTTGCTTGTGCTTCTGAAGCAATTTCTGCTACTTTTGCTGAATAGTTAGCATCATCATAATAATATTCTTTCATTCCTACTATATCTAATGAACTAACAAATGAAGCCATACCATCATATGTTGGATCAGCATACACATAGTAAGCAAAGATTAAATCATCAATAGTAACTGGCTCACCATCATGGAAATTCATCCCCTCTTTTAACTTAATAGTATAAAGAGTTTGAACACTTCCATCTTCTGCAGTAACCTCTTCACTAGTAATGCTACCACCCTTTTCTTGTAATTCATTGTTTTCATCAGTTTCACAAACACTAGTAAAGACTGTCTCAAAAGCTTGAGCATCATAAGCTGAAGTATAGAAAAATGGACTAAATACCCCATTAAATGTTTGAGTACCAATAACTAACGTATTACTAGAGCTTCCTTTGTCTTTGCTACTAGTACCATCACTACTTTTACTATTACTACACCCTGCTACACTTAATAGCATTGTAGCTGATAGTAATACTGCAAGTATCTTTCTTTTCATAATAAAAATCCCCCTTTTTATAATTTATATAATAATCTATAAAATTTTATAGAAATTACTACCCCAATATTAATTACAAATTTGCATTAAAATTATTTTTATTACATTTTATTACAATTCATATGTTGTTAAATATACCATAGCTTTTTTATTAAGTCAATTACTATTAACTCTATTTTTTAACACTTTACCATCCTTTTTTTGATGTTTTTAATATTTTATTCTTAAATCCTACCTTTAAGTTATTATTTATTAAATTAACACTAGTATATCTACATAAAATTTATATTTTTTGTTCTATAGACATAATCCCAAGTAATTAAATTTATTATCTTTTCATTTTATAACTTAGTTAATTTTATAAGTTAAAATTTATGCCCTTAATTAAT
>NZ_CAKVJA010000110.1 GCF_934754925.1 uncultured Clostridium sp. | reverse complement strand
TTTGCTTTGCTTTGCTTTGCTTTGCTTTGCTTAACAAAATTACAGTATTTTTATTCATTTTTTTATAATCCATTATTATTTAACTATAAATATAATTAAAATATAACATAGATTAAAAAATTTGTCAATACTTTGCAAAGAAAAAAATTATCGTTTCATAACTGGATGAAAAGCGAAAGCAACATTGTTATTTAATTAAGAATAACGGGTCTAAAAAATAGATTCCTTCGTCAAATCCTCGCAATGACGATTTTTTTATAATATGAATAAATTTAAATATAGGAGAATAAGATGGTAAAACTTCCGGTACTAAACATAAAAAATTGAAAAATGGAATAAGCCATTGATATTGAGCTTTAAATTTAGATGATAATATTTTTGCTTCTTTTTGTCATTTTGAACCAAGTGTTGTGTTTCATCATTAAGTAGTGAGCTTCTGAAGAATAGATTACTTTTTTCGTCACCGTGTAAAAACATATTAGAACATGCTAATGAAAAAAGAACTCTGTCGTTTTCAAAGCCAATAAGTTGCTTTTGTTTAATGTTTTTAATTTTTGATGCATCACGATTTGCTAATTTTGTCATTATCTCCATAGCTTCCATCAAAAAAACCACCTGAGCCTGTGCAAGTATCTATAACGACATCATCCACATTCAGCCTAGCGAGTTCAATCATAAAAGATTTTATATGGTCTGGAGTTAATATTATATTTTTGTTATCAATTTTACCTGCTCTATGCAAGAAAATTTTATAGGCTTTTCCTAAAATATCTTATTTTTCATTATTTTTGAAAGGTATAAAAATCTCAGTTTCAATCAAATTTATCAAATCTTTATACTCATCAAGACTAAAATATATTATTTTTATAAATGAAAAGCTATCTTTCCAATCTATCTTCTTGGATAAGCTATTATTTATCTTGTTTTCAAGTTGTGCTTCTATTTTAGATAAAATCAATTCGTTGATATAATGTGACTCCATTTTAGGTCTTTTTTGGCTATCTAAATCATCCTTTGTTGGAGCAGTA
Source organism: uncultured Clostridium sp. (assembly GCF_934754925.1). Classification (GTDB taxonomy): domain Bacteria; phylum Bacillota; class Clostridia; order Clostridiales; family Clostridiaceae; genus Clostridium. Next base: position 782 of record NZ_CAKVJA010000110.1, on the reverse strand, counting down.
ATACTCTTATATGTTTTTATAAAGTTTGTATTTGTAAGCGCTATCATAATTCCACTAAAAAATAAGCTTCTATCAGTATCTCTAACTTTATTTCCCTTATGTAATTTTTTGTTTATTTTTGTTAGGATGTCATATAAATCTCCATCGCTTAATGTATCGCCAAATTTTTCTTTTTTATAAAGTTTTATAATTTCATCTATCTTTAACAATGTTTTTGGTTCAAGTTCTTTTATTGTATTTGTATCTTTAAAATAATAACTAATTTTTAGGTTTTCTTTATTTTGACCAGAAACAGCCATACCTATTATAGAACCATCTATTTTGTTATTTTCAATATAAAACATTACTTCATCTTTAGCTTTTTTATGATTTGTGGCTTTAGTTTCAACAACTATATAGAAATCAAAACCTTTTGATTTTATATGTTTAAAGAAGTCAGGATATCCTTACTGGTCTGTCCGTTTTTTAGATATAAAACCATATTTTTCAGGTATAGTAGATTTTTCAATAAATACTTTAGAACCATAAAAATTTCTAAAAATATTTTCAGTAATTGTCTCGCTTCTTTTCATAAAATCTCATTTATACAGTTAATTGCTGTATATTTTAATATTTTATTATTGTGGCAAATTATCTTTATATTTTGAATCCTTAAACTCTAAATAAGGTTTTGAGCTTAACATATGAATCGCCGTTATAATAGAGTAGCTTATCCATGCTTTTTTTTCTGCATCCTTTTTATCTTTGCTAGATTCATTTTCTTTTAAGAGTTCGTTTAAGGT
>NZ_CAKVJA010000109.1 GCF_934754925.1 uncultured Clostridium sp. | reverse complement strand
AGTAAATCCTTATGGAGACGGAAAGGCTTGTTCAAGGATTGTTGAATATATAGTAGAATATTTTAAAGATAAATAGATATAAATAAAAAATACCGTATAACCAATTTAGGATATACGGTATTGTAATTTTTAATATTATAATATTGATATTTGTACTTTATTTATTCTTTTGCCTGTTACAGACAAAATCTTAAACTTTACTGAATCAATAGTAATTTCTTTATTAATATACTTATTAGGTACAGTATTTATATTTTCAATTATTAACCCACCTAAAGTATCTATAGAATCTGATTTAAAATCTAAATTTAAATGCTTATTTAAATTTAAAATGCTAACTAATCCATTAGCTATATAAGTGTTAGCATCAATTTTTTCGATATAATCAATTTTTTCATCATATTCGTCTTGAATATCGCCAACTACTTCTTCAAGTAAGTCTTCTAAGGTAACTATTCCTGAAAATCCACCATACTCGTCTATAAGTATTGCTATATGGTTTTTAGAATCCTGTAATTCTTTAAGAAGTATGTCTATAGACTTAGTTTCTGGAACTACATATGGTTTTCTAATAATACTTTTAATATTAACATTTTCGATTCCTTTTTTTATTATCTCTGAAAATATATCTTTCATATAAATGACACCAATAATATTATCAATATCATTTTCATAAACAGGAATTCTTGAATAGTTTTCTTGCAATATTAAATTTATATTTTCTTTAACATTAGAATTAGCTTCAATACAAAATGTTTCAGTTCTTGGAGTCATTATTTCACGAGCTAAGATGTCATCAAACTTAATTATACCATCTATCATGGTTCTTTCAGTTTGGTTGATTGCACCTTGTTCTTCACCAAGTTCAACTAAACTTCTGATTTCCTCCCTTGATATTTTTTCCTCACCAGATTTATCTTTTATTCCAAATAATCTTAAAATAGAGTTAGTTGAAATAGAGAGAAACCATACGAATGGTTTTGTAAATTTGGAAATAAATATTATAGGTTTTACACTAAACATAGCAACCTTTTCTGCATTTTGTAATGCTATTCTTTTAGGTACCAATTCACCAAGTACTAAAGTTATATAGGATATTATTAAGGTAGTTAATATTAAAGCTATATCATTACCATAAGGAATTCCTAAATTATTTAAATAGGTTCCAAATCCTTTAGAAATTGATGTTGCAGCTGAAGCAGATGCAAAAAATCCAGCAAATGTAATACCAACTTGTATTGTAGCTAAGAATCCACTAGCATCTTTAAGTAAGTTTAATAATAATTTTGCCTTCTTATTATTGTCCTCAGCTAATAAATTTAATTTTGTCTTGTTGATTGATACTATAGCCATTTCAGCAGATGCAAAAAATGCGTTTACTATTACGAGTATAAGAATAAGAATAATACTACTCCCCGAGCTATCGTCCATTAAAAAAATCCCTCCTAAAAATATGATGAGAATATTATAGCATGTACAAATTTTAATAACAAATTAAGTAAATATATTTAAATTAATATAAATAAATGATATATCAACTACAAAGTAATTAAATTATAAAAATAGATATATTTAGTAAAAAACAAGGTAAAATGAAGAAATTTAGGACATAAATATTTTTATTACAATGTAATAATTAGTATGTCTGTGGCAATAATTAAGATAGATTAATTTATCTATAAAGGAGTTAGCAAATTAATATGAAGAAGATTTTTAGAATACTTATAATTGCTTTTTTAGTCTTAAATATATCAATTATATATGTACATAGCGAGACATTGAATTTAATAGAAGAAAAATTAGATAGTGTAGGGGTTCCAGAGGAGTATAGTGATAATATTATTAACTATATTAATAATTTAAAGCTTAGTGAGGAAGAAACAACAAAATTATTAGATGAAGCAAATGAT
>NZ_CAKVJA010000108.1 GCF_934754925.1 uncultured Clostridium sp. | reverse complement strand
CACCTCTACAAGGTGGGCACCATGTTCCCCAAAAATTTAAAAATATAGTTTTACCTCTATATCCACTTAATGTATGTTCATTTCCATACTGATCCTTTAAGGTGAAATCTATAGCCATTTCTTTATTACCATTATCTTTCTCATCATTTATAATTTCATCTTTTTCTATATTATTATATTGCTTGCTTTTATTAATATTTGTGACACCATTAAAAACCATAACTAGTCCACTTATTATAAGAATAACTCCACATATTTTTTTTATTGTTCCCATGTAGCTTTTCATTTTATCAATACTTTTAAATAACTTACTATAAAATCCAGCAACTATTATAAAAGGTAAAATAAACCCTATTGTATATATAGTTATTAATAAATTTGCTGTTATTTCACTACTTGAAGTTGAGGCCATAATAAGAACTGATGCAAGTATTGGCCCGATGCATGGTGTCCATCCAAAACTGAAAGTAAATCCTAATATAAATGCAGATAAAGAATTCATTTCTTTTACTTTTATGTTCATTCTTTTTTCTCTGCTTAATAATGCTGATTTAATTATATCTACATAAAATAGTCCCATAAACACTATAATTATTCCACCAATAATCAATATATAATTTTTATTTTCACTAAAAAATGAACTTAATATATTTACAGATGAACCTAATATAAAAAATGTAGTTGAAATTCCTAAAACAAATAATATAGTATTTTTAAATAATGCTGTTTTTACGAATTTATCTTCTCCATTCTTTAATACATCTACATTACTATTTGACAATATACTTAAATAAACTGGTAAAATTGGTAATATACACGGCGAAAAGAAAGATAATAATCCTTCTATAAATACTACCACTAAATTTAATTGCTGCACATTCTCATCTCCTTTTAATATCTGGTGTAATTGCTTGTACACTGATTTAATTTATTAATATATGTATTTAAATTATTTCTTAATTAATATATATTAAAAAATCACCATTATTATACAATTATATACTAATGGTGATTTTATATTAATATCTATTTTTTGGCTTTTTTATAAAAAGTATTTTCTAAAGGCAGCTTAGTTCTAAAAACTCCATCTAATTTATAATATGCTCCTTGAACTGCTGGTGCTGTTGGTATACAAGTTATTTCCCCCACCCCCTTAGCACCATATGCTAATTCTGAATTATTCTTTTCAACTATAATACTTTTTATTTCAGGTACCATAGTTGTTCTAAATAAGCCCAAAGTCCCAAACTTTGATGTTGGAACTGAATCTTTTAATTGGTAATCCTCAGTTAATGCATATCCCAATCCCATAACTACCCCACCTTCAATTTGTCCTTCAACATTTAAAGGATTTATAGCTCTTCCAACATCGTGAGCTGCAATAACCTTTTTAACTTTTCCTTCTTTATTTAAAATAACAACTTGAGTAGCAAATCCATAATCAACATGACTCACAGGATTCTTTTTGTCACTACCCATTTTGTCAGTTTTTCCATAAAACTCACCATAAAACTCCTTACCATTAAGTTCAACTAAACTTTTTGTTTTAAGAGCTTCTTTTAGTTTTAATGATGCAACCCTTGTAGCTTCTCCAGTAAACAATGTTTGTCTTGATGCAGTTGAGGTTCCTGCATTTGGAGTTAACTTAGTATCTGGTCTTATCCATTTAACTTTACTTGAATCTAAACCTAATGTTTCGCATACTATTTGAACCATAGTTGTACCTATGCCTTGTCCCATGCATGCTGCTGAAGTTCTTATAATAATACTTTCATCTTTAACTTCTAAAACAGTTCTACCTATATCAGGAAGTCCAACTCCTATACCTGAATTTTTAAATGCACAAGCTATTCCTACAAATTCATTTTTTTCATATTCTTCTTTAACAGCTAATAACGTATCTTTTAATGCAGTACCTTCACCTGCAATTTGTCCATTAGG
>NZ_CAKVJA010000107.1 GCF_934754925.1 uncultured Clostridium sp. | reverse complement strand
TTTTAGCATTAAATAAAGTTAATTATTCATATAAAAATGGAAAAAAAGTTTTAAATGATATAAGCATGGAATTTGAAGAAGGAAAACTTTACGCTATTTTAGGGGCTTCGGGTTCAGGAAAATCAACGTTATTATCACTATTGGCTGGATTAGATGAACCTAGAAATGGCGAAATATTATATAATAATCAAAATATAAAAGTAAAGGGATATGAGAATCATAGAAAAAGCAATATTTCATTAATATTTCAAAATTATAATTTAATTGATTATATGACACCTTTAGAAAATTTAAAAATAGTTAATCCCAAGGTGAATAAGGAAATATTAAACAATTTAGGGTTAGCTGATGATGAAATTAATAGAAACGTATTACAACTATCAGGGGGACAGCAACAGCGTGTTGCCATTGCAAGAACACTTGTTACAGATTCACCAGTAATATTAGCAGATGAGCCAACGGGGAATTTAGATAGTGATACAGCTGATGAAATTATAGAAATATTAAAAACAAGTGCACATAAACATGGAAAGTGTGTAATAGTGGTTACTCATAGTAAGGAATTAGCTAAAAAAGTAGATGTTGTACTTGTTCTAAAAAATAAAAAACTAACACAGATTAATTAATAAAAATTATATTATTAACAATAAGTTTTTAGAAGGAATAATTAAGTATGAAAGTAAAACATTTTAAAGATGCAAATTTAATAAGTAAAGTACTATATGTTATTTCAATAATTATATTAGCATATACATTATTAACTATATATAATTCACATGTATATATATTATCACTTGTAGCATCAGGTAAGATTGTGGTAAGTAAAAGTATATTAGTGGTAATAACATATTACATTAATTCATCATTACCGTATGCATTTTATTCAATAGCAACATTTTCTATGGGATATATTATCAATGAATTAAATGTTAAAAGGGAAGTAGAAAAAGATATAAAAACTGATTTAGAAGACTTTAATAAATTAAATGAAGATGATAATGAATTAGAAGAATTAATAGAATATTTAAAAGATTAACTAGCTGTTAAGGATTAATTTAGAAAACTCTTGATATTCACTTGAGAAAGTTATTATGATGTTAGGGTAATGGGCAAGATGGTAAGGGATAACAAGCAATTGGATATAAAGTAAGTTTTGAGAAGGAGTATCAGTTAAGGATGCTCCTTCTTCTTTTAGGTTAAGAAGTTTTGGAGCAACTATGTTGAATTTGAACATTACTATATAGAATAATATGGGGATGTAGATCATAATTAAATTATAATTTTAAAAGTATATTAGAAAAGGAGAAAAGTAATGAGCAAGTTTACAACCTAACTTAACACCGATACGGAGATTCAATTACATAGTCCAATGCATACTCTTCTTGAAAATGTAGGTCATGAAGTTGAGAATATAGATTTTATATATTTTGAAAGAGCATTTTCTAATGAAGTTAGACCACAAAAGGGAGAAAGCAAAGAATTATATTGGTTTACTAAAGAAGAAATTGAAAGTAATGATACTATAAAACCTCATGTTAAAAATAGAGAAAATCTACATCAAAGAACTAAAGAGAGATGAAGTAAGATTCTGTGTCTACAAGGCAACTAGAAGAGGTGATGAGACATACATTCCAAGAAGTCTTGATGTAACAGAGCTAGAACTAATAGAGCTAATAAAAGAGTCAATAAGTAGAAAAGTATTTTCAGAAGGATTCATTGAAATGTTAAAACAAGAAATAAATAAAATCTAAAAGTCTTAATTACTACAAGTATAGTGATTAAGACTTTTTGCATTTAAATAAAAGTATAGAAAGAGGTAGTATAAATGTTTAATAAAGATAATGTATTCATTGCAGTTAATGAAGAAATTTCTTCAATAATACAACAATATGTAATAAGAGAAATTAAGAAAGTATTAGATAAATATAAGAGTATAACAACAGAAGAAATAACAAGTATAGAAAATTTAATCAAAAAATTGCAATGGTTTCTGTATCTGCTATCTTAATGTCTACAATGCTTGTGGGATGTAATA
>NZ_CAKVJA010000106.1 GCF_934754925.1 uncultured Clostridium sp. | reverse complement strand
TAAAAAGAACTTAACATTATCTAAAAAGGATACACTTCCAGATGTAGTTTTCAATGCAGGTATGAGTAATTATGATTTACTTCGTTATTCAAAGCAAGGTGTAATTATTGCAGTTGAAGATTTAATAGATGAATATATGCCTAATTTGTCTAAAATATTGGAAGAAAATCCGGAATATAGAAAAATGATTACAGCTCCAGATGGACATATATATTCATTCCCATGGATAGAAGAATTAGGAAGTGGAAAAGAAGCTATTCAAGCTGTAGCAAATATTCCATTTATAAATAAGAAGTGGCTTGATGAGTTAGGATTGGAAGTACCAACTACAACAGATGAATTAGTAGAAGTATTAAAGGCATTTAGAGATGGAAATCCAGAAGGAAGAACTGATGTAATTCCTATGTCATTCATAATGAATGGAGGGAATGAAGATCCAGGTATATTGCTTGGAGCATTTGGTGAAGGGGATAACCAAGATCATTTCCTTGTAACAGATGATAAGAAAGTTATTTATTCAACTGTTCAAGAAGGATACAAAGAAGGAATAAAATGGCTTAACTCTCTTCAAAATGAAGGTCTTTTTGATCCAGAAGCATTTACACAGGATTGGGCAACTTATGTATCAAAGGGTAATAACGGTAGATATGGAATGTTCTTTACATGGGATGCTGCAAACATCGTTACTAATCCAGAAGATTATATAGCTCTTCCAGCATTAGCAGGTCCAGAAGGAAATGTTAATGTACCAAGGTCTAATGGATATGGTGTTGATATTGGTAGATGTGTAGTAACTAGTGCTAATAAGAATTTAGAATTAACAGCAAAATGGATAGATGAACTATATGATCCACTTCAATCAATTCAAAATAACTGGGGAACTTATGGGGATGAGTTGAATCAAAATATATTTGAGTTAAAAGAAGATGGTACTTTAGCTCATTTAGATTTAGGAGGTTCTTCACCATGGGAAGCTAGAGTTAATCAATGTGTTGGAGGACCATTAGTAATTCTTGATGAATATTATGGTAAATATTCAACTTGTCCAGATGATGCTCAAGCTAGATTAGATATACTTCATGGAACTTATGTTAAGGATATGAAAGCAGAATATAATTATCCAGTAGTGCTTATGAGTCAAGAGGATATTGAATTACTTACTCAATATGAAACAGCTGTAAGGCAATATACTGATCGTAAGAGAGCTGAATGGGTATTAAATGGTGGAATTGATGAAGAGTGGGATTCTTATCTTGAAGAAATGGAAAAGTTAGGTTTATCTAAGATGTTAGAAATTAAACAAAAATATTTAGATGAATATTTTAAATAGAAATCAATAATATTAATATTTATTATTAAATAGTTAAGAGTTTGGAGTTAAAATTAAATTATATTATTAATATAAATATAGGTAAAACAATTCCTGACTCTTAACTAAAGTATTAAAAAATAATATAAAATTTTGATATGTTTTTAGTATGCATAATATAATAGGAATGGTGCAATAGTGATGATAGAAAATAATTTTATTTTAGAAAAAGCAAGAAAATATGAAAAAGAATTTATTAATAGTATATCAAAAGAGGAAAAACCATCTTTTCATTTATGTGCCCCTATAGGATGGATTAATGACCCAAATGGATTCTCAACATTTAATAACGAATATCATTTGTTTTATCAATATCATCCTTATGATGTAGTATGGGGACCAATGTATTGGGGACATAGTAAGACAAATGACTTTATTAAATGGGAACAGTTACCTATAGCCCTTGCTCCAGAGGCAAGTTATGATATGGGAGGGTGCTTTTCAGGTAGTGCCTTAGAGTATGATGGTAAACATGTAATTATGTATACTGGTGTATTAGATAATAAAGATGAAAATGGAGAAAGAATAGTAAGACAAACTCAATGTATAGCAATTGGGAATGGAGAAAACTATGAAAAGTTAGATTGTAATCCTGTAATTACTCATGAAATGTTACCAGAAGGAAGCAGTTTAGAAGATTTCAGAGATCCTAAGATATGGATAGAGGG
>NZ_CAKVJA010000105.1 GCF_934754925.1 uncultured Clostridium sp. | reverse complement strand
CATCAGGTAGTGTATCTTTTTTAGATAATGCTAAACTTTTTTTATCGCCATATTGATCATCTGGATAGCATGTCCATTCAATATGAACATTAGTCTTCTCTTCTAATCTTTTAAATATAAGCCTTTTATTTGGATCTTGCTCTGAAATTGCTGGTGCACTTGTTAACATAGTTAAAGTTGCAGTTTCCTCTAAAGGAAATGAAACATTCGTTAACACAGTTTCCTCACTTTTCTCATTACCTTTTGACCCGCAACCTATTAAAGAAATTGCCATAATTGATACTAATGCTGTACTTATTATTGTTTTAATCTTGTTTTTTCTCATTTTTTCTATCTCCTTTTATAATATTATCCTTTTATTGAACCAACCATAATACCCTTATCAAAGTATTTTTGGAAGAATGGATACATAACTAATAATGGTAAACTTGAAACTACTATAGTTGAATATTTTAATAATTCCGATATTTTAGACATTTCAGCCATACCTTGAATATCTGCAATCATTCCCGTAGATGGTGCATTCTGAATTAATATTGACCTTATTACTAATTGTAGTGGTTGCAAATTAGTATCATCTATATAAATCATTGCATCAAAATAACTATTCCATTGTCCTACAAATTGATATAACATCAATACTGCTATAATTGGTTTTGATACTGGTAAAACAATTTTAAAGAAGTGCTTAATTTCACTTGCTCCATCAATAGCTGATGCTTCTCTTAACTCTCTAGGTAAAGTTTTAAAATAAGTTTTAGCAAGCATTATATTCCATACATTAATTGCTCCTGGAAGTAAAATTGCCCATACTGTATTTAAAAGATTTAACTTATCTATCAATAAATATGTTGGTATTAATCCACCACCTAAAAACATAGTTATCACATATAATGTATTTACAAATTTTCTTCCAACAAACTCTTCTTTTGATAATGGATATGCTGCCATTAATGTTACTGCAACTGATATTACTGCATATGATACAGAGTAAAATACTGAATTCAAAAAGCCTCTTAAAAGCATATCATCTTTTAATACCCTTTTATATCCTTCTAATGACCATTTACTAAAATCAAAAGTTATACCTTCACTACTCAATACAACTGGATCCATAAAAGATGCAACAATAACATATATAAGTGGTACTATTATAGCTAAAAGAAAAATTCCTAATAATATATATCCACTATTTAAAATAAGCCTATCTGAAAGTGAAAGTTTTTGTCTTTTTTTCTTTTTCATATCTTCTCCCCCTATAGTCCTAACGCTTCTTCTTCATCTTTATTTAGTCTCTTGACTGATGTATTTACTACAACTAATAATATTACATTTATTACTGCATTAAATAATCCAACTGCTGTGGAAATACTATAGTCACCTAACTGTAATCCCATTTTATAAGTATAAGTAGCTAATATTTCAGATGTAGGTAAATTTAAGCTTGTTTGTAATGCTAAAGCCTTTTCAAAACCTATACTCATAATTCCACCCATAGATAAAATAAATTGAATAACCATTATTGGTTTAATTGCTGGAATATCAACATTCCATATTTGTTGAAATATATTAGCACCATCAATTACTGCTGCTTCTGTCAATTCCTTACTTGAATTAGATAATGCTGCAGTATAAATAATAGAAGCCCATCCTGCACCTTGCCAAATTCCACTAGCTATATAAATAGTACGGAATGCTTCTGGCTTGGTCATAAAATTTATTGCCGTTCCAAAGGCCTGATTAATAGGTCCTACTGGTGATAAAAATAGAATAATCATCCCTGAAATTACAATTACAGAAATAAAGTTCGGGGCATATATTATTAATTGTATTGCCTTTTTTATTCTCTCACTTTTAACTCTAGTTAATAGTAATGCTAGTATAATAGGTATTGGAAATCCCCATAACAATCCATAAACACTTAACTTTAAAGTATTTATTAATAGGTTCATAAAATCTGGAGATGATAAAAACCTTTGAAAATGTTTAAACCCAACCCAATCACTTCCTAATATACCTGCTATAGGGTTATAATCTTCAAATGCAATTAATATTCCTCCTATT
>NZ_CAKVJA010000104.1 GCF_934754925.1 uncultured Clostridium sp. | reverse complement strand
AGATAAATAACAGTTAAATAGGAGTTTGTAGATTGTCAAATACTTTTGATATATAAAAAATAGGCAATATCAAATACTTTTGATAGTACAAATTCATTTAATGGTATAGAGTAATTATGCAGGAGGACATTATATAGAGATTGGTAAAAGTATGAAAAGTAGCTACTAAAATTCTTTAATTTTAATAGCTGCTTTTTTTATTTGTAAACTTAATACTTTCTTAATATTTTCTTTAAGATATCTTACAACTATAGATATACAATAAAATCAAGTTAAGAGATTAAATAAAAATAACAAAAAAGCGATAGAGAATTTTATCAAGGAGGTAAATGAAGATGAAAGAAGTTATATTAAAAACTTATAACATTACTAAGAAATATGGAAATCAAGTAGCGGTAAACAATGTTAATATGACAATTAAAAAAGGTGAGATATATGGTTTTATAGGTCAAAATGGAGCTGGTAAAACAACATTAATTAGACTTATAACAGGATTAATTCATAAAACTGGTGGAGAAATAGAGCTTTTAGGGGCTACAGGAGAAGCGGAATTAAATAAGTCCAGAACAATGGTTGGAAGTTTAATTGAAACTCCTTCATTTTATACTAATATGACAGCAAGAGAAAATTTAGAGGTGTCTAGATTAGTAAGAAATATACCAGGTAAGAAGTGTATAGATGAAGTGTTAGAATTAGTTGGACTAAAAGATGTTGAAAAGAAAAAGGTTAAAAATTTCTCTTTAGGAATGAGACAAAGATTAGGAATTGCAAATGCATTAATGGGAAATCCTAAGTTACTTATACTAGATGAACCTATAAACGGACTTGATCCTATGGGAATAGTTGAAATAAGAGAGTTATTAAAGAAGATAAATAAAGAAAAGGATATGACAATATTAATATCAAGCCATATATTAAGCGAATTATCAGAGCTTGCAACAACTTATGGAATAATATCAAATGGTAAGTTAATTGAAGAAATAACATCAGAGGAACTAGCAGAAAAATGTAGACAATATATAGATTTAAAAGTCGATGATACATCTAGAGCAGTAACTTTATTAGAAAGAGAATTAGGAATAAGTGATTATGAAGTTTTAGAAGATAAAAAGATAAAGGTCTTCTCTAATTTAGATAATGTTGGAGAGGTAAATTCAATACTTTCAAAGTCAGGTGTTATTGTTGAAAGTATAAGTATTAAGGGAGAAAATTTAGAAGAATACTTTATGAATAAAATTGGAGGTGTTTTAAATGCTTAAAGCTATACAAGCAGAATTATATAAATTATTTAAAAATAGAACATTTAAAGTATTAATATTTGTTACAGTTTTATTATCTTCCATGACAATAGTTATGTGTTCATCAGTTTTTGATCAAATACTTAGTGATAGTTTAGGTAATATGCCAGAAGACCAAAAACAAGCTCTTATAGAGCAGATGGAAAGTATCTCTGAAAGTGATTCAGTAGTAACGCCTGGTCAGTTAGGAGTTAATTTGGAAGCTAAAGATATTATGAATCCAACTGCAATAGAAGTATATCATTCTTCTTTTGGTTCAGGAGTAATAGAGATATTAATAGGAATATTGGTAGCAGCATTAATGGCAAAAGAATATTCACAAGGGACAATAAAAAATTTCTTAGCCTACGGCAAAAAAAGGGAAGAGTTTTATCTAGCAAAGTTTATAGCTATAGTTGTAGGAGTTGCAATTATTTTAGCGGTTATGACTATATTACCAACAATAGCAGTAGCTATTATGAACGGATGGGGTCAAGCCTTTGAATTTTCACAAGTATTAGGAATGATAAAAACATTTATAGCATCACTTATAGCTAGTTCTGCAGTAGCTACATTAGCTATGGTTATAGCAACATTAGTAAAAAGTAATGGGGCTACAATTGGAATAACAGTAGCAATATTTATAGGAGTTCCAACATTTGCAGGATTTTTATACGGAATATATCCTTGGTTTGATAGACTTTATGAAGTATTACCATTTTATAATTCTGCTTTAGCAACTTCAATTAAGGCAGGAAATGGGGATTTGCTTAGATCAATATTAATTGCAACAGTGACAATAGTAATTTCATTATTTGGAGGAATAATGGTATTTAAGTCACAAGACATAAAATAATGAAAAATCGACTAAAAACGCGTGCCCCAGGGGCGAATACAATATTTG
>NZ_CAKVJA010000103.1 GCF_934754925.1 uncultured Clostridium sp. | reverse complement strand
CTCCTATCCCCCTATTAACTATCATTATAGAACCGTTAACTTTAAATTTTCCTGCAGCATACCTAGGAAATATTTCTCTTTCCGGTGATAAAAGTCCTATATTAGTAAATGGAATTCTTACAATTCCTCCATGCATATGACCTGCTAAAACAAGATCTGCCCCCCACTTACTATATTGCTTAATAAATATTGGATTATGTGCTAATAATATATTAAACTTATCAGCATCAGCCTCAGGCAAAGTTTTTTCAACATAATCTCTTTCTAACTGTAACTTATTTACATAAACACCTGACGGCCAATCTAAAGGTATATTAACGCCATATAAATTAATTGACTCATTTCCCTTATATATCTCTACATAATCATTTTTTATTGTAATAACACCTAATTCCCTTAAAAATTCCATGAAATATAAATATTCTCCTGGTATTAATTTTTCAGCTAAATGCTCATGATTACCATCAATATAATATATAGGATAAATTTCTGATAGTTCTTTAACTAATTTTTCAAATTCTTCTGTCCCTGTCATATCATAACTTACCATATCACCGGTCATTACAATTATATCTGGATTAATTCTTTTTATTTTACTTATTATTTTTTCTGTAGTATTTCTATATCCCTTACTATGAAAATCGGATAATTGAACTATTTTAAAATTATTAAACTCTTCTGGTATCTTTTTATCTTTAATCGTATATTTTTCTACATCTATTTTAATAATAAAAGTCATAAACATCTGTATAGTAATTAAAATTATACATATTATTAATACTATTTTCTTTTTTTTCATTTCATATCTCCATTTTCCATATTTTATAATTTTATCATATGAAAATATATACATACATTACACATTTTAATTACTTGCTTAATCTAATTTTGCTTATTATATTTATTACTTCTATATATCCCTTTGCTAAATATCCTACGAGTTTAAGGTATTCACTTATTATAATTAAAACACTATTTCCACTTGTCCACCATCTGGTAGTAAACTTCTCTTCAGCAGATGGCCTTACAATTACCTCTACCTTTTTCCCATTTATAATTACATCTTCTAGTGCCTTTTCCATTGTGGCTTTAGCTCTTCTAGTATGATAATCTGAGGTTACTAATATTATAGATTCAAAATTATTCTCTTCAATTATTTTTTTAGTAAATTTAGCATTATCACTAGTAGTTTCTGACTTATTCTCAAGGATAATTGAATTTTCATCAACTCCTAACTTAATGGCATGATTCTTCATTAGTTCAGCCATTGTAACATCATCATATACTTTACCACCTGAAACTATTAGATAATCTCCATATCCTTTTTTTAAAAGGTCTACACCAACTTCAGTTCTAAAGCCATTATCTCCACTAAAAATGACTATAGCATCTGCTTTTTTTAAATCATCACTTACTACAAGAAAATTTCCTAAATTAAAAAAACAATAAATTATTCCTATTAAAACTATACTAACTATACCTATAATAATTTTTCTTTTCATACTCATAATAAACCCTCACTTTCCTATTTAAAAATGACCTATAACACTTAAAATTGCTATAGGTCATTTGCATTTAAAATATTTTATTTACTTTTTAATGTTAATAAATTAATTTCTGGAGTATTAAATAATCTAAACTGCAAAAATTTACAACTACTACTAGCACCTAATCCAGCACTTACATATTGATTAGTATCTCCCCATGTAATTAAACCCTTAACTTCATCTTGATTAGGGAATAAATAAAGACCACTAAAGGCATCAGGAACAAATAATGCCCCATAGAAAGGTATTCTCCATTGTCCTGCATGATAATGTCCTGCTAGTACCAAATCATAATCTGGTGTATTTGTACCCTCCCCAAAATGATAATCATGTCTTGGATAATGAGTAAGTACTACTTTAACAGAATCATCACTTTCTTCTACTAGACATGTTAAAGCATAAAATTGATTTTTATCTAAAAACCTAGATATCCATAATGAACTTTCTCCTCTTTTTATTTCATATGGTTTCTCCAGAATATTACATCCTTTATCTATTAAAAATTGTCCTTCTTCAGTAATTTCATTTGTAACCTCATTTAAAGATGGCTTGTCTACATTTCCATCAACAAAAAATATATATTCTTTATTTTCAATGCCATCCAACATCTCTATAAAAGGCCCTGTATCATCAGTATGTTTATCAACCATATCTCCTGTTATTGCTATAACGTCATAATC
>NZ_CAKVJA010000102.1 GCF_934754925.1 uncultured Clostridium sp. | reverse complement strand
TCTATATTTTGAGACATATGAATAAGTAATAAACTTCTAAAAAATTCTATAATTACTCTAAAAACTGCTAATCCTATCATTGCTAAAGATATTATCAAAAGGCTTTTATCTAAATTATTAGGAAGAATATCATCTAATAAAAATGTAAAATAGAAAGATCCTATTATTCCTAAAATAGTTATTAATATCGATGCAACAAAAATATTTCCTAAAAGATTTTTTTGAACTTTTATCAGTATTATTAATAATTTTGGAATTTAAACACAAAAAATATACATTTAGTTCCACATTTGTAATTTCTATTAAATTAATTGCTATTATAATATCAACAACAAAACTTAAAAATTTATTTAAGGAATAAATTAAAATGATTGAACTTGGAAAAGACTTATATTTTAAAAATCTATTATCATTTAGAAAAACATTAACTCAAGATGAAATACAAAAAGAAATGAATGATATAGATAATTTTATTAAAGAAAATGGATTAAAAGTTGTTGGTCCAAAGCTTTCAACAACCTTTTCAGTTACACAAGCTATGGTACCATCTATGGATATAGAAATTTTAATACCATTAAATGATCAATTTAATGATACTGATAAATATAAGTGTAAAAATGAATTCAAATTGACTAATTGCTTACAAATAAGTCATAAAGGAAATCCTATGACTTTTCAAAATACAATAATTAATCTACAAAAGTATATTGAAGATAATAAACTAATGCCAATAAGTTCTTTATATACAATTAATATTAAAGAGGCAAAAACTAAAGAAGAAATGGAAAATTTCCACGCTGATGCTTATATTTCTATAAGCCCTAATATTCTATAATTTCTTAAGTCAATTTTCTCCTTAATATAAGGCCCCAAAATTTAAGGAGATTATTATAAATATTTTTATAAACTATAAAAATTAATAAATGGAGGTATTTTGATTATGGAAAACTTTTTAGAATTAAACAATGAACAAATGTTAGATATTGATGGTGGTATTGATTGGAATAGTATAGGAATGGGAACTTCAATGACTGCTGGTGGATATCTTGGAGTAAAAATAGGTAGTTCTATCGGTCTAATTACCGGTCCAGGTGGTACTGTTGCTGGTGCCTTAATAGGTGGCGCAATAGGTGGTATAATATATTCTTTATGGGATTAGTAACAATGGGGTGATTTAAATGGTGTATAATAAAAATTTTATAGCATACCTAAATGAAGATTTAGATACTATTAATGGCGGAGGTTTAGGTGGTGCCATTGCTGGTGCAATTCTTGGAGGTGCATACGGCATGACAGCTGTTGTAATTGGTGGTGGCATAAGTGCCAACGCTATATGGAAGGGCTATACAAGTGGAGCTCTAAGTGGTGCCGCTATAGGCGCATTATCACCAATCTAATAGTCAATAAGAAAAAGCAAATAATTAATATAATTATTTACTTTTTTTACTTTTTTTGAGAGGTATTTTATGTTTAATCAAATATTTAATGAAATATTTACTAAATCATTTATTAAAACTAAGGACAATAAATATATTTATTATCCTTTTGGTAAACATCATACTTGTTATATAGTATCTCCTATAATAAGAAGAAAAATAATTAATAGTTATAAATACTATTTTTTCACTATCTTTTACTTAATGATAATATTCGGGTTTATAAACGTATTATTACCTTTATTGCTATTATTAACAATACCAATTTATTTTTCGTTTACAAAACATCTTTGGTACAAAGACTCTAAACTCAAATGAATACAATGAATAACTAATGCAAGTACTCCTGTAATTGTATTAAAAAACTTCAGGCATTCAGCCTTCAGTAGCATATTAAACAACTAATTATTTACTAATAATATGCTTATTACTGTAAATTCGCTCGACATCTTATTAAAAGAGGAAGTACTGAAATTATGAATTTTGATTGTGATTGGTGCTACTATAACTAACTATTGTTATTTTCTAATTAACATTCATTAAAATATAAAAAAGCACTGAATGGTGCTCTACTGGCCGGAGGTTTGTTGTTGGCAGCTTGTACCGGTCAATTCGAGGGTTGGAATATCAATCCTAATGAGGTAACTCCTGGACAAATGGAACAAGACAACCTCTTGACCGGAGCTTACTTTACACAGATGGAAAGAGGCATATTCGTGGTAGGTAAAGATAAAGGTGGTTTGTTCGAAGAAACTCAGATGCTTACCGGTGATATATTTGCCAGCTATTGCGCTCCTATCAAGACATGGAACTATGCCGGAAAAGAAGATAACGACTGCTATAAGCTTTATCCGCAGTGGTATAACTCTTCTTTTAATAATGGTAGTTTTAATGCCACTTGCAAAAATGATACC
>NZ_CAKVJA010000101.1 GCF_934754925.1 uncultured Clostridium sp. | reverse complement strand
TTATCTTACTTAGATATAAAAGTAGATGGAAAAACATATCATATAGATTTTGATAATTAACAAAAAGGTTACAAAATAAAGTCGAAAAGTTACAACATAATGAAAATTATGTTGTATTTTTTTGTATAAAAATGAGTATATTGCAGGGATAAGATGGGTAAACTAATAAATTTACATTAAATAACAGTTAAAAAACTAACAAAATAATGCTAGAATACTAATCACGGGGGCAAGACATACCCATAAGGTTACAAAAAAGTAACAAAATCAGAAAAAGGATAGGTGTATATTATGAATAAAAAGTTTAAGACATTATTAACAGCAGGATTAATTACTGTAATAGCGGGATCTAGTGTAGTATCATCAAGTGCATTAAGTAAGAATACTATAAATAATTGTAAAAAGAAAGATTCAATATATCTTTGTATAAATGGAGTAAAATATAAAATACCTCTAGGATGTAATAATAAACCATCTACAGATAATAATAATCAAAATAATAATAATACAAATACAGATAATAACAACAATCAAAATAATGACAATATAAATACTGATAATAATAACTCAAATAACAATAATACAAATGTAGGAAACAATAATAGTAATACAAACACTAATAACAACAATAATCAAGAAAATAACAATACAAATACAGACGACAAAAATGATAATGAAAATATAGTTGAAAAACCAGGTAATAATGATAATATATCAAATGATAATACTACTAATGAATTTTTAAGCTTCCAAAAAGAAGTAGTTAGACTTGTTAACGTTGAAAGAGCTAAAGTTGGATTAAAAGAATTATCTTTTAATGCAGAGTTATCAAATGTGGCAACTTTAAAATCTCAAGATATGATAAATAAAAATTACTTTAGTCATACTTCTCCAACTTACGGTTCACCATTTGAAATGATGAAAAAATTTAATATAAGCTATAAAACTGCAGGAGAAAATATAGCTAAAGGTCAAAAAACTCCAGCACAAGTTGTAAATGCTTGGATGAATTCTCAAGGTCACAGAGAAAATATATTAAATAAAAATTATACAGAAATAGGCATAGGTGTTGCAAAAGATGCAAAAGGTACTTTATATTGGACACAAATGTTTATAGGTAAATAAAAACTAAAAATATATAAAATAGATTTTTAAAAAGCAAATTTTTATTATTAAAAGCTGATTTCTATATTAAATAGAAGTCGGCTTTTTTGTTTTTAAAAATCCATAATTATACTAAAAACAACATTAAACCATATTTAAATAACATAAAAATATTCTATAAATAAATATAAAAAATTAAAATATACTTAAATAAACAATAATTATAATAAAAAAATGTTGAAAAAGAAAACATTTTCTAAGTTAATTTATATGAAGTTATGGAGGGGTTAAATTAAAATGGAAAAAGTAACAGCAAAAGAAAAATACTCTTATGGGATAGGAGCATTTGGAAAAGATATGGTTTATGCAGTAGTAGCAACATATCTTATGATATTTTTTACAGATGAAGTAGGTATTTCTTCAGTATTTGTAGGAAGCTTATTCTTCTTTTCTAGATTTTGGGATGCAGTAAATGATCCAGTCATGGGGCTTATAGTTGACAATACTAAAACTAAATGGGGAAAATTTAGACCATGGATTTTAATAGGAACATTAATAAACGCAGTTGTATTAGTATTTTTATTCTTAAATCCAGCTAACTTTTTACAAGGAAAAATGGTATATGTATATTGTTCAGTGGCTTATATACTTTGGGGAATGACATACACTATTATGGATATACCTTATTGGTCAATGGTACCATCTTTTACAAGTAATCCAGAAGAAAGAGATAAAATTGCAGTAATACCTAGAATATTTGCAACACTTGGGGGAGCATCAGTAAATACTTTTGGTTTAATGTTAATTGGTATACTTGGAGTAGCTAGTAAATCACAAGGTTATTTTAGATTAGGTATAATAATATCAATAATATTTGTAATATCTACATTAGTAACAGTTTTAAACGTTAAAGAAAAAAATGTGGTAGAAAATAAAGATAAGATAAAAATATCAGAGATAGTAACTATTTTAGGAAAAAACGATCAACTTTTAGTAAT
This sequence comes from uncultured Clostridium sp., assembly GCF_934754925.1. GTDB lineage: Bacteria > Bacillota > Clostridia > Clostridiales > Clostridiaceae > Clostridium. Next base: position 486 of record NZ_CAKVJA010000101.1, on the reverse strand, counting down.
AATAGCATCAGTTGTAATTTTCCAAGTTGCACAGTTTTTATATAGCGGATTTTTAGTTTATTTCTTTACATATGCAATAAAAGATTTAAATTTATATGCTACATTTGTGGCAATGGGAACAGTAACTCAAGTAGCAGCATTAATATTATTCCCTAGAATATCTAAAGTAGTAGGAAGAAAAAATGTTTATACAATAGCATGCATTCTAACTGTATTAGGATTTGGTGGAATGTTTATAGTAAGTGGTATGGGAAATAGTATATTATTATGTGCAACAGGAATAGCTTATAATTTAGGTGTTGGATTAATAAATGCAGCAACTACAGTTATGATTTCAAATGCTGTTGACTATGGTGAATATAAATTAGGAAAAAGAAGTGAAAGTATAATATTCTCAGCACAAACTTTTATAGTTAAATTCTCAACTGCATTTAGTGGATTAATTATAGGTTTTGGATTAAGCTTAATAAAATATGTTCCAAATGC
>NZ_CAKVJA010000100.1 GCF_934754925.1 uncultured Clostridium sp. | reverse complement strand
GAAATAATTCTTAATTCCTTATCTCTTATTTGATCATTGATTGATAATTCTTTGCTAATTGTAGGACACCTCCAAATATTTTATATAAAAAATAAAAAGCGAATGATTGAATATCATCCGCTATATAAGTCAAAATTGCACTTAGTTTGTGAATACACATAAACTAAACTTATATTAACCTTACTAACCTTCGGCGTAAGGCGAGAAACGGACTTCTTCTTGTTTTTTCAATAAATTTGTTGTAGTGAAAATCACTACTCCATATAATATACTCTCTTTGCAGATATTTGTCAACTATTTTTTATAATTTTTTTATATTTTTAAAATTATAAATTTTATGTTTTTAATACACTATTTATGACAATACTCTTACTAAAAGTAATTATTTTATTTTTTTATTTTCATAATAAATTTTTACAACTTTGGAAAATATAAAGTAAATAATAATTCTATCCCCCAGAGGTGTTTAATAATGAATATTATAAATAATTTTTTAAAAAAAATCAATAATCCAGTTCCTGTATTTGCACAAACCAAACTGGAAAAAGAAAATTGCTCCGACGATCATAATAGTAGCAAGCCTAAAACAACATTCAGAGATGTTGCTGGTCTTGATGAAGTAAAAGAGGAGTTATTTGAAGTAGTTGATTTTATGAAGTCTCCAGAAAAATACATAAAAATGGGTGCCAAAATACCAAAAGGAATCTTATTCTATGGACCTCCTGGTACAGGAAAAACCCTTCTTGCTTCTGCAATTGCTGGAGAAACTGATTCTTCTTTTTTTAATGTTACTGGTTCAGAATTTGTAGAAAAATATGTAGGTGTAGGAGCCAAAAGAGTACGTACTCTATTTGAAAAAGCTAGAAAGGAAGCTCCTAGTATTATATTTATAGATGAAATTGATGCAATAGGAGCTAGAAGACATTCAGAAAGTAACAACGAAAAAGATCAAACACTAAATCAATTACTGGTTGAAATGGACGGTTTTAATAAAGATGACAATATTATAATAGTCGGTGCAACTAATAGACTGGATTTATTAGATGAAGCTTTATTAAGACCTGGAAGATTTGATAGACATATACGTATTAATTCACCTAATTATCATAGTAGATATGAAATTCTTCAAGTTCATACAAAAAACAAACCATTAAACAAAGACGTAGATTTAAAATTACTCGCTCGAAAAACTCATGGATTTAATGGTGCACATTTAGCTAACATTGCAAATGAAGCTGCCATTTTTGCTGTGAGAGATAACTGTTCTGAAATTACAACATACCATTTTGATAAAGCTCTAGAAAGAGTTATTGCTGGGATAGAGCAAAAAAATTCTGTTTTAATTGAAAAAGAAAAGAAAATTGTTTCTTTCCATGAAGCAGGACACGCCATAGTCAGCAATATTATCAAAATATGCCCAATACAAAAAATTTCAATAGTTCCACGCGGTGAAGCTTTAGGATACGTTCTTCAATTACCTGATGAAGATAGATACATTTATACTAAAGATGAATTAATAGGAAAAATAAAAATTCTTTTAGCTGGTAAAGCTGCTGAAGAAATAATTTTTAATCATTTATCTACTGGGGCTAAAGATGATTTAAAAAAAGTAACTGATATAGCTGATCAAATGGTTTGTGAGTATGGCATGAGTAATCTTGGATTTATGACTATAGAAGGTAATTCAAAATCATTTATGTCTGATAAAGTTCAAAAAGAAGCAAATTCAATTGTTGAAAATTGCTACAAAGAAACATTAAAATTAATTAAAGAAAATATAAATGATTTACATATTGTTGCTAATTACTTATATGATAAAGAAACTATGACATTAGAAGAATTACAGTCTTTAATACAAAAAGAACCTTGCTAATATTTATATTGTTATAAAAATAACCTAAAGCTTAATGCTTTAGGTTATTTTCATTTTATATATAATAATTATTCTTGAACTATATTAACTCTTTCTGCATCTTCTTTAACTACCATAGATACGAATTCATTTAAGTCCATACTTCCCATTTCACCTTTATCTCTTGATCTAACAGCAACTTGGTTTTCAGCAGCTTCTTTTTCTCCTACAACTAACATGTAAGGAACTTTTTGAAGTTGAGCTTCTCTTATTTTGAATCCTATCTTCTCAGCTCTATCATCCATTTCAACTCTTACACCTGCATCAAATAAAGCTTTTTTAACTTCATTTGCATAATCCATGTATTTATCTGATATAGGTAATATTTTAACTTGAGTTGGAGCTAACCAAACTGGGAATTTACCAGCATATTGTTCTATTAATATACCTATGAATCTTTCTATACTTCCAAGAGCAACTCTGTGTATCATAACTGGTCTATGTTTTTCACCATCCTGTCCAACATAAGATATATCAAATCTTTGAGGTAATTGCATATCTAATTGGATAGTACCACATTGCCATGTTCTTCCTAAACAGTCTTTTAAGTGGAAGTCGATTTTTGGTCCGTAGAATGCTCCATCACCTTCATTTAATATGTAAGGTAAGTTTAATTCTTCTAAAGCTTCTCTTAAACCATTTTCAGCAGTTTCCCACTCTTCATCTGTACCCATAGAATCTTCTGGTCTAGTAGATAATTCTAAGTGATATTCAAATCCAAATGTTTT
>NZ_CAKVJA010000099.1 GCF_934754925.1 uncultured Clostridium sp. | reverse complement strand
CAAACTCCAGGTCAATTAATAATGAAAAGATTTTTAAGAAATAAATTAGCTATTTTAGGAGTATGTATTATTTTAATAATTTCCCTTTTTTCATTTGTAGGACCATTCTTATCACCATATGGAGAGTATGAAATATTTTATATAAATCAAACTACTGGTGAAGAAATTAGAATGCATGAAACAGATAAGATTAAGGAAAAAAATATAGGTGTTAATGTTAAGGCACCTATGTCAGCAACACATCCATTAGGTACAGATGCTGATGGACGTGATGTATTAACTAGACTTATGTATGGTGGAAGAATATCACTTATATTCAGTGTTGTTGTAACAATTATAGAATTATTATTAGGTGTAACTCTTGGAGGATTTGCAGGATATTATGGTGGGAAAATAGATATGTTAATTATGAGATTAGTAGATATATTCTATTGTATACCATTTTTCCCATTAATGTTAGTTACGGCATCATTAATGTCTGCCTTCGGTGTTAAGCCTCAAATGAAAATTTATTATCTAATGTTAATAATGGGGGTATTTAACTGGTCAGGTGTTGCTAGAATGGTTAGGGGACAGATACTTTCAATTCGTGAAATGGATTATATGCAAGCAGCAGAAGCTTGTGGACTTAGTGTACCACGTAAAATATTTAAGCATCTAATTCCAAATGTAACACCAGTAATTATTGTAATGGCTACTATGGATCTTGGTGGATTTATATTAACAGAATCTGCATTAAGTTTCTTAGGAGTGGGACTTGCATTCCCATATGCATCATTAGGTAATATGGTTAATGCTGTTAATAGCTCTATAATAATGAAGAATTATTTAAATATTTGGTTACCACCAGGAATATTAATTTTATTTATAGTTATGGCATTTAACTTTATTGGTGATGGTCTGCGTGATGCATTTGATCCAAAGATGAAAAGGTAGGTGAGTTTAAATGGAAATGACTAAAAAGGAATTTAAAAAACAACAAAAAGCTAAAATGAAAGAAATTAAAAAGTTTAATGCTAAAATGTATAAAAAGTATAATAAGGAAAAGAAATTAAAGAATGTTCCTGAATCCTATTATACAACTACTATGAGCAATGAAGATAATATATTAGAATTCCATAATTTACAGACTCACTTTTTTACTGATACAGGAACTGTAAAAGCGGTTGATGGAGTGTCTTTTAATATTCCTAAGAGTTCAACAGTTGGTGTTGTTGGAGAATCTGGATGTGGTAAATCTGTAACAAGTTTATCAATAATGAGATTATTACAAGGTCCACAAGGCCAAATTGTAGGTGGAGAAATAAGATTTAATAATAAAAATACTGGTAAGGCTATAGATATTACAAGGCTTCCAATGAGTGAAATGCAAAAGATTCGTGGTAATGAAATTTCAATGATATTCCAAGAGCCAATGACAAGTTTAAATCCTGTATTTACTATAGGCGCTCAATTGGCAGAGCCAATAGAACTACACAATCCTAAGATGAAAAAGAAAGAGGTAGAAGTAAAAGTAATAGAGTTATTAAAATTAGTAGGAATAGCTGATGCTGAAGGAGTAATTAATAGATATCCACATGAATTAAGTGGTGGAATGAAACAAAGAATAGTAATTGCAATGGCATTATGTTGTGATCCGCAGCTTATTGTGGCAGATGAACCTACTACTGCTCTTGATGTTACAATTCAAGCTCAGGTTTTAGAGTTACTTCATGATTTAAAACATAAAATCAATGCATCTATAATGCTAATTACACATGACCTTGGCGTTGTTGCAAGTATGTGTGACTATGTTGTAGTGATGTATGCTGGCAGAGTTATTGAAAAGGGAACAGTACATGAAATATTTAAAGATCCTAAGCATCCTTATACAGTTGGTTTAATTAAATCATTACCAAGTCTTAATGCTGGTAATGAGAAGTTATACTCTATTCCAGGTAATGTTCCAAATCCAATTAATATGCCAAATCATTGTTACTTTAAAAATCGTTGCGATAAATGTTTTGATACATGTTTTGGTGATTATCCTTCTATTAAGAAAATAACAGAAACACATGAAGTAAGTTGTCATCTTTATGAGTAAGGCAGAAAGGTAGGTAAAACATGAGTAACGAAAATATTTTAGAAGTTAGAAACTTAAAAAAGCATTTTCCTATAAAGGCAGGAGTATTTCAGCATGTTGTTGGACATGTTAAATCAGTAGATGGTGTATCTTTTGAAATAAAAAAGGGACAAACATTTGGATTAGTTGGTGAATCAGGATGTGGTAAGACTACAACAGGAAGAACTATATTAAGATTAACAGAACCTACTGAGGGTGAAGCTATATTAAATGGAAAAGATATTTTTAAAATGTCTAAAAAGGAACTTCAAAAAATTAGACCAGAGGTTCAAATTATTTTCCAAGATCCATATTCATCATTAGATCCACGTATGCCAGTTGGTGAAATCATAGGTGAAGCAGTAAGAGCTCATAATATAGTTCCTAAAGAACAATACAGAGATTATATAATGCAAATAATGAAAGATTGTGGTTTAAGACCTTATCATATAGATCGTTACCCACATGAATTTTCGAGACTGTAGATAATTTTGTGTAATATAGTTTCTTATAAATCAAATATTACTGGAAATTTTGATTTCCAGTAATATT
>NZ_CAKVJA010000098.1 GCF_934754925.1 uncultured Clostridium sp. | reverse complement strand
CGGGGTGTGGCGCAGATGGGAGCGCGCGTGGTTTGGGACCATGAGGTCGCAGGTTCGATCCCTGTCACCCCGACCAAGAGATAGGTTTTAATCTATCTCTTTTTTGTTATGCAAAATTATAATTTAGGAGATGATTATTTGAATAACATAAAAGCTGCTATATTCGATTTAGATGGAACCCTTGTTGATTCTATGTGGGTATGGCAACAAATAGATATTGATTATTTAACAGAAAAGGGACATACTGTTCCAAATAACTTAAACGACGAAATTACACATTTAAGCTTTTCACAAACAGCTGAATATTTTAAAAATAGATTCTCAATCGAAGATTCTGTTGAGGATATAATGAATACATGGAATACAATGGCATATAATCATTACAAAAATAATGTGAAACTAAAGCCAGGTGCCCTTAGTTATTTACAAAAGCTAAAAAAATCAGGAATAAAAATAGGACTAGCTACTAGTAATTCTGTTCCTTTATTAACTGCAACATTAGAGAGTAATAACGCTCTTGATCTATTTGATGCCATAACTGTTACAGATGAAGTAAAAAAAAGCAAAAGTAATCCAGATATATATTTATTAGCAGCCAAGAAATTAGGAGTTACCCCTTCTGAATGCATGGTATATGAGGATATAATAGCCGCTGTTAATGGTGTAAAATTAGCAGGGATGAAAGTTACTGGTGTATATGATGAACATGCCAAACACCAAATAGAGTTATTAAAAAGAGAATGTGATAATTATATATATAGCTACGAAGAATTATTGTAATTACTAGAGTTTTAATTTAATAATTATAAAAAATCACATGCATAGGTAAAATTTACTTATACATGTGATTTTTATTATTCTATATTAAGCTTAGAATCTCTTAACATCATATTTAGCTTCAAGTTCTTTTATTAAATCTAAATATTTCTTTTCTTGATTTTCTTGAATTAATTTTTGAATAATTTGATTTTTAACATCAGCAAATTCTGAAGTTTTTGGTTCATTTTTTGCATCAACTTTAATTAAGTGATATCCAAATTGAGTTTGAACTGGTTCACTTACCTTTTCTAATTCTAATCCGAAAGCAGCTTCTTCAAATTCTGGAACCATCATTCCTCTACCAAATACTCCAAGGTTTCCGCCTTGTTCTTTAGATGGGCATGTAGAATATTTCTTTGCAGCTTCTTCAAAAGATAATTCTCCACTTGCTATTTTGTTCTTAACTTCAGAGCATAATTCTTCATTATCAACTAATATGTGTTTTGCAGATACTGTAGCTGGTTGCTCGAATTCATTTTTATGTTCATCATAGTATTTCTTAGCTTCATCATCAGTAACTGTTACTTCTGATAATACTTTATTGATTGTTATTTGTGTAAGTAAATCTTTTTCAACTTGTGCTAAGTTTGCCTTATACTCTTCTGTTTCATTTATTTTCATTTCATTTCCTAATTTGTACATTAAGTCAAATGAAATCATTTGCTCTAATAATTGTTTTTTCCCCATCTCAGAATTGAACATTCCTCTTTTATCTGCTGGATATCTCATTATTATTGCATTTAAATCATTTTCTGTTATTTCAACACCTGAAATAGTAGCTAAAACTTTGTTTTCCATGTAAATTTCTCCTTTTATATATATGATGTATATAATTATAACAGATTTTTACCAATGTATATAGTTACAATTCTTTTATTGATTATATTTTTTAACTATTATATAATAATTATTATTATATAATTTTAGGAGGTCAATATGGTAGAAATTAATTCTTTAGTTCCTGATTTTTCATTAATGGGTTCTGATGATAAAGAACATAAATTAAGTCAATATAGAGGTAAAAAGGTAATACTTTATTTCTATCCAAGAGATAATACTCCTGGTTGCTCAACTGAAGCATGTGACTTTAGAGATAATAGTAATAATTTTGCTGATAAAAATGCTATTGTTATAGGTATAAGTAGGGATTCATTGAAATCTCATTCTAAATTTATTGAAAAATTTAATCTTCCTTTTCTACTTTTAAGTGATGAAAACGAAGAAGTTTGTAACTTATTTAATGTTATTAAAGAAAAGAATATGTATGGAAAAAAAGTTATGGGTATAGAAAGAAGTACTTTTATAATTAATGAAGAAGGCATTCTTATTAAAGAATATAGAAAAGTTAAAGTTAAGGAACATGTAAGTACAGTTCTTGAGGATTTAAACTTACTATAGATTAATACCATGTAATAAATAGTTAATAATAAAATTTTTAGTGTTATTTTGATATTATAAGAGTAGATAAATTTAATTTAGCTACTCTTTATTCTTTACTTTAAATATGGTTCTTTATTAATATAAAATAAAAAGCACTAACTTATGTTAGTGCTTTTTCCTGGTGGCTCGACCAGGAATCGAACCAGGGACACGAGGATTTTCAGTCCTCTGCTCTACCGACTGAGCTATCGAGCCACATTACCTGGCAACGTTCTACTCTCCCACACAGTCCCCCGTGCAGTACCATCGACGCTGTAGAGCTTAACTTTCCTGTTCGGAATGGGAAGGAGTGTTTCCTCTACGCCATCATCACCAGATCTTTGAGATTGTTATCTCAAAATTGCACATGAATTATTTTATATTTATTGGTCAAGCCCTCGACCTATTAGTATCAGTCAGCTACATACGTTACCGCACTTACAC
>NZ_CAKVJA010000097.1 GCF_934754925.1 uncultured Clostridium sp. | reverse complement strand
GCAATAAGTCCACCTATACTTGGTACTAGGAATATCCCTTAAACGCCTATAACTTTACCTAAAACTACAATCAGTATTAATGGAAGTATAACTGATTCAACTAACATTATTACTATAGATTATTAGCCTTTTCAAGTCCAGTTAAAAAGCTACCTACAGTCATAGTAAACCATTTAAATAAATATGATGGAGCACTTAATAGTAATGCTATTTTACACATATGTATAATATCAACATCTGATTTTGAGGAGAATAGTCCAACTAAAAAATCAGGGAACATAAACATTATAATCATAGTTAAAACTGAAATGGTAAATCCAGCAATACAAGTTATCTTAAAGAATTTAGTTATACGTTTGTAATTTTTAGCACCATAATTATAGCTAATAACTGGTTGTATTGAGCCTATCATACCAAATAATACTGGAGATATTAATGAGTCTATATACATAACAATTGAATATGCAGCTACACCTACTGGACCACCATAGTAAAGAAGAAAACCATTAGTTATAATTGCCATAATAGAGCCTGATATATTGCTAAAAAATTCAGAACTTCCATTATATATAATGTATAAAATCTCTTTTACATCTACTTTAGGTTTTGTAAATTTTAATACAACCTTTTTCATAATAAAAGGATATAAAAAAATTAGAGTTCCTATAAGCATACTTAAATCACTAGAAAGTGCAGCATATTCTATTCCTAATTTAAAATATCCAATTAAAATAGCATCTAATATAGTATTAAATATTGATACGGCTATGTTTATCCACATACACATACTCATATTCACCTTACCACATAGTCTTAGATGATTATCTAGTGCAAAAAATGGTGCTATAATAGATAGTGTTAAAATAAACACATAAGCAAATTTATATTATAATTCAGCAAGTTCTTTATCTTTAATTAAGATAAATATAATATCTTTTGCAAAAACTAAGCTTAATATCATCAGAATAATATCTATAATCAATACTAATAAAACAGCAATTGAAAAGATATTACTTGCCTATTCTTCATTTTTTTCACCTAGTTTAATTCCTATTTTTACAGATGCTCCTGCTGCTATCATATCTCCAACTGCAAATACTATCATTATAATTGGAAAAACAAGATTTATAGCTGCTAATGCTTTACTTCCTATTACTTTTCCAACAAACATTCCATCAGCCATCATATAAATAGATGAAAATAACATACTTACTAAACTTGAAATTGCAAGTTTTATAAACAATTTTTTGGCGAGGTTATACCAAAAAGTTCTTGATTCATTGATATCCTCCTTTGACACTAATATAATAAAACTCTATAATTAATATAAAGTATACCCTAATGGTAGAGTCAAGGCGATTTTATGAAAAATAAATTATTAACTATAGGAGAACTTTCAAAAAGAACTGGATGTAGTATAAAGGCTCTTAGATATTATGATTCAATTGGACTATTAAAACCTGTATATGTTAACCCTAATAGTAATTATAGATACTATAACTTTGAACAAACAAGAATGGTTGAGTTAATACAAATATGTATTAATTTATCTATTAAACATGATTATAGTGTAATTATAAATATAAAAGATGGTATAGTTACTAAGTTTGTTGCATGTGAAGTTTATAAGAGATACTCTAATATCAAAAATATAATTAAAGTTAAAGATGATACTTTTTTATGTAAGAAGACTAGTTCCTTTAATTTTGATGATATTTGTGATATGTTTTCTAATGTAGGCTGTAGTGATAAGACTATTATTATAAGCCCCGGATATAATTATGATTTTTCAAGCCCATATTTTGAAGTAAAATGTACTGTATAATATAATTAACTTCGTACTATATAACAATTACGAAATTGATTATATTATACAAAATATATAATCATATTTATCACATTTTCCTTGTACCCAACTTTCATCATATTTCATATAAAACCTCAAAACACCTGATTTATTATTTCATTTATTTTAGAAGATAAAGATAATCTTAAGTTTAGGTAACTTCAAAGTATTGAATTATCCAAACATATTTTTTCTGCAATTTGATTAGATTGTGAAGGAAGCTATATTTTATCTAGCTCCCTTCATTAAAAATTTTAGTCCATTTTTATTTAACTATGATTTATTATATCAAAATTATAATTCAATTATTATTCATATCTTACTTATATAATTTATACAATTTCTTTCTTTTTAGCTAATATTTTAGCTAATATAACTGTAGAAATAAATGCCACTATAAAAGCTATTAACATTGTTATCATATATTGCACCATTGATTCAGGTCTAATTACTATAACCCCTGGTAATCCTGCAGGTCCTGGTGATAAAGATAACACCTTCATAAGTGTTGCATAAGCAGAACTTACAGCAGAACCTATTAAAGCACCTATAAATGGATACATTAATTTTAAATTAACACCAAATACTGCCGGCTCTGTTATTCCTAGCAATGCTGATATACCTGCCGCTGATGCTGTACTTTTCATTTTAGCATTCTTTTTAATTATGAAAAATACTGCTAATGCCGCTGCCCCTTGTGCAACATTTGATGCTGCAACTACTGCAAATGTTGGTGATCCACCTAAAGTACCTATATTAGCTAAAATTTGCGTTTCAGCTGCTACTAAACTATGATGCATACCTGTTATAACTAATAATGGATAAACAATACCATAAATAGCTC
>NZ_CAKVJA010000096.1 GCF_934754925.1 uncultured Clostridium sp. | reverse complement strand
ATTTAAAGGAAACTCGACTCCTTTCAGTCGCTGAGTAAATTCGACTGACCAAATTTAAATTTGGAGTCTCACTTAACTTAATTATTATATACTTTTTTATTCCATAATACAAGAATTCCTCTAATCTTAGGGAATAATTCCCTATGTTCAGATAGATTTAAATATTAAATTTTTTAATTCATCATAAATATAGTATTATAGTATTATACTATACTATACTGGTAATACTTTTGCTTTTATGTTATTCCATGATACATATGTAGTTATTTTTATATTTAAATTTATATTCAACTTTAATTTCTCATCTTTATTCAATCTATAATCATATTCAATATTATTCTTATATTCATTGGCTCTCCAACTTAAATAATGGTCTATATATTTAGTTGCAACTCCTCTAAATTTTTTCAACCATCTTTTTATTTTTACAGAGTAGCTTGCATCAATTGGAGTGATATCAATTCTCCTAATTCTAATTTTATTTATTGTATTATGTTTATCTGAAAAAGCTTGAAGTCTTCCATCTAAAAACGCCACAGCAATAGCCTTTTTATCAATTCTTGGTTCTATATTTTCCTTTAATTCTCTAAATCCTAGATGATTTCTAGCTGCTATTATAGATATAATATCAATAGATTTATTCATTGCATTTACTATTGAAATTTTATCCTTCTCTTTATTTTTACTATATCTATCGCCTTTAAAATTCTCAAGTAAAACTACCCTTGTTAATTCAGCATAATCACATAACTTCTCAACATAATTTACCTGCTTTAAGTTATATAAAAATCTATGTCTCCAGAAAAATGATGTTACTATACTTATGTTAAGAACCTCTGCACATTCTCTAATTGTTAGTCCCTTTTCATATAACTCCTTATATTTATGGCAATTTTCCTTAAACTTTTTTGAATATCTAAAGGGACTTTCAGTTTGCTTTGTAAATGTTCTTTCACATTTATTGTTTTTGCATTTATATCGTTGTATACCGTTATATGAACCATACTTTATCACATCTTCGCTTTTGCAATGAGGGCATTTTATGTATTTATTTTGCTTTTTATCATTAATATTATTTTCTATTTTTAATGTTGATTTATCTATTTTTTCTTTAAATAACTTTAATCTATATTCTTTGTTATTAATGGTTTTACTCATAATTCATCACCCAGTTATGAGTATTAACACATTTTTTCACATTTAATCCTTCATTAGACTTTATCTATTAACATACCTATTTTTCTCTATAGGCATTCTGTTATATAAGAATGTTGTTACCAACATTTTTATATAACAGATACACTATACTATTTAAAATATATATTACATACTGCAAAATCAAACTTAAAAATTCATAAAATTAATTTTATCTTCTAATATTTTTACCCTATATTATTACAATAGCTTTTCTAAATTATCTACAAGTTCACCTATTGCATCTACATATTTATCAACAATTCTCTTAGCAATTTCATCTGCTAAGCTTTCATTATAAATATGTGAAGTGCAATTTCTATCTTCTAATAAATTAATCCAAACACTATCATCCGAAATTAAATTATTAACATAAGCTTTCTTATATATAGTTCTTGGGAATGAATTTTCTAATGTTACTCCTAAATACTTCATAAATTCCTTTAATGTTTTATGAGTAAGCTCATATGTAAATTCAAATCTTTGTATAAGGCTATCCCTAATTATATCATTTTTGCCATCATACATATCACTAACTTCTTTTAATCTTAAATAAGCTTTTTTTAAATTCATATATTTAAATTCCACACTTCTCATATAATACTATCCCTTCTTTTTCTACTTGTTCTATAAAAAAATCATCTACTATATTATTCATATCTGAAAAATCAAATTCTAAAAGTGTATGCGTAGTATTTTCAACTTCTTCTATAAATAAGGATAAATCACCATCACAATATACAGCTAAATCTATATCACTTTTTAATTCATTATCCCCTCTTGCTCTTGAACCAAAAAGAACTACCTTATTAATCCCATAATATTTTTTAGATATATCTATTATCTCATTTATAATCCTCTTACTTAAATTCAATAGTTCTTCCTCCTAAACAAATTAATAATTATCTATATTATATACCACAAATCAATCTACATAAACATAAAACAATTCCCCATTATAAAAGGAATTGTTTTATCCTTTATATCAAGTAAAGATGGTCTTTATATGGGTACAGCTAACCCATTCTATGTAGGACGACTCTGGAAATTAAACAAAATATAAATTAACAGAATATAGGGCTACCTCTGAGATTAATCCAATATATGGATTAACCTCAGAGGTAGCCCGTATTTTGTCGAATCTATTGTACTAACCAATCCTCTTGCTTTACTTCACCTGTTTTTGCATTTACTGTATATCCAACTTGTCCAATTATATTGCTATCCTCTATACTTGCAGCATTTGGATCCTCAAGTTTAAGAAATACAAATGCCCAACGCCATTCACCCTCTGTAATAAGTCCTCTTTCAAAATAATGAGGCCCATATCCTGGATGCTCTCTTCTAACTACTGCTAATGCCATTTCTGCAGCATCTAGTTGATATATACTTTCATTTACTGAATTATAGCCTAAGTTGCTACTTCCACTATTAGTTGTACCTTCTTGTTTCTTATTTTCTTCCTGATTTTTAGCAATCTCTTCTTTTCTTCTTATCTCTTCAGCTTTTCTTTCCTCTTCAGCCCTTCTTTCTTTCTCTAATCTCATTTCTTCAGCCATTCTCTGTTGTTCTTCCTCATAAGATCTTTTAGAATCTTGAACCTTATCCTTTAATATATTTAATTTATTTAAATACTCTTCTTCTAAATCTTGTCCTAAATATTCACTAATTAAACTAATAGCTTCTTCATATTTATTTTCA
>NZ_CAKVJA010000095.1 GCF_934754925.1 uncultured Clostridium sp. | reverse complement strand
ATGCCTAGTTTTTCCGCAACCATTTTTCCGATAGTACGTCCACCACTGCCAAATTCACGACTAATTGTAATTATTCTATTTTTCATACATTTTTCACTCCTTCTGTATTTAATTCACGATAAGTATTTACAATAATTATTGCTGAGATAATAAAAGTTAAAATATCTGAAACCGGCATAGAGTACAACACACCATCCAAGCCAAAGAATACTGGTAATAATAATGCAAATCCTACTCCAAATACCACTTCACGGAACATTGACAATAATGTTGAAGCTAATGCTTTTCCTACAGCCTGTAAAAAGATAAAACAAGCTTTATTTATACATGCTAAAACCATCATACAAAGATAAGTACGGAATGCTTTGACAGCAAATTGTGTATAATAAATACTTTCATTTTTCGCACCAAAAATTGCAATTAACTGACGAGGGAAACCTTCCGCTAATATTAGTGACACTGCTCCAACAATTGCTTCAGCAATAAGTAATTTAGTAAATAAATCACGTACTCTATCCTTTTTCTCTGCTCCTATGTTATATCCAACAACTGGAATACATCCAGCTGCCATACCTACAACAATAGAAATGACAATTTGGAAGAATTTCATTACGATACCTACTACTGCCATAGGAATTTGTGCATATTGTTCCTGACCAAATACTGCATCCATTGCTCCATATTTTTGTAGCATATTGTTTATAGCTGCCATAGCAGCAACTAGACTAATCTGTGAAAGGAAACTTGTAATACCAAGTAATAGCATTTGTGAACAAATATTCCATTGAATAACATAGTCATTTGTTGCTGGTTTAATAATTTTCATATTTAATAAATACCAAATTGCTAGAATTGCAGTTACAACTTGCCCGATAACTGTAGCTATTGATGCTCCCATCATGCCCCATTTGAAACAAAAGATAAAAACAGGGTCAAGAATAATATTAATAACTGCTCCTGCTAAAGTAGATATCATTGCAAATTTTGGATTTCCATCTGCACGAATAATAGGATTCATAGCCTGTCCAAACATATAAAATGGAATTCCAAGTGTAATATAAAAGAAATATTCTTGTGAATGGTGGAATGTCTCAGCATTTACTGTGCCACCAAACATAGCGATGATACTATTTGCAAAAACAAGATAAATAACTAACAAAAATAAACTACTAACAACACATAATACAACTGCATTACCTACACTGTGCTTTGCCTTTTGTATTTCATTTCTACCTAATGCCATACTAACAAATGCACAACAACCATCGCCAATCATAACAGCAATCGCTAATGCCACAACTGTTAGAGGGAACACAACCGTATTAGCTGCATTACCATAAGAACCTAGATAACTTGCATTTGCGATAAAAATCTGGTCAACGATGTTATATAATGCACCAACTAATAACGAGATAATACAAGGAATTGCATATTGTCTCATCAGTTTTCCAATACGTTCAGTCACTAAAAATTGATTTCCTAAATCCATAAACTATACCTTCCTTCTAAAAAAATAGAAATGCGCAAGTCACAAATATCCGGACTTACGCATTTCTGCAACACGACTATCATAAATTTTTTCTTCACCTGAGCATCTTTCACCTGTTTCCATAAAAAAAGCATGTGACCATTTCTGCAACTGGATTTACGCAGATTCGCCACACGCTGTACGCCTATTATAGTGAGAAAAAAATAAAATTTCAAAAGTTTTTTTAAGCCATCAAAAAAATAGATATGTTCTTCCAAATAAGACAATATATGTATATTTTTGTCTTGTTCAGAAGACAAAACAGCTTAACTTTAACTTTTATACAACTTAATATATGACAATAGTTGCCTCATTATATATTTATTAATATCTAAAATTTAAAAAACATTTTCAAGCAATGCTTTGCATCCTCTAAGGATATCATCATATGTTTTTTCAAAATCTCTTGTATACCAAGGATCTGAAACATCTCTATTTTCTCCTGTATATTCCAGTAACAAATGCACTTTATGCAAAGTATCTTCTCCTATGATTTTTTGAATCCCATACAAATTAGATTTATCCATAGCAATAAGATAGTCATATTTTTTATAATCTTCTTTTGTTAATACAGTTGCATGTTTCTCATCACAATTAATACCTAAAGAATTTAATATTTTCTTAACTGGTGGATAAATAGGATTACCATATTCTTCATAACTTACTGCGCGTGATTCAATAAAAAAATCTTTGGTTCTTCCTTCTTTTTTCACTAAATCTTTCATTATATATTCCGCCATCGGACTTCTACATATGTTTCCATGACAAATAAAAAGTATATTAACCATAATTGCTGCATCCTCCATAAATTATTCCCGCATCAATATATTCTTTAATTTTTAAGCTATTTTTATCTAGTTTTCCTATGACGAATTGTAAATAATCTCTTAGCACTAATAAATCATCTTTATAAAAAGTTATTGAAAAATAATAATCAGTCAATCCACCGTTCCATAAATAAACCTTCCATTCCATCATTGTGTTTTTTTTACTGCTATATTATTATTTTTCAATATATTTTGCAGTTCTTTTCTTCGAAAAATTTGATTTGTCAAAAGTTCCAACTCATCATCTTTAACTCTTCTAGAACGTTGTTTACCATTTTCTCTCCATTGATAATATGCATGCTCTTTTCAATTCGTTTTTTATAAGATATAACTCCTTGTGGAAAGTTTTCAATCTCATTTATTATTGTGCTTTATTCTTCTTTTGACATTTTGTTTTTTTGACTCCTTCTAGTTTCATTTTAGCTTTTTAACTTTTTTGTAAAGTTAAAAAAGTTAAAACGGAAACAATTTATTGTTTTTATTACTTTACAAATAATATATCTTCAAGATTCATTTTATTATTATCATAAATTCATCTTATTCCGATGCCTTAAAATTATAAATTGGTTTCATTACT
>NZ_CAKVJA010000094.1 GCF_934754925.1 uncultured Clostridium sp. | reverse complement strand
TGACTGATACTAATAGGTCGAGGGCTTGACCAAAATATAAAATAATTCATGTGCAATTTTGAGATAACAATCTCAAAAATCTGGTGATGATGGCGTAGAGGAAACACTCCTTCCCATTCCGAACAGGAAAGTTAAGCTCTACAGCGTCGATGGTACTGCACGGGGGACTGTGTGGGAGAGTAGAACGTTGCCAGGTAGATAAAATACCTAGTTTATACTAGGTATTTTTTTTGCGTTAAAAAAGAAATTAAGTAAATTTGAAAATAGAGAAAAATCATAGTGATAATTTCCTAGGAAATAGATAATATAGAAAAAACAAAAATATATAGAAAATAATGGTATTGTATGATAAGATTTAATACGGGGTGATCTTATGAAAAGGGTGTTAAATTTTATAGTATTAATATTAATAGTAATATTTATGGTATCTTGTGATAAGGAAAATATTCAAGAAAATATTAGTAATAATAATGAAGAAATAAAGGCAACAATAATATCTCCAGATGGATTGCCGTCAATAGCGATAAGTAAATTAATAACTGATAATAGTAAAGTGGATAATATTACTTTAGAATCTTCGGTTCAGAAAACTACAGACTTACTTTTATCAGAATTAATGAAGGGTGAAGCTGATTTAGCAATAGTTCCATCAAATTTAGCATTGCAGGCATACAAAAAAGGTTTAGGATATAAGGTTGCAGCAACAATAGGTTGGGGGTCATTATACTTAGTGTCTACAGAAGATATTTCTAATATATCAGAATTAGAGGGATGTGAAGTATATAATACTGGAAAAGGGCTTACTCCTGATATTGTGTTTAAAAATATATTATTAAATAGTAATGTAAATCAACAAAATATAGAATTTTCATATGTTGGAGCAGCATCAGAACTTGCTCCATTGCTTATTAGCGGACAAGCAAAATATGCAGTAGTTCCAGAGCCGGTATTATCAGCAGTAATGGCTAAGAAGAGTAATATAAAAATTATTCTAAGTTTAAATGAGGAATGGGCGAAATTAAATAATGTTGAAAGAGGATATCCACAATCAACATTATTAATAAAAGAAGAGTTCTACAATAAAATAAAAAATATTAATGATTATGATAAATTAATAGAAGCATTTAGCGAAAGTGAGAAATGGGTATTAGATAATCCACAGTTAGCAGCTGAAAAATGTGAAGAGCTGGGGATAACTGTGAATAAGGATGTTATTAATGAATCTATAAGAAATAGTAATTTAAATTTTATAAGGATAGAAAATTCGGAAGAAGAATATGAAACCTATTTTTCTATTATAGATGGAGAAAACAAAGGGGAAATTGAAGAATATGACTCAATATTCATTAAAGAATAAAAGATACTTAACTATTTCAATATTTATACTTATATTGGTTTGGCAAACGGCAGCTATTATTGTTGATAATAGGCTACTTTTGCCTTCTTTTTTTAATGTTTTATCTGATATATATACTATAATATTTTCTAATAATTTTATAATACTAATATTTAGTAGCATATTTAGATGCATAGAAAGCTTTATACTATCATTAGCTATAGCTATAATGCTATCAATTTTTAGTTATTTTAATAAATTTATTTATAATTTTTTATATGTAATAATAATTTTTTTAAAATCTATACCTACAATGGCCTTTATAGTAATAGTATTAATTTGGACTTCTAAAGAGTTTGCACCAATAATAATAGGAATAGTAATATCATTTCCAATTTTTTATGATGTCATTTTAAATTCTTTATTAGATATTGATAAGGATTTATTACAAGTGTTTAACATATATAGAATTGAAATTATAGATAAAATTATTACATTGATAATACCTGTCATATTAATAGCAATTAAAAAAGTAATTAATTCAACTTTATCTTTAATATTTAAGGTTGTAATTTCAGGAGAAGTTTATTCTCAGCCACAGTACGGTATTGGTACAATTATTCAATTTGAAAAAATGCAATTAAATACATCAAGAATTATTGCTTGGATGATAATAATAACGGGTATTGTTTTCTTATTTGATTTAATTATCAGTAGAATTTTTAAAAAACATAAGCTGTAATCTTATAGAATATATAATATTTTTATTAAGATTTTATAGCGTTACTGATTATAAGAGAGGAAAATTTAGAAGTTATGTTAATAGAAAATATAAATTGCAAATATGGAGAAAAGGTTATATATAAAAACTTTAATATAAATTTCGATGATAATAAGATAAACTGTATTATTGGTAAATCAGGCTGTGGAAAAACAACGTTATTAAATAATATTTCAGAAAGGTTATTAGAAGAAAATAGAAGGATATCATATGTATTTCAAAATGATTCCCTAATATCTTGGATAAATATATATAATAACTTAAAAATAGTAGTAAAAAAATATTCAAGAGGAAAGGATCTGGAGAAAAAAATTAATACGATTTTAAGTTTAGTGGGATTAAGTGAATTCAAATATTATTATCCACATCAGTTAAGTGGTGGAATGAAACAAAGGGTTAATTTAGCTAGAGCACTGATTGGAGAGCCGGAGATTATATTAATGGATGAGCCATTTAAATCATTAGATATTAAATGTAAGAATGATATAATTGCGATAGTAAAAAAAATTAATTTAGAGAAAAAAACAACAATAATTTTAGTAACTCATGATAAAGATGAAATATTAAATTTGGCACATGTAGTATTTTTACTAGGAGAAAGACCAGTAAAAATATTAGATAAAGTGAAGGAAAATAATATTAAAAATATTATAGATAAAATTATATAAAAATGTATTGACTAAGTAAATTAATAGTGATAACATAAAACACATCACCAATGACAGAGTACTAAAAAACTTAAAAATAAGTTATTGACATGTATCTCTTGAAGTGATAATATAATCAATGTTGATTGCGACAAATGTTAAAACTTAAAAAAAGTTGTTGACATATGTAGTAAGAGATGATAAGATAAATAAGTCGCTTCGGTGCGACAGAGTAAATGGTCTTTGAAAATTGAACAGAATATAGTTAAAGTAAACCAGCAATTCTT
>NZ_CAKVJA010000093.1 GCF_934754925.1 uncultured Clostridium sp. | reverse complement strand
CTTGGAAAAGATATCTCTTTTCCTCGTTCTATCAGTGCCTTGATAGAATCTCCTGCTTTTCTGGATAATTTTACAGGGTATAAGAATCTTGAGATGATCGCTTCTTTAAAAGAAGTAGCGACAAAAGAAGATATAGAAAATGCACTGATGGAAGTAGGGCTTGATCCTCATGATACAAGAACCTATAGAAAATACTCATTAGGTATGAAACAGAAGTTAGGGTTAGCGTGCTGCTTCATGGAAAATCCAGATATCATCTTATTAGATGAACCATTTAATGCCTTGGATGAAGAAAGTGTAGAGAAGGTAAAGAAGATCATATTCAAACATAAGGAAAGAGGAGCTTTGATAGTACTTGCCTGTCATGATGGGGAGTCTTTAAGTTCCTTATCTGATGAAATTTATAATATCGTGGAAGGCAGGGTGAAATACTGATATGCATAAGAATACAATGATAACCGGAGCAATTGTTGCTTTACTTGCAGGAGTGGTGGCTGTAAGTAATATTGACAAAGTGACAAATGCTTTGAAACAGATGAAACGAGATAAAAATGCAGAAAATGCTCAGGATGTGAATATTGATACATTTGACAGTGCTGTACTGGAAGATTTCTCTCAGTCTTTACAGGAAAGAAAAAGTACGGAAGACTGGATAATGAATCTTGAAACATTGTATGCAAGGGATAAAGATCTGGATCTGCACAGAACCATTACCGTCACTCCAAGTGGAGCAGAGGGAGAAGTATCGTATACGATTGAAAATGTCTCGTATACTAAAAACAGAGAAGAACTTCATGAAGATCCCAATGCACTTGGAAAATTGACAGAAGATCCATTGTTTATTGATGAAGATGGAAATCTTAAGAAAGAATGGACATTTGTCTGTATAGACACTTTTATACAGAATACGGGTGATTCTGTAATTCCTATGTTCTATCAGTATGGGTATATCATGAGTGTAGAGGGATACAGCGATGAAGGAAATCTTGGGTATACCAGCAGTGGAGTCATTTATCATTCTTATCAGCCTGGAGATTCTGCACAGCATGCCTTATATCAGAAAGATTTTGCGCCTGGTGATTCTTTTGAAAATACGTATGTTATAGCTGTACCGGATGTGGTACTGGACAGTCTTCATACAGCTGTTGTAGTAAATGGTACAGCTGATAGTGATTTTCTTACAGATAGCAGTTATCTGATGAATCTTGAATAAAAGGGGTTTGTCAACAAAATTGTGTAAGTTTCAAAAACTTATGCAATTTTTTTAATATATCTGCAGATTGAGCATATGCCGCGAAAGCCGCTTTATAAATGGGATATCTCCCTGCTACACTTGAAGGCTCAGTGTTGCCAAAGGGCCGAATTTTGTTTCTGACAAAATGACATCTGGCAAAGATGGCAGTCGAAAAAAGCTGTCGAAATCATTAATAAAAAATAAGATAAAAAATCTATCTATCAATTAGCCTTTGATAGATAGATTGATTAAATAGTTCTTTAAATACTTCTTTTATTATATGATTTAATAATTCGAAATATATCAACAGTAAAGTTTGTTGATATCACAATTCTAGTGAATCTTCATTTAATAAAAATTCATATAACCCTAAATGAAGAATCCCATTTTCATCAACAAAAGGCTTCATTGAAGTTTTACTTATCAATATTTTCTTGAAAAAGTCTTTAGTCTTTAATAATGGTCTGATTTCTGTTTTTAGTTTATCAGGTTCTGAAACACTTAATGCTGATTGGATATAGTATTTTTTTGTACCTTTATTTACAACAAAATCTATTTCACATTGTTTTTTAACTCGGGTTTCATCTATTTTTTCAACTATCTCCACAACTCCAACATCAACTAAATATCCACGACTGATAAGTTCATTATAAATGATGTTTTCCATAATATGTGTTTCTTCTTGTTGTCTGAAGTTAAGTCTTGCATTTCTAAGTCCAATATCAGTGCAGTAATATTTTGATGGATATTCAAAATACTTTTTACCTTTGACATCATATCTTTTCGCATTATTAAAAAGAAATGATTCCATTAAATAGTCTAAGTAACTTGTTATTGTGTTACTAGATACTTTGATTTTTTTGATTGAATTTAGAGTTTTCGCAATCTTATTAGCGTTTGTCAATGAACCAATTGAAGAACACAAATCATCTGTTAATTCATTCAACACATCTGGTAATTCAATGCTATATCTTTCGATAATGTCTTTAAAATAAACTTCACTAAAAAGATTTTTTAAATAGGTTACTTTTTCAACATCATTTTTCTTATTTAAGACAAGTGGCATTCCACCATATAAAGCATATTCCTCATAAGCTTCAGTCTTATCACCACCGGCAAAATTATAGTATTCTTTAAAGGTTATTGGATACATCTTAATTTCATCACTTCTTCCCCTAAATACCGTTAATACATCTTTAGTAAGCATCTTAGAATTAGATCCTGTTACATAAATATCAACATTACGAAGTCGCATTAACCCGTTAAGCACATTATATAGTTTAATATCTTCTGAATTTCTTAATTCTTCTTTGCTAATAGCATATTGAACTTCATCAATCAAAATATAATACATATCATCATTAACTATTTTTTCACGGATATATTTTGATAATTCATCTGGATTCCGATATTTAATATAAAGATCATCATCTAAAGCAATGGTGATTATATTATCTTTACTAATTCCATTATTTATTAGGTAATCATAAAATAAATTAAATAACAAATAACTCTTACCGCATCTTCTTATGCCAGTAATAACTTTAATCAAACCATTTTCTTTTTTATCAATAATTTGTTTAAGGTAATAATCTCTTTTAATAACGTTAGACATCAAAATCATCCTTTCAATTAAAACTTATGGAACTTTTACCGTAACTTTTAACTAAAAATACCATATCCAAATCCAAATATCAACTTTTGATTTAAAACTTAGGGGATTTTTACCGCAACTTTTAATTATATAATTGACCATCTGATTCACTAATTAGAAAACATAGGAAAAGCTGTATCTAAAGCAAAAGATATTTGTTCTCTGGTTATAGTGTGAGATAAAGATATATATTCTTGTACTTTTAGCATTACTTCGTTTCTTATATTTCTATGATTAAACCGGTATTCCTGCTCTGCAAAAAACAAAGGCAGATCCATCTTTCTTACTCCATGATATA
>NZ_CAKVJA010000092.1 GCF_934754925.1 uncultured Clostridium sp. | reverse complement strand
ATTTAATTTTATTAAATAAAATATTAAAAAAAGGGGTTTTAAAATAATAAATAATAATATAAAATGTAGAATGCTAAGTTATGTTGACTAAATTTGACGAAAAAGGAGAGGGCATAAATGAAAAAAATAGTATCATGTACTATTGCAACAGCATTGGCAGCAACAAATTTATCTACTATGTCAGTGGAAGCCATGAACTCAACTACTAAAGTAGATGATTCTATTAATGTTAATGAACACATTAATAATTCAACGGAGGTAATTGTTGAGGATACTGATAAAATAGAAAACAATAATACCACTGTAGAGAGTGATAATTCTAGCGATAATAATCTTAATGAGAATAATAGTGATAATGATTCAAATTATGAAGAATCATTAACTCAAGATAATGGACAAACATTTGAGGAAAGTAATATATCCTCTGATGATAAATTAGAGAATAATGATATTCAAGACAATTCAAGTGTAGAAGTTGAACAATCTAATAATATAAATGAAATTGATGGAAAAGAGAAAGAGAGCCAAGGTAAATCTATTATTTCTGAAGAAGTAAAAAATTATGGGAAATTAGAATTTGATATTAATTTTGCTATGCCAATAATTAATACTGATTCAATAAATATTAACCTATTTAAGGAAAATCAAAATATTGGGCAAATATCTGATCTATCAACTGAAGAAGGAACTTTAGATAATGGAGTAACATATAAAATTGAAAAGTTAAATTCAAAGAAGCAACCATTAGAAGATGGAGAAAATGATATTTACTTCTTACATATTATAATTGAAAAGCTAGAGCTTGGAACATATAGTGCTGAAATTAAATCAGAAAGTTACATAGATACTACAGTAGATAATATAGAAATAAAAGATTTTTCAAAGAGAGTCATTTTAGGAACTAGTTATAATGAAGCTCTAAAGTATAATGGAGTATTTTTAGCTGGAGACGTTAATGGCGATGGAAAAATAGATATGGGTGATTATAATTTAGTATTTGAAAATATAGGATCATCTAATTCAAAATATGATATTAATAAAGATGGAAAAGTTAATGTTGCGGATTTAACTTATATTAATGAAAATATAGGCTTAACTAGGGGAAATGTAGAAATAGTTGATACTGATGCAATATTAGATCTAAACAAAATTACTATTGATGATAGCAATTTAAAGTTAGAGGAAGGAACAGATATAAGAGATATATTTGTAGACAATAATAAGTCAGTTACAATGACTAAGGCTGATGGAGAAGCACCAAGTGAAGAATCACCATTAGTTATTGGTATAGATTTATCTACAGGTTTAAGAAGTAATGAAGCTGTGGATATGGAACAAATAGTATTAAAGGCACCTGAATATTCAAGCAATGAAGAGGCATCACTTCCAAGTACAGGAACTATAACTTATGAAGATGAAAATGGAAATATTGAAACAATAAGTTTTCCTAATGAAAATGCAGGAGTTGCAACTTTTAGAAGTGCAGAATCTGGAGATTTGGTAATAGACCTTGGAAAGCAAGTAGCTGTTAAGAAGATTTCTATTAATGTAACAGGAAATAGAGGTAATAAAAAGATTTCTGAAATAGCTAAAATAGAGTTTTTAAACAATGTTTATAAAGAAATTCCAGAACCAGAAATGAATATTCCTCAAATAAAAACAGTTGAAACATCAACAAATTTACATGATGAAAGAATAACTTTAACATGGGATCCACAGCCTAATGTAACTGCATATGAAGTTACATATCAAAAGCTTGATTCAAATGGGAATGTTAAGAGTACTAAAAAACTTCAAACAAATAAAACAAGTTTAAATATATTAGATAAAGACATTAAGCCTTATGATATATATAGAGTTAGTATTCAATCATTAAATGGAGAATGGAGTAGTGGATACGAAGGTGAAAGCGAAAATCCATCAGCTTTTGATGGAAAACCTGACAATGTAGATGAAAATTACAACATAATCCAAAGTTATTATGATGGATATAAGGGAACAGTATCAGAAATACAAGTTGTTCCAATACAATCACCAGAACCACCAAGAAACTTAACAACAGTTCAAGGATATAAATCATTTACTGTAAGCTGGGAAGAACATTCTCAAGCTAGAGAGTTTGATATTTACTATAGAAAAGTAGGAGATACAGATAAAAGCTGGATAAAGGCTAACGATAATAATAAAAAGGTAACTGAAGATAGCTCTGATGTAACTAATCCAGATAAGAGTAAATTAGTAAAAAGTCATAGTTATACAATAAATAATCTTGAAGATAATGCAACTTATGAAGTAAGAGTAACTGCCACTAATCACTTAGGAACTAGTAAGATGTCTAGTACATATATAGCTAGTACAACATCAGTAAATCCACCAGTGATGTCAGAGTACAAGCTTATTAATAGACCTACAGATGAAAATGAAATAGGTACAACTCATATTATTGATGTACGTAATAAGTTAGATGCTGATGGATGGGCAACTAACGATTCAGCTTTAAAATATGACTCAGAATATGCATTAGTAGATGGAGATTTTACGACTTCATGGAAGGTTAATGACTGGGATACAGGAGCTAGCTATGGATCTAATAGAGGTTCAGAAATTACATTTGATGATAGTTATACAATAGGATCAATAGCTTTTGCAGAGACATTAGAGCAAGGATATAATATGTCTTTATATAAAGTTAAGGTTACTTACTGGGATGAGGAAGGAAATCAAAATGTAGTTTACCCAACATCATTCCAATCAAAAGTTTCTAATGGACATAAATATTACACTGTAAAGCTATCAGAACCAATAACTGCAAAGAAGATTAAGGTAGATACATCAGGATATGGTGGAAGTGTACAAACAATGTCTGAAATTAGATTCTATGAATATGATAGTTTGGCTGATGATATAAAAGCTTTATATACTGATGATTTAAGACTTGTTCTTAAAGATGATGTAACTCAAGATACTTTAGATGAGTTATCTAATAGATTAAATACACCGGATCCTATAAGCAATGAATATCATCCAGATAAGTCTGTTTTAGAAGCAGAATTAGAGGTAGCACAGAAATTATTTGATGATAAACAAGTATCAGAAAAAATAACTAAGTTAGATGCAAGTATTAGAAGTGGTGGTACTGGTCCATCTTTAGGAATGCAAAATGATTGGCAATCATTAGGAAGTGTTGCAAGACCAAGTGTTGATGAAGATGGTACATCAAAACAAAT
>NZ_CAKVJA010000091.1 GCF_934754925.1 uncultured Clostridium sp. | reverse complement strand
AATTCAAGAATAATAATATGGGGGTGCGTGAATTATGGAATATACATTAACAATGACTTTTTTAACTGAAAGTGGAGAGAAATCTAATATTTCAATTTCAGATGTTAAGGCTGGTATAACAAATGATGAGGTACAAGCTTTAATGGATAGCTTAATTGAAAATAATATCTTTGAAAATAAAAAGGGAGCTTTAGTATCAAAATACTCAGCTCAAGTAACTGAAAGAGCTGTTACAAAGTTTACTGTATAGTAAATTGAGTTAATTTAATAAGAATAGGTAGTAATAAGAATTATGAAAATAAGGCTTATTACTGCCTTTAAATCTTATAAAAATTTATTACAAGTTACCAACAAGAAAAAAGTGTGAAATTCTTAATACATATATAAGAATTTTTTAAAATTAAGTTAAGAAGTTTATTAAAAATATGAAAAAATTATGTTGTAATATATTACCAATAGGTAAAACAATTGAAGGGTGGAGAAATTTATGGAAAACAATTATATAGCAAATAAATTAAATGAAGAATTAGTAAGGGAAATGACTATATTAAAGCTAAAAAAACATTATGAGTTTATTGAAAGAGAAGAATTTAAAGAAGCAATAATAAATTTAAGATTAAAATATGGTTTTTCAGATTATGTAGAAATGATATCATTTATAGCCTTTAAAGTAATACTTGATAGAATAGAGGAACTGGAAAGTGAAAATGTAAGAGCTTTATTTAATGAAAATGTAGAAGTTCCAGATGGTGATGACTTTATTTCAAAAACTTGTGATGTAATTTTAATAGGAAGAGATGTTATAGAGGTAATTACTTTATTTTCAGCAAATGTTAATGTTATATCTGCATATGACAATGAGGAAGTTAAGCTTTTAGGAATAGGGGCTATAGATAAATTTTTATCTAGAATGGAGTGCAGCAAAATAAGGCTTATAGCAATTCAACCACATTTAAATTTATGCTCAATATATGAAACTACTGTAGAAAAAATGCTACATGAGTATGACTTTGATATTTAGGTAGTTAAAGTAAAGGTTTAAAGGGAGGAAATATAATGAATACTAATGGTCAAGTTATTACAAATGTTTTTAATGATAAAAATATTAATAAAGATGAAAGATATATGTTCTTAATGTTTATATCAATGATAAAAGAGGTTAAAGATGAGATTGCTATTTCAATTGCAACTTTGATGGATGCATTCCAAACTAAGTGTAAAAAAAAGATCTTAGGGATTTTAAAGTCCTTGGAGAATAAGGGATATATAGAAATAATAAAAAGTGTAGGAAGAACTAATAAATATAGAGTTATTAAGAATTATCTTCATACTATTGAAAATAACTTTGACCATAGTAATAAAGAAAACCAGTATAGTGATGAAAATCACTATGCTGGAGATTTTTATAATAAAAATACTAGTAGTAATATAGAACCAGGTAATGATATGACTAGTGGTAATTTAGATACTAGTAGTAATATAACCACTGGCAATATTGATACTGGTAACAAAATAACAAATGGTTATAATGATACCGGTAGTTATATTGAACCAGTTAGTAATGACTATGAAAAACATGCTCAACATAAGAGAAATAGCTATCTTGATGAAGATTGTATTTCTTTAGAATATGGGAAGGATAACTATGATTTAAATAATAATAAATATAATAAATATAATAATAAATTATATATAAATATATTTAATGCTTGGAATGAAACTGAAATTAACAATGAGAAAATATTGTATCCATCAATTAAAAATGCAATAGAATATGCAATTAATGTTTATGGAGAAAATGAAGTAATATTAGCTATAAAAAACTATAATGAAATTTATTATAGTGATCATTATTACGACTATAGCTGGAACTTAGTAAGCTTTTTAAGAAGAGAAAATGGGGTTAAAAGATTTCTAAATGATGGTGATATATGGCGTAATTATAGTCGTAAGCTTCAGAAAGAAAGAGAGAAAGAAAAGTTCAAGATAAATATTGAGGATTATATAGACTAGAATAAACTATTCCTGAACTGCAGGATAGAATAAAAACAATTAATTTATTTATAAGAGTACAAAGGGGAGAATTTTATGATGATGTTAAGTAATAATCAAATACAATTAGAACAAGAGATTTTAGGGTCTATGCTTAAAGAGAGTAGCCTTGCTATTAATGCTAGAGAGAAGATAAAGCCAGAAATGTTTTTATATTCTAAACATATGAGAATTTATTTAGGCATATTAGAGATGATTGAAGAAAAGCTAGAAATAGATTTAATAACTTTTTTAGAATACCATAAGAAGAATATTAATGAAATGGATGGAGTGAATTACGTTTCAGAGATATTTACTTGTAGTGCTAGTGATTTAGCATTTAACACAAAAATATTATTATTAATAAGCAATTATAAAAAGTACCTTTATCTTGAAGTTATGGATAAAGTAAATAGTGATATGGAGCTTGAGGAAATTGAAAATGAGATTGAAAATGTTAAGATAAAAATTCATAAGTGTAGTGTTAAAAAGGAAATAGATATAGACGCTCAGTATGATGAATATATAAATTGGCTTTATGATGAAAATAGGGACAAGGGAATAAGGTCTGGATTAGTATATCTTGATAAGTATTTAGGAAATTTTCAAAAGGGAAGGCTTATAACTGTATTTGCTAGAAGTGGAGTAGGGAAAACTACTTTTTCTCTGCAGCTTGCTTCAAACATGGCATTAAGTGGACATAAGATTTTTTATGGTAGTGCTGAAATGACTAGAAGTCAAGTTTTTAGTAAAATAGCAGGAAGTTACCTTTCATTATCTACTAAAGCAATTACTGAAGATACTATATTAAAAGGGGATAAGGATAGCATTGCTAATTTTATGGCTACATTAATAAATAAAAGAATTTATGTATCAACAGAAACTGATTTTGAAAAGTTTGTTAATGAAATTAAAGTTTATAAAATGCAAAATGAATTAGATGTTGTATTTGTTGATTATATTAATAAATATATAGATTTTTCTGATAAGGATCTTATGACTAATAGGTTAGGAAAAGTTAGTGGAGTACTTAAGACTCTTGCTATGGAAGAGGATATATGTATTGTTTTGTTAGCTCAAGCTAATAGAATAGTTGATAAAAAGGGTGGAGATATGGCTATTGAGAAAATTGATTCTAGTGATATTCAAGATAGTGCTAGAATTGAACAGGACAGTGATCAAGTTATAGCTCTCTATAGAAATATTAAGCTTGATGATAAAGCTTATAGGGATATGTTATTTAAGCAAGGAAAGTTAAAATATAATTCTAAAAATGCAGATGAAAATCCTGAATGTATGAATGCTGTTGTAATAAAAAATAGGCATGGGAGTAGGGGGACTTGTGCTTTAAAATGGAATGGTAGGTATTCTAG
>NZ_CAKVJA010000090.1 GCF_934754925.1 uncultured Clostridium sp. | reverse complement strand
TGACTGATACTAATAGGTCGAGGGCTTGACCAAAATATAAAATAATTCATGTGCAATTTTGAGATAACAATCTCAAAGATCTGGTGATGATGGCGTAGAGGAAACACTCCTTCCCATTCCGAACAGGAAAGTTAAGCTCTACAGCGTCAATGGTACTGCACGGGGGACTGTGTGGGAGAGTAGAACGTTGCCAGGTAATATGCGCTATTAGCTCAGTTGGTAGAGCACCTGACTCTTAATCAGGGTGTCCCCGGTTCGAACCCGTGATGGCGCACCAAAACTCTAATTTATCTTATGATAGATTAGAGTTTTTTTATTTATAAATAATTATTTTAAATAATATCATATATTTGCTGATATTATTTTTAATTATTTATTTTTGATTTTTTAAAATATTATAATTATATAATAAATTAATTTTAATAGTAAGGCTTGTTTTAGCGTTACTTTCTTAGCTAGAGGATGTTTTTACATTATTTAATATATAAGTTAAAAAGGTAAGGCATTATTAATAGTTAAATAAACTAGCAGGATTACTTAAAAATTCTATAATAGGTATAGGAATATCAGTTGATTCTGCAAGATTGAAAAACTTTATTAGAGAATTATTAAATTTAAGCAATTAAATAATTTTATAAGAAATTACTATCTGAATTGAGCTATGAAGTATAAGAATGGTCTACATATAATAAGGAATTAAGTTAATATTAGTTCATAATTTAAATTACGAGTAAAGTTGAGTTCTTAATATCAAATGGCTTAAACTTTAAATAATAGATATCTATTTTTTATTAAAATATTTACTATATAAAAAGTATTTTATGAATAAAAAATAAAAATTAGAGAATAATAAAATTATTTTTAAAAATATGTTGACATATGTAGAATATATGTATATAATTAATACTTGTTGAGGGACAAATCAACAAAACAAATAAAAAAATGAATCTGGTGATGATGGCGTAGAGGAAACACTCCTTCCCATTCCGAACAGGAAAGTTAAGCTCTACAGCGTCAATGGTACTGCACGGGGGACTGTGTGGGAGAGTAGAACGTTGCCAGGTAAAATGGTTTACTAGCTCAGTCGGTAGAGCACTTGACTTTTAATCAAGGTGTCCGGGGTTCGATTCCCCGGTAAGCCACCAAAATCACTTCTAATATAGAAGTGATTTTTTAATAAGAACTTGCTTAGCATAATATATATATATAAAAGGAAAAGGTATTTATACCTTTTCCTTTTTTAATACTTTTATAATATCAGTTTTTATAAACTTAAAAAAATTTTTAATTGCTGTTATATCATCTTTTAGGCTAGTATCCTCTTCAGAAAAAAATCCACTCTTATAACATGACATAATAAAAAATAATAATCCAAGATTAATATATATGTCTTTTAAATCAGCTATAAATAGGTTACTTATACCAATAAAATCTAAGCTACCACCATAAAAAACTTTATCTATAAAAGAGCATAGTGCACCTGCAAATATAAATAAGAAGCACATATCTGTCCAAAAGCTTTTTCCATTTCTAAATTTAATATATCTATAAATTTCAACAAATAACATTAATGATATACCATTAATTAATATTAATAATGGAAAACTAATATTAAAATTAAATCTTGCATTTAACCAGGAACCTTGAGTATTTATTATTGGATTAAAAGATAAGAAGTTAGGTATTATTTCAAAATAGTAATGAAAAAATTTAATTTTTATAATTATTTTTATTCCTTGATCTAATAGCATTAATATTATAAATGTTGTTAATAATATTTTAGTATTTAATCCATTTGGATTTTTAGTATTACATTTATATATAATCCATCCGGTAAGGGCAAATACTAAGGTTAAGCAAAGGTTTAAAACTAATGTATATAGATCATTAACTCTACCACTAAAAACTTCAAATAAAAAATATATAAGCCACATAACTGGTAATATTCCAATTGTAAGAATTTTATCTTTATTAAAAGAATATTTCATAAGCTCCTCCTAAAGTTATAATAAGTATAGTTAGATTTTATCATATTAAATATAATAATTCACTATGTTAGCAATTTATTCAAGAAACTTGTTATAATAATAATTGGGAAGAGAATTTATTAAAGATAATATTTAATATGGAAAATAGGAGGTTATTAAGAATGTTAACGATTTTTGCAGTATCAGATTCAATAGGTGAAACAGCGGAGCAAGTGGCTGAAGCGGCAGCAAGTCAGTTTCCTGAAAATGTAGAAGTAAAAAGGGTACCTTATGTTAAGTCCTTAGAGGATGTAGAAGATTTAATGAGTGATATAAAGGAATGCGAAAGAGCAATGATTGTGTCAACAATTATTACGGTGAATGTGAGGGAATATTTAACTCAGAAATGTGTAGAAAGCAATCTATCTGTAATAAATGTTCTAGGCCCTATAATAAATATTGCGTCATCACTTTTAGACCAACAACCACAATATAATCCGGGCGCTATGTGGAAAACTGATGAAGCTTATTTTAAGAGGATTGAAGCAATGGAGTTTGCTATGCAGTATGATGATAGTAAAGATTATAGAGGGTTAAAAAATGCAGATGTAGTTTTGGTAGGGCTTTCAAGAACTTCAAAAACACCATTATGTATGTATTTAGCTAATAAGGGAATCAAAGCTATTAATATTCCTTTAGTTCCTGAAGTTGAGGTACCTAAGGAATTATATGAAATAGATAAACATAAAGTATTTGGATTAACAATAAATCCATTACAATTAATAGAAATAAGAAAAAGAAGGTTAGATAAGTTTCATAGAATTCCATCTAATATTGAATATGCAGGTGACGCTAGAATATTAGAAGAGTTTGATTTTGCAGAGAAAATAATTAGAAGATTAGGATGTAAAACTATAGATGTAACTCAAAGGGCTATAGAAGATACTGCATTAATAATAATTAAGGCATTAGGATGTGATAAGTAACTTTATGAAATTATATACAAGGTTACTTACTTGAAAAACTAAAAAATAATTAATATTAAGATAATGTATCTCTATAGTAAAATTTATATATAATTAGTAGATAAAAAAGAAATAGAAACTTTACTAAGAATAAGACCTAAGATGAAATATTCCTGGGTCTTAGTATATTTTAAAATTTATTTTATTAATAATAGAAAAATATGTTGACATACACCAGTAAAAGGTGATAAGATAAAACACGTCGCTGATGACTAACAAAAAACAAAAAAGTGTTTGACTTGTTAGACGTTAAGTGATAAGATAAATTACGTTGCTTGAGCGAAAAGGTCAAAAAACTTTTTTAAAAAAAGTTATTGACAGTAGCGAAGAGTAATGATAAGATAAGGAAGTCGCTTCGATGCGACAGAGCAAATGGTCTTTGAAAATTGAACAGAATATAGTTAAAGTAAACCAGCAATTCTTTTGAGAGTCTTAAAACAAAGACT
>NZ_CAKVJA010000089.1 GCF_934754925.1 uncultured Clostridium sp. | reverse complement strand
TATGAAGGATTAACATTAAATCAAAAAGAATTCTATAAATTTTTAGAGGATAATTTAGATGTGAATACATCACAACCATCACCAGGAGATGTAATGAAAAATTGGGATGAGGTTCTTAAAGAGAAAGAGTACATAATATATATTCCTATGTCTAGTTCACTAAGTGGAACTTATGAAACAGCAGTAATGTTAGCAGAAGAGTATGAAGGAAAGGTATTTGTTGTTAATAATAGAAGAATATCTGTAACTCAATTACAATCAGTTAAAGATGCAATAAATCTTGTTAAGAAAGGTAAATCAGCTAAAGAAATAAAAGAAATATTAGAAGATAGACAATATCAGGCTAGCATTTATATAGTACCTGATACATTAGATTACCTTAAAAAAGGTGGAAGACTTACACCGGCAGTTGCTTCTTTTGCAAAAGTATTAAATATTAATCCAGTTCTACAAATTCAAGGTGAAAAATTAGATGCATTTAAAAAGGTTAGAGGAAGGAAGCAAGCTAAGAGAGCTATGAAGGAAGCAATAGCTGATGATATTAAAAATAGATTTGCAAGTAATTCAAATATGAGAATATATGCTGCATATACAGGTAGTGAGGAAGTAGGAATAGAGTGGAAAGGTGAGTTAGAAGAAGCATTTCCAAACTATGATATTCAGATATATCCATTATCACTAAGTGTTAGTTGTCATATAGGTCCAGGGGCTATAGGTATAGCTTGCGTAGAAGAATTATTATAGAAGAATATAATTATAAAAAGATATTTTTAAGTGAATTGTAGTAACTTATAAATATCTTTTTTTTATGAGAAAGTATAGAAGAAATTTTTAATAAAAGACATTAAATAATTTTTATAAAAAGTGTATTATATACTTAAAGGATTTAGTAATTTAAATAGAGGTGTTAAGAGGAGATGAACTTATGAATAAAGTATGTGTACTTGGAAGTATTAATATGGATTTAGTTGTAAAAGTTGATGATATACCAAGGGTAGGAGAAACTATTTTATCACAATCATTTGAAAAGATAGCAGGAGGAAAAGGTGCAAATCAAGCTGTTGCAGCTAAAAGATGCGGAGCTGAAGTTTCTATGATAGCTAAAATAGGAAAAGATGAAAATGGACAAATTCTTAAGAATAAACTACAAGAAGATAATATAGATGTGAAATACGTTTTTGAAGATAAAAAAGAAGCAACAGGAATGGCTTTTATTATGGTTAATGAAAATGGAAATAATTCAATAATAGTTGTATCAGGAGCCAATATGACAATTGATGAATATGAAATTGAATCTTCAGTAGAGAAAATTAAAGAATCTGATATTTTAATAGCTCAATTTGAGACAGCTGAAGAAATGACTTTAAAGGCATTTAAAAGAGCTAAGGAATTTGGAAAGGTAACAATATTAAATCCAGCTCCAGCAAAGGAAATAAATGAAGAGTTTTTAAAGGTAACAGATATTATAGTTCCTAATGAAACAGAGGCAGAAGTATTAACAGGAGTTACGATTGAAACTTTGGAAGATGCAAATAGAGCAGGTCGAGTATTTTTAGAAAAAGGCGTTAAGTTTGTAATAATTACTTTGGGAGCTAAGGGGGCTGCGGTAATAGGAAAAGATTTCTGTGAATTAGTACCAGCATATAAGGTAAAAGCAATAGATACAACTGCAGCAGGAGATAGTTTTATTGGAGGTTTAAGTTCGAAGTTAGATTTTAAAAATATTAATAAAGAAACTTTAATAAAGGCAGTGAATTTTGGAAATCAAGTATCATCAATATCAGTTCAAAGAAAAGGTGCACAACCATCAATTCCATATTTAAAAGAAGTAGAAGAAATTTATGGGGAGGATTAAATTTATTTTATAGATACCTCAAGCTATAGATAGAAAATTATTGAATATTAAATTGTATAAGAGTATAATAATATTAATTTATTTCAGGAGGAAGATTATGAAAACACTTAATACAAGCAAACAAAACAAAATTCATCATCATTACTAGAGACTTGGTCTGTTCAAAGGCAGATACAAGTCTATCAGTGTAGGCTTGTATCTCTGGTAATGATAAGTTAAGTGGAATCATAATTTATTTAGAGCCATGTGGGATATATGCCTACATGGCTTTTTTGTATAGAAATTATTTTAGGAGTGAATTAATTATGAAAAGAAATATTATAAAACCAAGTATATTACCGGGGTTCATGGAGTTATTACCAAAGGAGCAACAAATATTCAATGATATAGTATCTAAAATAACAAAGGTATATGAAGATAATGGATGTTTAGCTATAGATACACCAATAATAGAAAAAGCAGAAGTATTACTTGCTAAAAGTGGAGGTGAAACAGAAAAACAAGTTTATAGCTTTCAAAAAGGAAAAAATAATTTAGCATTAAGATTTGATTTAACAGTGCCTTTTGCTAGATATGTGGCTCAATATTATAATAATTTAGTTTTTCCATTTAAAAGATATCAGATAGGAAAGGTATATAGAGGAGAGAGAAACCAAAAGGGAAGATATAGAGAGTTTTATCAATGTGATATTGATGTTATTGGTAAAGGAGAACTAAGTATAGATAATGATGCATGGGTTATAAGTTTAGCATCTAAAGCTTTTAAATCAATAGGATTACCTAATTATAAATTTCAGCTAAGTAATAGAAAAATATTGAAGGGAGTATTAAGTAAATTAAAGATAGAAAATATTAATGAGGTAATGATATTAATTGATAAGTATGATAAAATAGGAAAAGAAGTATTTACTAGTGAATTAGAAAATCTTATAGGCAGTGAAAAAAGTGAGTATATTAATAGAATATTAGATATTAATGGATCTAATGAAAAAATATTAGAGTATCTTTTTAATCTTAATATTGAAAATGAATATTTCATTGAAGGATTAAAAGAGCTAAAGAAAGTAAAGTTAATGTTAGAAATATTAGGGGTAAATGATGATGAGTTTAAAATAAATTTAAAGATAATAAGAGGTTTAGATTATTATACTGGAACTGTTTTTGAAACAACATTAGTAGGTAATGAAAGTTATGGATCTATTTGTTCAGGGGGAAGATATGATAATTTAGCAGAAAAATATACTGATAATATTTTACCTGGGGTAGGGATTTCTATTGGACTTACTAGATTATTTTTTGTATTAAAGGAAATTGGATTTATAAATAATTATAGTATAGAAAATAGGATAGATTATTTGATATTACCTATAGGAGAGACAATGGAGTATTGTGGAGAAGTACTAAAAAGCTTAAATGAAAAGGGATATAAGGCTACTATATATTTTGAAGATGATTCATTAAAGAAGAAAATGAATTATGCTAATAAATTAGGTGTTAGTAATGTAATTTTAATTGGGGAAGAGGAAGTTGAGAAGGATACAGTTAAGGTGAAGGATATGAATAGTGGAGATACTATAAGTGTTAATTATAAGTTAATATAATGTATAGAATATAAATTTACTCAATTACTTTAATAAATTTATCTATAAAAATCGGGAGAGTAGATAGATTTGTACAATATAAGCATAGATGAAAATCACTTTAGTGATAGACATCTATGCTTATTTTTTTTATGATAGGTTTGATTGGTCAACGAAGATAGATTTGGGATAAAACGCCCGTTACACAAAGTGTTGACCAACACATCCTATTCAATATTCGAT
>NZ_CAKVJA010000088.1 GCF_934754925.1 uncultured Clostridium sp. | reverse complement strand
TCTATTCTTTCTGCAGCTGGACGTTTTGGAAGACCTGGCATCTTCATTATTTCTCCAGTTAATGCAACAACAAATCCTGCACCAGCAGAAACTGTTACTTGTCTAACTGTGATATTAAATCCAGTTGGTCTACCTAATTTAGTTAAATCATCAGTTAAAGAATATTGAGTTTTAGCCATACAAACTGGCATATTACCAAATCCTAAACTTTCAAGTCTTTCAAGTTCTTTCTTAGCTTTAGGAGTAAATATTACACCATCAGCTCCATATATCTTAGTAGATACAGCTTCTATTTTTTGTGCTAATGTTAAATCATCTTCATAGCAGAATTGGAAGTCATTTGGTTGTTCACAAAGTCTTAATACTTCTTCAGCAAGTTCTATTCCACCTTCTCCACCTTTAGCCCATACTTGAGATAGAGCAACATTAACACCTAATTCTTTACATTTAGTTCTTACCAACTCAACTTCTGCTTGAGTATCTGTTGGGAATTCATTTATAGCAACAACTGCAGGTAATTTATAAACTTGAGTTATATTTTCAACGTGTTTTAATAAGTTTGGAATACCTGCTTCTAGAGCTTGTAAGTTTTCATTATTTAATTGATCTTTTGGAACTCCACCGTTGTATTTTAATGCTCTAACAGTAGCAACTATTATAACAGCATCTGGTTTTAAGTTAGCCATTCTACATTTTATATCTAAGAATTTTTCAGCACCAAGGTCAGCTCCGAATCCACCTTCAGTAACAACATAATCTGCAAAATGCATAGCCATTCTTGTAGCTATAACAGAGTTACAACCATGTGCTATATTAGCGAATGGTCCACCATGTACAAATGCAGGTGTTCCTTCTAGAGTTTGAACTAGATTTGGTTTTAGGGCATCTTTTAATAATGCTGCCATAGCACCATTAGCTTTTAATTGTTCAGCTGTAACTGGTTGACCTTCATAGTTATAACCAACAACTATTCTACCTAATCTAGCTTTTAAATCCATAATATCACTTGCTAAACAGAAAGCAGCCATAACTTCTGAAGCAACTGTTATATCAAATCCATCTTCTCTTGCAACACCATCAGCTCTAGCTCCTAAACCATCAACAACATTTCTAAGTTGTCTATCGTTCATGTCTACGCATCTTCTCCAAGTTATAGTTCTTATATCTATTCCAAGTTCATTTCCTTGATGTATATGATTATCTAACATAGCAGCTAATAAGTTGTTTGCAGCACCTATAGCATGGAAATCTCCTGTGAAATGTAAGTTTATATCTTCCATTGGAACAACTTGTGCATATCCTCCACCTGCTGCTCCACCTTTTATACCAAAAACTGGTCCTAAAGAAGGTTCTCTAAGTGCAACAAGTACATTTTTACCTAATTTACTTAATGCATCTGCTACACCTATAGTAGTAGTTGTTTTACCTTCTCCAGCTGGAGTTGGGTTAATAGCTGTAGTTAATATTAATTTAGCTTTTTTGCCTGTTTCTTTTTTTAATAAATTATAATCAACTTTAGCTTTATATT
The DNA here is from genome assembly GCF_934754925.1 of uncultured Clostridium sp. GTDB lineage: Bacteria > Bacillota > Clostridia > Clostridiales > Clostridiaceae > Clostridium. Next base: position 2,176 of record NZ_CAKVJA010000088.1, on the reverse strand, counting down.
TACCATATAACTCTAAATCATCTTCTGTTAACCCTAATTTTTTACCTATTTCTCTAATATCTAGAGGTTTTGCCTCTTGAGCAATTTCAATATCAGATTTGAATCCCATAACAATATTCCTCCCACAGTTTTTATAATAATCAGCAAAAGTAATCTTAGTAATTACTTTTTGCTGTTTTATTTTTATTTTATAAAACTTGAACTGTTTTAGCTTTAATTTCAACTAGTCTATCTTTTATAGCTTTAATTTCTTTTCTAGTTGCTTCACTTGTATCGTAAGGAGATTGATTTGATCTGTCTGAATCAATTACATCTTGGTTATAATGAATAAACCCTAAAGCTTCACCATCTTCTAGATTATTTTTTATAAACTCTATATCTTTATCATCTCTCATTTTATTTCCAACTACGTATACTTTTTTTACACCTATATCCTTGCTAAGTTTTTTAACTTTTCTATAAGTCTGTAAGCTTCTTTCACCTGGCTCAACAACTACTATAAAAGCATCTACTCCTTGTGCTGTACCTCTTCCTAAGTGCTCAATTCCAGCTTCCATATCCATTACAACTACATCCTTATTTTGTAATATAAGGTGTGAACATAATCTTTTTAGTAGAACATGTTCTGGACAAACACATCCTGAACCTCCTGTATCTACTGTACCTAAAGTAAGTAATCCTACACCATTATGTTCTTTGCAATATTTTTCTGGAATATCATCTACTTTTGGATTTAATTTAAACATTTTATTAAATGTCCCTTCACTAGTTGCAGTTCTTTCTGATACTAGTTTTTTCATTTCAGATATTGGTACAATTGATTCATAAACATCCTTTGGAAAACCTAATGCTAAGGCTAAATTGGCATCTGGATCAGCATCTACTGCTACTACCCTATAACCTTCATCTGCAAACATTCTTGAAATCATTGAGGCAAATGTTGTTTTACCAACTCCACCTTTTCCTGTTATCGCTATTTTCATTTTTCCCCCTCATCTCCCGCTTTTAATATATTGTCATAAAGTAACTAAAAACTTTATTTTAATTAATAATTTATGTAAGATTAGTCTATTATTATAAAACTTAACAATAGACTAATCTTTATGACTTATTTTATTTATTATTCAGTTGCTTCAACTAATCTTTTATTTAAAACTTTTTCTTGATATAATGCTTCAAAGTGTGGACGTTTTTCTTCTATATCATCCATTATCATCTGAGCTAATGCCACTGGATCTTCATTTACATGGAAGCAAGCTCCTACTTTATCTTTTAATCCACCACATAATAATTCTACTGCTTTATCTGATCCTGTAACTGGAGGCATAACACCTAAGTAAGTATCTATACCAGAACATACTACATAAGTACCTATAGCTACTGCTTTTTCTGACATCCATTCTGGTGCACATCCTGCAACTGGTAAATCACTTATATCCATATCACATGCGTTTGCAACTATTGAACATATATTTAATATACGAGAGTTGTCAACACAAGATCCTAAGTGGATTACTGGAGGTATATCAACTAAATCACAAACTGTAGCTAAACCTTTTCCTGCATATTTATGAGCATTTTCTTTTAACATTAATCCATTCTTAGCTGCTGCAGAAGCACCACATCCTGTAGTAACTACTAAGAAATCATTTTTAATTAATTCTTTTATTATAGTTAAATGGTTATAGTTAGATGGTGTTCTAGCATTGTTACATCCAACAACACCAACAACCCCTCTTATTACACCAGAAGCTAGTACATCTACTAATGGTTTTACAGTATCCATTTCATCTATTTGAGTATTAACAACATTATTTAACTGACTAACTATAGCTTCTTCAGCATAACCAACCATACCTTCTGATTTTAATTCTGGAACTAAAACTTTAGATTTATCTCTATTTTTGAAGTTCATTATAGCTTCTCTAACTATTGTTTTAGCATCTTCCATAGCTGTATCTTCATGGAATTCCATGTAAGTAGATCCAGTTATTCTAGCCTTTGGAGAAGTAGTTATAAATTTAGTATGATATTTAGTTGCTAAATCAGCTAATGCTGGGAATATACATTGAACATCAACTATCATAGCTTCAACAGCACCAGTTATTATAGCTAATTCTTGTTGATGGAAGTCACCGGCTATTTTTATACCATGTCTCATTGTTAATTCATTACC
>NZ_CAKVJA010000087.1 GCF_934754925.1 uncultured Clostridium sp. | reverse complement strand
GTATGGGTTTATATTTTAACACAAAAACCCTGCGCACCGTAAAGAATTTATAATTAACACATAGTATATTTATTAATATTAATATTAATGATGTAATTAAAAAAAATAAATAATTCTTATTTATTTTTCTATTTATCAAAAAGGAAATACCAATTCCTAAAATTGTAATAATCCAAACTATAGCTCCATTTCCCATCAAACTCTTAATAGGCATTGTTATTGAGCTCATAAAAACAAATAATACTATTAAAAATGCGTTTATTTTTTCTTTATTTAATAATATTTTTTTCATATCTTCTCCATTAATTTCGTAGTGTCATCTTCATTGCATTAATAAATGCATCAACTTTTCTAATACTATTTATTTTGTTGATATTTTTAATTAAAATTAAATTCAAATAGATATATGCTCCGAACTTACCTAAAATTATTTTTAAAACTTCTGCTTTAGCTTTTATAAATGCTTCATCTATCTCAAGTTTTTTTCTTATTCTATGATAAACTATAGTTTCATTAATAAACTTTATTTTATAACCTTCTTTTCTTAGAGAATTCATTAATAAATTTTCTTCACCACTATGAAACTTAGTTCCTAATCCAAATTGCTCATTAAATATTATTTTTGATTTATCTATTTTTGTTAAATTAAAACATATTTCAATAGATGATTTTTTTAATAACTGTATGATTCCAACATTTCTTTTATGTTTAGAATAATCTTTATAATATCTATTACTAATTGGATCAAAAATATTAAAGCATATTATCTCTGCATCATTATTTTTTACTTCTTTAATTATTTTATTTATAGAATCCTCTGGATACCACGCATCATCATCTGCTAAAATAACATAATTTCCACTAACATATTTCATCCCAATATTTCTTGCAAGAGATAAACCTTTTTTCTCTATCTTTATTTGATTATATTTAAAAGTAAATTCCCTTAGTAATTCCTCTATTATTTTATGATTCCCCTGAGATACTATTATTAATTCAAATGATTTATTATTTTGATTTTCTAGTGAAATAAATAATCTCTTTAATTCATCTATTCTATTACCTAGTGTAGGTAATAATATACTTAACTCCATAATCTTCTTCTCCAAATTCATATTAATATTGTCCATTTTTATACCAATTTTAAGTAAATTAAAATCTAAATCCGTTTTCTTATTGCATTTAACACATAATGAACAAAATAATAAGTTGATTTAATTAAACTTAAATTTTCTAATTTTCTATAAGTATTCCAAGTTCTCTTAAGTGCCTTAATTTTATTACTTGATATAGATCCTTCCACTAATCTATAAGATGCTAATACTTCATCATATCCATATGCTATATTTCCTTTTCTAAGAATTGATAACCAAGTTGCTGTATCCTGTCCTGCTCTAACTAATGGCATTCTAAAATCACCGATTATATTTTTATCGATTATTACTGTTAAACATCCTATTATAGTATTCTTTAGTAATTGCTCATAATTAATTTGACTTGGTACTCTAACTTCTTTATTAAGTAATATCCCTCTTTCATTCATTAACCTATATGATGTAAATGAAAATCCATAATTATTACTTATCATAAAACTTATTTGCTTTTCTAACTTATCTCTATCCCATACATCATCACTATCTAAAAAAGCAATAAATCTTCCTTGAGCTTCTTCTAATGCCTTATTTCTAACTACAGCAGCCCCAGAGTTTTTTTCTAATTTATAAAACCTAACTCTTGAATCATTCTCTATATATCTACTTACTATTTCTTCAGTATTATCAGTTGAACAATCATCAACAATAATTAATTCTAAATTTTTATAAGTTTGATTTAAAACTGATTTAATAGTCTCTTCAATAAACCTACCTGCATTATAACTAGCAGTAATAACAGATACTTTATCATTCATGTTATCTCGCTCCATTTCCAGTAAGAACCACCTTAATAGTCCTAAAGAATATTTCAGCCTCTAACCTAAAGCTTAAATTTTCAATATACTCTAAGTCATACTCTAATTTTTCTTTTGGCGTTATATCATATCCTCCATTAACTTGTGCCCAACCACCAAGTCCTGGTCTAACCTGTAATCTATCCCTAAAGTTAGGAATAGTCTTTTCAAACTCCTTATAAAATACTTCACGCTCTGGTCTTGGACCTATAAGACTCATTTCTCCTTTAATAACATTCCAAAGTTGCGGTAACTCATCAATTCTAGTTTTTCTAATAAACTTACCAAAGGCCGTGACCCTCATATCATTTTTATCAGCCCATTTAGCACCGTTTTTTTCTGCATCATGAACCATTGACCTAACCTTATATATAGTAAATTCCTTATTACCTAACCCAACTCTCTTTTGTGAAAAAAGTGGATTTTTAAAATCTTGAAAGAAAACAATGATTAAAGAAAAAATTAAAATTGGACTAGTAGCTATTAACAATGCCAAACTAAATAAAATATCAAATCCTCTTTTAATTACTTTATAATAAAATGATTTACTTCCCTTTATAACTAAAGCTTGTTTATTTAAATTGCCTATTAAAATTTCATTAAACTCTAAATTTTCCATCTTTACCCCCATCTTTCTCTATATATTTAAAATCTCTTTATCCTCTCTCTAATAAGGCAAATTATTCGTCCCCCTTGATAATTTGCCTTCTTTTAAAATTATTTACCCACTAAACCTCTAGTATTTACTAAATTTTCTTCCAATTCCATTATTCTCATCTCCATAATAATAGTAGTACTTATCTCTACTATTATCTGCACCGTTAAGAACTGTTCCAATGAGATTTCCATTAACCTTATTTATAATAGAAATAGCATTATGAACTGCTTCCTTCTTAGTTACTCCTGCCCTTACAACTATTAAAGTTCCATCTACCTTAGTAGATAAAATTTGTGCATCCGTTACCGCTTGAAGTGGTGGAGTATCTAAAACTATATAATCAAAATGTTTTTTCATTTCTTCTAAAAATGCTGTCATTGTTTTAGATGCAAGCATTTCAGCTGGATTTGGTGGAATCTTTCCTGCAGATATAACTGTTAAATTCTCCTTGTATTTATGTACTACTGATTCCAGTTTCCTATTTCCAACCAATAAATCTGAAACACCATATGTATTGCTAATTCTCAACTTCTTATGAATAGAAGGCCTTCTCATATCACAATCAACTAAAAGCACTTTACTTTCTCCTTGCGCTAATACTAAGGCTAAATTGCTAGCAACAGTACTTTTCCCTTCACCAGGATTAGCACTAGTAACAACTAAAGTCTGATATTTCTTATCAAAAGATGAATACTGTATATTAGTTCTTAAACTTCTATAAGCTTCTGCAGCTATAGATTTAGGTTTTCTTTCAACTATAAGCATTTATTTTCCTCCTATTCTTCTTCAAAGGAAGGAATTAATCCAATTACTGGAATACCTAATTCCTTTTCAAGATTTTCTTTACTTTTAAAAGTATTATCAATATATTCTAAAAGGAATACTAATCCTATGCTCACCATTAATCCTAGTAGAAATGCAATTGCAATATTCATTTTCTTATTAGGAGCTACTGGATTTTCTGGTAATTGAACTGCTTCAATTACTCTAACATTACCGTTTGGTACAAGTTCCTTTGCTAAAATAATAAATTCATCAGTTATATTGCCTAATATTCTCTTTGCTACTTGTGGATTCTTATTTTGATATTTAATTTGAAGTATTTGAGTATCACTTATAGGCGTTACTGTTAAACTCTTTTTGACTTCTTCAACTGTTAAGTTTGTATTATTATTT
>NZ_CAKVJA010000086.1 GCF_934754925.1 uncultured Clostridium sp. | reverse complement strand
GATTCATGATTAAAACTTGATAATATTATTTGCTTCTTTAATCCATACCTATTAACTAACTCAATTACATCTCTTTCTATTCCTTCATAATGTATCTCATCTGTCTTTAACTCTATATTTAATATAATATTAGTATCTTTTATAAGCTCTAATACTTCTACTAAAGTTGGTATTTTACACTCTATATTATTTTCAAAATTTTTATTTCTACATTTAAAGCTTCTAAGCTCTTCTAATGTCATATCCTTAACTAAGCCCTTTCCCTTAAAAGTACGCTCAATATCTTCATCATGTATAACTACCAGTTTATTATCTTTAGTTTTATGAACATCAATTTCAAGTCCATTTGCTCCTGTTTTTATTCCTTCTTTTAAAGATAACATGGTGTTTTCTGGATAATAATTACTAGCTCCTCTATGCGCAAAATTTATCATAATATTCTCTCCTCTTTATATTTGCTATATTATTTTTAATGTCTTTAAAGCATTATATACCCCTCTTTGATTAATATCATCAGTTACTAAACTAGCCTTCTCCTTTAATTCCTTACAAGCATTCCCCATTGCTACACCAAAATCAACCTCTTCAAACATTTCTAAATCGTTAAACCCATCTCCAAAAGCAAAATACTTAATATTTTCGTTCTTACTTATACTTCTAATATATCTAATTGCACTACCTTTACTACATTCACCATTAAATATATCATAACCATCATTAATATCTATTAATTTAACAAACTTAAACATGTCATACTTACTTATTAATTCACTAATATGCTTTTTATTAATATTGGCATTTAACTGAAAAACTTCATACTCACATATATTATTGACTATTTTATCTTCAATCTTATCTATTTTCATATTATATTTTCCAGAGAAGTCTTTTATCCATTTGCTTTCTGTCTTTCCAACACTTTTATCTAATAAATGCAAACAATAAGGAATATTATTCTCCTCAAAATATTTTACCATATTTTTCACCATGTTTTTATTCATAAATTTCTTATAAATTACCTTATTATTTACTGTTATTAAAGAACCATTAGCACTTACTATTGTATTAAACATATCACAAAAATTTTCCTGTTTAACCATAGCAAGAGATCTTCCCGTTGCTATAGCTACATCTATTCCATTATTTTTACACATATTTATACCTTTAATAGTATAGTCACATATTACATTTTTTTCTCTACAAACTAATGTATTATCCACATCGAAAAATATAGTTTTTTTCATATTATTTCTCTCCTAGATTACTTAAATATATATTATTTATTTGATTTATTATATTTTTCTAATGCACTATTAATTGTTTTTGCCATATTATCTACTGCAGTTTCAGGTGTTATTTCATCATTTAATACTTTTTCTATATTTTCCTCTATTGATGCTCTAGCCTCTGGGAATACCCCTAAAACAGCCCCTGAATTATTATTTTCTTCTCTTAATTGTTCTATTGCAGTCTTAAATTCTGGATTTGCATCTAAGTATTCATTCATTTCTGATAATTCATAGGCTTCTGTTGAAACTGAAAAATATCCTGTTGCTTGAGCCCATTTAACTTGAGTTTCTGCTGAAACCATAAATTTAATAAATTCAAAAGCTGCATTTTCCTTTTCTTCATCGCCTTTATCCATTATCCATAAAGAAGCTCCTCCAACAGATACTCCTCCTTCATCACCTTCTAAAACTGCTGGAAAATATGCCGTTCCTAATTCAAAACTATCACCTATTTTACTCTTTAAATCACCTAAATTAGCCGTTGAAGCAACTATCATTGCAACATTTCCTGATGAAAAAGCATCTAATGTGTTTTGACCATCTCTACCAAAATTACCTACAACTCCAGAATCAACAAGTGTTTTCCATCCTTCAACGATATTTAATGCCCCATTATTAGAGTCAAATACAACCTCTGTTGCATCTCCACTTCTTCCATTACCTTCATTAGCATAATCTAATCCTTGCTTAATTAAGAATTGTTCAAAAAACCATCCATATATTTGCATTGCATATCCATATCTTGAAACTTTATTTCCATTTTTAACAGCTAACTTATTAGCTACTTCTATTATTTCATCAAAATTAGTTGGAATATCTTCATCTGTTAAACCAGCTTCAGTAAATGCTGTTTTATTATAAAATAAAATTGGAGTTGAACTATTAAATGGCATAGAATATAATTTATCACCTATAGTGTAATAATCTAATATATTCTTTTCTAAAGATGATATATCATAATCATTTTTATCTACCATATCTTGCATTGGTATTGCATATTCACTATCTATCATCCATTTAGTTCCAATATCATATAATTGCATAACATCTGGACCTGAATTACTTAATGCTGAGCTCTTAAGCTTATTTATTGAATCATCATAACTTCCTTGATATTCTGCTATCACCGTAATATTGTCTTGTGAACTATTAAATTCCTCAACCAATGAATTTATAGCTTCTCCCCCTTTTCCTCCCATAGAGTGCCAAAATGTTATTTCAGTATTTTCTCCTGTTTTATTACTCCCTACTGAATTATTTGAACATCCTGCCAATGATGTAACCCCTAAAATTACTGTTAATGTCATTGATAATAATCTTCTTTTCATTCCCATTCCCTCACTTTTCTCTAATTTTTAATTACTCTTTATCCTTTAACTGCACCTGCAGTCATACCTTTTACTAATTGCTTTTGACCTAATAGAAATATAAATACTGACGGTATTAAAATTAATATTGCTCCTGCTAAAACTACACTATAGTTACTACCCTCTGAATATTGAAGCATACTTATTCCTATTTGAACTGTTCTATTATTTCCATTATTTATTGTTAATAATGGCCATAAATATTGATTCCAGGTATTAATAAATACATATATAGATAAAGATGCTATTGCTGGTTTAGATACAGGTATTAAAATCTTAAATAAAAATTTTAAATTCCCACAGCCATCAATTTTAGCTGCCTCTCTTATTTCCTTTGGAATTGTTAAATAAAATTGTCTCATTAAAAAAATTCCCATAGCTGATGTTAAAAATGGTACTATAAGAACTTGTAAGCTATCATTCCATCCCCATGAACTTACAGTTAGAAAATTTGATATAACTGTAGTTTCTGCTGGTATCATCATTGTAGATAATACCATTAAGAATAATAAGTTTTTCCCTTTAAAATCATAAAAGGCAAATGCATAGGCAGCCAAACTTGCTGTTATAACTTGTCCTACCGTAACACATATAGAAACAATAAAACTATTAGCTATAAACTTTAAAAGAGGTACTGTATTTAATGCAGCTTTAAAATTATCTAAAGTTAATGTACTTGGAATAATTTTATGTGGATATTTAGTCATTTCAGTTTGACTCATAAAACTTAAACTTAATGCATATAAAAGTGGAAAAATAATTAGTAATCCAACAAATATACTTAATATAGTTAGTATAATTTTATTTCTTTTACGCTTACTCATTATTGGTAATGTACCCCTTTCTTTTCAAACTTAAATTGTAATAATGTAACTATCATCATGATTACAAATAATATAAGTGCTTGAGCACAGGCCATTTCAAATCTACCATTAAAAAATGCTTCTCTATAAATAGAATGAACAAGAACATTAGTTGAATCCCCTGGCCCTCCTTGTGTTAACAGCTTTATTTGTCCAAACGCTTGGAATGCATTTATTAAATTCATAAATATAACTAAAAACATTTGTGGTGATACCATTGGAATAATTATGTTTTTAACTTTAGTTAGATAACTTGCTCCATCTATTGATGCACTTTCCATAAGCTCACTTGGTATATTT
>NZ_CAKVJA010000085.1 GCF_934754925.1 uncultured Clostridium sp. | reverse complement strand
GCATAAAAAAGCATTGTAGATAAATTTCCTAATAATATAAATATTCCAATTTTATTATTTTCTAACACATTTCTATCTAATCTTGCTTTTATCCCATGCGTATTTCTTTTAAATCTTATTTCAGATATTATCAATACAACTGTATGAGCTATAAGAATACTTAAACAGTAATCTATATATCTATTATTCTTCAAAAATACAACTAATATTATATTTATAACTGTAGTTATTATAGTATATATATATGAAATTTTACTATATTCCTTAAAATTGCCTACGGCCTGATAATAAAACTTATAAAACCAAGATAAGTTAATAGGTATTATACTAAGTGATAATAATATCATAATTATATTTTTATTGCATAGTGCTATAGTAAAAATAATACTCGTAATAATAACTTGAGTTATCATATAAAAATAATGTTCATTTTTTAATATCTTTTTATCAATATATTCCTCATTTTCTCCAGCATATTTATAATTAATTCCATCAGCAAAACCTAAACTTAATATCAAAACATATGAAACATAAAAAGTGTAAGTTTTATATTCGGAATAATTTTCTATGGATAAAACCATTGGTATCATAAAAGAAGTAACTATTCCTGATATAATTGATAATATATTAGCCCAAAATACTCTTATAATATTTTTTTGTAAACTCATTCTTCCTCCATACTTTTTACCTCTTTATCGAAATACACCATAAATTTACAAACTAATAATATGAAGAAGTAAAACATTTCATTATATAATATTGATAAAAAAATCATCTGGCACACTAATGCTACATATGATCCCAACATAAATATTTCTCTTTTATTATATTTATATATTTTAAAGCAATATCTGTACAATGATACTATCCAAATAGATAAAAATGAAAAACTAATAATTCCTCCCTCTGACATTACTTCTAATAATGTATTATGTACATAATGACTATTATTATAATTACTTATTCCATATGGAATTGTTGAATTTATGCCTATTCCAAATATGGGGTTATTAGCAAATGTCTTAAGCGCATTTCTCCATAACTCTATTCTTCCACTCCCACGATCTGATAATAAATTACTAAATCTACTTAAAACTATATCTACTATATCTATGCCAAATAATTTAGCAATATATATAAATCCTATACTTATAGCTAATAAGACTAATATTGATTTTATCTTTTCTGAAATTCTTCCTTTTATTAGCATAATAAATATTATACTTATTCCTATTGCTAGATATGCTCCTCGTGAAAATGATAATAATATACATGCTCCTGAAAGTATTGCTAGTAATTTATTATTATTACTTTCTTTTAGATTAGTTAAACTATACATAAATCCTATAGTAATAAAAAATACAAATATATTAGGATCATCAGAAATAAATCCTATCATTCTTGGAATTCCCCTGTCTAACAGTACTCCATAAACTCTTACATTATTCCAATTAGATATTTTACTTGCTGCAAAAACTCCTAAAAAATAATAAAATAGAGATATAGCTAATGATATATTAGTACAATATATAAACTTCTCTTTTACCACATCCATACTTATTCTTTCAAAAAAACTTCTAATTGTAAAATAAAATATCATTAATACTATAAAAGCCAATATATATCTTATATGATTTTCAGGATATATAAACTTTAATGCTGTTAATGAATACACTAGTATAAATAAAATCATATAAATTTCAAACTTATATAATTTTCTAATTTTAATATCTTTAAATATATAAAAAAATATTAATGCAGTTACAATCATATACGGCTTTATTGTAACTCCTATATCTATATTAATTCTTCCAAAATAAAGGGATATAATTAATAATTGCAATAAAAATTTATCTAATACTACTTTTTTAATTTTCATATTTCACCATTTAAACTCTAAACTTATTAATTTTGTTTAAATAATCTCTTCGACCATTAGTAAGTTGCTTAATAACATTTATAAACTTTATATCATTTTTATAAATACTATATTTCCTTAGTGAAAATTGTATATTATACAGCATACTTATTTTTTTATTTATTCTTGCAAATATAGCGCCTTTGTCAAAGAAATATTTTTCATTATATCCATTAAACCAACTTGATGTATCCTGTTTAACATATGCTATTGTATCAGGACATGTATATATTTTTAATCCATGCTTTAAACAATCATTCATAAATATTGTATCTTCTCCTGAAGTATATGTAGCTCCTGCACCAAATAATTCATCAAATCTAATATTATATTTATCTACTCTTGATTTTCTAAATGCAATTCTACATGATCCATACTTCATATAATTAAAAAAGTTAATCTTTTTATTTTCTGTTATTATGCTTCCTTGCCTATTAGGATTTAATATCTTTATATTAAATATTATTAAATCAGCATCTTCTTGTTTTTCAAATGCATTTAAAATTATTTCCTCATATTTATCTACATATATAACATCATCATCTGCTATTACACAAATATCAGCCTTTGTTTTATCTAATGCCCTATTTCTACTTCTAGCTAATCCTCTCTCATTATATGAATACATTCTAACTTTATTATTATTTATAATTCTTTCATCATATTCATTTTTCTCACATTGATTTATAATAATTGTATCTGTATTTAAATTCATTTCTTTTACTAGTTTAAAATTATTTTGATGCATTGTTGCTACTAGAACTTCAATTTTATTCATATTATATCTCCCTACATAATTTATAAATCTGTTAAGTTATATAAACATCCTCTCTCCCCCCAATAAAGTATAATAAGTTTGTAAAGTTAGTTTATATTATTTCACTTAAATTTATTATTTTTCATAAAAATAAATTTTATTACTTCCAAGTAAACTTACTGTATTTAAAAAAATTTACTTAATATTTAAAACATAATACAAAATTGACTTTAAAATAATTTTTTAGAAATTTATAATACTAATAAATTATAATTATTATAAAAATTAATAGCCCTTAATTTATATTAACTATTTCTCCAATTTTATTATCAAAACTCTCTTTAAAGTAATTTGGTCTTCCAGCTGCTGGAGTACATGTTAGTTCCCCTAATAAAGCTTTATTTTTTAACTCATAAAAATCAACTCTAATTATTTTAAAATCCTCGGCTATGCTTTTTGAAATTTCTATCATTTTTTCAAAATCATGCGGCTTATCAATTGTAATATCTGTTTTATACTTATCTATAATCACATCCATCTTATTCCATTCAGTGTCATAAACTGCAAGTTTTAATTCAGATTCTCTATTTGTACAACATAAAATGAAAGCAGGTTTTCCATTAAAACAATGTATCTTATAATCAACTGGTAAACTGTCAGAATCTATTCCTTCTATATACTCTTCAACTATTATCTTAGGCTCTATATCATTATAATGATATTCTCCACCTCTGTACCCATACTTTTCTTTCATCCATTTATTAAGTAATTTCTTACTGTTTTTAATATCTAATTTATTTTTATCTGTACATATTATATTATATCCACAACCATGATTACATTTCATTGCAAATCTATTTGGTAGACTATCAAAATCTATTTCATCAACACTATCATAAACATTCAATAGTTTAACTAAATATTCACTATATCCCTTTTGCTCGATATATTCTCTTACCATAAATTTATCAGCGCAATTGCTAGCTAACGAATTTTTATCATATAAATTTAAATAATTCATTTTTTCACTAAAGCTAATTGGATTATTTAAATTTAATTTTCTTTTCATCTTTATTCTATAAGTTGTTTTAATTGATAATTTAGGAGCATATTTAAACCCCAAATACGCTATCTTGTTACTTATTATTTTAATAATACTATTCATAATAAATTACTCCAATATTATTCTAGTCT
>NZ_CAKVJA010000084.1 GCF_934754925.1 uncultured Clostridium sp. | reverse complement strand
GAAAAAATGTAAATAGAGTATTAAGTATAGTATTCTTAGTTTTATTTGCATGTGTATTAGTTTCATTATTAATAGACTCAATATTTTTTAATAAGGAAAAGTAAAAATAGAATATTGAATATTACTAAATTTAAATATAATACAAAATTTCAATAAAAAGGTTAAATAGAAAATCTATTATTTAATTATAAATGAAAGTAGTGTATAATTGTCTATGAAAAATTTGTTCAGATGACTAAATAAAGGAGATTATATATTTATATGTTGGACTTAGGGGAAAAAAAGCATAAAATAAATATAATAGATACTATAATAAAATTTAGATTTTTAATAGCAATCCTTATATTTATATTATTGGTAACGTTTAAAATAAATGGGAGCTCTATTGGTGCTTGGGACATGTATGCATCAGAACTGATAGACCCAACAGAAAGTAGTGTTCTAATAGGTGTTAACAGACCCATTAGAAGTGACGAATGGATGGTGCAAACAACATATTATATGGCTCAGGCTATGTCCGATGAGTTTTATCCATTATATAATACTAATATAACGGATGATGGTTTAAATATGATTTTAGCATATAATTCACCGGTAGCTAACCTGTCAATACTAGGGAAGCCTTTTAACTGGGGATTTTTATTATTAGGTAAAGAATATGGTTTATCATGGTATTGGGCATTTAAAACAATTGCATTATTGTTATTAGCTTTTGAGTTGTCTATGATATTAACAAAAAAGATGAAAGTGTTATCAATACTATCTTCCTTTTGGATAACATTTTCACCAGCTATACAATGGTGGTTTATGCAACATGTGGGAGATACAATATTTTTTACATTAGCAATGATAGTTGCTTTTTATAAATATGTAGAAAATATAGATAAGAATAAGTGGAAGAAGCTAGCCTTTTCACTTATGTTTGCATTTAGTTCTATTGGATTTGCATTAGTAATTTATCCAGCATTTCAGGTACCTTTAGCATATCTTATATTAGTATTCATGGCTGTAATATACTTTGGAACATTTAAAAGACCTAAATTAAAAAAGAATGATTATATTTTTATTTCAATGATAATTTTAATAATTGGAATTGTATTAGGACAATTCTTATTAACATCTATGGAGGCAATAAAAGCTACATTAGAAACAGTATATCCAGGAAAAAGAGTATCTATTGGTGGGGGAGTAGAATTATTTAGATATTCAGAATTTATGATTAATGCATATACACCATTTAAAGATATAAATTATTTAAATAATTGTGAGGTAAGTTCATTTATTAACTTCTTTATAGGTTCAGCAATAGTATTATTTATTGCTATAAGAAAAAAAGTTAAAAATATAGGACTGGGTATTTCCTTATTTGTAGTAGCATTATTAGAATTCATTTGGACTATAGTATCATTTAACGAAACTATAGCAAAGATAACATTCTTAAGTTATGTTCCAACAGATAGAATGATGTTAATGTTTAGTTTTACTGCAATGTTATTATCAGTATGGGCTATAGGAGTTATATTTAGAGAAAAAATAGTATCACCATTAGTAGGAGCTATAATAGCATTAGTTAATTTCTCTGTATATGGAGTATTAATATTAAAGTCTCCATATAGAGAATATATGAATTTTAAATATTTAATTATATTATTTGCTATTTATTTAATAATTAATATTTCTATTTTTGTAAGATGGAAAAAAATATTTTTTGTAATGATGGCAGCACTTATATTTATGTCAGGAATGACAGTTAATCCGATAGTAAAGGGTGTTGGAGCAATATATAATAAAACATTATCAAAGGCTATTATTGAAATAGAGGAAAGTGATCCTGATTCACTTTGGCTTGCAGAGGGTGAGGAAGCAAAGGGTGAGTTTATATATGCAAATGGAGCTAAAGCAATAAATGGAACTCATTTTTATCCAGCATTATCAACATGGGAAAAAATTAGTGAAAATTATGATGATGAAGAAATTTATAATAGATATGCTCATATAAAGATTACTTTAACAACAAAGGAGACTAAGTTTGTTTTAGAGCATTTAGATGCATTTGAAATAGAGTTAAACGTTAATGAATTAGAAGATTTAAATATTAAATATATTGTTACTAAAAATGATTTAAGTAATATTTTAAATGATGGTAATATACAGTTTGAAGAAATATACCATAGTGAAGTCGATGGTAATAGAATTTATAAGTTAGTATATTAAAGTATAGAATTAAATTTTGGAGGAATAAATATGAAAATAGCGGTAATAATACCTTGTTATAATGAGGAATTAACCATTGCAAAAGTTATAAATGATTTCAAAGGAGAGTTACCAGAAGCAGATATTTATGTATATGATAACAATTCTAAAGACAATACTGGAAAAATAGCAAGAGATCATGGAGCAATTGTAGTTAAAGAGAGTAGACAAGGAAAAGGTAATGTAGTAAGGGCAATGTTTAGAGATATAGATGCTGATATTTATATTATGGTGGATGGTGATGATACTTATCCTGCAGAAGCTGCAAGGGAGCTTATACAACCTATTATTAATAATGAAGCGGATATGGTAATTGGAGATAGATTATCTAATGGAACATATGAAAAAGAAAATAAGAGAGCATTTCATAATTTAGGAAATAATTTAGTACAAGGACTTATTGGATTATTATTTAAAAATGAAATAAAAGATATAATGACAGGTTATAGAGCTTTTAATAGATTTTTTGTTAAAACAATGCCTGTTATGAGTGAAGGGTTTCAAATAGAAACTGAAATGAGTATTCACGCATTAGATAAAAAGTTTAGATTAAAAGAAATACCAATAGAATATAGAGATAGACCTGATGGAAGTGAATCAAAATTAAATACCTTTAGAGATGGATATAGAGTAATAAAGACATTATTAGAACTATTTAAAGATTACAAACCATTACTTTTCTTTGGATCAATAAGCATTTTTTCATTAGTTTTAGGATTATTAGTTGGAATACCAGTAATTGCAGAATTTGTTTTAACTAGATTTATTACTAAAGTGCCTTCAGCAATATTAGCAGTAGGATTTATAGTAGTATCAGTAACATCATTATCTTGTGGATTGATTTTAGATACAATTTCTGCAACAACTAAAAGAAATTATGAATTGTATTTAAATAACTATAAAGAAATGCAAAGGAAATAAATAAATGGAAAAGCTATTAGAGTCGTTAAGAAAAAATAAAATAGGAATAATAATGATTATAACTTCTGCTGTTATTACTGCATTTGGACAATATTTCTGGAAGATATCAGAAGGAAGTAAAATTATAGAGTTATTAATTGGATTTAGTTTATATGGGATTGGTGCTATTTTAATGATAATAGCATTTAAGTTTGGGAGTTTATCAGTATTACATCCTATGATGAGTATAGGCTATGTAGTAGCATTGTTTATTGGATATTTTTTATTGGGAGAAAATATTACCATATTTAAAGTTATAGCTATAATATTTATTTTAATAGGGGTAATACTAATGGGGGTAGGAGATGAATAATGTTATTATATATTTACTGCTTTTAATTGGAACATTATTAGGAGCATTTGGAGGTTTTTATTTAAAGAAATCTACAGGGAAGGAAGGAATATCTGGAATTATACTGTCTCCATTTTTATATATTGGAGGATTTTCATATTTAATTTCTGCTGTATTAAATATAATAGTCTTAAAGTATTTGCCGTATTCAGTGGTGCTTCCATTAACCTCTATAACATATATTTGGTCTTTAGTAATTGCTTATTACTTTTTAAAAGAGAAGATAACAAAAGTAAAAATATATGGAATTGTGTGTATAATAATTGGAGCTATATTTATATCAATATAAATAATAGTTATTATATAACTTTATTTTAATAGAAGAATAAAATTTATTAATATAATATAAAAAACACCTATAAAAAATACTTAAATCAGTATTTCTTTTATAGGTGATTATAGATATAAAATTAGTCTAAAGAATATAAGAAATTATGTATATCTTTAGTAGTTTCTTCTATATCAGTTGTTAAGTGAAGCATATCAGTGGC
>NZ_CAKVJA010000083.1 GCF_934754925.1 uncultured Clostridium sp. | reverse complement strand
AAAATAATATATATCTTTATGATGAAAAAACATCACCTTTAAATACTACTGATATTGAAGGAGATAGATTTACTTTAACTTTACCAGCATCAGAGATATTAAAAGGTGTTGAAGAAGGTTTAGTTGGTAATGAAGAAGCTCAAGTAGAAAGAGTTTATAATGCACTTTTAGCTTGGGAGCAAGAAGTTCAAGTTGGATTTGCTAAGAAGGGTGTATTTGAATCAGTTCAAGACTTTAATAATAATGGAGAAATAGATACAGAAGATACAGCATATTTCAATAAACACAAGGCACCAGCAACTAGATTAAATATTAAATATCAAAGAATGATGATGGGTGCTGCAGCATATGCATCAGGACATCATATAGGTGTTGGTTTTGAAAGCTCTAATTATATTCAAGGTGTTCCTTATAAATTTGATTCAGAAGGAAATGTAACAAATTCAAATGAAGCTCACCTTTATGGTGCTTTAATAGGGCATGAAATGGGACATGTTATGGATATTGGAGATAGATTATATCCAGAAACAAGTAACAACTTAATGGTAGCTATTACTTCAACTATGCTTGATGAAGATAGTCCATATGCATCATCAATGAGTGCTTTATATGAGAAGGTTACTTCAAACACTTTAGGTTTATCTACGAATAGAAGTGTAGTATTAAATATGTTATGGCAACCTTATTTAGCATATGAAGATAACAGCACTTATAAGATGTTACTTAACGGTTTTGATGGTAACTTAGATGATGATTCTTATTTTGCTAAATTAAATAGAGCATATAGAGAAATGACAGAAGAAGAAAGAGCAAATGGTGATAGAGATCAATGGTTAATTAGAATGAGCTCTAAGGTTGTAGGAAAGGACTTAACTGATTTCTATGAAGCGCATGGAATAGTAGCTAATGCTACAACATTAGAATATGTATCTCAATTCCCTAAAGAAACTAAAAAGATTCAATATATAAATGATGAAGCTAGAAGAAGAAGAATGGCAGGAACTGCAGATATGGAAGCAGGAACTACTTTATCAGCTGAATTTGGAACAGATTCTAAAGGTAATACAATTACAGATGGTTCTTATGTTAATGATAAAAAGGTTTCAATTAATTTATCTGTAGATAAGAGCAATGATAATATTTTAGGATATGAAATTTACAGAAATGGTGAACCTTGTGGATTTATTGTAAGAAATAAATATGGGGAAGAAACTGTTTATACTGATGTGGTTGATAATATTAATAATAGAGTAGTTGAATATTCAGCTATTGCATATGACTATAACTTAAATCCAACTAATGAAGTTGAGATAGGAACTGTTAAAATACGTCATGAAGGTGGATTAGCAAAATCTAGTACTTTATTAACTACTAATACTATAAGTGTACATGAAGAAAATAATGATATTCACTCTTGTGAAGGTAATGAAGATTTAACACTTGCTTTAGATGATGATAATACTACTGCTTATGAAGGTAGAATGTTAAGTAAATCAGAATATAATAGTTCAGTTCATGGTACTGAAATGAATCCAAATAATGATCCATATTTAATATTAGATACTACAGAAATGCAAACTTTAGTTGGTATTAAATATACAGCACCTTTACAAACTACTGGATTTATATTTAAGAAAGAATCTATAGTTAGCAGTGCCCTTAATAAGTATAAGATAGAAGTAAGTAAGGATGGAGTGAATTGGACAACTGCTAAGGAAGGAACTTTAAGTTTAACAGCAGAAAATCCTACAGCAACTATTTACTTTGATAAAGAAGGAGTTACTGGTGGAAATCAATTAAATTCATATAATGCAAGATATGTTAAGATAACTGCCTTAGGAACAAAGAATATATCTGCTGCAGAACTTGAATTAATAACACCTCCAGGAGACAATATTGAAATTGGTGTTGCTGATGATAATATCAACTATAAAAATGGTATTGGAATATTGAAAGAAGATTATGTATATCAGGTTGATAATACTGAAACTGAAGAGAATGAAGAGAAATCAATTCCAGCAGGCTCAATAATTATAACTGGTGAATATAGAGGAAATCCTGCATTTAATGTACCTTTAGTGCTTAATCAAAATGAAGAGCATATTGCAGATAAATATGATGGAATACTTTTAGCAGAAGTACCTGATAATGGTAACTTAGAAGAAATAGCTGAAGGAAATTGGATTTATTGGGTTGAGCCAGAATATGTAGCAGAATTTATGGAAAATAATACTGAAATATTTGCTGAGTTATACAGAACAGATAGCGCTGATGCATTAGAAGGTGGACAAAGACTTGTAAGTGATACATTTAGAATTACAGTACCAGATGAGTTACCAGAAATAAGCTTAACATCTGGAAAAACTAGAAGCCTAACTTCTAACAATATTAAAGCAATTGAAATTAAAGAATCTACAATTAACAAAATTACAGAAGGTAGATAATAAGAAATAATGCGACGTAAGGAGGATTGTTATGAAAAAGGAGATTTATCAAAAGAGATCTGAGAGAAGAAACGCTAAGAAAAAAGTAAATAAGAAAATTATACCTTTAGTAATTATATTTACACTTTTTATAAGTGTATTTGCATATTCAAAAAATAGTTCTGCAGATAATAATAAAGTTAGTAACCCTTCTGTAGAGTTAAATGTTGAGAAGATAAGCAGAGATAAAGTAAAAATAGCATTAAGTAATTTTATGCCAGTAATAAAATCATTACAAATAAACTTAGAAATTGATGGGAATGTTAAGTTTGAAGAGGATAGCATTAATTGGCTTGTAAGTTCTGATTCAAATGATGTAAAAACTCATGTAAAATTGAGTAGTGATAAAAAGAGTATGGAAATTTTTATTGTTTCAAATGATGCTTTAAATAAAGTTGGTGGAACATTAGATATATGTGAAATAGAAGTTTCTAAGGCTTCAAGTGGAAGTTCAGCATACTCTATTGATGCTAGTGTGAATAGTGATGGAATTTCTTATAGTTATGTAGTAAATGACACAAATAAACAAGTTAGTGGTATTGATATGGCTAATTTAAGTGAGGATAAACTAACTATAAATTCATTACCGGTAATTAGTTTAAAAAATTCGTCTTCAATAGTTGATGGAAAGATTGTTATATCTAAGGGTGATACTTTTGATGCAAAAACTTATATTGAAGTTACTGACGAAGAAGATGGAGTAATTTCTACTGACAATGTTACTGTTGAAGGAAAAGTTAATACTAAAATAGTTGGATCTTATGCTATTACATATAGTGTAGCAGATACAGAAGGAGATACTTCTTCATTAGAAACAACAGTAATTGTTGAAGATATAGCAGAAGATAATGCAACTAATCCAGTAATAACTGTTAATAATAGTGATAGTGATAAATTAACTATTTCTGCTGGAGATAATGTTGATTTAAATGAGTATATAACTGCAGTTGATTATTTAGGAAGACCTATTACTGTTGAAATAACAGGAGATTATGATTTAACTACTTCAGGAACTTATATTATAACTGCTATAGCCACAGATAGATTTGGAAATGTAAGTGAAAAAGAAATTACTTTAGTTGTTGAGAAATCAGATGATTCAAGTGATTCAGATGGAGTATCAAAAGCATATAAATTTAAAGCTACTATAACAAATAGTGAAGGAAAAGTAGTTGCAGGTGAGAAGTTCAATTTATATAAAGTTGAAGTTAAGAAGAGATGGTTTAGAGCTGATTCTGAAAATCTTATATATATTTCTACTTTAGAAAGTAATGAAGAGGGAGAAATTTATGCAGAGTTAGAAGAGGCAGGAAAGTATGTATTAAAGCAAGTTAATTCAGCAACTGGCAATGAAGTAACAGGTTCTGAAGTTACTATTGAATTGACAGAAGATAATAAAGGAAATGTTATTACAATACCAGATATAGTAATAAATGATGCTACATCAGGAGATAGCGGAAGTAATGGCAATAATGGAAGTAATGATGATAACGGAAATAATGGAGATTCAGGAACAGATGACTCAGGTTCTGGAGATATAGGAACTGGTGATTCAGATTCTGGAAACTCAGGAGATAATGGAAATACTGATAATTCACATAAACCAGAAGTACCAGTAAATCCGGAAAATCCTGATTCATCAGATAATAGTAATAATGGTGTTACTAATGATGATAAGATAACTGAAGAAAATAAAAATGATTTACCAAAGACAGGACAAGGTATATTCTATGGAGTAACCATAGCTGTAGCAGTTATAGTTATTGGAAGTGGAGTATATTTAGTAACAAAAAAGAAAAAGTAATATAATATAGTTTTCTCATAGGAGATAGAATACTTTCTTTTCCTATGAGAAAACTTTTTTTATTAATGAAGAGGTATAAAAACTATATTATGAAAATTATTTTGGTTGAATAATATTAGTGTTAAATATA
>NZ_CAKVJA010000082.1 GCF_934754925.1 uncultured Clostridium sp. | reverse complement strand
TATAATAATATAGTTTACAATAAAAAGAATCTCCAAACAAAGAAGGAGATTCTTTTAGATTATTATTAAATTTAAGTTTATATTTCGTTAGCAGCATTATAAGCAGTTTTTATAGCATTTTCTATGTCAGACGCTTTATCTTTGCAATCGCCTATTTTAACTACTTTTATATTATTTTCTAATAATTTATCAACATCAAATTCGTTAGGTCTTGCACCTATTGCCATAACAACATAATCACAAGGAATTTTAACTTCATTATTATCATTTTCACAAAGTATAGAATCTTTATATATTTCATTTACCTTATGGTTAGTATATATTTTTACATTGTGTTTAGTAAAATTATCCATTAATGTAGGAAGTATAGTATTACTTTCACCTTTAGCTATACTATTATCCATCTCAATTATAGAAACTTTATTTTTAGGTTCACTACATAAGTATTCGGCAACTTCACAGCCTACCATACCTCCGCCGATAACAGCTATATTACCAAATACTTGTTGTTCTCCACTTAATATTTTCCATGAATCGCATACTATCGGATTGTTATATCCATTTATATTTGGTATAACATTACTTGCTCCTACAGCAACTAATACAACATCTGGATTTAAAGTTAATAAATCTTCTTGAGTTACTTTTTTACCAAGTCTTAAATCTACATTTTGAGAACATACTGAATGAGTTAAAAACTTAATAGCTCTTTTAATTTCATTTTTTCTAGGAGGTATGCATGCTAAGTTTAACTGACCTCCTAGAGATGTATTTTCATCAAATAAAATAACATCATGACCTTTTAAACTTGAAACACGAGCTGCTTCAAGGCCTGCAGGTCCTCCTCCTACAACTACAACCTTTTTCTTAGTTATAGCCTTAGTAATTTTTCTAGTTTCCTCATATCCATTCTCAGCATTTAGTACGCAACTTAAAAATTTACGGTTTTGAATATTATCAGTACAGCCTTTGTTACAAGATATACATTGGCGTATATCTTCAATTTTATTATCTTTTGTTTTATTTACCCAATCAGGATCAGCAAGTAAAATTCTACCAAGGCCTATTATATCTACTTTATTAGCTTCTAAAATACTTTCAGCCATTTTAGGATTAAATATTCTACCAACAGTACTAACTGGAATAGTTACTGCCTTTTTTATTTGAGATGCAATATCAACAAAAAATCCATATGGTTGAACACCCATAGGGGGAATAGTATCTGCCATATTGCCAGTATGGTTTGCTTGAGCTACATGAAGCATATCAACACCAGCTTCTTCTAACCATTTAGCAAATATAGGAGCTTCGTTTAAATCTATTCCACCTTTACCTCTTTCAGGTGTAACAACTGAAAACTTATAATCAATAGGCATACCAGGAACAGCTTTTTTTAATGATTTTACAAGTTGTAGTGCAAATCTTGTTCGGTTTTCTAATGTAGCTCCAAATTTATCATTTCTTTTATTTAAAATAGTACTACATAATGAACCTACCAATCTATCTCCATGTACTTGGATTATATCAACTCCGGCTTTTTGAGCACGAATTGCACAATTGCACATTTTATTTATAATATCATTTAGAGAATCTTCGCTAACTTCATTAACAAAGTGTTTCATATCATGATGTAACTTTTCTCTAACAGCTTTCATATCTCCACTAGCAAACAGGCTATTTATAGCATCACAGTCATACTCAGGATGGAAGATTTGAACAGCAACCTTTGCACCATGCTTATGTATTGAATCGCATAATTTCTTGAAACCACTTATTTGACTATCGTCATATAATTTTGGAGTAGGAGAGAAGCTATTAATAGGAGCAACATCACCTATTACAATGTATGAAACACCGCCTTTAGCTAATCTTTCATAAAAACTAATACTTTGAGTAGTTATGCTACCATCTCTACCTTCATATCCAGTAGTTAGAGGAGGAAACATAACTCTATTTTTTAGAGTAATATTTCCTACATTAATTGATTCTAAAAGTTTCATATAAATCACCCCACAAATTTATTTATTACTAACTAATCTACAAAACTTAATAATTGCATCTTCACATTTACTTCTAGCCTCTATACTTGAAAAGTTATGATTTCCACCTTCAATTTGTATATATGTTGTTTTTTGATTTTCGTAACAATTTAAGTACGATTGACAAGTGGCATCGTCAACTAAATTATCCTCAGTACCTCTTATAATTAATACATCTTTGTTATATCCCTTAGAATTTGAAAATGGTTCATAATTGTATAAATCATAATTAAAATCAATATTAAACTTTAAACCTTCCATATTAACATACTGTATAGACTGTTTTTTTAATTCATCAGATCGTTCCCTACATCCATCCCACATACCAGCACCAGGGCACATAAGTATTAATCCAATAGGTTGAATTTTGGGTGCAACACATGAAGCTACATATCCACCCATACTATGTCCAGATAAAATAACGCGGTTAGGTGAAGTTACTTTAGAACTAATTAACCAATTATAAACATCAATAGTATCTTCTATAAGTCCAGTAAAAGTCATTTCTTCAAATTCTCCATCACTTTCACCACAACCATAAAAATCAAATCTAATACATCCAAATCCATTAGACTCAAGAACTCTTGATAAATGAGTATGTGAATATTTATATCCTGACATACTTCCTCCAAATCCATGAAGATTTAATACAATAAAGGGATTTTCAATATTATTAGGAAGATTAAGAATACCTCTTAATGTATTATTTTTTCTATTTTTTATTTCTGTAAATTTAATCATAATTACACTCCTAGTATTAGTTATATTTTAGATATATTTGAATTTTTTCTTTTTATTGTTAATTCTTTTAACATTTCTTGAGTTTTCTTCTTACTTAAAGGATATATAAAAAGTAATGCCAGTACTGCAACCATATATCCTACAGAATAAATTCCTGTATACGCTTTCCAAAGGTTTAAAGAAACTTCTGTAGTTTGAGTAGAAACATGTACGTTATATCCTATAAATGCAAGTATAAAGCTACTTAAACTAGAACTTAAAGCGGAAGCAAGTTTTCTAAAAAATGAATATGTAGAATAAATTATGCTTTCGTTACGAGTTCCAGTTTGTAATTCTTGATAATCTATTGCATCATTTACCATAGCCCAAATAAGAATTTGGAAACCAGAAGCACCTATATAGCAAACTCCATTGATTATTATAAATAAAACAGGATTTTCTATTGGAAATAAAAATAGAACTCCGTAAACAATAGCAGCAAAACCTGCACCATACATACACCATTCTTTTTTTCCAAATTTATGGGCAACAAATTTAGTACCAATAAATGTAATTATTGAATAAACAGTACTTAACATGCCTGATACAGCCATTATCTTTACATTACCGAAATAATCTTTAAATAAATAAGTATTTAGTCCATTAACAACACTAGCCGCTATCATACCAATTAAACTAGCTATAATAACACCTAATAAAGCTTTATTTTTAGAAATACTCTTTAAGATTTTAAAATAATTAAATTTTTCTTTTTCTACATGAGGTAATTCCACACGTTCCTTACACCATACCGATGTAACCTGTAGACAGAAAACGCTTACACAAGCGCAGATAATCGCTAATAGTAAAAAGTTTGAAGGTACAGGTACATTGTCTTTGTATAAAAATAGAGGTCCAATAATAACTATAACAGTCATAAAGATAGTACCACCTAAACTTCTATATCTTGATAAGTCTGTACGGTGATTTACATCATCTGTCATAACGCTTGATAATGATCCAAATGGAACATTTACACAAGTATACATAGCTTCATATAAAACATATGTAATTAAAATATATGCAAGTTTTAATCCATAGTCTAAATTTGATACATTCAAAAATCCAATACACATTAATATTGCACATGGAATTGAAAATGTTTTAATCCAAGGTATGAATTTCTTGCCAGGTTTGGACTTACGAGAATCAATAATTGCACCAATTATAGGGTCATTTATAGCGTCCCAAAATTTAGTTATTAGCATTATTGTACCTACATGAATGGGGTTAACTTTGAGAACCAGTGTATAAAACACTGTTAAAAACATAGCTCTAAATTGCTCCGTACAACAACAACCTAAATCTCCTAGAGTATATCCAACTTTATCTTTCATTGAAAAACTTTGCATAATATACCTCCACAATAATATTAAATATAATTATTACAAATAAAGTTGAGAAAATAATAATATTTATTTGTAATTAAATTGTCTCATATTATAAAATAAAATTATATTCAGAAATTGATATAAAATTATCAAAAGTTGATATGTTAAAAAGGTAGGGGTATATTAATGACATACAAAGATAACTATTATGTAAATAAAATTACTTTTTATAATATAAAAAGTAAGCAAATTAAATCAAATGAGTATTACAAAATATTATTTATATTTGAAGGTAATTGTGAAGTTAAATGGGAATATG
>NZ_CAKVJA010000081.1 GCF_934754925.1 uncultured Clostridium sp. | reverse complement strand
GAAGAAAACAATTTATAGAAGAGGTCTGGAAAGTATCGGATAAAAAGAAAAGAGAACTTAAAAAAACTTTGACACCTCTTCAATATAAAGTTACTCAAGAAAATGGAACTGAACCTCCTTTTAATAATGAGTATGATGCACATTTTGAAGAGGGAATATATGTAGATATAGTTACTGGAAAACCATTATTCTCATCAAAGGATAAATTTAATTCCGGATGTGGATGGCCAGCCTTTTCCAGACCTATTAATAATGGGTATGTAAAAGAAAAGGCAGATTTTAGTCATGGAATGTTTAGAACTGAAGTTAGAAGTAAATCAGGAAATTCGCATTTGGGTCACGTGTTTACAGATGGGCCAGAAGAATTAGGTGGATTGAGATATTGTATAAATTCAGCATCATTAAAATTTATACCTAAAGATAAAATGAAAGATTTAGGGTATGAAGACTATTTAGATAAAGTATAATTAAAAAATACAAATAAAACTGCTCATTATTTAAGTTATGAGCAGTTTTGTAATATTTATATTAATTTAATTATTAAACATTATTTTTTACATGAATTATTTCACCATTTTTAATGTAAGCTCTAGGAACTCTCTTTTTTAATAAACAAAGAACTTCATAATTTATACTATCCATGCATTTTGCAAGATCATCAGCATTAAATTTAATGCCGTTACTTTCACCTAGTAATATAACTTCATCCCCAGCTTTAATATCACCTATATCAGTAACATCAATCATAAATTGATCCATACAAATATTACCTACTATAGGAGCTAGCTGACCATTAACAATAACCTTAGCATCATGTTTTAAGGTCCTAATATATCCATCTGCATATCCAATAGGAATAGTTGCAATTTTACTTTTCCTAGATGTTTTAAAAGTTCTATTGTAACTAATATACATACCACTTTCTAATTCTTTAACATGAGCAATTTTAGCTTTTAAAGTTAAAGCAGGTTTAATTGATAAGTTTTCTTTTTTAACTTCATTTGAAGGATAATATCCATAAAGAATAATTCCAGCTCTTACAGCATCTAAATAGGTATTAGGTAAATCGATAATGGCAGCACTATTAGAGGCATGTTTTAAAGGTATATTAACGCCTTTCTTTTCTAGTCTATTAATAAAATCATAAATTTGATTAAATTGATATTGAGTATATTCTTTATCTTGTTCATCAGAGCTAGAAAAATGAGTAAATATTCCAATAACATCTAAACCATCTAAAGCACAAATTTCACAAATAGCATTAAAACTTTCATCATTAGGAAGGAATCCAATTCTACCCATACCAGTATCTATAGCTATGTGAACTTTTGCCTTTTTGTTAAGACTTTTTGCTAAAGCAGATAATTCCTTTGCATAATTTAAATCATAAATTGTTTGCTCTATATCATAATTAATTAAATCTTCACCTAAATATAAAGGTGTATATCCAAGTATCATTATAGGGGCTGTAATATTATTATTTCTAAGTTCAATTCCTTCAGTAAGCATTGCAACAGCTAGTCTTGAAGCACCATTTTCTAAAAGGCAAGGAGCCACATCTAAGGCACCATGTCCATATGCATCGGCTTTTACAACAGCCATAACTTCTTTATTACCAGCTAATTTCTTTATATTTTTCATATTATTTGCAAGTATATCTAAGTCTATTTCAGCCCATACGGGTCTCATTATCTTTTCCATAATTACACCTCAAATTTTTTATATCTTAGTATTATTGTAATAAAAATATTAAAAAATGATAAGTACCACTAATAATATAAATTTTAACAGTAGTGGCACTATGATATTTTAAATGGCTATTTTGGTAGTATTGTATTAGTTTTTAGATTGAATTAAATAAATAGTAGTATATAATAAAAGCATAAATTATAAATATAACAAAAGGATGAATATTATGACAACAAAATATAAAAAGCCAGAATTATTAGCTCCTGCAGGGAGTTTAGAAAAATTAAAAATTGCTTTTCAATATGGAGCTGATGCTGTTTATTTTGGTGGAGAAGCATTTTCATTAAGAGCAGCAGCACAAAACTTTTCATTTGAAGATATAAAGGAAGGTGCTGAATTAGCTCATAGTTTAGGAAAGAAGATATACTGTACAGTAAATGTAATGCCAAGAAATGAAGGAATAGAAAAATTACCAGAATTTTTAAAAAGTCTTGAAGAAGCTAAAGTTGATGCTGTTTTAGTATCAGACCTTGGAGTTTTTAGAACTGTTCAAAAGCATACTAATTTACCAATACATATTAGTACACAAGCTAATACAGTAAATTATGAAGGATGTAATATGTGGCATGATTTAGGTGCAGAACGTGTAGTTTTAGCTAGAGAATGTTCATTAAAAGAAATAAAAGAAATTAGAGAACATATACCAGAGGAATTAGAATTAGAAGTTTTCGTTCATGGAGCTATGTGTATGTCATATTCAGGAAGATGTTTGCTTTCAAGTTATATGACAGGAAGAGATTCTAATAGAGGTGCATGTGCACAATCTTGTAGATGGAAGTATTCTTTAGTAGAGGAGAAGAGACCTAATCAATATTTCCCTATTGAAGAAGATCAACATGGTACATATATAATGAATTCAAAAGATTTATGTATGATAGAGCATTTACCAGAGCTTTTAGAAGCTGGAATTTCATCTTTAAAAATTGAAGGTAGAAATAAAAGTGAGTATTATGTTGCCATAGTTGTTAATGCTTATAGAAAGGCAATAGATTTATATTATGAAGATCCAGAAAATTATAAATTACCTAAGTCCTTAAGAGATGAAATGTATAAGGTTAGTCACAGAGAATATAATACAGGATTTTTCTTTAATGAACCTAAAAATGATGCAATAATTTATCATACAAATGATCACGTTAGAGAGTATGATGTTGTAGCAATAGTACATGAATATGATGAAGAAACTCAAATTGCACTATGTAAACAAAGAAATAAATTCGTAAAAGGAGATAGGGTAGAAATATTAACTCCAGGAGAGTTTGGTGAAAGTTTTATTGTTGAAGAACTTTATAACGAAGATGGAGAATCTATAGAAGGATGCCCACATCCAGGAATGATGTGTAAGGTTAAAGTACCATTTAAGGTAGGTAAAAACTCGTTTTTAAGAAAAGAGTTGCTTAAGTAGATTTTTAGTAAAAAATTATTATTTAAATAAGCAATTGCAATTATTATGTTAATTATGAATAATTGTTTTTTAAGATTCATGTAAATTAATGAATATAGTTAATAAAAAGGCAGAAATTAATTTGTAGCTAATAAATTAATTTCTGCCTTTTAAGTATTTTAGAGAAGTTTCATATATATACTAAAAATAATTTAGGGGGGAGAGTATAAGAGTCATAGTAATATTTTTGGATTTTGAATAAATTTTATTGCGATGAAAGATTTTATATGATTTATGGAAATCATGATATGGTTAAAAAGAAGCCAGAAATTTTTTAAAGGTGGATATGTGAATGGCTAAATACGGAAGGTTCAAGATATGAAAAAAATTATGAAGAACTTAATGAGCTTCATGTTCATGAGGGATAATCTTAAAATATAAAAATAGTGAAAAAAGGATTTTTTTATTACATGGGCATCAAGGAGATTATTTGAATGATAACTTATGGAGGGTAAGTAGATTTCTGGTTAGATATTTGTGGAGACCTTTAGAGAACTTTGGTGTAGAAGACCCTACTAGGGCAGCTAAAAATTATAAAGAAAAAAATAATGTAGATAAGAGATTAAGTGAATGGGCAGAAAGAGAGGGGGTAATTGTTATAGCTGGGCATACCCATAGACCTGTTTTCCCAAGTAATGGGGAAGGTAAGTGTTTTAATGATGGAAGTTGTGTTCATACAAGATGTATAACAGCTATTGAAATAGTAAATGGAAAGATATCATTAGTAAAATGGAGTATAAAGAGTGGTAAGGTATATAGAAAAGAAGAAAATTATGATAAGGATGGAAGGTTTAATAGAAGGAATAAAGAGGAATTATTGATTAGGGAAAATAATTTGGAAGATAGAAAGCTTAAAATAGATAAACTAGAAGATACATCAGTATTATATATCGGAAAAGAGACATTAGAAGGTCCTGTAGATATTAATTTATATTTTAGCAGTATGATAAAGAATTGATAAATAAAATTACATATAAATTAAAGGAAGTATTCATAAAATAAATATGTAGTAAGGATATAGAGTGTTATATAATTTGTATATTTAGCTTGATCTATGATTAAACTTATCCTAGTGTATCAACATTAGAATTGTTAAGAAAACAATAGAAAGTATAAGAAAAATAAATATAAATTTAAATAAATAAAAAAATATATAAATTAATATATTAAATAGATGATAAGATAAATTTCGTTGCCGATGAGATTGTAGGTATTAAGCAAAAATCCTTGGTAATAATTCTTAAGTTTTTAACTAGATTAATTGCAAAACTTTTTTTGAAAAAAAGTGTTGACATGAATCGGTAAGGATGATAAGATAAGGAAGTCGCTTCGGTGCGACAGAGTAAATGGTCTTTGAAAATTGAACAGAATATAGTTAAAGTAA
>NZ_CAKVJA010000080.1 GCF_934754925.1 uncultured Clostridium sp. | reverse complement strand
GTTCCTAATGTTAGCATTGCACTTAATGCAAGACCTAATACTCCTTTAAATTTCTTAGTAATTTTCATACTTTTACCCCTCTCTTTTATCTTTTAAGTTATATATATCAAGTAAGTTAAGCTTTAAAATAAACTTAATTACCTAACATCAATTTATACTTTTAGAATCGATTCCATAATTTCAGAAACGGTTCCTATTTTTACATTAAACTTTTATTTAATTAAATTTATATTTTTTATTTCTTATTAGCATAAATGAATATAAAACGCCTGCTAATCCTATTAACATAAATCCAATATATTTACTTGTAATATTCCCATTACCACCTGCTATAGGTAGCTTAATACTTTTATTATTTTTAACTTCTATAGTAATAATAGAATTATTGCTATCTTTATTTACTTCAAATTTAATAGGCTCTTTTAATAGTTCATACCCTTCTGGTGCTTCAATTTCAGTAATAATATATTTTCCATAAGGTAAATTATTAAAAAATGCTTGTCCATTTTGATCTGTAGTAACCTTTATGGAAGTGAAATTTCCATCAATACTACCATCTTCTTTTAATTTATTAAGTATAAATTCAGCATTTTCTAGCTTTATGTTTGAATCAATGGAATCAACCTTAATTAATTGTACATCTCTAAGCTTTTTCCTATTTACATAAGTTATTTCAATTTCAGTATCATCAACAGTTATTTGCCCATTAACTGTACTCCCCTTGACTTCTACACCAGTTATGCTCTCTATTTCATATTTATTTCCTATCTCTCCTTCTAGAAGTTCTACTATTTCATACTTCGTACCTACTGGAATACCTGTAATTTCAGTAGTTTGTCCAGCCTTCAATTGAAGAGTATATTCTATAGGTTGATCTAATTTCGTTCCTAAGATATCAGTAAAAGTTACCTTAAAATTGAATATATCATTTTTATAATCTTCAATTGTTTCTCCTTCTAACAATTCTATATCTTTAGAAATCCTCAAAGTACCTGTTTTTATTTTATTAGTAAATATCGCATGATAAGTATACTTTTCAAATAACTCTTGACTACTTGGGATAGTGACCTCACTGGTTTTGTATCCCTCTCCCGAGGTATCTCCTTGAAAATTATTTGCTGTTTTATCCCAGCGCCAGCTAGTTGTAAATCTATCATCTTGTTCTTCAGTAATATAAACTTTAGATGATTCAGAAAACTTATTTATAAATGTTGCAGTTTCTTCATCTTTTAATAAAAATGTTCCAGTTATATCATCAGTCCTTGGATTATTATTATTTGCTGAATATACATATTCAGTATCAGTTTTAGCTACAGTACCTTCAAAAACTTTAAATTTAAACTGCATATCTTTTGCTATTTTTTCAGTTGTTCTTGCTAAAATTTCATTAACTCCAGAAGTATCTACTTCTTTTTCAACTATTAATTCATTTTCAGAAGGAATGAAGTTAAAGTCCATATAAAGATTAGATTCAATCATACCTCTTTCCATATAGAATAATGTAAGTGTATGAACTTTATTAGTATCATATTTACCATCAGATGTATATGAATCATCCGCTAGTTTTAAATCTGTAGTTACCGAGTCTACTCTTTGGTATAGTGAATTACTTTTTAAATCACCAATTACAACATTATCAACAGTTGACTTTCTAGAAGCAAAGTCAATTTTTCCTGTAGTCTGACTATGTGCACCACCCATATCAAGTGCAAGCTTATTATCAATATATACCCAAACATCATCATCGCCTTTAAAGTTAAACTCTATAGGAACATCTTTACCATGAATATTTTTTACTTTTCCATCAGCTGTTAACTTAAATTGAATCTCTATTTTTGATCCAAATCCATAATTTAATTTACTTGCGTTAGAGCTATCTAATGGATTATTAAAAGGGAAAAATCCTGGTTCATTTTTTCCTGTTCCCCAGCCACTTGTTCCATTCATATCTCTTACAATAATACTATTGTCGTTATCTGAAACATCGAACCAATAATCTAAATTGTTAGTTTCTCTATTAATTCTAACTACATCTGTGATATTACTACTATTAAATTTATATCCACTTTTACCACTACTAAATGTATAGTAATACGTATCTAATCCATTTTCCGTTTTTAATCTTTTTTTAAATGGAAACTCTAAATTACTTATAGTTTCTCCTACATTTCCTGTAACAAAACTTTCATCAAAATAAGGTAATCTAACTTGCGTACTTTCTATTTCACCTACAAATCTTATGTCATTAATATAAATATCTCCACTAGCCCAATATCCTAAATAAATATTGGTTATATTTGAAAAATCAAAATTTGAATTATTTTTCAACTTTTCTAAATCTATTATTATCTTTTTCCATCCTGAACCTTTTGCTGGCATTTTATTATCAGAATACGTTGTCGTAAAACCTTCTGCCCATCCCCCAATTTTATTTAAATTTCCATCTTCTATAGAAATATATGGTGAACCTGAATTTCCAGTTCCGTCATTATAAACTTCAAATACTAAATACTTACTAGTGCTTGAGTAGTCTTTTTCTTTAGCAGTAATTTTAATTCTTTCACAAATAGAATTACTATCATTCCCATCGAGCCATATTTGTAACGTCCCACTCCTTCCAAATTTATCCTCGTATTTAAACCATCTATCTCCTGCTCCCATTATCGAAGAATTATCTTCTCCATAATAATATTTATTACTATTTTCATCTGTTGTATAAAAACCACCTGTACTATTTTGGGTAATATACCCTTGACTATCTAACTTTTCACTAACTAACCCTTGCAATGAAGCAGAATAATTGGCATTACGATTAGCTCTGTTAATTGCCCAATAAAACCTATAAGCACTTCCACCTAAAGTTTGTCCCTGTAATGGGTTTTGTTCTGGATTATTAGAATTATTTGCTGCTCCATTAAAATCCCCAAAATATAATGGATACTCCATTCCGGTTGATGATGCATAATTTGATATAGCTCTATTGAATCGTTCAAATGAATAGTGGTCATTATCACTATTATCTGTTGTATCTGCTGTTTGATACTTTCCATAATAATTGTAAAAAGTAACATTTCCTAAATAATCTGCATTGGTATCAATAGCTTTTCTTGTATCAATTGCATCTACAGCATTACTTATATCTATATCAGCCATATATACATCGTTAATCGTATCTGTATTACTACCTATAACAGTATCCGCTATAGCCAAGTTTCTAGGAAAATATCCTATTATCAAATTAATAATTAAAATAATACTTAAAATCTTTAAATAAAATTTGAACTTATCAACCTTTAATTTTCTCAAAATACCATTACCCTCCCTTACCTAATATTTAATATTTCAAGCTAAGTTTAAAACTTAACCTTCAATAACATTACCCTAAAATACTTAAATTAAATATTAGTTTATACCAAATTTCAATGACTAATTGTAAAAAATATCAATTGGAACCCATTCCAATTTTATTTATGATAATTAACATAATTTATTAAAAAATAAAATAAACATTTCACCTTAACTTTAATTTATTTCTTTTTTTTACATCTTATTGTATATTTTATGTTTATTCCCTTTTTTATTACTTTTTTTTTAATTTCCCCATAATATTATCATCCATTTTATTACTCGTCAATAATATTTTTACCACTTTTTAAGAAAAAAATTTCCTTTAATTTTAGTTTAAATTTTATTAAATTTTCTTCTAAAAAACAATAAATTAAGCAAAAACTTTTTTGTTGCAAATTGTCTATTAATGCCACTTTATAAGAAAGGGAGGATTCAAATTTGAATCCTCCCTTTTAGCATAAATAATAATTTATAATTACCTAATTTATAAACATTTAATTGTTTTACATATTTTGTATTTTTTTCACTTTCATTTTTTGTCTTCTATAATTTCTTTCATACTTTCTTTATCCATTGCTCCAACAACCTTATGAATTATTTCTCCATCTTCATTAATTATAAAAGTAGTTGGAAATCCTGATATATTGTATTTATAAACTAACTCTCCACCAAAATCCATAACTACAGGAAATGTATAGTTATTGTCTGATAAAAAATTAGCTATTTCCTCTTCTGAACCTTCTCTTCCCAAGTTTGGAGCTGCCACTCCTAATATTATAATATCATCATTATTTTTTCCATATTCATTATATATCTCTTCAATTTCAGGCATTTCCCCTCTACAAGGAGGACACCAAGTTGCCCAAAAATTTAAAAATATAGTTTTACCTTTATATTCACTTAATGTATGTTCATTTCCATACTGATCCTTCAATGTAAAATCTATTGCCATTTCCTCAGTATTCTCATTATCTTCTTTATCTATAATTTCATTTTTTTCTATATTATTATATTGCTTATTTTTATTAATATTTGTAACCCCATTAAGAAACATAACTAGTCCACTTATTATAAGAATAATTCCACATATCTTTTTTATTATTCCCATATAGTTCTTCATTTTATCAATACTTTTAAATAACTTACTATAAAATCCAGCTACTATTATAAATGGTAAAATGAATCCTACTGTGTACACAATTATTAATAAATTAGCTACCATTCCACTACTTGAACCTGAAGCCATAATAAGAACTGATGCAAGTATTGGCCCAATGCATGGTGT
>NZ_CAKVJA010000079.1 GCF_934754925.1 uncultured Clostridium sp. | reverse complement strand
ATTCCGCGATAGCTCAATGGTGGAGCACTCGGCTGTTAACCGATAGGCTGGAGGTTCGAGTCCTCTTCGCGGAGCCATTTTTATTTTAAAAGAGTTTTGTAAGAACAGATAATGTCTGTTGATACAAAACTCTTTTTTTATAAGTATGAATAAGGATTATTTTTATGTTGTATTTGAAGATAATAAAAAAGACTACGTAATTTATCTTGACATATAAAGGGTATTTGATAAAATTAATATATAAAATTTAATAAACATGTTGAGAAAGAAAAGTAGTTTTAATATTCTTTTTAGAGAGATGATGGTAGGTGAAAATCATTATGAAGTTAAGACCAAGGGAGCTTTTGAGTGTTAATTTAGAAAGTTGGGCTTTAGCCAAGAAGGGTGGAACCGCGGAATTTATTTTCGTCCCTTTATGGTTATAAGGCTTTTTTTATTATAAAAAAATATTTAGGAGGATTAAAAATGGCAGTAGAAAAGACTATGGATAAAATCGTTGCTTTATGTAAAAGCAGAGGTTTTATATTCCCGGGATCAGAAATATACGGAGGACTTGCTAACTCATGGGATTACGGTCCGTTAGGAGTAGAGTTTAAAAATAATGTTAAAAAAGCTTGGTGGAAAAAGTTTGTTCAAGAAAGTCCTTATAATGTAGGTGTTGACTGTGCAATATTAATGAATCCAGAAGTTTGGGTTGCATCAGGGCATGTTGGTGGATTCTCAGATCCTTTAATGGATTGTAAAGAATGTAAATCAAGATTTAGAGCTGATAAACTAGTTGAAGATCATATGACTGAGACAGGTGTAGAGGTTGCTTGTGCAGATGGATGGACTAATGAAGAGTTAATGGAATACATAACTAAGAATAATATTGTTTGTCCTAAGTGTGGAAAAATGAATTATACTGATATAAGAAAGTTCAATTTAATGTTTAAGACTTTCCAAGGAATAACTGAAGACTCAGCTAGTACAGTATATTTAAGACCAGAAACGGCACAAGGTATATTTGTTAATTTCAAATCAGTTCAAAGAACTTCTAGAAAGAAAGTACCATTCGGAATAGCTCAAATTGGTAAGTCTTTTAGAAATGAAATTACTCCAGGAAACTTTACTTTCAGAACAAGAGAGTTCGAGCAAATGGAATTAGAATTCTTCTGTAAGCCAGGTACAGATTTAGAATGGTTTGGATATTGGAAAGATTATTGCTGGAATTTCTTATTAAACCTAGGAGTTAATGCGGAATCTTTAAGAATGAGAGATCATGGTGAAGAAGAATTATCATTCTATTCAAATGCTACATCAGATATAGAATACTTATTCCCATTTGGTTGGGGAGAACTTTGGGGAATAGCTGATAGAACGGATTATGACCTAAAGAAGCATGCTGAACATTCAGGAACAGATATGACATATTTAGATCCAACAACTAATGAAAAATATATTCCATATTGTATAGAACCATCATTAGGTGCGGATAGAGTTGCACTAGCATTTTTAGTTGATGCTTATGATGAAGAGGAATTAGAAGGTGGAGATGTAAGAACAGTTATGCATTTACATCCGGCTTTAGCTCCATACAAAGCTGCTGTATTACCATTATCTAAAAAATTATCAGAAAAAGCTGATGAAGTATATTCAATGTTAGCTAAGAACTTCAACGTTGAATATGATGAAACAGGAAGTATTGGTAAGAGATATAGAAGACAAGATGAGATAGGAACACCATTCTGTATAACAGTTGACTTTGAAACTGAAAATGATGGATGTGTTACTATAAGACATAGAGATTC
Organism: uncultured Clostridium sp.; assembly: GCF_934754925.1. Lineage (GTDB taxonomy): Bacteria > Bacillota > Clostridia > Clostridiales > Clostridiaceae > Clostridium. The sequence continues at coordinate 3,143 of NZ_CAKVJA010000079.1, read as the reverse complement.
AATGACTCAAGAAAGAGTTAAAATAGAGGAATTAAATAACTTTATCGCAAAAAGTCTAGAATTTTAATTTACAGCGTTAGGATATACTTTAAAGTATATTCTAACGCTTTTTTACAAAATACAAAATATTATCAAAATTGTTAAATTATAATATAATATAGTGTGATCGAATAACTTAATTGGAGGATAGAATGTATAATAAATATCCTATGAAGATGCTAAGGTGGTCTCAGATTCCATATGGTGAACAGACAACATTTCCTAAGGGCGTAGATTGTAATGCTGGATATTGGCCGCTGAATTATTTTAATTATGCAGGAAATGGGGTTTTTGTTAATAATAACGGAAGGGTTATTTTTTGGAACATTGAAAATCCTAAAGATATAAATTTTAAAGATGATATGAGAGAATTGGAATATTTATTAAATAACATTACACAGGATCAAGTTAAAGTTGCAGATTATTGGAGTAGCGAAAATTTAATTGAAAATATAATGTCCATAGCATTAAAATTACTATCAGAATATAATGAATCACAGGGTTCTGCAGCAAGAATACTATCTATATTAAGCAAGAGTATTAATGATGCTTATATAATAGCATCATATTTCAAATATTTTTGGGACTCTCCAAGACCTATTCAAATAAATAAAGATTTAGCTGTAAATATAGAGACTCCTAAATCTCCGAGTTATCCATCAATATATTCTGTAGTAATGGCTACAGCAATAGAAATATTAATGTATTATTTTCCAAAAGAAAAAAATAAGTTATTAAAAATACATCAGGATATGTCATCATCAAGATTATATGGAGGAGTACATTTTAAATCAGATTTATATGAGGGTGCAAAGTTAGGAAAACAAATAGGTATGATGATAGTATTAGAAGCAACTAAAGAGAGAGATGTTAAAGGTAAAAAGATAGATGAGCCTATGGGCGATATGTTAGATGCAGATATACTTCCTAAATATTAAGCATAAAATAATAGCTACTATTTTAGATGTTTGAGATAACTCAAGCATCTTTTTGTAGAGTAAGTATTAAGTTATTATAATTTATAGAATATAAGAATTTATAATGATATAATTATTTATATGTTGGAAAGAATTAATAATATAAAAGTAGATAAGTTTATAATGTGTATGAGTGTGGAGGCAATTAATGAAAAATTTTTGTGAATTTAAAAAATTTATTAGTGGAAAAAATGTTGCTGTAGTAGGAATTGGGGTTAGTAATATACCTTTAATTAATTTTTTAGTGAAATTGGGAGCTAATGTAACAGGATTTGATATGAAGAGTGAAGAAGCATTAGGAAAAGTTGCTGTTGATTTCAAAAGAAAAGGTGTAAAGTTACAATTAGGAGAAAAATACTTAGATAAATTAACGGGATATGAGGTTATATTTAAAACTCCGTCAATGAGAATTGATTGCGACGCACTAGTAAGAGCAAAAAAAGAAGGGGCTTATATAACGTCTGAAATGGAGGAGTTTGTAAGGTACTGTAAAGGGAAAATATATGCTGTAACAGGTTCAGATGGAAAGACAACAACTACTACTATAATATCTAAATTATTAGAAGCCCAGGGATATAAAACGTGGGTAGGGGGAAATATAGGTACACCTTTGTTTTCTAATATAGAAGAAATAGAAGAAGATCATATGGTAGTTTTAGAATTATCAAGTTTTCAACTTATGACTATGAATTTACCTGTTGAAGTAGCTGTTGTTACAAATCTAGCACCAAATCACTTAGACATGCATAAGGATATGCAAGAATATATAGATGCAAAGAAAAATATATTTTTATATCAAAGTAGCGATAATGTTTTAGTTTTAAATAGAGAAAATGATATAACTTATGGTTTTGAGAAAGAAGCAAAAGCTGAAATAAGAGAATTTTCTTCAAAGAGAATACTTAATAAGGGAGCATACTTTAATGAAGAAACATTATATTTAGATGGAAATATAGTTTGTAAAAAAGAAGATATAGTTATTAAAGGTATGCATAATGTAGAAAATTATTTAGCAGCTTTTAGTGCAACTAAAGATGATGTAACAATTGAAACTATGAAAAAGGTTGCGGAAAGTTTTACTGGAGTTGAACATAGATGTGAGTTGGTAAGAGAAATTGATGGAGTAAAGTATTATAATGATTCTATTGCATCTAGTCCAACTAGAACGCTTGCAGGATTATTAGCTTTTGAAAGAAAAGTAATATTAATAGCTGGTGGCTATGATAAGCATATACCATTTGAGCCTTTGGCTGAAAACGGATATCCTTATATAAAAGAATTAATACTTTTAGGAGATACTAAATATTTAATAAAAGAAGCTTTCGATAAATTGAAATTAGAGAAGAATATAAATGTTCCAATTGTTATGGTGAACTCTTTAGAGGAAGCTGTCAATAAAGCAAAAGAAATAGCTGAAGCCGGAGATATTGTAACTTTATCACCAGCTTGTGCATCATTTGATATGTTCCCTAATTTTGCAGTAAGGGGAGATAGGTTTAAAGAAATAATAAATAGTTTATAGAATAGATTATAATTTTATAAATTAAATATTAATATTAAAAGAGGTAAGATGTGAATTTTACTTCTTTTTTTTATTTGTATATTTAAGTCTTTTGTTAGAATATTTATATAAAATATAAAATGTCAGTTAATATAAATATATAGAATTAAGGTATTTTGGATTAAAAATTAAAAGTTTCTTGTTATAAAAGGTATCAACATATCCTAGAGTATCATCATATGAAAAAGAGAGAAAAAAAGAGAAAAAGAGAGAAAAAATAAAATAAAATTTATAAAATGAAATAAAATGGTTACTTATATATTATTAAACATGTTAATATAAAACACGTCGTCGGGAACAAACAATAAAGTTTGAGAGAGACGAAAGGCGAATAACACAAAAAAACTAAAAAAGTTTTTAAAAAAAGTGTTGACAGCTAAGATGATAAATGATATTATGAATAAGCAGTCAAGTTGATTGCGAAATGATCTTTGAAAATTGAACAGAATATAAATTAAGTAACCAGCAATTCTTTTGAGAGTCTTAAAATAAAGACTCAAAGTAATTTGAGCAAATGATTAAACTTTTTAGTGAGAGTTTGATCCTGGCTCAGGACGAACGCTGGC
>NZ_CAKVJA010000078.1 GCF_934754925.1 uncultured Clostridium sp. | reverse complement strand
CAGAAGTTTCAATATCAGCATTTTTAACTGTAATATTAATGCCTTTAACTTATAGTATAGGTGAAGGTATAGCATGTGGATTTTTATCATATGTAGTTCTTATGATATTTAAAGGAAAAGCTAAAAAAGTTCATCCAGTTATGTATGTTTTAGCAGCATTGTTTGTAATATATTTTGCGATAAGATAAAAGTGAAAAAAATTTTTAATTAGACAATATAGGTTCTATTAACTAAATAGAACCTATATTTTTTGCTTTTATATAGTATTTATTGACGAAAATCATTGGTAATTGTAAGTATTTATAAAAAATAAGTGTATGTAATAATTTTTGTATAAATATTGGGTAATTAAAAGAGGTAATACTAATAAGGGAGAAAAATGAATATATTAGTTGTCGAAGATGATAATATTTAGAGGGAAAATTTGGTTGATAATATTATATAAGCTATAGATAAGAGAAATACTTTACAATAATAATCTGAATCTGTATAATTAATTTGTAATTTGTTAAAAATAACTATAGTAATTGCGTTGAAGAGGAGCAGTAAATAGATATTTAATTTAAAGCGATTTAGGAATGGTGAGAGCCTAAAATTTAAAACTATTGAAGGAAACCTTGGAGCAATAAAAATTAATAAGTATTTGAGTGGGTTAATAATTTATATTAACCAATTTAGGTGGTAACGCGGAATATAAGTTTTCGTCCTAATAATATTTAGGATGGAAACTTTTTTATTTGGATATAAATGGGTGTGCCTCCGGGGCACAGCCATTTTTTTACATTATATATAAAGGAGAATTAAATATGGCATTTGAAAAATTAGCTGAAATAATATTCCCTAATGTTGAACATGATAGAGAATATTACATAGCAAAATATCCAAAAAGAAACTTAAAAGAAGGTGCTAGAGTAACTAGATATGCACCATCACCAACAGGATTCCAACATATAGGTGGAGTTTTCGCTGCATTAATCAATGAAAGATTAGCAAGTCAAAGTGAAGGAGTTTTCTATTTAAGAATAGAAGATACAGACCAAAAAAGAGAAGTTGAAGGTGCTATTGAAGATACAATTGCAACTATGCACAACTTTGGTATGGACTTCAGCGAAGGAATGACTGGTCAAGAAACTTCAAAAGGTGAATACGGTCCATACAGACAAAGTGAAAGAGCTGAAATATACAGAACTTTTGCTAAGGATTTATTATTAAAAGGTTTAGCATACCCAGATTTCTGTACTCCAGAAGAATTAGCAGCTTTAAGAGAAGAGCAAATTGCTAATAAAATAACTCCAGGATACTATGGAGAATATGCTAAATACAGAAATATTACTGAAGAGGAAGCTATTGAAAGAATAAATAATGGTGAAGCTTATATTTTAAGATTAAAATCACCAGGAAATATTGAAAATAGAGTAGAATTCCACGATTTAATAAAGGGAGACATATCTTTCCCAGAAAATAATCAAGACGTAGTTTTAATAAAAGGTGATGGACTTCCAACATATCACTTTGCACATGCAATAGATGACTATCTAATGAGAACTACAGATGTAATAAGAGGAGAAGAATGGTTATCATCACTTCCAATACACGTTCAATTATTTGATGTATTAGGATTTGAAAGACCAAACTACGCTCATATTCCAACAATTATGAAACAAGAAGGTGGATCTAAGAGAAAGCTTTCTAAGAGAAAAGATGCTGAAGCAGCTGTTTCTTACTATAATGAAGTTGGATATCCAGTAGTATGTGTTATTGAATACTTATTAAACATAGTAAACTCAAGCTATGAAGAATGGAGAGCAGAAAATCCAACTGCTGATTATCATGAATTCCATGTTGCTTTAGAAAAAATGAGTAAGAGTGGAGCATTATTTGATTTAGTAAAATTAAATGACGTTTCTAAAGATGTTATAGCTAGAATGCCAGCAGATAAGGTATATGAACAATATACTGCATGGGCTAAGCAATATGACGAAGAAATGTATAACTTAGTAACTTCAAATGAAGCTATGGCTAGAGAAATATTCAATATAGATAAGGAAGGTCCAAAGCCAAGAAAAGATTTTGCTAAGTGGGATGAAGTTAAAGATAAAATATTCTACTTCTTTGATGAATTATTCTATAATGAAACTGCTGAACAAGTAGAATTACCAAAGACTTTATCTTTAGAAAATGCTAAAGCTATAATTGAAGAATATGCAAAGAAGTTTACTTTCAATATAGGAAGCCAAGAAAATTGGTTTGAAGAATTAAAAGTGATTGGAGCAGAGCTTGGATACTGTGCAAATAGAAAAGAGTTCAAGGCTAATCCAGATGCATATAAGGGTATGATTTCTGATGTTGCAGGAGCTGTAAGAAGTGCACTATCACATAGAACAAATACTCCAGATCTTTATACTTTAATGCAAATCATGGGTGAAGAAAGAGTTAGAGAAAGATTTAATAAATTTTTAAGTTTATAATAAAGGGAGCTGTATTTAGATTGAAATTATTAATTTAATCTAAATACAGCATTTTTATACTAATTTATATTTATTATATTACATAATTAATCTTAATCTGAATATATTGGTATGTATTATATTATTTAAAATTCATAAAATAATACCGAAAAATATAATTGGAGGTAATATTATGAACAATATGAATAATAAAAATCAAAGTAATTCAGCTATGACTAACAATGCACAACAAAGTATGAATAGTAATGCTCAAAGTATGAATAGCAATATACAACAACAAAGTAATATGCAAAGCAGTTACAATAATCAAAATGCTATGCAAAATGGAATGAGTAGTGCTCAAATTGATGCAAATATTGAAGCATATAAAAAAGCACAACAAAATTCAAATCAAAATTCTATGCAATAAAATACTTCAAATAAAAACTTTCTATTTTTATAGAAAGTTTTTATTTTGTAGAAATATTATTAAAGGTGCTAAATTTAATTTGTATTGGGTAAAAAGATAAATTAGATTATATTATAGAAAAAATGAGAAGCTCTCGCTAATAGCAACAATTAATACAAGGTATCAAAGTAATTATAATGTACAAACTATTATTGTAGTGGTGGTAGAACTAAGTATTAGACTTGGCTGTATCAGGACTAAATTTAACAAAACATTGGAGGTAAATGTTATGAGTAAACATTCAAACTGTGGATGTCATACAGAAGGAAAAAGTTCTTGTGAATCAACTTGTGGATGTGGATGCAATAGTGGTGCACCAAAATCTGCAGTAAATAATCAATGGGCATCACCTGCAAGTGTAAAATCAACTATTACTAAAAATGGTAAATGTGATAAAAGTGAAAAAACTGCAACAAATAACCAATGGTGTTAACTAATTTAATAAAATGTAAGTTTTTAGAATTATAACAATAAGTACTAGTATTAAATAAATGATATAGTACAAACTAATACCGATAAGAGTGTTAGGAGGATAGACCAATGGGATGAATAATGATAAAAAGAAACTTTATACTTATAAAAGTGAAGACAACAATTTAAATTCACAATATTGGGATATAGATTGTGATTGTAATTTGTTAAATGATTTAACTGGAGATTATGGCTTCCAAGAAGATAGAGGAACTTTAAAAAAATGATTATATAAGTAGAGACTTGTGTGTACCTGATTATAGAATTATAAAAATTACTGTGTATGAAACCTCAAAGACACTCACTATACCTAATTAAAATAAGAGAAAGGCATTTGCCTTTCTCTTATTTTAATTTAAATGAAGATTTTAAAGAAACTATTCTATTAAATACTAACTTTTCAGGTGTAGTATACTTAGAGTCTACATTGAAGAATCCGTTTCTAACCATTTGGAATTTATCTTGAGGTTTAGCATTTTCTACAGCTGTTGGTTCTATAAATCCTTGTAAAACTTCCATAGAATTTGGATTTATTTGTTCTAAGAAGTGTTTTCCTTCATTTTCAGGAGCATCATCTAAAATTAAAGGTTCATATAATCTAAACTCAGCAGGTACACAATTATTTGCATCTACCCAGTGAATAGTTCCTTTAACTTTTCTTCCTGTAAATCCAGAACCACTTTTAGTTTCAGGATCATAAGTACAATGAATTTCAGTTACATTACCATTTTCATCTTTAATTACTTCATTACATTTAACAAAGTAAGCACCCATTAATCTAACTTCATTTCCAGGGAATAATCTGAAATATTTCTTTATTGGAACTTCCATAAAGTCTTCTTGTTCAACATATAATTCTCTTGAGAATGGAACTAATCTCTTACCAAAAGACTCATCCTTAGCATTATTACTAACTTCAAGCATTTCAGTTTGCCCTTCTGGATAGTTAGTAATAACTAATTTTAAAGGTCTTAAAACTGCCATTGCATTAGGTGCCTTCATTTGTAAATCTTCTCTTACAAAATAATCAAGCATTTGAGAGTCTACTGTAGAGTTAGCTTTAGCAACACCAATTGCAGCACAGAAGTTCTTTAAGGCCTCTGGAGTACATCCTCTTCTTCTTAAACCAGATATAGTAGGCATTCTTGGATCATCCCATCCATCAACAATACCTTCATCAACTAATTGTTTAAGTTTTCTTTTACTCATAACTGTGTTAGTCATGTTTAATCTAGCAAATTCAATTTGTCTAGGTTGAGCTTCCATTTCACACTCTCTAACAACCCAATCATATAAAGGTCTATGATCTTCAAATTCTAAAGTACAAATAGAGTGAGTTACCTTTTCTATAGCATCTTCTAATGGATGAGCGAAGTCATACATAGGATAGATGCACCATTTGTCTCCTGTATTATGGTGAGTTGCATGAGCAATTCTATAGATAATAGGATCTCTCATATTCATATTAGGAGAAGACATATCAATCTTAGCTCTTAAAACTTTTTCTCCATCTTTAAATTCACCGTTCTTCATTCTTTCAAATAAATCTAGGTTCTCTTCTACAGATCTATTTCTATATGGGCTTTCTTTACCAGGTTGAGTTAAAGTACCTCTGTATTCTTTAGCCTCTTCTGGAGTTAAATCACAAACATAAGCTAATCCTTTCTTTATTAAAAGAACTGCTCTGTTATACATTTCATCAAAATAATCTGATGCAAAGTAAAGTTCATCCCAGTTTCCACCAAGCCATTTTACATCTTCCTTTATTGATTCAACATATTCAGTATCTTCTTTTACTGGGTTAGTATCATCAAATCTAAGATGAGTTTTACCTTTGAATTCTTCAGCTAAACCAAAGTTTAAAAGTATAGATTTTGCATGACCTATATGAAGATATCCATTTGGTTCTGGTGGGAAACGAGTTATTATTTCTTTGTGTTTTCCGCTTTCTAAATCATCTACTATTATATTTCTTATAAAATTAGAAGAATTAATTTCAGTTGACATAGTTTACCTCTCCTATTAACGATTAATTTTAAGTTAAAAATATTTATATAAGAATAAAAATTATTCTATAAAAAATAATTATTTCCTAATTATATAACATTTATAACATATATTTTGGCTATTACTAATAATTTTAATC
>NZ_CAKVJA010000077.1 GCF_934754925.1 uncultured Clostridium sp. | reverse complement strand
TGTATTCCACCAATACTATTTCCTTTATCATCTAAAGCTGGACCATATATGCCTATTCCAAATCTTCTAGGAACTGTGGCAATTATTCCTCCTCCAACTCCCGATTTTGCTGGAACCCCAACATGTACTGCAAATTCTCCTGATGCATCGTACATACCACAAGTAACCATTATTGTTTTAACTATTCTACAAATTTCTCTTGAAACTAAAACTTCATCATTCCAAGGTGCTATTCCATCGTTTGCAATTACTGCTGAAAACATTGCCAAATCCTTAGCTGTAGCTTCAATTGAACATTGTTTAAAGTAAAGATCTAAGATTTCTTCTACATTTCCTTCTAATATATTAGAGCTTTTCATAAAGTAAGCTAATGATCTGTTTCTATCTCCTGTAGCTTTTTCGCTTTCATATATTTCTCTATTTATATCTATTGTAGGATTATTAGTTGCTCTTCTTAAAAAGTTTAGTATTCTTTGTAATTTATGCTCTTCATTTTCACCAAAAATAAGGGATGTTGTTACTATAGCTCCAGCATTAATCATTGGATTATATGGTCTATCCTGATTTCTTATTTCTAAGTTTACTATACTATTAAATCCCATTCCTGTTGGCTCAACATTTACTTTTTTAAATACGTTTTCTCTACCATTATCATTAAGAGCTATTATTAAACTAACAACCTTTGAAATACTTTGAATAGTGAATTTAACGTCACTTTCTCCTGCCCAGTATTCTTCATTATTTTTTATATCATATACACATAGTCCTAAATCTTCGCTATTTGCTTTTAAAAGAGCTGGTATATATGATGCAAGTTTACCATCTTGTGTATATTTTTTATTTTTTTCTACTAAGTTAATTAATAAATTTTTCATTGGTTTTCTTCCTTTTCATATTGTATGTGTAGTAATAATTATAGTTATTTTTGTGCCTTCTTACAAGTTTATTACCCTATTAAAAATATAAATTATAACCTTTTTTATAAAAAATAATAAATAACATAATTAATACAAATAATTAAAGTATATATATTAAACTTATTTAATTGACCTAATTATGTGGTATAATTTACTATAATAAACAATATAGGAGGGCTATATATGGATAAAAATTTATTAAAAAAATATGCTAAATTAGCTGTAAATACAGGCGTTAATATTCAAAAAGATAATATATTAGTTATTACTTCACCAATTGAAACTGCAGAATTTGCTAGACTTATTGCAGAAGAAGCTTATAAAGCAGGTGCTAAAGATGTAGTTGTACATTATGGTGATCAACAACTAACTAAAATAAAATTAGAAAATAGTTCTTTAGAAACTATTGCTGACTATCCAGCTTGGATGGCTGAAGGATATAATTATTATGCCAGACAAGGAGCTTGCTTTATTTCAATAGCTGCAAGTGATCCTGATGGATTAAAAGGAGTTTCAGTTGACAAAATAGGTACATCTCAAAAAGCCAGAACTACAGCTTTAAAGGAATACTACGATAACTCTATGTCTAATAAATGTCGTTGGTGTGTATTATCAGTTCCTACACTTTCATGGGCTAAAAAAGTATTCCCTAATGCAAGTGATGAAGAAGCTATGGAATCTTTATGGGATGTAATATTTAAAACAGTAAGAGTTGATACTGAAAATCCAGTAACTGCTTGGGAGAAACATAATGCTTACTTAGAAGAAAAAATTAAATTTATGAATGACAATAACTTTAAAAGCGTACATTTAAAATCTTCAAATGGAACTGACTTAAATATTGAACTTCCAGAAGGTCATATTTGGGCTGGAGGTTCTGAAGGAGATGTTAAAGGAATACCTTTTAATGCAAATATGCCAACTGAAGAAGTATTTACTTTACCTAAGAAAACTGGAGTTAATGGGGTAGTTTACTCTTCTAAGCCATTAAGCTACGGTGGAAATTTAATAGATAATTTCTCTATTAAATTTAAAGATGGTAAAGCGGTAGATTTTACGGCTGAAACTGGATACGATGTTCTAAAACAAATGCTTGATAGTGATGAAGGTGCTAGATACCTAGGAGAAGTTGCTTTTGTTCCTTATGACTCACCAATCTCTAATTCAAAATTAATATTCTTTAATACATTATTTGATGAAAATGCTGCTTGCCATTTAGCCTTTGGTAGAGCTTATGAATCATGTGTAAAAGATGCGGATAAATATTCTGAAGAGGAATTGGAAAAAATAGGTGTTAATAATTCAGTTATTCATGTTGACTTTATGATTGGAACTAGCGATCTTGAAATCACTGGAATTAATAAAAATAATGAAACTGTTCAAATTTTCTCTAATGGAAATTGGATATTTTAAAAGTGAAAGCTAACTTAACTTACATGTAACTTTTATACTAAATCAAAATTTAATATATTAGAAAAGGAGTGTTTCTTGCTAAGCACTCCTTTTCTAATATTCATTATGTATTTTAGCCTTAATATTCTAATTACCTAAATTTAGCTTATATTTTATTGACCTATTTTTTGAGCACTATCTGATCTTGGTTGATCTTTACCTAGTTTTCTTGATTCCTTAGAGTATCCAACTTCATTAGCAGTTTCAACTTTCATTTTGTGTAATTCAGCTTTAGTCTTTTTATTTGATTTTTTATTATTCTTTGAATTTTTATTATTCTTATGTGACATTATTTTTCCCTCCTTTATACTTTTACGCTTATTTTATGCTCTCCATAATAAATTATGCCTTGCCCTACAATCCAATATATGGTTACGCCTCCGGGGTTAATCCAATATTTGGATTAACCCCGGAGGTGTAACCATTTTCTGTAATTTGTTATAATCTATTTTTTATTTCTTTAATAAACTCATATGTGTTAACAGTTTTAACTTCTTTTAAATTAGTAAGCAATGCTAAATCTTTTGTCATCACTCCATCTTCAATTGTTTGTAGTGAAGCTTTCTCTAACTTATCTGCAAAAGCAACTAATTGATCATTTCCATCTAATTCTCCCCTTTTTCTTAATGCACCTGTCCATGCAAAAATAGTAGCCATTGAATTAGTTGAAGTTTCTTCACCTTTTAAATGTTTATAATAATGCCTTTGTACTGTTCCATGAGCTGCTTCATATTCATAATATCCCTCAGGTGATACTAAAACAGATGTCATCATTGCAAGAGATCCAAATGCTGTTGCAACCATATCACTCATAACATCTCCATCATAGTTTTTACAAGCCCAAATAAATCCACCTTTAGATTTAATAACTCTTGCAACTGCATCATCAATTAATGTATAAAAATATTCAATATTAGCTTCTTTGAATTTTTCTTTATATTCTTCCTCAAATATTTCATTAAAAATATCTTTGAAAGTATGATCATATTTTTTAGAAATAGTATCCTTAGATGCAAACCATATATCTTGCTTCGTATCTAATGCAAAATTAAAACAACTTCTAGCAAAACTAGATATTGATTTATTAGTATTGTGCATTCCCATTACTACTCCACTATCTTTAAATTCATGAATAGTTTCTCTACTTTCTCTTCCCTTTTCATCAGTAAAAACTAATTCAGCTTTTCCTTTACCTTCAATTTTCATTTCAACATTTTTATAAATATCCCCATAAGCATGTCTAGCTATTGTAATTGGTGCTTCCCATGTTCTAACAAAAGGCTTTATTGAACTAACAGTAATAGGTGCTCTAAAAACTGTTCCATCCAAAATTGCTCTTATAGTTCCATTAGGACTTTTCCACATTTCTTTTAAATTATATTCTTTTATTCTATCTGCATTTGGAGTTATCGTAGCACATTTTACTCCTACTCCATACTTCGTTATAGCTTCTGCAGCTTCAACTGTTACCTTATCATCAGTCTCATTTCTATATTCTATCCCCAAATCATAATATTCAGTTTTTAAGTCAATGAAAGGATTTAATAATTCCTCTTTTATCATACTCCAAATAACTCTAGTCATTTCATCTCCATTCATTTCAACTAATGGAGTTGTCATTTTTATTTTTTTCATAAATATAGCCCCCTTTAGTATTTATTTATACCCAAAACAATTATACCATATTTTTCTATATACTTAAAGGTTCTTTGATAGAGTAGCTTTTTATTCCTGCAATTTTATAGGTTTAATACATATAAAACTAAAATTTTATATGTATTTGTGAATTAATAATATTTTTCCTTGCATTTTACACAAAATTAATATTTATATAAAAAAAGGCCTTCCCAAAACGACAAAGCCTTTTCATTAAAATACTAAAATTCATTATTAAATATAATATAATATTACTAACTAACAATCTAAAGTCTCTACATCATTCTCTTCAACATTAATATGAGATACTCTAACAGCTTTTACTAGAATCTCTATTGCCATTTTTTCACGTAATTTACCATATTGATATAATTCAATATCAAATTTACTTGGACAATCAAATTGATTATCTTCTTTTTCCATATTTCCACTGTAATATCCCATTTGGTCATTATTACAACCATAAACACTAGCTCTTCTTAAAGCTTGTGCTTGTTTTTGTTGTTGATCCATAAAATATGATGGAGTTAATTCTATTGGGCATAAAAATTCATCATTGCTTCCAATAACAGTTGCAGATAAAACTTCTGCTTTATCACTACTTGTTAAAACAACATCTTCTGGTAAGTCTAAATCTATAGCTCCACCAAAATTTAATACATAAAAAAATTCAGTAACTTATCATTACTGAATTTTTCTATATTTTCACTCTATTATGTTTTAATATTAATATGACTATCATATTATTTAAATTTTTATACGAAAATAATATTTTTAGATATTATTTATCTACTTCCTTATAATCTACATCAATTATTTCTCCATTGCTATCATCATCTATACTACTTTCTTCATAAATACTTTGATTATAAGAATTATATGTTTTATTATTATTATTTTTCTTTCTAAATGCGTTTTTTGCATTAAATATTATATAACTTACTAAGCCTATTACTATGATAAAAGGTAAAAGGTATATAAAAAATTTAACTATAGCAATAAAAATTACTATCCCAACTATTGTCCACAATATAGATTTTAAATTATTCATTTAAATCAACCTCATTTACACTATAATATTTAACTTATATTTTCATTATACTATCAATTAATCACTTTTGCAATATAAGTTATTTAATATTTTGTTAAGAGGTTATTAATACTTGATAGGTTTCGTTAATAATCTTCATTCTATGCTATATTTCTAGAATCTACACCATCTCCAGATTCTTTATTTGTCTTTTTAGCTACCATAGGTAGTATAAATCCTAATCCAATTAATATAAATGGTGTAATAACATTTAGTGATACTTGGAACCACCACTCACCTGAAAATGTCTCAACACTACTTGGGAACATCCCCATTATACAAGCAAATGCAGTAAATGCAAAACACCAGACACCTATTGCCATAGCAAATTTATCATTTTTAACAAATTTATAATCTGATTTATATTTATCTGCTGCTTTTTTAAGTCCTATAAATGCTAAGAATACCCAAAGATATCTCATTGGCATAACTACAGAGTTTAATTGAAGTAACCA
>NZ_CAKVJA010000076.1 GCF_934754925.1 uncultured Clostridium sp. | reverse complement strand
CCCATAATCATTCTAAAGTAATAATTATAAGCTTCAACATAATCATCTTCTTTATCTTCTTCTATAGAGCTTTTTAAGATACGCTCATCACAATAATGAGCTCCAAATGAGTCGCAAGTAATTAATGTTTCATCTTCAATCACATATGTGTACATAGTATCAGGCCAGTGTAATTGTGGAGCACTAATGAATTGTAAAGTTTTATTTCCTAAAGATAAAGTTTCACCATCTTTTACAATTTTACTTTTAAATGGTTTATTAATGATTTCACTTAGATATTTAATAGCAAGAGTAGATCCAACAACAGTTGCATTTGGTGCATATTCTAGTATTTTTTCTACTGAGCCAGCATGATCTGGTTCTGTATGATTAACAACAACATAGTTTATATCTTCTAAATTTATTATTGAACGAACTTTATCTAAATGTTCATCAAAGAATTTTTCTTTTACAGTTTCAAATAAAGCAATACCTTCAGAGCCTTTTAAAAGATAAGAATTATAAGATGTACCAAATTTAGTTTCCATTATTATGTCAAAAATTCTTAAGTTTGGGTCAAGAGCTCCTACCCAAAATAAGTCTTCAGTTATTTTGAATGTGTTAGCCATGTGAATAATCTCCTTTTACAATTTAATATTAAATTTATAAGTTCTAATTGTAACTTCTATATAATAATTATAGTCCAACAATAATTATTGTCAATAAATAAGCAAAGAGATAATTATAAACTTAAATTTAATATGTGTAAAATAATAAATAAATACTCTATAAAATATATTATAACAATAAATTAAGATAAAAGTAGTACTATTAAAAGTAATTTTGGTAATTTTTTAGAAATAATTTTTAGATAATAATTTTTTAGATAATAATTAAAAATAGCTAAGTAAAACAACTTAGCTATTTAGAAGATTTTTTATCTTGTGAATATTCAACTCCATATGTATACATAGATTCCAGAAGAGGAACTATTTTTTTCCCTATATCAGTAAGTCCATATTCCACTTTAGGAGGAATTACAGGATATACTTTTCTAAAAATAAGGTTATCTTCTTCAAGACTTCTCAATTGATTAGTTAACATTTTTTGAGTAGTATCAGGTAATTTTCTTTTTAATTCACTAAATCTCAAAGTTTCGTTACTTAAATACCATAATATTAAAATCTTCCATTTACCTGATAATATTCTATGTACAAGAATCATAGGGCATGTATCATATTTAGCACAACGATTCTTAATATGGCAATCATTATGAAAAGAAAGTGTTTTATTCATTATGAAACCTCCTTTTAGAGTACATTTATAAATAATAACATATCTAATGGTTTAAATCTATATACTTAGTATCTTTTTTGATACTATATATAAAAAAAGTGCCTTATTGTATAAGAAATATATAGGTAGTATTATTAGGAATATCAAAAATAATTAAAAATTTATTTTAGATATTTTATAATATGAGAAATATATAGATAATAAAAATAAATATAATCATTGAAAAATATTTTAGTAATCATAAAAAAATAAATGTATAAACATGGTATTTTCCTATTGAAGAAATTATTACATATGATTATACTAAAAAGTGACAAAAGGTTACAGAATTATACTAAATGAGATTTCTAAGAAAAGGACTAGAAAAATATTTTAAAATAAGTATAATTATTATTAAAGAATAATTATTATTTAAAACACTTAGGACAATGAAAGAAGGTATATTATCATGGCAAAGAAAATGATGACTATTGATGGTAATACGGCTGCTGCTCACGTAGCATATGCGTTTACAGATGTAGCTGCAATATTCCCTATAACACCATCTACTACAATGGCAGAAGTTGTGGATGAATGGTCTGCTCAAGGGAAGAAAAATATTTTTGGACAAACTGTTAATGTTGTAGAAATGCAATCAGAAGCTGGTGCTGCGGGTACATTCCACGGTTCACTTCAAGCAGGAGCATTAACAACGACTTTCACTGCATCACAAGGTTTATTACTTATGTTACCAAACATGTATAAAGTAGCAGGAGAATTATTACCAGGTGTATTCCATGTAAGTGCTAGAGCAATAGCTTCTCAAGCATTATCAATATTTGGAGATCATCAAGATGTTATGGCTGCAAGAATGACAGGTTGTGTAATGCTTGCTGCAGGTTCAGTACAAGAAGTTGCAGACTTAGCTCCAGTATCGCACCTTGCAGCTATAAAAGGAAGACTACCTTTTGTAAACTTCTTTGATGGATTTAGAACATCACATGAAATACAAAAAGTAGAAGTTTTAGATTATGAAGATTATGCAGAAATGCTTGATAGAGAAGCACTAAAGGAATTTAGAAGTAGAGCATTAACTCCAAACAATCCAGTTACAAGAGGAACTGCTCAAAATTCAGATATTTATTTCCAAACTAGAGAAGCTTCAAATAAATTCTATAATAATATAATTCCAATAGTTGAAGAATACATGGCTAAAATGGAAGAAAAAACAGGAAGAAGCTATGGTTTATTTAATTATTATGGAGCAGAAGATGCAAAAGAAATAATTGTTGCTATGGGTTCAGTTACTGAAGCTATAGAAGAAACTATAGATGAATTAAATGCTAGAGGAGAAAAGTATGGATTAGTTAAAGTTCATTTATTCAGACCATTCTCAGTAGAGCATTTATTAAAAGTTATACCACAATCAGTAGAAAAAATTTGTGTAATTGATAGAACTAAGGAACCAGGATCTAATGGTGAACCATTATACTTAGATGTATGTTCTGCATTCTACGGAAAAGAAAATGCACCTAAGATAGTTGGAGGGCGTTATGGATTAGCTTCTAAGGATGTTACTCCTTCAGATATTAAAGCTATATTTGATAACTTAAAGAAAGATGATTCTAAAAACTTCTTTACAGTTGGTATAGAAGATGATGTTACTTTCACTTCAATTCCAGTAGAAGATGAATTAAGAATAGCTACACCAGGAACAGTTAGATGTAAGTTCTGGGGATTAGGATCAGACGGTACAGTTGGAGCTAATAAGCAAGCTATTAAGATTATAGGTGAAAACACAGATAAGTACGTACAAGCATACTTTGCATATGACTCAAAGAAATCTGGTGGAGTTACTATGTCTCACTTAAGATTTGGAGATACACCAATAAGATCAACTTACCTTATTGATGAAGCTGATTACATAGCATGTCATGTACAAGCTTACGTAAATCAATATGATTTATTAAAGGGACTTAAAAAAGGTGGAAACTTCGTATTAAATACTATTTGGAACGAAGAAGAAATAGAAAGAAAATTACCAGCTAAAATGAAGAGATACATAGCTGAAAATGAAATAAACTTCTATACAGTTAATGCAACTAAGATTGCTTCTGAAATAGGATTAGGTAGAAGAATTAACATGATAATGCAATCTGCATTCTTTAAATTAGCAGAAATTATACCACAAGAAGAAGCAACTGAATACTTAAAGGCTTCAATTAAGAAGGCTTACGGTAAGAAGGGTGACAAGGTTGTTAACATGAACTACGAAGCTGTTGAAGCAGGTATGAATTCATTAGTTAAAATCAGCGTACCAGAAAGTTGGAAGACTGCAACTGATGAAGTTAAAGTAGAAACTAAAGAAGTAACAGATTTCGTTAAGAACATAATGAATCCTATGAATGCTTTAGAGGGAGACAAGTTACCTGTAAGTGCATTTAACGGATTAGAAGATGGTACATTCCCAGCAGGAACTGCAGCATATGAAAAAAGAGGTGTTGCAACAGATGTTCCAGAATGGAATATGGCAAAATGTATTCAATGTAACCAATGTGCTTTCGTTTGTCCACATGCATGTATTAGACCAGTTCTAGTAACTGATGAAGAGTTAGCTAAAGCACCAGCTGGATTTGAAACTAAGAAAGCTACTGGTAAAACATTAGCTGGATTAAACTATAGAATTCAAGTTAGTACATTAGACTGTACTGGATGTAACAACTGTGTTGATATTTGTCCAGCACCAGGTAAGGCGTTAGAAATGAAGCCACTTGGAACACAAGTAGAAAAAGAAGTAGCAAATTGGGACTTCTCAGTATCAAAAGAAGTATCAAACAAAGAACACTTAACTCCAGGTAAGACAGTTAAGGATAGTCAATTTAAACAACCACTTATCGAGTTCTCAGGAGCATGTGCTGGTTGTGGAGAAACTCCATATATCAAATTAGTAACTCAATTATTCGGTGATAGAATGATGATTGCTAATGCAACTGGATGTTCATCAATATGGGGAGGTTCAGCACCTTCAACACCATATACTAAGAACCATGAAGGTAAAGGACCAGCTTGGGCTAACTCATTATTTGAAGATAATGCAGAATTTGGATATGGTATGTTCTTAGCAGCTGATCAAATGAGAAAGAAAATAGCTTCAAATATGGAAAGCTTAATTTCTATGGATATAGCTGAAGAATATAAAGAAGTATTTAAGAACTGG
Organism: uncultured Clostridium sp.; assembly: GCF_934754925.1. Classification (GTDB taxonomy): domain Bacteria; phylum Bacillota; class Clostridia; order Clostridiales; family Clostridiaceae; genus Clostridium. The sequence goes on along the minus strand of NZ_CAKVJA010000076.1, from coordinate 1,572 downwards.
TTAGAGAATAAAGATAACGGAGAACTTTCAAAAGTTTCTTCAAGAGAAGTTGAAGCAATACTTGCAGAAAACAACATTGAAAATGAAGAAGCAAAAGTTTTACTTGAAGAAATTAGAGAAAGAGCTGATTTCCTTGTTAAGAGATCACAATGGATTCTTGGAGGAGATGGTTGGGCTTATGACATCGGATACGGTGGATTAGACCATGTATTAGCATCAGGACAAGACGTAAATGTATTAGTATTTGATACAGAAATTTACTCTAATACTGGTGGACAATCTTCTAAATCAACTCCTGCAGCAGCTATGGCAAAATTAGCAGCATCAGGTAAGAAGACTAAGAAAAAAGATTTAGGAAGAATGATGATGTCTTACGGAAATGTTTATGTTGCACAAGTAGCTATTGGAGCTGATAAGAACCAAGTAGTTAAGGCAATGCTTGAAGCAGAAGCACATAACGGACCATCAATCATTATTGCTTACTCAACTTGTATCAGCCATGGATTAAAGAAGGGAATGGGATTCTCTATAAGAAACATGGAAGAAGCAGTTAAGGCAGGATACTGGCATCTTTATAGATATAATCCAGAATTAAAAGAACAAGGAAAGAATCCATTAAGTTTAGATTCTAAAGAACCTCAAGGAAACTTCAGAGACTTTATAATGGATCAAGTAAGATATTCAGCAATTGCTAAGCAATTCCCAGAACAAGCGGAAGAATTATTCCAAATGACAGAAGAACATGCTAGACAAAAATATGCTGAACTAAAGAAATTAGCAGAACAAGAATAATATAAATTTTAAACACCTCAGAATTTTTCTGAGGTGTTTTTTTATATGTAATTATAACTTTAAATTATTTTAGAAAGTGATATATAATATAAATAAAAATTTAATTATTATATAAAAAGGGATAGGAGATATAATTATGGGAATAATAATTACTATAGCTATGATTACAGGATTTTTCTGCTATTATCAAAATAATAAAATTTCTATAACTAATTTAAAAGTAAAGAGTAATGTTAATAAAAATATGAGAATAGCCCAAATATCAGACTTGCATAGTAAGGAATTTGGAAGAGATAATAATACTTTATATAAAGTTATTATGGATCAGAAACCAGATATTATTGTAGCAACAGGAGATTTAATAGATTCAAATATGAAAAGAATAAATGAGATAATCGAATTTTGTAGTAGGTTAAATAAGAAGATTCCTGTATATTACATATTAGGAAATAATGAAATGAGATGTTCTAGGGTAAAGGAAATAGTAGAAAAATTAAAAGAAAAAAATATTAATGTATTAGAAAATGAAATATCAAAAATAAAAATTAAAGGTAATATAATTAATATATTAGGTTTAGCAGAAAAAAGAGTAGATAAGGGTGAAATGTTTTATAGCAAGGTAAATAGTAGATATAAGGTTGAAAATGTTGAGGTATTATTTAAAAGATTAGAAAAATTAGAAGGAATTAAAATTGTTTTATCTCATTATCCAGAAAATTTTGAGTCTGTAGGTAATTATTCTTATAATAAATATAACTTTGATATAATGTTTTCAGGGCA
>NZ_CAKVJA010000075.1 GCF_934754925.1 uncultured Clostridium sp. | reverse complement strand
CAGATATAGTAATACTTTCATCCTTATTAAGTTTATAACTTGCGCCTTCATATGCTGTGACAACAGTTTTAGCTTCATTTAAAACAGCAACCTTTTTAGCTTCAGTAATATAATTACCTACTTTAGGAACAAATGCAGCAGATAAAATTGCAATAATAGCTAATACAGCAACAAGTTCAATTAAAGTAAATCCTTTTTTCTTTTTTTTAGATTTAAGAGTTTTAATTTTTAAGTTCAACAAGGCTTCATCTCCTTTAACAAATAATAAAAATATGAATATTTCATGAAATAATTCTTTTCAAAGTATGAACTATAAATAAATCAGATATTCAAAAAAATATAAAAAAAAATTACAAAACTTATATTTTTGTAAAAAACTCTAAAAAAATATGAATAAATTATCCTCAAAAAGGATAAAACAATAATAGAGATAACAAATGATAAATAAATTTATTATTTATAAGTTTTAAATGAAAAGTGAATATAATATGTTTGTTGTATTCTATGTTTAATTTAAAATTTATAATTTATAATGTTATCTCTTTAAGGGTTTTAATCTATTTCTTTCAAGATATATAGTATGCGTAGTTATTTTTAGGAAATAACAGAGATATTAATTTTTGAAAGTGCTATTTGTATATAAGAAAAGCTTTATAAATGCACATGATGGTTCGAGATAGTATTTTAATATTAACTGAGATTAATATTAAGCATAGCTTCGGATATTTTCTATTTAGACATACTGCAATAAGAATGATAAAGAGATTTATCAGGAGATTACTAAAGTTATGTGTAATACACTTGTTAACAAGTCATAGGGGATAAAGGACTATCTTGTATATTAAAAATAGTATTTTAGGTTTATAGTTTTAATAATTTTATATTATTAAAAAGTAAAGCTTAAATAAAATAGATTAAAATCCTTTTAAAAATAAAAATAAGCTATTTTCTTTATAAAATTATTAAAGCTACCTATACAGGTAGCTTTAATATTATAAAAATAAAGGTTTAGCAATTAATCCAGATTCATAAGCATAAATTATAGCTTGAGTTCTATCCTTAACATTTATCTTTATAAATATATTACTAATGTGTTTTTTTACAGTATTTTCGCTTATATTAAGATTTTTAGAAATTTCAAAATTACTTAATCCGTTAGATAATTGAGATAAAATTTCTAATTCTCTTCTAGTTAGAGGAGTTCCTAAGTTGCTTTTTCCAGTAATAGTTGCAGCAGGTTCATCTTCTACTAACCTATATAATAGTTCTCTATCATAAAACTTAGTTCCAGTAGAAATTTTATGAAGAGCATAATTAATATCTTCTTCAGCAAATGTTCCAAGCATATACCCATCAACGTTTAATTTTGATACTTTAAAGAACATATCCTTACTTTCATTAAAATCAACAATTAATAATTTAAGTTTAGAATAATTATCTTTAACAGATAATATGTTATCTACTGATCTTAAATCTTCCTTAAATAAAGTAATAATTAAGATAGTATCTTCAGTATCATTTATAAGCTCATTATCCGGATTATCTAATGCTTTAAAGCAATCCTCAATAGAAGTAAAAGAGGTGATACTTTGATACTTATCTTTTAATATTGATTTAATTCCTTCATGTATTACAGGATATTTACATAATATAGAAATCTTCATTTAATCACCCCTTGCATAATTTACATAAATTTCTATTAAAATTATACAATCAAAAAATGTAAAAGTCTATTCTTTATTACATTAAATGTAAAAATTTACACTCTGGAAGTATTCATAATATATAAAAGAATTAACACTAAGTATTAATTAAAAAGTAGCAATACTTAGTATTAAATAAAGTAATAAAATTACTATAAGAATAATAATATTTAAATAAATATAGAAATTTAACGATAAAAAGATGATTTCATAAAATTTGTATTATTTTAAAAAAATTACCTTAAAATAATGATATTTATTTAAATTTATATTAAAAAACAATATAAGAATTAAGGAAAATGATTACAAAGGCCTCAAACTACTACTAAAGTAGTAGCATTAAATACTACTATGTTTTACAAAAGTGATTATAAGGAGAGTTACTTTACGTAGTAATAAAAAGTAGAGTTTACATTGTAAAACCAATAGGTAATTTACCTATAAAGTATGTAAATATATAATCTATATGAGAATAAATGGTAAATAATATTATGTTTTGGCATAAGAGGGTACTAAAAAATTTACATAAATAAACAATAATTATGAGGGGGGAGTAATTTTGCAAGATTTAAGATTATTAAATCTAAGCAGAAGAAAAAAAAACTTAATATTATTATTAGTTGATATATCAATAATAGTGTTGGTTTATACTACATTGGCTCTATTAAATGTAGATAATGCTAATTTAACAATAGGAGCATTAGCAAATATAGTCATATCAATAATTACTTATGTATTACTTCTAAAATTAAATAATATGTATAGTTGTATTTGGATTAATGCAGGTGCATATGAACTTACAAAAACAATGGTAGCATCGATATCAGCATGTATATTAGTTACATTAATAACATTAATTATACCAAATACAATTTCAGTAGTAGGTAATATATTAGCTGGAATAATAATAATGATAGGACTTACAGGAGTTAGACTTTCATTAAGAGTTTTAACTAGAAGTTTAACATATTCTGTAGCTGATAGAACTAAAGGTAAATATAACATTCTTATTATAGGGGCAGGAGACTGTGCTTCAACAATTATAAGTGAAATAAGAAAAGAAAAAAGTAATGATTATAACATTATAGGAATTATAGATGATGATGAAGCAAAATTAAATACTCTTTTAAATGGAGTTAAAGTATTAGGAAATAGAGACAATATAGTTGAAATAGTAGAAAGAGAAAATATAGATCAAATATTATTTGCAATAGCAAAGATAGATGGAGAAGCAAAATCTAAAATATTAGATATATGTAGCAAAACTACAGCAAAAGTCAAAGTTATACCAGGATATTATCAACTTTTAGAAGAAGGAATATCAGTTAATAAAATGAGGGATGTAGATTTAAGAGATTTAATTGGTAGAGAAGAGGTTAAATTAGATAAGTCAGGTATAGAGAAATATATAAATAACAAAATCGTTTTAGTAACTGGTGGTGGAGGTTCAATAGGATCAGAACTATGTAGGCAAATTGCTAAATTTAATCCAAAGTTACTCTTAATATTAGATATATATGAAAATAACGCATATGACTTGCAAAATGAATTATCATACAATGAACCAAATTTAAATAAAAAGGTAATAATTGCTTCAGTAAGAGATAAAGCAAGATTAAGTCAAATAATAAGTGCCTATAAGCCAAATATAATATTCCATGCAGCAGCTCATAAACATGTACCTTTAATGGAAGATAATCCATCTGAAGCAATAAAAAATAATGTAATAGGTACATTAAATATGGCACAACTTGCTAGCCAATATAAAGTAGAAAAATTTGTTTTAATTTCAACGGATAAGGCAGTAAATCCAACTAATGTAATGGGTGCAACAAAGAGACTATGTGAAATGATAGTTCAAGCTGTTAACAATGAAAGAGGAAATAAAACAGAATTTGTTGCAGTTAGATTTGGTAATGTATTAGGAAGTAATGGTTCCGTAATTCCATTATTTAAAAGACAAATTAAAAATGGAGGACCACTAACTTTAACTCATAAAGATATAACTAGATATTTCATGCTTATTCCAGAAGCAGCTCAACTTGTACTTCAAGCTGGTGCATATGCAAAAGGTGGAGAAATATTTGTTTTAGATATGGGTAAACCAGTTAAAATTTATGATTTAGCAGAAAACTTAATTAGACTTTCAGGATATACTCCAAATAGTGATATAAAAATAGAAATAACAGGCCTTAGACCAGGAGAAAAATTATATGAAGAATTATTAATGAATAATGATAACCTAACAAAAACAGCACACAATAAGATATTTATAGATAAGCCAGAAACTATATCACTAAATAAAATAATAAAACAAATAGATGATTTATTATTTGTTGCTAAGATAGGAAATAAAAATATGTTAAAGGATAAGTTAAAGGAAATAGTCCCAACATATAATTCACCAGAGTTCTATAACAATAAAAAAGTATTAGAAGAAGCAGCAGTTACAATAGGGGGTAAAGAGTAATGGAAGCATTAAAAAATAAAGAAGTAGAAGAAATTAAGAAAGAAAATAAAAGAATATATTTAGCATCACCACATATGGGAGGGCTAGAAGAAACTTTTGTAAAAGAAGCCTTTGATACAAACTGGGTAGCGCCACTTGGACCTAATGTAAATAATTTTGAAAAGGAAATTGCTGAATATGTAGGAATAGATCATGCATCAGCATTAGTTTCTGGAACTTCAGCAATACATTTAGCCATTAAGCTTTTAGATATAAAGGCTGGAGATGTAGTTTTCTGTTCATCATTAACTTTTGCAGCTAGTTGTAATCCAATAATTTATGAAGGAGCGGAACCGGTATTTATAGATGCTGAGTATGACAGTTTAAATATGTCACCAATAGCATTAAAAAATGCATTTGAAGTATATTCAGCAAAAGGAAGGTTACCAAAGGCAGTAATAGTAGTTCATCTTTATGGACAGCCAGCTAAAATGGATGAAATTATGGCTATATGTAATGAATATAATGTTCCAGTAATAGAGGATGCAGCAGAATCCCTTGGAGCAACTTATAAAGGAAAACAAACTGGAACAATAGGTAAGTATGGAATTTATTCTTTTAATGGTAATAAGATAATAACTACTTCAGGTGGTGGAATGCTTGTTTCTAATGATGAAGAAGGAATAAAGAAATCAAGATTTTGGGCAACTCAAGCTAGGGATAATGAAAGATATTATCAACATACAGAGTTAGGATATAACTATAGAATGAGTAATATTGTTGCTGGAATTGGAAGAGGGCAGCTTAGAGTTTTAGATGAAAGAATAGATAAAAAGAAATATATATATGAAAAATATAAAGAAGCATTTAAGGATATTAAAGATATAGAAATGGCTAAGATATGTGAATATGGTGAACCAAATTATTGGTTAAGTATAGGAATATTAAGTCCTGAATCAAAGGTTAAACCACTTGATATTATTTTAGAGTTAGAAAAGGAAAATATAGAATCAAGACATATATGGAAACCAATGAATATGCAGCCTTTCTATGAAAAGTATGATTTCTTTAAGGATAATGATAATGAAGAAATTAGTGTTGGAGAAGATATTTTTAATAGAGGAATATGTTTACCTTCTGATACTAAGATGAGTGATGAAGAAATTAATAGAATTATTAAAATTATTAAGGGATTATTTTAAATTAAGAAAATACTAATTTAGATGTGAAAAATTAGGGGTTGGTATGAGTAGGATTTAGGGGAAGAAGACTATTCATAAAAAAGGATGGGGAAATATGCTTATAAAAAGAATATTAGATTTTATTATATCATTGGTAGCACTAATTATTTTGTCACCATTGATGTTAATTATTTATATATTAGTAAAAATTAATCTTGGATCACCGGCGTTTTTTGTTCAAGAAAGAGTTGGAAAAGATAACAAAGTTTTTAAGATGATTAAATTCAGAACAATGAGGGATGCCAGAGATAAGAATGGTAATTTACTTAGCGATAATGAAAGAGTTACAAAGCTTGGAAGCTTTTTAAGAAGTTTTAGTTTAGATGAGTTGCCAGAGCTTATAAATATTATAAGAGGTGATATGAGTCTAATTGGCCCAAGAGCATTATTAGTTCAATATTTAGGACTTTATAATGATGAACAAATAAGAAGACATGAAGTGCTTCCAGGTCTTACTGGATGGGCACAGATAAATGGAAGAAATTCTATTACTTGGAGTGAAAAGTTTAAGCTTGATGTTTGGTATGTAGATAATTGGTCCTTATGGTTAGATATTAAAATTTTCTTTTTAACTTTTTGGAAGGTTATTAAAAGGGAAGGTATTAACCAAAGTGAAAGTGTTACAATGGAATATTTTAATGGGACAAACTAAGTAGTTAAGTAATTGGGGAAGTAATAAATATAAATAAATCAAGGAATATAAGAATTTAAATTTGGGGACTGCTTTACAGAATAGTAACAGACGACAGGAGGATGAAGATGATAGATAAATTATTTGATTTAGATGAGCTAATATGCATTTTCAAAAGGAGATTTTGGATAATTATAGTTGTTACATTAGCATTGAACTCTTTAGCAACTTATAAAGTATCAAAATATAAACCAAGTTATACTGCAAGTATGCAAATATTTGTGGGTGATAAAGATAACATGTTTAAAG
>NZ_CAKVJA010000074.1 GCF_934754925.1 uncultured Clostridium sp. | reverse complement strand
ATTACTTCCCTCATCTCTTTGTACAAGTACATTATAAGATTAAAGTCAGGTAAGGTCAAATTAGTAAGAGTGAGAATGAGTGGGTATAAGTGAGAAAATTAAAGGTTTAGTTTTGGTGAGAATTAATTTCAAATAAGATCTGGTGGTTTTGAGGAAAAATAATTGAAATTGGATATTTGAAAAAGTTTTTAATATTTATTATAAATAGCTTGGTGTTAGTAAGAAGTAGTAGACACATTAAATTGAACTAAGTAAAATAATATTTAGTTTAAAGAAATAATAATATAGAGGAAAAAATCAATTAAAGGGATTAAACTTAGAGAAAATTATTAAAGAGAATAAAAGCTATTATATATTACAGCTTTTGTAATGTATATATATTTTTAACAAATAAAAGGGGGAGAAAAAGATGAAAACATGGATTTTTCAAGGAAATCAAAAAATATTTGATATAAATGAGTATGTTACTAAAAATGAAATAGTTACGTGGACACTAAAAATAAAAAAATTTCAAGAAGAAATAAGCATAGGTGATAGAGTCTTTATCTGGAGAACAGAAGGAATTGAGTATCCAGGAGGGATAATTGCATTAACAGAAGTAAAGAGTAAGCCATACTATAGTGAAAAAGAAGAGGCTACGGTTATAGATTTAAAAGTAAAAGAGAGCAGAATATCCCAAGAAGAAAATATGCTGTTAAGGTCAGACTTAAAGAAGTCTGTTAAAACAAAATTTCTAAGTATTATAAGAAGTCCTCAAGGAACAAATTTTAAATGTACGGATAGTGAAGGTGAAAATTTAATTGATTATTGGAATAATCCATTACTAATGAAGGATGATTATCAAAAGGATATAATAGATCAATATTTATATATATATAAAGATAATGTAGAAGAGCAGCTGAAAAAGAGTGACTTTTTATTTGAAAACTATGAATTTTTTAAAGAATTTAGAAAAAAAGAAAATTTAGAAAAAATGCAATGGGAAGATATACAAAAGGTAGGAGAGCATATAAATGGATTTACTAATAATGCATTGGCAAGAAAAAGAGCTTTTGGATATCCAAATGAATCAATAGAAAAATACAAAAAAAGTTTTACTTATCTATTACATGGAGAAGATTCAATAGAAAAAAGGATGAATAATTTCTTATATAATCAGGAATATAAACTTTTTGGTATAGCTGATAGTGCAATTAGTGAAATAGTAGGAAACTGCTATCCCGAGGAGGTTTGCTTTTATAATATAGTAGATAAAGATGCAGTAGAAGTAATTTTAGGATTAAGTTATGAAAGGAAAAAGGGAGAAAAATTCCCAAGAAGATTTATAAAGTTTAATAACTTAATAAAAGAATATAACTTTGTTGAAAGATATGGAGAAATAATAGGATGGAGAACAAATCTTCCTCATAATATAGAGTTAGACCAATTTTTTTATTTTTTAGTAGAGAATTATGGCAAATTCTTTAAAGAAACTAAGGAAGTAGAAGAAGAGAAGTCGGAAGAAAATATAGTAAAAGAAATCACAGAAACTGAATATGAAACATCAAAGAACGAAGTTAACAATAGTGAGGAATTTACAATAGAAGACTTTTTAAAAGATGTCTTTTTAAGTGTTGAAGAGGCTAATGAGATATTAGAGTTATTTGAATATAAGAAGAATATTATTCTTCAGGGCCCTCCAGGAGTAGGAAAGACATTTATGGCAAAGAGGTTAGCATATTTACATTCAGGTAAAAAAGATAGTAGTAAAATAGAAATGGTACAATTCCATCAAAGTTATAGCTATGAGGATTTTATTAGAGGTTTTAAACCGGATTTAGATGGTAACTTTAGACTAAAAGATGGAATATTCTATAGCATTTGTGAAAGAGCAAGAAATGATGCAGAAAATAATTACTATATTATTATTGATGAAATTAACAGAGGGAATTTATCTAAAATATTTGGTGAATTGATGATGTTAATTGAAGGTGATAAGAGAGGGAATGAATATGAAGTTACATTAACTTACTCTAAAAATGAAGGAGAAAAATTTAGTGTCCCTAAAAATCTTTTTATTATAGGTACAATGAATACAGCGGATAGATCATTAGCTTTAGTAGATTATGCATTAAGAAGAAGATTTAGTTTTATAGATGTAGAACCAGCATTTGATACAGAAGCATTTAATAATTATTTAGCGGTAAATGGAGTTAGTGATGAGCTTATTTCAAAAATAAATTATTCTATGAAGATAATTAATAATGAAATAGAAAAAGATGACATAGAGCTTGGAAAAGGATATAAAATAGGGCATAGTTATTTCTGTAATATTAGCAGTAATAATGATGAAGAATCATGGAATAATTGGTATAAAAGAATAATTAAATTTGAAATAAAACCTCTTCTAGAGGAATATTGGTTTGATAATAAAGAAAAAGTGAGTGATTTGCTTGAAAGAATTAAATAGTATTCCAATAGAAAATATATACTATATGCTCTGTTATTCTTGGGATAAGTTAGATTATATTAGTAGAAATAAAATAGGTATTGAAGAAAGCATGGATATTCAAAATCTCTTATGTAGAATACTAGTTGATGAAGTAGATATTTTAATTAAAAAAGGAATAAAGAAAAATTATAAAGAGCTTAATGAAAGTAGTTCTGTAGTTAAAGGAAAGATTAACTTTAAAGAAAGTATTAAATATAAAAGTACTAAGCAATGCAAGGTAAATCATTCTTATGATGAATTAAATGAAAATATAATAATTAATATTGTTATAAAAACAACTTTAATCAATTTAATTAAAATAGAAGATTTATCAATAAGTAATAGAAATAAAGTTAAAAGATTAATCAAGTATTTTAACTTTATTGACACTATATTACTAAATAAAAAGATCTTTAAAAATATCTCTTTTAATAAAATGAATAGAGAATATAAATTTATTATTAATATTTGTGAGTTAATTTTTGATAATTTACTTATTAATAAGAATGATAATAGTGCAGAATTTTATAATTTTATTGAAGATGAAAGAAAGATGGCCTATTTATTTGAAAGCTTTATAAGAAATTTTTATAAGAAGGAATTGAAGGGCGCTAAGGTATATAGAGAAGATATATATTGGGAGCTTACAGGGGAATTTGTTGAGTTTTTGCCTAAGATGCAAACTGATATATCTTTAGAATATAATGATAAAAAGTATTTAATTGATACTAAATATTATAAAAAATCATTAGTAGAGAATTATGGTAGTAAAAAGCTTATTTCAGAAAATTTATATCAACTATTTTCTTATTTAAAAAATAATGAGAGTAAAAGTAAAAAAGATGAATTTTCTACAGGAATATTATTATATCCACGTGTAGATAAGACTTTAAATCTAGAATATTCTATGGATAAACATAATATTAATATTTATACTGTAAGTTTAAATTCTAAGTGGAATGAGATTAGTAAAAGATTAATTGCTTTAATAAAATGATTAAACAAAAGGCAGAGAGTTTTTAAATTATAATATTAAAGATAGACTTTATAGTATAACTGGAAATCAAATTTCCAGTTATACATTTTTTATTTATATTTTATATAAATTTTTAAATGATAGTATTTTTATTAAAAGGAAATGCAGTTTTAAGGGAAGGTATAATGTTTTGTAGGTGATTAAAGGCAATTTCAGTTGAGTGAAGAAGTTCATTGTTAAATATATATTTTTCTTCTTGTTTAAAGTTAACATTATGCCATTCACTAGCAAGATTATTAGTATAATTATTCCATATCTCATTGGAAGAACAAGGAGGTTAGGAGATATATTCCATTATTTCTCCTTTTAATTAAAATTACATTATAAATTTATGTATAAATATTTATATATTAAACTTAAAAATTAAAATATTTATATGGAACTTAAAAGTGATTTATAGTTAAATAAAATTGAAAGATATTTAAATTTATTTAAAGTAAAATAACTAATATAATGAATAAGGTGATAATGTGGAAAACAAAACATTAGATTTTTACAACAACAATTCAAAATCATATATAGAAAGTACATTATCAGTAGATATGAGCCATCTATATAAGGATTTCCTAAAACACATACCTAAAGGTGGACATATACTTGATTTAGGATGTGGCTCAGGAAGAGACAGTCTTGAATTTATAAAACAAGGATACAATATTACAGCAGTTGATGGGTCAAAAGAACTATCAATTGCTGCCAGTAAAATTATAGGTCAAGAAGTAATTTGCAGTAAATTTGAAGAACTAAAATTAACAGAGAAATTTCATGGTATATGGGCATGTGCCTCATTGCTTCATATAAATAAAAGAGACCTAATTCAGGTAATAAAAAATATATCATCTAATTTAGAACATAATGGAGTATTTTATATGTCCTTTAAATATGGAGAAGATGAATATATTGATGAAAAGGGAAGATATTTTAATTGCTATACAGAAGAAACATTTAAAGAAATGATAGCACAAGTGTCAAACTTAGAGATACAAAATATATATAAATCAGGAGACACCCTTGGTGGAAGAAATAACTTACAGTGGTTAAATATAATTTGTATTAATATAAATTAAAATTATAGTTTTCATATAATTACATATATGTTAAAATATTACTACGGAATTATCCAACTTAGTATTTACAGCAATATCAATATAAATATTGCTGTAAATAGATAGGTATAAAATTTAGAGGGTATTAAAAACTTAATTAATATAAAAGGAGGAGTTTAAATTAGATTAAATAATTAGATACACACAAAAATGAAAACGTTTATTTAAATAATTAAAGAGAATATGAAAGGTTAAGGGGTTAGGATTATGAGAGGATTTGCAATGTTAGGAATAGGAAAAACAGGATGGATAAATAAGGAGGAGCCAATATGTGGGCCTTTAGATGCTATAGTTAGACCAATAGCAGTAGCACCATGCACATCAGATATACACACAGTTTGGGCTGGAGCTATTGGAGAAAGGCACAATATGATATTAGGTCATGAGGCTGTAGGAGAAATTGTAGAAGTTGGACAACTAGTTAAAGATTTTAAAGTTGGAGATAAGGTAATAGTACCTGCTATTACTCCAGATTGGGGTTCAATAGAAGCACAATCTGGGTATGCTCAACACTCAGGTGGTATGCTTTCAGGATGGAAGTTTTCTAATTTTAAGGATGGTGTATTTGCTGAAAAGTTCCATGTAAATGAAGCAGATGCTAATCTTGCACTTTTACCAGAAGGAATTGATCCAGCTGAGGCAGTTATGTTAAGTGATATGGTAGTAACAGGTTTTCACGGAGCAGAGTTAGCAGATATTAAGTTAGGAGATAGCGTTTGTGTTATTGGAATAGGACCAGTTGGATTAATGGCAGTTCAAGGGGCAAATAAAATGGGTGCATCTCATATATTTGCTGTTGGATCTAGACCTAACTGTGTTAAAATAGCAAAAGAATATGGAGCAACAGAAATAATAAATTATAAGCAAGGAGATATAGTTGAACAAGTTCTTGCTAAGACAAATGGAAAAGGTGTAGATAAGGTTATAATAGCTGGTGGAGATGTTGATACATTTGCACAGGCTGTAAAAATGTTAAAGGCTGGAGGAAATATAGGTAATGTAAATTATCTAGGAGAAGGAGAAAACATTAAGATACCAAGAGTTGAATGGGGAGTTGGTATGGGGCATAAGAAAATAAATGCTGGACTTACTCCAGGTGGAAGATTAAAGATGGAGAAAATGGCAGATTTATTAGTAACTAAAAAGATTGATACTAGTAAACTTATAACTCATAAATTTGAAGGTTTCGATAAAATTGAAGAAGCTTTAATGCTTATGAAGGATAAACCAGCAGATTTAATAAAACCTGTTGTAGTTATTGATTGGAGTAAAGAAAATAAGTAATTTTTAATATTTGGCTCTGTTTTAAAATAATATTGATAATATATGATAAATTTAAAAGACCAGTGAAATATTCACTGGTCTTTAGTTCGTAATATATTAATAATACGAACAAAAAAGGTAGGAGTATATCAATTAGTATACCCCTACCTTTTTTGTTATTAAAATTATTTATAATATAAACACTATATTAAAACATAGTCTAAAATTTAATAATTACTTTACCATTAGTATGTCCATTAGCAACTAATTTTAATGCCTCACCCGCTTCTTCAATAGTAAATATACGTGAATCTATTGAAGGCACAATGTTATTTTCTTCAACAATTCGCGTAATTTCTTTTTTTCTTGTACTGGAATATTTATTTTCATTTTTTACCTCCATATAATTAGTATTTTAATTAAATTTCTTGAGAATTATACTTAATCAGTCCAAAGGCCAGTGAAATTAAAGAGTTATATTATAAGGGAGCATATACAAAAGATGCTGTAGAAT
>NZ_CAKVJA010000073.1 GCF_934754925.1 uncultured Clostridium sp. | reverse complement strand
TCCCATATAAAAATTGAAGAATATTTTAACTCCTTTTTAATTTTACTTCTTTTAAGGAATTCACAAGTTCTAAATATTCTTCATTAAGTTTCTCCTTTTTCTCTTCATCAGATTCTATTGATAATAAAGAAATTACCTCCGATACCTTATTTTCAAGAAGTAATATCTCATCATCTAAATGCTTATTTTCTGAATTCTTATTATTATTTTCAAAACTTTTAATGTATTCAGGATAAGTTCCTGTAAATTCATGTATTTTTTTATCCTTAATTTCAATTATATGATTACATACATTAGATATAAACTCTATGTCATGAGATACTAATAATAAAGTTTTATTAGTATTAACTAAAGCATTTTCTAACGCTTCTATAGTTTTTATATCTAAATAATTAGTTGGTTCATCTAATATTAATAAGTTATTGTCAGATAATATTATTTTACATATAGCTACTTTGACTCTTTCTCCCCCCGATAATTCACTTACCATTTTATTTACAGAGTCTTTCTTAAACCCAAACTCACTTAAATTTATTCTTATAAAGCTATCATCCCACTTAGAATCTTCTTTTATATTTTCTAAAATACTCCTTTCATTATTTAAAATATCTTGTTTTTGATCAAAGTATCCTATTTTAACATTACTTGATATATTTATTTCTTTTGAATCATTGCTTAAAATTCGTCTTAGTAAAGTGGTTTTCCCACACCCATTAGCTCCAATTAGTGCAATTTTATCTCCATTTCTTATATTTAAATTAATTTCATTCACTAAAATTTTATCTTCTACTAGTAACTTTAATTTCTTAATTTCTATTAAATTTTTAGTAGCAATTTCAGTACCTTCATTTATATTAATTATAATCCTTTCTTTCTTCTTAGGTGGTGCCTTAACTTCCATATGCTCTATTCTTTTTTCTATTGATTTTATATTGTTTTCAATATGTTTTTTTCCTCTTTGATCTCCCATTTTAATAGTTTTTGCTTCTGATTTTCCCATTCCTTTAGGGGCCTTTTTTATTCTATCTCTAAGTACTTCTTTTTCATTTATTACACGCTCTAATCTATCTTTTTCATGTATATATTTTTCATATTCTCTTTTTTGTTTCTTATGATTTTCTTCTTTTAAAGTTACATATTTACTATAATTACCCCTATATATTTTTAATCTTCCCTCTTCAATCTCTACAATTTCATTACATACATCATCTAAAAATTTTCTATCATGTGAAACTATTAATAATGCTCCCTTATACTTTTTAAACATATTATCTAAAACTTCAATACTTTCACTATCTAAATTAGAAGTAGGTTCATCTGCTATAATAAGGCTTGTATTTTGTTCTAATGCACTCACTACTCTAATCTTTACTTTTTCTCCTCCAGATAAATAGTCTTCATATTCATCAGGAGCGCTAAAAACTTTTTTCATCTTACTATTATTACAATTAGTATATCCCTCATCTATTTGGCTTATATATGAATAACTATCTGTTAAATTTACCGAACCTTCATCAGCTTTTATTTCTCCAAGTAAAATTTTCAATAATGTTGTTTTTCCCGCTCCATTTTCACCTACAACCCCTATCTTATCTTTTTCTTCTATTTCAAATTTATCTATATCTAATATTAATCTATCTCCATAATACTTTTTTAGATTTTTAATTGTTGCAAGTTTCATTTTACACCTCCAATTACTCCTATAAAAAGTTTGTGCAAAATTCTTATTAATAACCTTTAATTTTCTACATTATGAATAAAGTCCAGTAACATTTGTCACTGGACTCTTTATCAAAACTTTTTTATTTTAAATATTACTACAAAGCTTATTAAGTAGATTAATTAAATCACTAACTTCCTCTTCATTAAAATTGCAAGTTATTTTTTCATACCATTTATCATGATATTCATTAATTAAGTTAAGAATATCTAAACCTTTATCAGTAAGACATAAGTTAAAAAATCTATTATCATTATCCCTTTTTACCTTTATAACATAATTTAAATCTTCAAGCTTTTTTATATTTCTTGTTATAATTGCACCATCTACATTTAATGCCTTTGCTATATCCTTCAAATTGCAGCCTTTATTATTTTCTATTATTATCATACAACGCCACATATTAAGAGTTAATCCATATTCCGATAGATTTGATTCAGAATATCTTATAAAGTCTCTATTTAAATCTGATAGATATTTACCTAATATTTTATATGACAATCATATTCCTCTTTTCTAATATTAATTTATTTTTTCATAAACTATTGGATCAACAAATCCAAAAGTAATTTTACCATTCTTTCTAAAAACTTCACTTACATACATTTTACCCTTTTCAATTTTCTCTTTTAAAGTAAATTCAGTTTCTGGTGTAAAATTACTAATACTTTCTCCTTCATACGCATTATTTTTTTCTTTGTAAACCATAGGAGTAAACTTAGAAGAAACTTTAAGCTCTTTATAATCCATGGTTAAGTTTTCATTATCATTTCTAAATTCTTCTTTTGAGATATTACTTGGAATTTCATAAGAAGTTAAAACTATATTATCATCTTCATTAACTGTAAATAAGAATAGGTGCGGAAGAATATTTTTAAATTTTCCTTGCTCATAATAACTTTCTTCAATAACAAAATATCCTGAAAAATCATTTGGTAAATTAGTTATCTTATCATTACAAACACCATTTATATGCTTTGCCTTTGGATGTTTTAATTCTCCTGATTCTAACTCATCATTTATTTGCCTATCATTATTAAATATTCCACATAATTCATTTATAAACCTATCTAACTTATTCATAAAAAACACCTCTTTAATACTTGATACTATCAATTATACCTATATAATTGATAGTGTCAAGTATTATTAATAGACTAAAAAAAGATGATTCCTATTTAATATTAGAAATCACCTTTTGTAAATATTAATTTATTTTTTATTCTCTGAAATTAACTACTCCTAATAATTTACTATCATCTAAAGCTGAAATTACCTCTACTGATATTTTACCATTTTCATAGGTACAAAGATTAAACTTAGCACTTTCCTCAAATCTTACAATACCATTACTCTCATCATAACCTATAAAACTAAGACTACCTGTAGAAAAATAAAGCTTCTCTGCAAAACAACCTTTAAAAGGATGATGAGTATGACCAGCAAAAATTCCAATTATAGAACTTTCTCTTATCATATTTTCAAATTTATCATCATAACTAACAGCTGGTGTAGTAAATTGATCTTTTATAAGATGATGATGAAGCATTAAAATAGTATCTTTTTTAGTGCTACCCTTTAATTGATTTTCTAACCACTCATACTGCTCCTCTGAAATAAATCCATCACTATTTTTATACTGTGAATTATCAAAACTAATTATTCTTAATTCACCTATTTCATTAACAGTATTATAAGGATCATTACATTCTTTATTAAACCATCCCTTATAAAAAGCCTCTTTATTATCATGATTTCCTAAAGTAAGTATATATGGAGTATTACCTAATAATTTTTCTAATTCACTTTTTAAAATTACATAATCTTCATAAGTTCCTGATTCCACTAAATCTCCAGTTATAATAACAAAATCTATTTTACTTAAGTCTATTTTTTCTAAAGATTTTCTTATCTGTATTAAAGGACTTGTCATATTATTAAAAATAGAATTATAACCTTTTTCAGCACTGGGATACTCTCTTAAAAAATGAATATCTGATAAATGTAAAAACCTCATATTCTATACCTACTTGACCTTCTTTTTCTTATTTCTTTTAGTTTGTATACTAAATAATATAAGTGCAACAATTGTTGCTACATAAGGAATAGAAGCTGTAATTTGTGTTTTTAAAGATGTATTTTGAAGTACATTTCCTGCTGCTTGTGAGAATCCAAAGAATAAACTTGATAAAAGAACTCCTATTGGATGAGATTTTCCTAAGTTATTAGCAGCCATAGCAATATACCCACGTCCTGAAGTCATATTTTGCATAAATAACGTTACAGTTCCCATAGAAAGAAGAACTCCACCTAATCCACATAATATTCCTGATAAACTTATTGTAAGGAATTGATATTTTTCTACTGGAGTACCAAGACTTCTCGCAGCTTCTTTATTGATACCTATAGCACGTAATCTATATCCTAATACTGTCTTATATAAAAATATATACATTCCTATAGCTAAAATAAAGGCTAAATAATCAATAAGAGTTAATCCTGAAAAAATAGTCCCTAATACTGGAATATCCTTAATAATAGGCAAATCAATTTTAGGAAGACTTACTAAACTAGGATCAGTAAATACTCCTTTTGTCTTAAAAATTATATAAAGTAAGTATGTTGTAACTCCACCCATCATAGTATTAGTTGCCATACCAACAACAACTGGAGATGCTTTTAATTTAATTATACAGAATCCTACAATAGCAGATACTATCATTCCACTAATTGCACCTGCAAGCACAGATAAAAATACATTATGAGTATAATAATTTGCAACAATACTGAAAAATGCGCCTGTTAGCATAGTTCCTTCCATTGCAATATTAAAAATACGTACCTTAGAACATATAGCTGCAGCTAATGTAACTAATAAAATAGGTGTCATCATACGAAGAGTGGAATTAGCTACCACTGCTAAATAATCTACACTTAACTCCATTATTGTACTCCTTTCTTATCTGTTGTATTTTGTTTTTTCTTATACCACTTAACAGCAAATTTTGCAGTAATTAATAAAGTGATAATTCCTTGAATAATGGTTGTTACTTCAGATGGTACTCCCATACTACGCTCGATAGTACTTCCCCCTGTTGTAAGACCAGCTAAGAAAATACTACTTACTAAAATACCAACTGGATGATTGCTTGACATTAATGAAGCTATAATCCCAGTCCATGCATATCCTGGAGATGTAATCATATTATCAACATAACGATATCTTGTTCCTAAAACTTCACATGCACCACCAATACCAGCTAATGCACCACTTAACATTAATACATAGTACATCATCTTAGTACTGTTAACACCACCATAATTAGCAAAGTTAGGATTTAATCCACCCATCTTTGCTTTATATCCAAAACTTGTTCTCTTCATTATGAAAAGTACAATTAAGACACAAATAATTGCAATTACAAATCCCCAATGTAATGAATATCCTTCAAACATTTTAGGCAGAATATTATCAGTTAACTTTTGAGTTTGAATTGCTGAAGAGTCTAAACCTAATGGATCTTTTACAACATATGTTGTAAAGTAAGATGCTATGTAATCAGCAACATAGTTCATCATAAGAGTTATAATAAGTAAATCCAACTTAAATCTTTCACTTACATATGCTGAGATAAGTGAATATAAAATTCCTACTAAAGCACCACTAATAATAGATACTATAACAACAAATGCTGGTGGTCCTGGACATATTACAGCTACAACTGCTGAAGTAAAGGCACCTAAAACCATTTGTCCTGCAGCCCCTAAACTTGAATAACCTGATCCCCAAGCTAATGCACCAGAAAGCCCAGCAAATATAATAGGAATAGAACGTGTTAAAGTTGTAGTTAAATAGTATGTTGATCCAAATCCACCTTTAAACATTCCTATAATTGCTTCAAAAGGATTAAATCCAGAAAGTGAAATAATTATACCTCCTATTAATAATCCAACAACAATAGCTTGTAGAGGATGTTTTAATGGCTCAAATATAGTTGAAAGTTTACTTTTTGTAATACTTACTGATAACGAGTTTTTACTTTTCATTATTTTTACCTCCTACCATTAAAAGACCTAATGCCTTTTCATCAATACTTCCTCTTTTAAATTCACCAACAATTTCCCCATCATAAATTACATAAATTCTATCACTTAAATCCATAATCTCACTTAACTCTGAAGATACCAATAATACACTATCTCCTTTATTTCTCTTATCAACAAGTTGATCATGAATAAACTCTATTGCACCTATATCAATACCTCTTGTAGGTTCACAAGCAATAATAAGTGGAGTTTCCATAGACATTTCTCTTGCAACAATAAGTTTTTGCGCATTTCCACCTGAAAGTTCTTTTATCTTTTGTGTATGAGAATCTGCTTTAACTCTGAATTTTGAAATTAACTCTATTGCATGCTTTGTAACTTTACTAATATTTAGAATTCCTTTTTTAGAGAATTCTTCACTATCTTCATATCCCATTAATGCATTTTCGGCAAGTGTTGCCTCTGGCGCACTTCCCCACATATATCTATCTTCTGGAATATGAGCAATACCAGCTTCTCTTATATTCATTACAGTTTTGTTTGTAATGTCATTCCCATTAATAATTACATTACCTGCATCAATTTTTTCTAATCCTGTTATACATCTAATAAGCTCAGATTGACCATTTCCAGATACACCTGCAATACCTACAATTTCACCTTTTTTAATATGTAAGTTAACGTTATTTAATATATTTTTATTATGTTCACCCTTTAAAGTTAAGTTTTTAAC
>NZ_CAKVJA010000072.1 GCF_934754925.1 uncultured Clostridium sp. | reverse complement strand
GATGTGGACTGCGTAAAGGCCTGCATCGATGACATCGGCAAAATCATCACTGTAGAGGACCACAATATCATCAACGGTCTGGGCAGTTCCGTATGCGAGGTGGCAGCGGAGTCCGGCAAGGGCATTGTAAAGAGAATCGGCATCCAGGATCAGTTCGGTGAATCCGCTCCTTATGAACGTCTGCTGGCAAAGAACGGCATCACGGTGGAGAACATCGTAGAGACCGCAAAGGCTCTGCAGAAATAATTGATTTTCGTCCACTTTTACTTCCCAAAAAGGAGTAACCTTTTGTGCACGCGCTGTGGGATTATCCTGCAGCGGCGTGTGTTTTTTTGTTCTGCACTCGTGCCGGCCGCCGGGCGTCAGGCTGGCTTCTCACTTCTTCCAGGCCGGCCGCCGGGGTTCGCGCTTGGAAACGGAATTCATTAACAAATTCAGAAAATGTTGATTTGAGTAATAATTCTGAAACATTTTATTGGTATAATACGCATGAAAGATGTTCGTGTTGGGAAGTAGTAATAATTGCAAAGTATTGATTGGAGAAGCCTATGAAAATGTATTCGAAAAATATCGTCCGCTGTATCAGTATGCTCGAAGATATCTATGTTATTGTAATTGCTGTTATTTCACTTATGGGAACTGTTGATAAAGTTTCTACAACGGTAACTTATTTACTGTTGCTGCTCTCCTTGTGTGGAGTTGTGTTCCTGGTGGTCGCATCAATAAAGAATAATAAGTTTGAAGGATACGTACGAGCCACTTGCACATTGGTAATAATGGCGAATCTGTATTTGTGGATAAAACCGTGGTAAATCTAAAATATCGGGCAGCCCCAGTGCTGTCCGATATTTTTGTTATGAAGAAATTGTCAGAATATATCCGCACCCTCTCCGTGAAAGAAGGCTTAGATTTGAAGAGATGGCAATTAATTTTTTGCGAATAATCGAGATTCGAACATCGATGGACCGATCCGAAACATCGTAATTCTGTGCGTTATTAATGTTCAGTAATTCCGCTCTCGAAATAATGTGTTGAGGCTGTTCGAAAAAAGTGTGGAGAATTTTAGATTCATACGAAGTAAGGTCGATTGTTCCTTTAGGTGTAGTTAGCGTTCCCAAGGAAAAATGCAATAATGTATTTCCATACCAAAGCATGTCCTCGCGTTCTTCATGAGTCAGAAGCTGCTTAATTCGAAGTAACAGCTCCGGGTAATTAATCGGTTTTATCAGAAAGTCATCATAGAAGAGGAGCGGAGAAGCTGACGTTTGATTATCTATATCTGCTGATGAAAAAAGAAATAAAAATTTACCACGATGAAACTGATTTGAAAAAGGCATTTGACCGTGCCATTCTAATTCAAAAGTTTCATAATCAAGAATGGTTAAATCTGCAGGACTCTCAAAGAACGCATCAGAAAAAGAGCCTTTGACAATAACATCATTGATGAGTTTCTCCTTTTGCAGGGATTCTTTCAAACTGTTTGCAAAAGCGAAATCCTGTGAGACGATAGCAATTCGATTTTCGAAAGACATATTCTATCTCCTGCATTGAAATGGGCATAAATTGCAATAACAAATTGAACATGACATGTACTGATATTACGAGAATAACATCAGTACATGTACAATTTTGATTCTACGTTTTAGAAAAATCCGATTATGAAATAAACATTCCAAATTGCCGCCAGCCCGCTTCCGATGGACATTTTCCTTCTAGCTAAATCTGTTGCCAAAATCCCGATTGTGGAAATCACGAGGAGCAGGATTCGGAGAGAGGGTGAAGGTTCCATACGAAAATAGAAAACTCCGATGCAGCAGCAAAGGGCGTAACAACCCTCCAGGATATCAATGATATTCATCATTTGCTTTTTCATCATTCGGTTCTCCGATTTTTTCTTTCATACAGCAGCCACAGTAGGATAAGCACGACGGCGACTCCAATCGTCGCGAGGATTCCCTTATGTTCCGAGAGGAACGAGGACGACTCTTCCTGCGTCCCCACATCGTACACCCGAACGAAGGAGCCTTCGTTTTCGCGAATCATTTCTTTTACTTCTTTCAAAGAGATTTTGCCGACACAGCCTTTATCCACTTGGATGTGGGTTAATCCTTTATCGGTATACACGTAGAGGGCTTCCTCTTCGGAGGCCTGCAGATTCTCTTCCGAAAGATTCTCCATCGCCGTTATTCGGATTATTTTCGATTTCGTCTCTCCGGCAATCTCTTTTATCGCCTTATCTTGGATTTTATCCCGAACGGATTGATCGACTTCGACCGATCCGCTGTAACCCTTTAAATCGTAGGACTTGTATTGAACCTCATCGTCCGCAGTTGCAAAAGCAGTGAATATAAAAACAGTCACGGCAATGCAGAGTATTCCGGTGAGGATTCGAAGTCTGTTGCGATTTGCATACATCTCAAATATCCTTTCTTGAAAATATTGCTTTAACGGATTGAAGCGGATTTCTGCATCGGGTATCACCTCATTTCACGCTGATGATTAGCTCTATCTGCATTATACCAAATATTTACAGCAAAAAGTCTTAAGATTTCTTAAGGTTCAATTTATATTAGTGGGATGCAATTATTGCCTTGACAAATTCCAATAAGGGGGGGGTAAAATAAATTGGATAAGCGCTGATTAGGAGTAAATATATGGATCGAATTGCGGTGTTGATACCCTGTTTCAATGAAGAAAGAACCATCGGGAAGGTAGTAACGGATTTTAAAAAGGCTCTCCCGGATGCAGAAATATATGTATACGACAATAACTCGGAGGATCGGACGGCGGCAGTGGCTCGCGATGCCGGTGCCATTGTGCGAAAGGAAACCCTTCAAGGCAAGGGCAATGTGATTCGGCGGATGTTTCGGGAAGTGGACGCAGAGTGTTACATTATGGCGGATGGGGATGATACCTACCCTGCGGAGGCTGCCATTGAAATGGTGAAGCGGGTATTGGAAGATCAGGCCGACATGGTGGTGGGGGATCGACTTTCATCCACCTATTTCGATGAAAATAAACGGCATTTCCATAATTTTGGAAATGCACTGGTCCGAAAAAGCATCAATAAACTGTTCAAAAGCAACATCCGGGATATCATGACCGGATATCGTGCATTCAGTTACCAATTCGTAAAAACATTTCCGGTTTTATCCAAGGGATTCGAGATTGAAACGGAAATGAGCATTCATGCGATTGACAAAAATATGAATGTGTCAAACGTCGTTGTGGAATACCGGGACCGACCGAGTGGAAGCAGCTCGAAATTGAATACCTTTTCGGACGGGGCAAAGGTGCTGCGGACAATTGTGAGCCTGTTCGAAACGTATAAACCGCGCGCCTTTTTTAGCGGGATTGCGCTGGTATTGTTTTTGTTGGCGGCCGTGTTTTTTATCCCGATATTCATTAATTACCGGAAGACGGGGCTTGTGCCGAATTTCCCTACGTTAATCGTGTGTGGATTTACGGTTATTGCGGGATTGCAGTCTTTTTTTTCCGGGTTAATACTGCACACACTGCGGAAGAAAGACCGCCAGGATTTTGAGAAGGACTTGATTCGCTGTCAGGAGCGATATGTTGAATTAGTGAAAGGGAAAGAGGAGCATTGAACATAAGAGCATCGTGGTGGGAGAAATACAAATCGTACATTCTGTATGCAGTGTTGTTGATCATTCCAATCTTTGTGATGGATTCGTACTTTAGCAGTGGAAAAATAACCTATGTATGGAATCCGGATGGATGGGGGCAGCATTATGTTGCGATGCAATATATACGGGATTGCCAACTTAAGATTGTGAATGGCATCGCGAATGGGAAATTGTTTCAAATACCGCATTTTTGGTATACCTTAGGCCAAGGGGCAGATCCGTTGACAACCTTGAATGCATATGATTTTCTGGATCCAATCTGTTGGATTTCCGTCGCTTTGTTCCCTAATCGCCTGACAAGAAGTTATAAGCTGATGATATGGATAAAAATCTTTCTTTCCGGGGAAGCCTTTTGTCTGTATTCAAATTGTGTGAAGAAGACGGATAGTTGGCGAACGGCCATGGGCGGATTGTTGTACTCTTTTTTTAATATTGAGTATTTTTTCTACTTTCCGAACTTCATGCATGGGTGCTACCTTTTTCCGGTAATACTGTGGGCGATAGAGATATTGATGCGGGAGAAGCGGAAGGCACCGTTGGTTGCGGTTACATTCTATTCGTTCTTAACAAATTATTATTTCTTTTACAGCAATGTGATTCTAAGCATGGTGTACCTGTGTATTCGGTTGCGGTGCAAGAAAAGTACGGTCCGTGAGAACATTCAAATCTGCAAAAATGTATGTGCAGCCTATTTGGTGGGCGGATTGTTATCCGGGTTTATCCTATTTCCGACAGTGCATGCGTTTTTAAATAATTATAGAATTGGATTGACCACCGGATATACCGAATCACTGGTTCTGTATCCGATGAATTTTTATAAGCAGCTATTTGTTCATTTGGGAAAATTCCATGGATTGTTTGCCTATCATACCGTTATAGGCGGAATTCCCCTTGGATTGATATGCTTGTTACTCCTAATAATACAAAAGGGAAATCAATGGAAGACCATGAAAATTGCCGGTGTGAGCAGTTTGCTCATTATGTGCATTCCTTTATGCGGACGTATCTTAAATGGTTTCGGTTATGCAACGAACCGGTGGAGTTACGCATTTGCATTGGCTGTTGCGATCGTATATATGGGACTTGGAGATAAGCTGTGCAAATTAGAAAAGAAACAGCTAATTGTTTTGACGATGATGGTTGCCATCTATATGTGCATCGCTCATTCTATAGGTGGAAATTCCTCCGATGGGTATTCGTATGATGTACTGCTACTACTAACAATGCTTGTTTTGTGGGCAATAAATACAATGCCGTTTTTCAAAGCACATGGAAACCTGATTATTGGAGAATTAACGATTTTATCCGTAATCGTTGGTATTTGCGTAATTTTCTCGCCCGCATATGGTGGTTTTGTTAAGCAATTCGTGAATGCAGATAATTTAAACGCATATTTTACAGCACCGTCTATTTCAAAGGCCCGCGGAACTGCGAATCAGAAAGAATTCTATCGGGTGGAGAAAAGAGAAACGAATATGAATGTAGAGTGTGCCAATCAAGTGCGAGGAACCACATTTTGGTGGAGCATCATGGATAAGAACTTCCAGCGCTATTGCACAGATTTACAATTGAATACGATGAACCCGAATTGCGGATTACATGGATTGGATGGACGGCGAGCTTTGCTGGATTTAGCGGGGGTGAAATATTATACGACAGATTCGAAAGATAACGAAGGAGTGCCGGTCGGATACGAGAAAATCGAAGAGGGCTTGTATGAGAACACACATTACTTGGGCAGTGCTTTCTTATATAGGAATAGTATATTGAGGAAAGATGCTCTAAAGATGAACCCGCTGAACCGCCAAGAAGCGATGCTGCAAGGGGTCATGACGGATGCAAAAATCCATAACATCAAAACGATAAAACCAAAGAAACGAATGACCGTCCTTCCGTATAAAGTGGAAACGAAGGATGTGGACTTAACGAAAAAGAGAATATCGGTGAAGAAAGAAAAAGGCGCACTGATATTGCACTTTAAAAAACCGATGAAAGGGGAATTGTATCTGTGGATGAATGGGTTGAAGATAAAGGAAGCCGATAAATCCATGTGTTCGCTTATCATGGGAACGAGTTCAGACATTTGGTGCCGCGGACAAAAGAAAGGAGATCTTCGCGTTTCGGATTATGAAAAGACAGCAACAGCATTGTCATCCTATCATTACTGGTATGCACCGAAGGATGGCGTGACCTATTATTTGGGAAAAAGTGAAGAAGGATATGATTCCGTTAAAATTGTATTTGCGAAGCCGGCGGAATATACGTACAAAAGCATCGGCGTATATGAAAACGATACCGAGAAATATATGGAAGATATTTCAAAGCTCACACCATGCAAAAACATTTCAATCGGAAATGATACTGTTTCCGGATCGGTTGAATGTTCCGAAAACGAGGTTCTGTTCCTTTCGATTCCGTATTCAACGGGGTGGTCTGCGAAAGTGGACGGAGAGAAGACTTCAATAGTAAAAGCAAACGGAATGTATATGGCGATTCCGCTACCCCCGGGAAAGCATCATATTCAATTGAGTTATTCGACCCCGTGGCTCCGCGTCGGAATACTGACATCATTGATGACTCTTATTGGTATAATAATTTATCAAGTCATTCGAATAAAGCGCAGGCCGAAATCGGCGGAACGCGAAACGCAATAACGCTTGTAAAAAGAATATACGCAGTTATAAAATCATTCTATAACTGCGTATATTCTTTTTGAATTTTCTCTATCCGTGCACCTGTGCTAAAATGGTGCAGATGCGACAAAGGAGAATGTAAAATTATGGAATTATTTACAAAAATTATAACTATCGTAAATGACATCGTCTGGCATCCGGCGTGTCTGTTTTTCCTGGGAGGCGCGGCCATCTGGTTTACCCTTCGCCTGAAGGG
>NZ_CAKVJA010000071.1 GCF_934754925.1 uncultured Clostridium sp. | reverse complement strand
GTTGGAATAACTATGCCTATAATGTCTATTCTTTTAGCATTTGGTATGCTTATTGGAATTGGATCAACAGCGAATATATCTTTAAATCTTGGTCGTGGTAAAAGAGATGATGCAGAAAAGTTAATTGGTAGTGCACTAACATTAAGCTTAATAGTTGGTATTGCACTAACTATTATTGGGCTTATCTTCTTAAATCCAATATTAAATATTTTTGGAGCAAGTGAAAATACTTTATTTTATGCTAAGCAATATATTATCGTAATTTTAGGTGGATGTACTTTTAATATTCTTTCCTTTGCATTAAATAGTACTGTAAGAGCTGATGGTAATCCTAAGCTAGCTTCAATAACAATGGTTATTGGATGTGGTACTAATATAATATTAGACTATTTATTTGTTTTTATATTAAATATGGGAATTAAAGGTGCTGCATTTGCAACTGTCATTTCTCAAGCACTTACATTCATTATAATTCTTTACTACTATACTAAAGGAAAATCTAACTTAAAATTAAAAATTAAAAATATGAAACTAAAGAAAAATTTAGTTATGATGACATTTGCAATTGGTATTGCTCCTTTTGCAACTCAAATTGCTAACAGTTTAGTACAAGTTATTGCTAATAACTCTTTAAAAGCCTATGGTAATGATTTATCTATAGGTGCTATGGCTATAATAGGGTCTATTAACATGGTATTTATGATGCCTATCTTTGGTATTAATCAAGGTTGTCAACCAATTATAGGATTTAACTATGGTGCTAAAAAATACGACAGAGCTAAAAAGACATTTAAAATAGCTACTATTGCTGCTACAGTTATTTGTACTATTGGTGGAGTTCTAATTCAGACTTTCCCTCAATTTGCAATTAGCTTATTTAATAATGATCCTGAACTTACTGCTGTTGCTGTAAAAGGAGTTAGAATGTATTTATTAATGATGCCTATAGTAGGAATCAATATTGTATCAACTAGTTATTTCCAATCAGTAGGTAAAGCTAAAATGTCTATGTTTGTTAGCTTACTTAGACAAGTTATATTATTAATTCCATTTACTTTAATATTACCTTTATTTATTGGATTAGATGGGGTTTGGGCTGCAGGTGCCTGTGCTGATTTCTTCTCTGTTGTTATAACATTAGTTTTAATCTTCAAAGAGTTTAAGTCATTAAACATATTACATAAAACTCAAGTAGCATAATATATAAATTTAAAATAAGAGATACTTAATTTGATTATATCTAATTAAGTATCTCTTATTTTAATCTACAATATATTATGCTTTCTTCTTTTTTGAATATAAATCGAATACAACCGCAAATAATAATACTAAACCTTTAATTACATATTGCCAGTTACTATCAACACCTAGTAATGACATACCGTTATTAAGTACCCCCATTACAAGTCCACCTACAACAGCTCCCATAACTCTACCTATTCCACCACTTGTTGATGCTCCACCTATATAGCAAGCTGCTAATGCATCTAGCTCAAAGTTAACACCTGCTTTTGGTTGAGCTGAATTAACACGAGCTGCATAAGCTAATCCTGCTATAGCTGCCATTAATCCCATATTTAAAAATACTAAGAATTGAACCTTGGTAACCTTTACACCTGAAAGTGCAGCCGCCTTTTTATTTCCTCCAACAGCATATACTTGTCTACCAAATACTGTTTTATTAGTTATAAATGTATATATAGCTATTATCACTCCTGAAATTACTAATATGTTAGGAATTCCCTTATATGATGCCAAAACAAGAGTTGCAACATTTATAACAACGACCTTAGCAATAGTTTTAATTAGAAATACATTTTTTGATTCAACATTAAAATTATACTTTTTAAGCTTTTTTCTCTTATTGATATCTGACCAAATGAAAACTAATGATAGTGCAATTCCTACTAATACTGATGATCCTACTAAGTATCCATTTCCAACTATAAAATAAAATAACGGTGGAATAAATCCAGAACCTAAGTTTGCAAATGCTGTTGGAAATGGTGCAATTGTTGTTCCATTTAAAAGTATCATTGTTAATCCTCTAAAAACTAACTGTCCTGCTAATGTAACAACAAATCCTGGAATATCCTTATATGCTATCCAATATCCTTGTATAGCACCAACTATCATACCAATTGCTAAAGCTATAATAATTGCAAGTACTGGATGTAATCCCTTATTAACCATAGCTACTCCTGCCACTGCTCCAATAAATGCACTTACAGAACCTACTGCAAGGTCAACTGTTCCTATTATAACTACTAATAACATACCTACCGCAAGAATAAGAATATATCCATTTTGTTGTATAAGATTTGTTATATTAAGAGGCTTTAACATAATTCCTTTTGTTAAAATTTGAAATATAACTACTACTGCAACTAATGCTATTAACATACCATTTTCTTTTATTACTTTACTTATCGAAATTTCCTTTTCGCCTTTTCCATTGTTCAAGTTTTTATTAACTGGTAATTTTACTTCACTCATTATATTTCCCTCCTATTTAGATGCTACAATCATGCTCATTATCACTTCTTGATTTGCTTTCTTTGCATCTAATTCTCCTATAATTTTTCCTTCATTCATTACATAAATCCTATCACTTAATCCTAATACTTCCGGTAACTCTGACGAAATTACAATAACAGCTTTACCTTGATTGACAAGATCATTAATTATAGTATAAATCTCATACTTTGCTCCAACATCTATTCCTCTTGTCGGCTCGTCCAATATTAATAAATCAGGCTCTGCATAAACCCATCTAGAAAGTACTACTTTTTGCTGATTACCTCCACTTAGGTTTCCTGTTATTTGAGTTATACTTGGTGTCTTAATTTTCATAGATTTTCTAAAATCTTCAGCAGCTAAGATTTCTATCTGATCATTTATTACACCATATTTAGATATTTTACCTAATGATGAAATAGAAATATTATGCCTTATATCATCGATAAGATTCAATCCAGCTTCCTTTCTATCTTCAGTAACATATGCTATTCCATTATCAATTGCATCTTGTACATTTTTTATATGAATTTCTTTTCCCTGCTTCTTTATAGATCCTGATATTTTTTGCCCATAGCTTCTTCCAAATATACTCATTGCAAGTTCAGTTCTTCCTGCCCCCATAAGTCCAGCAATTCCTAAAACTTCACCCTTTTTAACTTTAATATTTACATTATCTACAACTTTTCTATCTGAATAATCTGGATGATAAACGTTCCAATTATTAACTTCAAATAATACATCTCCAATTTTAGATACTCTCTTTGGATAACGTTCAGTAAGTTCACGTCCTACCATTCCCTTTACTATTCTATCCTCTGATATTTTCTCAACAGTAGCATCTAAAGTTTCAATTGTGGCTCCATCACGCAATACAGTAATAGAATCACATACCTTTGATACTTCATTTAATTTATGCGATATTAAAATTGATGTTATTCCATTAGATTTTAACTCTAACATTAAATTTAATAGATTTTCACTATCATCTTCATTTAATGAAGCTGTTGGTTCATCTAAAATTAATAGTTTTACATCTTTTGATAGTGCTTTTGCTATTTCAATTAATTGTTGCTTCCCAACTCCCAATGTATTAACAATTGTATCTGGATCTTCATTTAATCCTACTTTGGCAAGTAATTCTTTTGTTCTAATTCTAACTTCATTCCAATCTATTACACCATGCTTTGCTATTTCATTTCCCATGAAAATATTTTCCCCTATACTTAAATAAGGACTTAATGCTAACTCTTGATGAATTATTACAATTCCATCATGCTCACTATCTTTTACACCTTTATATTTGCATGTTTTTCCATTATAAAGTATTTCTCCCTCATAATCTCCATATGGGTAAATACCACTTAAAACCTTCATTAATGTAGATTTTCCAGCACCATTTTCGCCACAAAGAGAATGAATTTCACCCTTTTTAACTTTTAAATTTACGTTATCTAATGCTTTAACTCCTGGGAAAGTTTTAGTTATATTTTTCATTTCAAGTATAATATCATTTTTATCACTGACCATATGATTTCAACCTCCCTTTTTAATTGCCTCTAAATTATTTTTCTCAACACTAATTAAGTTCTGATTCTTCTATATAACCTAAATCAACTAAAACTTCCTTATAGTTATTTATATCAACAGAAATAGGAGTACAAAGATATGAAGGAATAACCTTTACACCATTATCATAAGTTTCTGTATCGTTTACTTCTACTTCTTCCCCCTTAAGAATGGAATCAACAGTTTTAACAGCTCTGCTTGCTAATTCTCTAGTATCTTTAAAAATTGTTTGAGTTTGTTCACCTGAAATAATAGACTTTATAGTTGCTGTCTCAGCATCTTGTCCAGTTATTACTGGCCATGGAAGATCAGCTGTACCGTATCCAACACTTCTTAATGCTTCAACTATTCCACGACTTAACCCATCATATGATGAGAATACTGCATCTACTTTTTTACCAGATGAATAATTGGCTGTTAATATATTTTCCATTCTTGATTGAGCTAAAGCCCCGTCCCATCTTAATGTACATACTGTATCAAAATCAGTTTGTCCTGAAACTACAACTAAACTTCCGTTATCAATATACTGTTGTAATACACTCATGGCACCATCGTATAACATGTGTGCATTATTGTCATCAGGAGATCCTGCAAATAATTCTATATTATAAGATTCTCCATTAGCATTTTTTAAATTTAAAGCCTCTTCAATATACTCTCCTATTTGAACTCCTACTAGTGTATTATCAAAGGATATATAATAATCAACATATTCTGTATTTTTAATTAATCTGTCATATGCAACAACAGGTATTCCTGAATCATGTGCTTTTTGACAAACGTCAGTTAAAGCCTCCCCATCTATATTCGCTATTACTAAGCAATCAACACCCTTTGTTATTAAATTTTCAGCTTGTGAAACTTGAGTTTCTACAATATCTTCTGCATATTGTAAATCTGTTTTATACCCTAACTTTTGAAGTTCTTCTACCATATCATTACCATCATTGATCCAACGTTCTGATGATTTTGTCGGCATTAATATACCTATTGTTTTTCCATTAGCTGTATTCTCAACCCCTTCAGTTCCAGCTTCAACACTTTCTGCTTTTCCCCCACCAGTAGCCTCATTAATATCAGTTGTAATACCACAACCACCTACTGTCCCTAATAGACTCATAGACAATAGCATTGCCATAAATTTTTTCTTCATAAAATCTCCTCCCATAAACCATAATTTAAAATTTTATACCATATCCACCTTTAAACGTTTTCACAAAAGGTAGTTATATGCCCTTATATCTTTTAAAATTTAACCATATTGAATGCTAACTCAAAAAATACTAATATCATCATAACTTTTGCATAATATGAATTTACCTCAAATTTATAGTTTGAATTTTTCTTTTTATATAGTATATTAACAACTACTCCTACTATTATTGCTATAGAAAAAATTAATAAACCTGTAATTGTACATTTTATAACTCCTATATCTATTAGTACAAAATATAATAATAAACATGGAGCAACTAAATAATATAAAATCTTATTACTTGTTGTAATATATTTTTCACTCATATATATCCCCCTTATTGTTTAAAACTTTTTACAATTTTATTGTAAGTACATTTTTATTATATTATATGACTCATGTACGCGCAAGAAATATTTGTAAAATTTTATATTTAATAACTTTCCTTTTATTAAAATTATCTGTCTTATTTATATCTATTTTACTTATCGCGTAAATATTTCTTAAAAAAAATAATTGATATTATTATACGTACAATAATATCAATTATCCTATTATCTAAAACTAAATTATATCTTTTAATGTATATTTAGACATCTCATTTACAAATTCATCTAAAGATTTAGAAATAATTCCTTTAAGCTTACATTCTTCATTGACTAACGGACATGTACCTGATAAGCTCATACATTCTACTATATTTAAATTTTCTTCTGTTAACAATAGAACTTTTGCTAAATTTATCTCCTTTGGATCTAAGCCTAATTTTAATCCGCCATTTCTTCCTTTCAAAGATATTATATATTCTGTTTTTGCTAACTTATTTATTACTTTTTTCAGATGGTGTGATGATATCTCTAAATCTTTAGCTAATATATCTACTGTCAAATTTTCTTCTGAGTTTTTAGCCAAATATATTAATGCCCTAAATGCATAATCCGTAAATTTTGATAACTGCATAAGTACCTATTCCTTTCATATAATGTAAACTAATTATAACATAAAATAAATGTGTATTTTATTTGCACATTTTATTTTTATATGTTATATTGTTATTACAGAGTATTAATAATTATTATTAATAAATAATAATTCAACAAAGGAGAGATAATATGTTAGATCAAAAAACTATAGATATAATAAAAAGTACAGTACCAGTTTTAAAGGAGCATGGTTTAGAAATTACAACAACTTTCTATAAAAATATGTTTGCAAATAATCCTGAGGTTAAACCATTATTTAATATGGACAAACAAAATTCTGGCGAACAACCAAAAGCTTTAGCTATGACTATACTAGCTGCTGCTCAAAACATAGACAACCTTCCAGCAATTTTACCTGTAGTAAAAAAGATAGGTGAAGTGCACTGTGATCGTCAAATTACTGAAGGACATTATCCAATAGTTGGCTCAAATTTATTAGCTTCAATTAAAGAAGTTTTAGGTGATGCTGCAACTGATGAAGTTATAGAGGCTTGGGGTAAGGCTTATGAAGTTATCTCTAAAATTTTTATAGATGTAGAAAAAGAAATTTACCAATCAAGAAAATAAATATATAAATAATAAAAATTCCCCTATTTAGCTTAACTAAATAGGGGAATTTTTATTATTTAAGTAGTATTTAAATTAGTTATTATTTAACTTGTTTAACACTTCATCCATGTCTAAACCATGAACTATACAAGCTTGTTCTAAAGATTCCATAGTTGCTGATGGGCATCCTAAGCATCCCATACCAAATGACATTAATATTTCTGCTGCCTTTGGAT
>NZ_CAKVJA010000070.1 GCF_934754925.1 uncultured Clostridium sp. | reverse complement strand
TTTATTAATATAAGTATCACTTAAAGAAAAAGATATTTCAGGATCAATTCCGCCCCTAATTGCAGCTCTACAAGCTAGAGTAACTACAACAATACCTAAGTTCTTAATGTGACGAATGGGATTTTTAGCAAGAATTGCGTTATATGAGTCATCATAGCTTTGGGGAATGGTTTTTTCTAAAAGTTCTAAGTCACCATTTTCTATACAGTGTAATTCTCTAAGCTCCTGCTCATAAGGTGGATGTATAGTTTGCATCTCCAAATTTTTATATAATAAATTACAAAAATCAGACTGAATATCGTATTCTATCATTTTAAATACTCCTTTGAATAGTTAAATAATTAGATTGTATAACGTTTAATTTAATTGTTTACATTATATCATAAAACATATGTGAAAAGTGATATAAAAATGTGAAAAGTGATATAAAGAATAGAAAATATTTCTTAAAATTAAAGTGAATTAAATAATATAATCAAGAAATTTGATAATAGGTAAAAGTTAATTAATATAATAGATTTAATGGAGGATATTATGGGAAAATATGCATTGGATTTAGAAAAGTATGCAAGTATTGCAAGACAGGCAGCGGCAGAAAGTTGTGTATTATTAAAAAATGAGGATAAGGCACTTCCACTTAGAAATGGTGATAAGGTAGCTGTATTTGGAAGAAGTGCTTTTAATTATTATAAAAGTGGATTAGGTTCAGGAGGTCTTGTTAATACAAGATATGTAGTTAGTATTTTAGATGCTTTAAGAGAATATAAAGATGTAACTTTAGATGAAAATCTATTAAAAGTATATGAAGAATGGATTGAAGAGAATCCTTATGATGAAGGTAAGGGGTGGGGAAATGTACCTTGGTCTCAAAAAGAAATG
This sequence comes from uncultured Clostridium sp., assembly GCF_934754925.1. Taxonomy (GTDB): domain Bacteria; phylum Bacillota; class Clostridia; order Clostridiales; family Clostridiaceae; genus Clostridium. Next base: position 6,738 of record NZ_CAKVJA010000070.1, on the reverse strand, counting down.
GGTCTTTCAGATTCAGTAGTGAAAGCTGCTTCAGATGCAGATATTGCATTAGTTATAATAGGACGAACTGCAGGAGAAGATCAAGATAGTAAAAATGAACCAGGAAGTTATCTTTTAACTGAAGAAGAAGAAAGTATGATTGAAAAAGTTAGTAAGGCATTTAAAAGAACAGCTGTAATCTTAAATGTAGGTAATATTATAGATATGAAATGGGTAGAGAAATATAATCCTTCTTCTGTTCTTTATGTATGGCAGGGTGGACAAGAAGGTGGTAATGGTGTTGTTGATGTACTAACAGGTAAGGTAAATCCATGTGGAAAATTAACAGATACTATTGCAAGAAATATTGAGGATTATCCATCAACTGAAAATTTTGGAGATGAAGAAAGAAATTATTATAAGGAAGATATTTATGTAGGATATCGTTATTTCGAATCATTTGCTAAAGATAAGGTAATGTATCCATTTGGTTACGGACTATCTTACAGTAATTTTGAGGTTAAAGGAAAGCTTTTAGAAGTTACAGATAAAGAAATTATTGTTGAAGCAGATGTTATTAATAAAGGAGAAATGGCAGGAAAGGAAGTTGTACAAGTTTATATAGAAGCACCACAAGGAAAACTTGGAAAGCCATCAAGATCTCTAGTAGGTTTTACAAAAACAAATGTTATTAATTCAGGTGAAAGTGAAAAAGCAACAGTGAAAATTCCTAAGTACTATATTGCATCTTATGATGATAGTGGAGTAACAGGATATAAGTCATCTTATGTATTAGAATCGGGATGTTACAAGATTTATATTGGTTCAGATGTTAGAAGTGCAATAGTTTCTGGAGAGTATCATGAAGAGTTTACTGTAATTGAAAAGCTAGAGGAAGCATATGCACCAACAGTTTCATTTGAACGTATTAAGCCAGTTATTAATGAAGATGGAAATTATGAAATTTCAAGAGATGATGTTCCAACAAGAACTATAAATCCATATTTAAGAATGAAGGCAGAACGTGAACAAGAAATAAATTATACAGGTAATAAAGGATATAAGCTTGGAGATGTGTTTGACAAAAAAGTATCTTTAGATGAATTCGTTGCACAATTAAGTGATAATGATTTAATTTATATGTTCCGTGGTGAAGGAATGTGTAGTCCTAAAGTAACACCTGGTACTGCAGCAGCATTTGGTGGTCTTACAGATGAATTAAGAAATTTTGGAATACCAGTTGCATGTTGTGCAGATGGACCTTCAGGAATACGTATGGACTGTGGAACTAAGGCATTTTCATTACCGAATGGAACTGCATTAGGATGTACATTTAATGAAGAATTAGTAAAAGAACTTTATACTATGACAGGATTAGAGCTTCGTAAAAATAAAATAGATTCACTTTTAGGACCAGGTATGAATATTCATAGAAATCCACTAAATGGGCGTAACTTTGAGTATGTTTCAGAAGATCCATTAGTGACAGGTAAAATAAGTGCAGCTCAAGTAATAGGAATGCAAGAAAATGGAGCAGCACCTACTATTAAGCATTTCTGTGCTAATAATCAAGAGGCATCAAGACGTCTTGTTGATTCTATAGTATCAGAAAGAGCTTTACGTGAAATATATTTAAGAGGGTTTGAAATTGCCGTTAAAGAAGGTAAAGCACGTTCTGTTATGACTACTTATAATCCAGTAAATGGTATTTGGACAGCAGGAAGCTATGATTTATGCACAACAATCCTAAGAAAAGAATGGGGATTTGATGGAATAGTTATGACTGATTGGTGGGCAGAAGCAAATAACGAAGGAGAAAAGTCTACAAGGGAAAATAAAGCACCTATGGTAGCAGCACAAAATGATATATATATGTGTGTATCTAATTCTGAATTAAATCCAGAGAATGATAATGTTAAGGAAAAATTAGAATCTGGTGAAATTACTAGAAGTGATTTACAAAGAAATGCAAAAAATATTTTAAGTTTTATAATGAAATCTCCTTCGATGCTTCATGAATTAGGGCGTATTAGTAAAGAAGAATTAGATGAGATTAATAAGCAAGATGATAATGATATTTTAGCTGAGAATGTAGTTTATTATTACGCAGATAAGGAAACTAATGATGTAATTATTGATGGAAGTAAATTTAATAATAAAAAGGGAAGTTCAGAGGTATTTGGTATTTCTCTTAATGAATTAGGTTTATATGATATTGAGGTAACAATGAAGTCAGAACAAGGACCATTAGCTCAATTACCATTATCTGTTTATTATGATAATGCGTTAAAAACAACTATAACTATTAGGGGCACTGAAGGAAAATGGGTTACAGAAACTAGAGATTTAGGATTTGTATTTGGAGTAAATCATTATATAAAATTATACTTCGGAGCAAATGGATTAGAGATAGATAAAGTTGTAATTAGATTTAAGGAAAGTGGTAAATTACCGTTTTAATGGTAATATGTTAATATAACTATAGTAAAATGCTTAAAAGCTATATTAGTTTAGGTTTAGACTAATATAGCTTTATTTATATATAAAAAAGTCAAATTATTATCTAAACAATATCCTAGTATTGCAGCTGCATTAACAGAGATAATAAACTTAGAAGCAATATTAAATCCTTATTACAATCTTAGAGATGATGAAGAAATTTGCTTTAATTCTAATAAATATTAAAAAGAACTGATTTCTAGATAGTATTTAGAAATCAGTTCTTTTTAATATAGTTACTTTTAAATTTTTGATTGAGTTTTATATTATTCTTGTATTGTATAGGAGTTATAGAGTATTTCTTTTTAAATATTTTATAAAAATAGCTTTTATCATAATATCCTAGAACTTGGACAATTTCATCAATGCTTAAATTAGTATTAGTAAGATAATGACAGGCTTCTTCAAGCTTGCTTTGTTGCAATATATCAGAAAAACTTTTATTAGTATGTTTTTTTATTAAGGTTGATAAATAGCTGGGACTATAATGAAAATGCTCTGCAACACTTGCAAGTGTTGCTGTAGCTTTATGTGTGTTTATATAAGACAATATATCGGATAAATTATTATTTCCCATACTATTATAATTTTCTTTGTCAATTGTAGATTGATATTCTCTAAGTAATTCTGAAAAAAGTAATGCTAAGTAACATTCAATAGATTTTTTATAACAAACTTTTTTTTGTACATATTCAGAAATAAGCTGTTGAGTGATATACTGAATAGAATTATTATCTTTATAAGGAAAGTATAGATAATGTTGAAGTTTATTATTATTAAAAAGTGATGTAACAAAAAAACTACTAAGTAAATCATTTTCAGAAATTAAAGATAAAAAAGATTTATCAAATAGAGACTTTTTTATCATAATATTAAACAATATATTATCAGTATTCTCCACTATAACGGAGTGAGAATCCCTCATGCCTAAAATACATATATCTCCCTCATTTAATATAAGTGCTTTATCATTTATTACTTGCTTACAACTTCCTTTATACATATACATAAGTTCAAAAAAGTCATGATAATGAGGGGAACGGTCATTAGCAACAGGGGGATGATTAATAACGATAACATCATCTCCGGTAGAAAAAATGTCATCTGGAAAAATTATTCTATTATTGTTAGATAGTTTATTCTTAGATTTAATGGTAGATAGTACTCCAGATGGTGGAGTATTAAAAAGAGAAGAATTAATAATTAAATCCTCAAAAGTACTAATATTCATATAAACCTCCTGTAAATAATGAATTAAATTGATTATAGATTAAAAGGTAAACTATTACAATAAGCTATTGTAGTTTTATTCTATAGATGAACATATCTAATATAAATACAATAGAAAAATAAGATTAGTACAATTAAAAAGTAATAAATAAGTGTTATATTTTAAGTAAAGAGTGAATGCAAATATAAGTGTAAGATAGAAATCACCATCTACTTTTATATGGAGGCAAAGTTCAATTGATTAAATTAAAATTTCACTTTATGGAGGAAAATAAAATGTTTGTAATAAAAAAATGTACTATAAATAATATAGAAAAACATGCAGTAATTAATAATGATAAATTAAGCTTTAGTTGGCAGATGGAATCTGATAAAAATAATGCATTTCAAGAATCTTATGAAATAGAAATTTGTAATGAATATAATAAAGTTATTTGGAATTCAGGTAGGATTAATAGTAGTAATTCGATTAATGTAAAATATGAAGGAATAACTTTAAAAGGAAGAGGACAATATTTTTTTAAGATAAAGGTATGGAATAATTATGGGGAATTTGCAGAAAGTCAATTTAAAAACTTTGAAATAGGATTATCAAAAGAAGATTGGATAGCTAAATGGATTGAAGCAGATAAAGATATAGTTTCAGTAAAAGAAGATTTTAATATGGGAAAAGTTTTTTCTTATCATTCAAATCCAGCTGAAATAAGAGAGATACCATTAGATTCTCCTATAGAATTTTCAAAAGAATTTAAAATTAAAAATAAAAAGGTTAAAAAAGCAAGGATATACGTAACTGCACATGGGATATATGAAGCAGTATTGAATAATAAAAAAATAGGTGATGAATATTTGGCACCAGGATTTGTAACATACCCAAAGATGCAGTGTTATCAAACTCATGATATAACTAGCCAAATTAAAAATGGTGAAAATAAAATTGAGATTACTGTAGCAGATGGATGGTATAAAGGAAAGATAGGATTAGCTGGTATTGGTCACCAATTTGGAGATAAAGTAGCTCTATTATCTCAGATAGAAGTAGAGTATAGTGATGGAGAATTAGAGGTTATTGCTACAGATAGTTCTTTTAAAGCCTCAACTAGTAAAGTTGAATATTCAGATTTATTTATTGGAGAAAGTCAAAACCATAATTTTAATAATAAAACATATTATGGGGTTGTTGAAAGGAATTATGGATATAATCAATTGCAGGTAGATATGGCAGAGCCTATTAGGTGCATTGAGAAAATAGAGGCTAAAAAGATAATAATTACTCCGAAAGGTGAAACTGTAGTTGATTTCGGAAGAAATATTGCAGGGATAGTAGAAGTTAAAATAAAAGGTGAAAAAGGTGAGATAATTCAACTTCAGCATGCTGAAGAGTTAGATAAGGAAGGTAATTTCTTTTTTAACATAATGGGACAAAATAAATATCAAACAACTACTTATGAATTATCAGGTGAAGAGGAAGAAGTATTTATTCCAAAGTTCACTTACCAAGGGTTTAGATATGTTAAAGTAACAGAAAATACAACAGAAGTTAGCAAAGAAAATTTTACTGCTTATGTTTTATCAAGCGATTTAAAAAGAACTGGTTATATTACTACATCTAATGAAAAAGTAAATAAGTTATTAGAAAATATATATCATTCTCAGGAAAGTAATTTTATTTCTGTTCCTACTGATTGCCCTCAAAGAGAAAAGGGGGGGTGGACAGGTGATGCTCAAATTTATACTCCAACAGCCATATTTAATATGAAAATAGATAATTTTATGAAGCGATGGCTTCAAAATATGAGATTAGATCAATATGAAAATGGACAGGTTCCAGGGCTTATACCATGGATAGAATCAGATGATATGTTAAGTAGTGGTTTTGGAAATATAAGTGCTGCAGGATGGTCAGATGCTTGTATTATAATACCATATCATCTTTATAAACAATATGAAGATATAGATTTTTTAAAAGATAATTATGAAATGATGAAAAAGTGGATTGGCTATGTTGAGGAAAGATGCAAATCCAATGTGGATAGTAATTCAAAAAAATGTGAAAAGTATTTATGGAATATGGAATTTCATTATGGAGACTGGTTAACTCCAAGTCTTGTAAATGAAGATGATAGTCCAAATCCTATGCTATCAGCTAAAATTACAGCAAATCAGGTTGCCACAATGTATTTTGCATATTCTACACAATTATTGGCCGAAATATCTAACATTTTAGGTAAAGATGAAGAGAGTAAATATTATAAAGATTTATCTTCTAACATTAAATTGGCATTTAATGAAGCTTATGTAAATAATGATGGAATTATAGACGGTGATTTACAGGGATTATATACATTAGCAGCATACTTTAAAATGGCAGATGACGAAACTAATAATAAATTTGTAAAGAGATTAATGGAAATGATTGATGAAAATAACGGATGCTTAGATACTGGTTTTTTAGCAACACCAATTTTATTAGATACATTATGTCAGTATGGATATAGAGAGGCAGCATACGATTTATTACTTCAAGAAAAGTGTCCATCATGGTTGTATCAAGTTAATCAAGGTGCAACAAGTATTTGGGAATCATGGCAAGCTATTTTAGAAGATGGGACAAGAACAATTACTTCATATAATCATTATTCTTTAGGAAGTGTACAAGATTTTATTGTAAGAGAAATTGCAGGATTGAAAAAATCCGTTACTGAGAAGGCTACTTATATTATTGAGCCAGATTTTAATAGCCCATTTGAATATTGTAATTTATCATATGAAACTCCTTATGGAGAGATAAAAATTCAATGGAATAAAAAGTTGGAAAATAAAAAAGTAAAATTGAATGTACCTATGGGTGTTAAAGTAAAGGTTAATTTATTAGATAATATATCAAAGGAACTTGGAAGTGGAGAATACAATGTAGAACAAATAAACAGTATGTAGGATTATTAGAAATATATATATGTAGGATTATTAGAAATATATATTTGAATAGGCTATATATTAGAGAAACTTATAATTTATTTAGATTTTCTT
>NZ_CAKVJA010000069.1 GCF_934754925.1 uncultured Clostridium sp. | reverse complement strand
GTTGGTCCTTGAATACCTTGAACACCTTGTGCTCCTGTTGCTCCTGTTGCACCTGTTGCTCCTCTTAATCCTTGTGGCCCTTGTGCTCCAGTTGCCCCAGTTGGTCCTGTTGGTCCTTGAATACCTTGAACACCTTGTGCTCCTGTTGCTCCTGTTGCACCTGTTGCTCCTCTTAATCCTTGTGGCCCTTGTGCTCCAGTTGCCCCAGTTGGTCCTGTTGGTCCTTGAATACCTTGAACACCTTGTGCTCCTGTTGCTCCTGTTGCACCTGTTGCTCCTCTTAATCCTTGTGGACCAGTTGCTCCTCTTAATCCTTGTGGCCCTTGTGCTCCTGTTGCTCCTGTTGCTCCTCTTAATCCTTGTGGTCCTTGTGCTCCTGTTGCTCCAGTTGCCCCCCTTGGTCCTATTGGCCCTTGCGCTCCTGTTGCTCCTCTTGGTCCTGTTGGCCCTGTTGCTCCTGTTGCTCCCTTACATCCTTGAGGACCTCTACATCCTGGTTCACCCTTTGGCCCTCTTGGACCTCTTGGTCCAACACAGCAACAACATTTATATTGATCTACACAATCTTCCTTAAAAGAAGATTCCATATTTTCATCTATATTATCTGAAAATAGCTCTTCATCTTCATTCCAAGTATTATATTGATTCATTCTACTTCTACTTAATCTGCCTCTTCTACTTAATCTACTCCCATTATTAGGATCATTCATTGAGTTATTATAGTATCGCATTTTATCCTCCCAATTATATACCAAAATTTATCATTTGATTTATCTACACTTTCATTTTATGTTTATAAATTCTTATTGTTACATATTATTTATACAAAATACTTTTAATATTACTTTCCTATACTATGATATAATATATAAATAATATATTTTATATATTATAAACTTCTACATATAAGGAGATCTATTTATGAAATTTTATGAAAAAACTATTAAAGAAACAGTTGTCTATAATGGTAACTATTTAAACCTAATAAATATTGATGTTGAATTGCCTGATGGTAATTTATCTAATAGAGATATAATAAAACATCCTGGAGCTTGTGCAATAATTCCTTTTATAAATGACAATGAGATTATATTAATAGAGCAATTTAGAAAACCCTTAGAAAGAACACTTCTTGAAATTCCAGCTGGAAAACTTAATAAAAATGAATCTCCTATTACGTGCGCTCATAGGGAGTTAGAAGAAGAAACTGGATATAAAGCCCAAAACATGATTTATCTTGGAAAAATTGCTACTGCTCCTGGCTTTTGCGATGAAATAATTCATTTATTTAAAGCTACTAATTTATATGAAGGTAAAAAATCATGTGATGAAGATGAATTTACAGATATAAAAAAAATTACGCTAGACGAGATGAAACTTCTTATAAAAAAAGGTGAAATAATAGATACAAAAACCATTAGTATTTTATCTTATCTATAATATATAAATAATTTACGCAGTAACTTTTAAAAAGTAATTCATCTTTTTATTGTTACTGCGTAAATTTAATACTTAAGCCTCAATATATTATTGTCTGTAGCTAAATTTATAAAGTTATATATAATTAAAATATTTTCAAAATAATTTTTTTCTAAATAACTACTTAATCTACTAGTAAAATACCTTAGATCTATAACATGAATTTCTTCGTAATTTTGAGTTAAAAACGGAACTAACGAATTTCCAAAGGAGTCTTTTATAACTAATATTTTTTTATTATTTTTAATGTCTTTATTCTTTATTATAGTTAGTGGATTATTTCCATATAAAAATAATGAATATTTATCTCTTAAGTTTACCTTTGAATAATCATATATAGAATCATATATCTTATCGCCAACTATCTCCATTGTTAGATTATTAAAATTATAATAAACCATAGTATCTGGTTTAATATTAAAAGATTTTGCTTTTGAATAATATGTTCCATAAAAATTTGGCAATTCTACCTCTTGAAGTCCTTCTAAATCAATTTTATTCTCATTGATTGAATTAATAAAATTACAATATGCTAAATAAGCTCCATATGTAGTCCAATGATGATCTGTTTTATAATATATATACTTATTTTTATTATCTATTAAGTCTTTCATTACATCTAAGTTATTAGTAAATTGTAAAAAATTATATATTTCATTAATTATTTCTCTTTGCATAATTATAGGTGAATTCATAGGTAAATTTTCTTTATATATTTCATATGAATTAGGTATAATCATTAATGAAACTTTATCATAGTAATTTTGTGAAAAGTTGTTTATAGCTTCAATATTATTTTTTAATCTTTCTTCATTTAAAGAATCAAACTTTTCAAATAACTCTCCATTACTTCCATATATTATTCCATTGTTTTCAACCTTTCCTAAAGCATATTCACTTATTGATTTCAAGCTTATCCATTTATCTCTTAATGGAAACTGATCATTAATATACTTTTCATAGTCTTCTTGAAAACTACCATTAAGAAAACCTTTTATTGAAAATTTAACATTTGTTTTTAAATTTCTATTTTCCAACTCTGAAAACTTTTTATCATTTTTAATTAAACTACCTATTGCTAATACCATAACTACTATAATAAAAGAATATAACAAGTAATTTTTTTTCATATAATCACCATCCCTTAAAATCTAAAATATAAAAATGGATTATATGTCGCATCGACCAAATAAGCTATACTTATTAGAAATATAACCATTAAAATAATTGTATTTAAGATATCACTCTTAATAATCTTATTATATATATTTTTTACTATAGGAGTTGCAAGTGCTGCTGCAATTATAAAAGTAATTCCGTAATTTCGTACATAATATATCCATTGATTATTTTTACTTATGCTAAACATTTGTTTTAATAATATTTTTAACTGTTCTAAATCTACTACTGCAAATATTGTCCATCCAAGTAGTATAAAAAATATTGAATATATATGTGAAATTATTTTATATTTTTCTAAAAACTTAAATAAGAAAGCTTTCTCAATACTAATTAAAACAAAAAAATATAATCCCCATAATATAAAATTGTAACTAGCTCCATGCCAAAATCCTGTTAAAAACCATACTATAAAAAGATTAATATATATTCTTAACTTACCTACTCTATTTCCTCCTAATGGTATATAGACATACTCTTTAAACCAAGACCCTAATGTAATATGCCATCTTCTCCAAAATTCAGTTATACTTTTTGATATGTAAGGATAATTAAAATTTCTTGGGAAGTTAAATCCTAATATCTTACCAAGTCCTATTGCCATTAATGAATATCCACTAAAATCAAAATATATTTGAAATGCAAATGCTAAAACAGATATCCATGCTATTACTGTTCCTATTCCATCAAATCCCTTCCCTTCAATTTCAGACCAAAATGCTCCTATATTATTTGCTATAAGCACCTTACTTCCTAATCCAAGTATAAATAACTCTATCCCATCTTGAATTTGCTTTATATCTATCTTTCTATGTTTTAATTCAAGATTTATATCAGTATATTTAACTATAGGTCCTGCAATAAGCTGTGGAAATAAACATACAAATGCTCCAAAATTAATAATGTTTTTTTCAGCCTTAACTTTCCCTAGAAATACATCTATAGTATATGACATAGTTTGAAATGTATAAAAACTAATACCTAAAGGTAATGTTATTTTTACATATTTTAGAGATAACCCAAGAATATTATTTATATTTTCTAAAAAGAAGTTAAAATACTTAAAGAAAAATAAAATTCCTAAATTAAATAATATAGATATGGATAAAAGCATTATACTTACCTTCTTATTATTTCTACTTTTCTCTATTCCTCTACTGACAAAGTAATCTACAAATATTGATGCTACCATTATTAAAAAGTACTTAGGTTCACCCCAAGAATAAAATATTAAACTTACAAGCAACAAAGTTAAATTTTTAAATTTATTTGGGGTTAAAAAATATAAAATCATTGCTATAGGCAAAAATCTAAATATAAATAAAACACTACTAAAAACCATTTTTTCTCTCTTTCCTACGCCTCTTAATTCCCAATATTTTCATGAACCTCAGAGGCGTTATTTTAATATTTTTCTCTTCTTAATTAGACTATATTCCCTACTAATTTGTTCCTTATGCCATTTTTCAAATTATATTCTGTAAATATATGTATTGACCTCAGAGGAAGCTTATCCTTTTCTACAGATACAGTTATATTGAATTATGTATACTTTTATGATAATCTTGTGTATATACACATGTAAATATTTTTAAAAGGAAGTGTAAAAATGAACTTAAAAGAAGAAATACTAAAATTAAAAGAAGAAAAAAATGCACTAATAGTTGCTCATCTTTATCAGTGTGATGAAATTCAGGAAATTGCTGATATAGTTGGTGACTCTTACTTCTTAAGTAAAAAAGCTATGGAAAGTAATAAAGACTTAATAATCTTTTGTGGAGTAAAATTCATGGCTGAAAGTGCAAAAATTCTTTCTCCAAATAAAAAAGTACTTATTCCATCAAATAGTACAACTTGCCCTATGGCTGATATGGCTTTAGTTAATCGCCTTGAAGTTTTAAAGGACAAGCATCCTAATGCTAAGGTAGTCAGTTATATTAATTCTAATTTAGATATAAAAGCTTTGTCTGATGTATGTGTTACTTCATCATCAGCTATTAATATATTAAATAATATAGATTCTGACGAAATAATCTTCTTACCTGATCGAAACTTAGGTGGGTATTTAGCTGAACAACTACCAAATAAAAAATTCACTTTATATCCTGGTTTTTGTCCTACTCATGAAAGAATTGAAAAAGATGAGATTATAGAACTAAAAGAAAAATATCCAAACTATCCTGTTTTAGTTCACCCTGAATGTAATAAAGAAGTTCGTGATTTAGCTGACTATATAGGAAGTACATCAGAACTTATTAATTATAGTGCTTCTTCAACTGCTGATGGATTTATTGTAGTAACTGAAGAAGGTGTATTTTATGAAATGAAATTAAAAAGTCCTAATAAAACTTTTATTCCTACAAAGACAGGAATGATTTGTCCTAATATGAAAAAAATATCTCTTAATGATTTATATAATTGTTTAAAAAATGAAGAATTTGAAATTCATATTGACGAAGAACTTAGAGTTAGCGCTCATAAAGCTCTAGAAAATATGCATCTTTTATCAGTGTAAAATTATGAATTATGATGTTTTAATAGTTGGTACAGGTGTTGCAGGCCTTTATACTGCTCTTAATTTAAGAGATGATATTAGGATATTAATGATAACTAAAGATACTTTTAGAGATTGTAATAGTTATTTAGCTCAAGGAGGAATTTCAACTTCCCTTGGCATTTTTGATGAAGAAAATTATTTTAATGACACAATGAAAGCAGGAAATTATCATAATGATACTGAAGCAGTTAAATTTCTAATAAAAAACTCCGTTGAGAATATTAATAATTTAGTTAAAATGGGAGTACCTTTTGATAGAACTGAAGATAACCTAAGATATACAAGAGAGGGTGGTCATAGTGAATTTAGAATAGTCCATGTTAAAGATGAAACTGGAAAATCAGTTACTGAAACTTTATTAAACATTGCTGCTAATAAAAAGAATATTACTATGATAGAAAATATAACATTAATAGATTTAATCTCTAAAGATAATATTTGTTATGGTGGAATCTTAAAGGACTCAAATAAAACTTATAAGGTAAATAGTAAATTTACTATCTTAGCAACTGGCGGTATTGGTGGAATATTTAATTCTACAACTAATATCGAGTCTCTAACTGGAGATGGTCTTAATATCAGCCTAAAAAATAATATTGAAATTAAAGATATGGAATATTTGCAACTTCATCCTACTGTTTTATATGAACCATCAGCTAAAGGAAAGAAATTGCTTTTATCAGAATCTCTACGTGGCGAGGGTGGAATAATTTTAAATCAAAACCACGAAGAATTTATTGATTCCTTACTTCCTAGAGATATTGTATCTACTGCAATATTAAAAGAAATAGAAAAAACACCAGATACTCCTTATGTTTATCTAGATATGACTAAAAAATCAAAAGAATTTCTAATGGGTAGATTTCCTTTTCTATATAATGAATGTTTAAAAAGAGGTTATGAGATGGATAAAGATCTTCTTCCTATAGCTCCCGCTCATCATTACTGTATGGGAGGAATTAAAGTTGACTTATTTTCTAGAACATCTATGAATAATCTTTATGCTGTTGGCGAAGCTAGTTGTACTGGGGTACATGGAAGTAATAGACTTGCTAGTAACTCACTACTAGAAGCCTTAGTTTTTGGTAAACAAGCTTCTGAAAATATTAACTCTAAAATAAATGAAATAAAATTTAAAGAAATTATTGAAGAACCTAAATCATATGCATTAGATTCTTATGAAGAATTAATAAACTTTTTAAAAAGAAAGGTGGATAATAGATATGCTAAACTATTTAATTATTGATAAAATAATTAAAAATGCACTAGAAGAAGATATTCCTTACGGTGATATTACAGCTTCCTCTGTAATTACTAAAGGTTCTAAAGCAAAAGCTTCTCTAATTGCTAAAGAAGATGGAATCATTTGTGGATTACCTGTATTTGAAAGAGTATTTACCATATTAGGTGAAGTTGAATTTATATCATTAATTTCAGAAGGTTCAAAAGTAAAAACTGGCGATATAATTGGTGAAGTTAAGGGCGATGCTCTTAATATTTTAATGGGTGAAAGAGTTGCTTTAAATTTACTTCAAAAAATGAGTGGAATTGCAACATTAACTAACAAATATGTAAATGAACTTAAAGGACTTAATACAAAACTTTTAGATACAAGAAAAACTACGGCTAATCTTAGGATATTAGAAAAATATGCTGTTAAAATAGGTGGTGGAAATAATCATCGTTTTTCTTTATCAGATGGAATTTTAATTAAAGATAATCATATTGGATACGCTGGTAGCATAAAAGAAGCAATTAGGCTAGCTAAAGAAAATTCTTCATTTGTTAGAAAAATAGAAGTTGAAACTGAATCTAAAGAAGATGTAATAGAAGCTCTTGAAGCTGGTGCTGACATAATTATGCTAGATAATATGTCTCCATCCCAAGCTACTGAAATGGTTAAATTAATAAATGGACGTGCTCTTACAGAATGTTCAGGAAATATTACTTTAGATACTGTAAGAAATTATGCATTGTCTGGTGTAGATTTTATTTCCTCAGGTGAATTAACCCATTCAGTAAAAGCATTCGATATTTCTTTAAAAAACTTCATGCAATTATAAAATTTTATGAAAAAAGTAATTATATTTCCCAAAAGAAGACTATATAAACTTCTATATAAACTTCTATAGGAATTATAATTACTTTTTATTTATCTATTCTATTAAATGAAAAAACCTTACTATGCTTAATCTATAGATATTTAGTATAATCACTTAATTTTAATGGATACTCTAATTTAGGTGGTTCTATCTTTATTTCTTTAAAATCTCTTTCGAATACATTTCTATTATATAAAATTTTTTCTGTTTCTCCATTAAATGTTGCTGCTAATTCATTAAAGAAATATGAACATTTTATTTCACCTAAATTATAATAACAAACACATAACTGTAAGCTTGGTATCCATGTATAATAATCACTATTTGAAATAGCCATATTATAACTATCTGGCC
>NZ_CAKVJA010000068.1 GCF_934754925.1 uncultured Clostridium sp. | reverse complement strand
TGCTATAATAAGTGCTATAATAAAGCAGCTGCAAAACTAACTTTTGCAACTGCTTTATTTTTATTATAAAATCCTATATCCATTTTATGGGTGTTCCCCGGAGGTTCATCCATTTTATGGATGCACCTCCGGGGAACGCCCATTTTTTTACAGAAACTTTATGCTGATAATTTAATCAATAAAAGTAACTACCTCATCTAAAGGCTTACGTGGTGGTGAGTTTGGTGTATCTTCTTCTGCAACTCCAAGAGAAATCATTGCCATTAACTTATATTCATCTTTTTCAAAATTAATAAGCTCTTCAATTTCACTCTTAGAATGAGTTGGTCCTGTCATATAACAAGTTCCATAACCAAGTTCTGTTGCTGCTAACAAGAAGTTTTCTATGGCTGCTCCTACTCCTTGGGCTGCAGAATTAGGGAATCTTAATTCATTTATTACCTCTTCACTAGCATTATTATCTCTAAGTATTGTTTCCTCTATCATATAATACTCTTTTGAATATACTACAACTAATACAGGTGCATTTTTAAAGCATGTATAATACGGTAATAAAGTCATCATTAACTTTCTTTGTTTTTCTACCTTTGCCATTTCTGCTAAGTTAGTATGATTCTTTTCTACTATATCACCTATCTTATTTATTAATTCACTATTTTGAATTACAACAAAATGCCATGTTTGTTGATTTTTTGGAGATGGTGCATGTATTGCAGCATCAAGCATTTTTATAATATCTTCTCTTGGCACTTCATTATCTTTAAATTTTCTAACACTTTTTCTATTATAAATAAACTCTAAATTTTTCATCTGTTACCTTCCTTAAAGCTCCTCTTATTATTACAAAGCTATTTTTATTTTCTTCTTTTAACTATATCTATATTTGCTATATCTATACTTACTATATCTATACCTGTTATATTTATAATTTTCTTTCTTTTCTAATGTTATCTTCACAATTCTCCCTCATTTCTTATTAAAAATTTCAGATATAAATATGTACAAGATTAATTATATACTAATTTAATGTATCTTTCTTATTATTTGAGAGAAAACAATAATTAATAAGATTTTTATTTTATATAATATATTTTATAATTGGAGTTTACTATGGAAAATATCATTAATTATGCAGAAAAAGAACTTGCTACTTTAAACGAAAAAGAATTTAATGCTGTAGATTCATTAATACTATCCCAAATTAGCAATATACTACTTGATAACTTAGTTGGATCCATAAATTCAAATAGAGAACCTGTAAAATTTAAAGATTTATTAAAATCAGAATTATTTTCTAAAATGTTTGATAAAGTTCCTTATCATCAACCTACTAAACAATTACTTTTTTATCTTGCTGCAAGTCCTAGATTTAGAGATATACGAATTAATTATCATATTTCAAAAACTGATTCTAGTTCAGAAAAACAATTTTCTGCAACAACATTTATTTTAAATAATACATATGCATATGTAGCATTTCGAGGAACAGATTATAGTCTTATAGGTTGGAAAGAAGACTTTAATATGGCATTTACTAAAGCTATTCCTTCTCAAATAGAAGGAGTTCAATATTTAAATACAATTGCAAAATTAATTCCTCATAGCCTTTATGTTGGAGGTCATTCTAAGGGTGGAAATATTGCTGTTTATGCATCTATGAACTGTAATTATAGAGTTTCTCCTCGTATAATAAAGATATTCAGCCATGATGGTCCTGGATTTAGAGAAGAAATAATAAAAAGTGATTCCTTTTCTAAAATAAAAGATAAAATACATAAAACTTTACCTCATGCCTCCTTTATAGGAATGCTTCTTGAAAATCATGAAGATTATCATGTAGTAAAAAGCAATAAATTTGGTGGCTTAAGGCAGCACAATCCCTTTTCCTGGGAAATAATGAATTCTGATTTTATTTATTTAAAAAAAATTTCTCATAGTTCTCAATATACTAATGAAACTTTACATAATTGGTTAAGCAATCTATCTAATGAAGAACGTAAGTTATTTATAGAAACCTTATTTAACATTTTAGAATCTACAAATATTAAAAATTTCATTGAAATATTTCAGAATTGGAAAAAAAGTATTCCTATTATTTTAGATTCAATAAAAAATATGGATGATGAAGTAAAATCCACGATTATTGAGTTAATTAAAGAGCTTTCAGTACTTTACATTAAAACTCTTACTCATACTAATAAAAAGGATATATCCTCCCCTAATAAGAATTTCATATCAAATTTATCAAATAAAGAAAAAAATTAAGAGGATACTATATGCATCCCCTTAATTTTTGTATAAATTTTATATTATTTATGTTATATATTACATCTATAATTTGTATATTATTCCACTTTAGTTTTATAGGCTTCCACCATTACAAATATAGCTGTTAAAATATGCATTATCATACCAACAAAAGGTATCCATCCAATAGCATTACCTACTATCCCCAAAATACTTCCTGCAACAGGTAAATCCTCATTCTTTGAAAGTACTAAATTAACAATATGAAATACTAACATAATTGCTAATGGAGTCCATACTAATCCTATTATTATGCTTGCTCCTAACACTGGAATTCCAAGTAAAGCTTCAAGTCCCCCCGCAACCCATTTAGTAACTCTAACAGTGCTTTTCATATAATCTCCTTAAATACATTATTTAATAATTTATTATATTCATATATATTCAATTAAATTCTAATACCTTTATATAATTTGAAATGTACATAGCAAATTTAATATAAGAAAAAGAGCCATAGAAAATATTCTATAAGACTCTCTTTTTTCACATTATTTTATTAATCTTCTTTAAACATAGAAACTATACATTCATCAATAACTTTAGTTGAATCACCATCTATCATATAAAAAGTGCCCTTAAGATTTACTAATTGTTGTATACTATTCTCAAAAACCATCTTATCATAAACTCTAGATTTTGCTGAAATACTACAACTAAAACTTGGTACTGTTATAATTCCATCTACAGATACATCCTTACTTTCAATTATAACATCTTTATCTAACTTATTTTCAATACATAAATTTAAACTTATTTCATCTTCTTCATTACGACTTATTCTGATAAAATAAATTTTCATTTTATCTGTATTTACTATTATATCTCCATCAACATCACTATCAACATCATCTTCAATGACTGCAGTAGCTTCCTCTTTAGAAATCTTCTCAACAGCTACCTCTTCATTATTAGAAGTTTCCTCTATGACTTCTTCAATTTCTTCTACTACTACTGGCTTAATTCCAGTAAAATCTTCAATAGCTTTATCATCCATAAGAATTTCTTTCACCTTAGCTAATTCACCATTACATACTTTATAACAAAAATTAAGATTATCTCTTACTTCCTCATTTTCTGAATATAAATCAAGAGAATTATTGAAAAGTACTACTAATGCGTCTAAGGAATAGGAAAAATTATTATTTTCCTTTTTTGTATCTTTTACAGTAGTATATTCATTATTATAATACTCATCTAATGATTTTCCTAAATCTAATAATACTGATTCTAATTCTTCTCTTACTTTATTAATAATAGTTATTTCTGTACCATCATTACTATATTTATCTAATAAATTATCCTCAATAGTATATCTTGATGCTAAATCAATTATTTCCCCTAATAAATCTCCAGTTTGGCTAAAACATTCTTCTACTTTAGGTTCTTTTTTACCTTTATTTTTATTAAAAATATCAAATAATCCCATTTTAATAGTGCTCCTTTTATGTTATTTACTTTATTTCCTATTAAGATTATATCAACCTTACCATATGCTCTTACTAAAATTATAGCAATATTTTTATCTGTAGGAAAGTTAATTGTTTACTTTCATTATTATTTTAAATTTTTAGCAAGTTATTTATATATTATGAATAAATATTGTAGTAATAAAGCAATAAAAAAGGATGGTGGATTTTAAATGACCTTAGATGAATTAGAAGTAGGAAAAAGTGCAACAATTGTAAGTGTAGGTGGTACCGGTGCATTAAGAAACCACTTTTTGGACATGGGTCTTACCCCTAATACACAAGTCACCCTTATTAAAGTTGCTCCTATGGGTGATCCAATTGAATTATGTGTACGTGGATATGAACTTACACTAAGAATTGCTGATGCTGCAAAAATAGAAATTAAAGATGTTACTGATAAAAAATATGTTAAAAATTACAAAGAAAGAATCAATGATATACCCCATCCACAAGTAGGAGAAATGGGGATTTATCATGTTCATAAAAAGGGGAATGAATTATCTGCTGGTTCTCCTTTAACCTTTGGATTAATTGGTAATCAAAATTGTGGAAAAACCACACTATTTAATCAATTAACAGGTAGCAATCAACATGTTGGAAACTTTCCTGGTGTAACAGTAGATAGAAAAGATGGAGTAATTAAAAATCATCCTGAGGCTACAGTTACAGATCTTCCTGGAATATACTCTCTTTCACCATATACTAATGAAGAAATAGTAACTAGAGATTTTATTATTGATTCTAATCCTAGAGGAATAATAAATATTGTTGATGCAACTAATATTGAGCGTAATTTATATTTAACAATGCAACTTATAGAAATGGACCTACCTATAGTTCTTGCACTAAATATGATGGATGAAGTTCAAGAAAATGGTGGAACTATTAAAGTTAATTTACTAGAAGAATTATTAGGTATTCCTGTTGTACCTATATCAGCTTCTAAAAATATGGGAATTGATGAACTTATTGAACATGCTATTCACGTTGCTAGATTTGATGAGTGCCCTGGAAGATTAGATTTTTGTGATGAAAATGCTTCTGATGAGCAAGCTGCCATTCACAGATGTATTCATGCAATACTTCATTTAATTGAAGATCATGCTAATAATGCAAAAATTCCAGCAAGATTCGCAGCTACAAAATTAGTTGAAGGTGATTCTATTATTTTAAATAAACTAAAATTAGATGAAAATGAAAAGGAAATGCTAGAACATATTATAATAGAAATGGAAAATGAAACTGGCAAAGACAGACAAGCTGCTCTTGCTGATATGAGATTTACTTTTATCACTAATGTCTGTAATAATACAGTTATAAAACCATTAGAAAGTAAATCACATATACGTAGTGTAAAAATTGATAATATACTTACTGGAAAATATACTGCTATTCCTTCTTTTGTAGCTATTATGGCTCTTGTATTTTGGCTAACCTTTAATGTTATTGGTGCTACATTATCAGACTGGTTATCAATAGGAATATCTTGGTTTACAGACATTTGTGATAAGGGCTTAACTGCTTATGGTATTAATCCAATAGTAAAATCCCTAGTAATTGACGGTATTTTCGGTGGTGTTGGAAGTGTACTTAGCTTTTTACCTATCATAGTAGTATTATTTTTCTTCTTATCTGTATTAGAAGATAGTGGATATATGGCAAGAATTGCTTTTGTTATGGATAAGCTACTTAGGAAAATTGGGCTTTCTGGTAGAAGTTTTGTTCCTCTTTTAATTGGTTTTGGTTGCTCTGTTCCTGCAATTATGTCAACTAGAACACTTTCTTCAGAAAGAGATCGTAAAATGACAATGTTATTAATTCCTTTTATGAGTTGTTCAGCTAAACTACCAATTTATGCATTATTTACTGCTGCCTTTTTCCCAAAACATCCTGCATTAGTTATGGTAATTTTATATTTTTCTGGAATTATTGTTGGAATATTATTTTCTTTACTTTTAAAAAATAGTACCTTTAAAGGTAAGCCAATACCTTTTGTAATGGAATTACCTAATTATAGATTTCCTAGTCCTAAAAGTGTTTGGCAATTAATTTGGAACAAAGCTAAAGACTTTATAACAAGGGCATTTACTATTATCTTTGTAGCAACTATTATTATCTGGTTTATGCAAACATTTGATACAAGACTTAATGTGGTAAGTGATTCTAAATTTAGTTTATTAGCTATACTAGGCGGTTTAATATCTCCTTTATTTACTCCATTAGGCTTTGGCGATTGGAGAATATCAACAGCCTTAATTACTGGATTTACTGCTAAGGAAAGTGTAGTAAGTACATTAACTGTATTATTAGGTGGAAATACATCTGCACTCTCTACCTTATTTACACCTTTTACTGCATTTGTCTTTTTAATATTTACACTATTATATACTCCTTGTGTTGCTGCAATAGCCTGCATAAAAAGAGAACTTGGTTCTAGAAAAGCTGCACTATGCATAGTTCTAATGCAATGTGGTATAGCTTGGATTGTAGCATTTATAATTCATACTGTAGGAGCACTACTTGGATTTGCTTAAATATTTGTATAGTAGCCAACTTTTCTTTATAAAAATAATGGACTGTGTTTTAAAAACTACAGTCCATTATTTTTATTATAATTTATTATTTTTAATTCTTTCTGCTAATTCTTTAACCTTTACTCATATCAATATTTAGTCAACATTTTATATTATAATACAATTATCAACCAAAACTTACCATTGATTTATATTTTCTATAATATATTGTTTAAATTCTTCCGCAATCTTTGATATATAAGCTTCTTTGTTCCATCCCATATAAATCTTCTTATACCCAATATCGTCCTTTATTTTTATTTTAGAAATTTTATTTGTATTAATCATAGGTGTATTTACAACTACTGAAATACCAGCTCCTGCAGAAACTAAGCCTGCAAGCATACTAGCTTCAGTTGGCTCCACTGATATTTTAGGTGTATAACCTATAAGTTCGGCATAAGATATTTTCTTTTCATTACCTTTTGCATTATAAGCTATAAAATTTTCTTCCTTTAAATCTTTTAAATATACCTCTTCTTTATTAGCTAAATAATGATTTTTAGGAACTATTAATACATATTCTTCTTTTTTTACTAGAGAAGTCTCTATTTCAGGATAATCCTCAATACTTTTTATATCATCAAAAAATCCCAGATCTATTTTTTCATACTTTAAATCTTTTAATATCTCATCTGTACTTTGATTATTAAAGTTAAACTTTGTTTGCATATGAGTATTTAAAAAATTACTTATTAAAAAAGGAATTACTGTGGCGCCTATGCAATAGGTAGATGATACTGAAATAACTCTATCATTATTTTTTTTCATATCTTGTATTTTTTCTATTCCTCTTTCAATATCACTAAGTGCAGATTCAGCATACCTTAAAAATACCTCTCCATATTTAGTTATTTTTATATTACGTCCTTCTCTTTCAAAAAGTGGAACATTTAACTCCTCTTCTAACTTTGAAATTGCCTTGCTTAATGCAGGTTGACTTACTAACAAAATATTTGATGCTGAAGTAAAATTTTTTGTTTCTGCTATTACTTTAAAATATTCTAATTGTTGCAAATTCATATTTTATCTCCTGTTAATAAATTTTTATAAGCAAAATCACAAACTAAATCTATAACTTTTAGTTATATACGTATAAATACTTTGAATTATACATTGCTGTTTTAACAATGATATAATCACATCATCAATTGATATCTAGTTATTAATTAATATACAAATTATAAATTTTTTATATATAAATGTCAAAAATATTAGAGATAATACCTTTAATAAACTAATAAACAAAACATAACTAAAGATATTCAGCTAGAGACTACTAAAAATATAGTTTAATTTAAAAATATAATAAAAAAGTATATTTATGCTATAGAAAATCCCTTTAAAAAATATAAGAATTAAATTAATAGAAAAGGGTCAATCTAATAATGAATTAAAATTTTAGGTTTATGATGTTTTAAAGTTTAATAAAGAGTTTACTTATATTACATCTTATATTTATAAATAAATTTAAAGCTGATTTATATTAAAAATTAAGGAGTGTATCTAAATGTTTAAAGTAGATAGAGAAAAGTGTATTGCATGTAAACAATGTATAAAAGATTGTCCTGTACGTGTTATTTCTTTAGAGGAAGGAAAGGCGTATATACATAATGAAGGATGTATTAAATGTGGACACTGTATTGCAATCTGTCCTGTAGAAGCTGTTTCAACTGATGATTATGATATGTCTGAAGTAAAACCTTATGATAAGGAAACATTTGCTATAGAATCTGAAAATCTTTTAAATTTTATTAAATTTAGAAGAAGTGTTAGACGTTTTAAAGATATGCCTGTAGAAAAAGAAAAGCTTAAACAAATTATTGAAGCTGGAAGATTTACTCAAACTTCAACTAATTCTCAAGATGTTTCTTATACTGTAGTTACAGATAAATTACCATTACTTAGGGTGATACTTATCCTGGCAAATTGTATGAGTTTGCAAATGCCAGCAATA
>NZ_CAKVJA010000067.1 GCF_934754925.1 uncultured Clostridium sp. | reverse complement strand
ATAACAATCCCAATAGTTGTTACAATGCTAAAAATCAAAAGAAATTAGTTATATTTTAATACATACTTAGATATACATAATTATCTAGGTATGTATTAATTTTTATCTTTTTACCATTATATAATTTAGTCCCATATGATAGTTAAAATATTCTTTTTTTCCTATATTCCCTTGTTTTTAATAGATTATATAAATTACCTTTGCACATAATATTAGTGTAAGTAAAAACGAATTACTTACAATGGAACATAAATATTAATTTATTTAAAGGAGGGTCTTTTATGGCTCAAAAGTTAGTACCAGAAGCAAAAAATGGATTATCAAAATTTAAAAATGAAGTAGCAAGCGAAATGGGAGTTCCTTTTACAGACTACAACGGAAACTTAACTTCTAAACAATGTGGAAGCGTTGGTGGAGAAATGGTTAAGAGAATGGTTGAACAATACGAACAAGGAATTAAATAAGCTAACTAAAAAAATAAGTTAATAAAACAAAATAAGAAAGTGTAAATATCAGTTATGATACTTACACTTTCTACCCTTATATAACTTTTTATTTATTTTCTATAAAAACTTCTACCCCATAATGATCAGAAATCACTTGTTTATTTATCTTATTAAATATTACGTTAGATTTTTTTACTTTTATCTCTTTATTACTTAATATTAAATCTAACCTTTTATCTTCAGCCTGAGCTTCCCAGCCAGCAATTTCTCCTTTAACAGTTACCCCTGAATCTTTTTCTTCAGCAATGCAATAAGTATCTATTAACCCTTTATTTATTAAATAATCATATCCTTCATTTCTTACTAAAGCATTATTATTAAAGTCTCCCATAACAAAGGATAATCTCTCACTTGATATATTTTCTAATAATTTTTCAGCTTGATATTTAAAAGGTTCTATATCATCATTCCACCAACCTGCATGACAACTATAAAAATCAACTAGTTCACCATTTTGCTCAATTGTTATACTCACTATATTTCTACTTCTATAATCATTTTTATTGTTACTTTGTGAAATATAAAATGATTTATAATCTTTAATTTCATGAATCGTAAGTATGGCTAATCCTTCTTCATATATATCATATCCTATATGCGAATAATCCCATATGAAATTGTATTTATACTCATCAAGTTTATTTAATTCTTTAATCAGTAATCTAGCAAAATTATCTTCTTTAATTTTTGAATCAACACTATTAGCATCAATCCTTTGACTTACCTCTTGAAGAGCAATTACATCATATTGCTTTTCTTTAATAACATTTGCTAAATATTTAATTTTTTCGACTTGATTTTCCTCTTGCCACGAATGACAATTTAAAGTTAAAAGTTTCATATTAAACCCCTACTAAACTCCTAATATATCTTGAATATTTGATTTTAATATATCTGCCTTCGGACCATAAATTGCTTGAACTCCACTATCTTTCAATATTAATCCTAGAGCTCCATTTTTCTTCCACTCTTTTTCATCTGCAACCTTCTCAATGTCTTTAACAGTTACTCTTAAACGTGTCATACACGCATCAACATCTTCAATATTTTCTTTTTCACCTAATAAAGAAATTATTTTTAAAGATAATACATCATTAGCTGTTGCCTTATCTACTGCAACTTCATTTTTTATATCACTTGACTCTTCCTCATCATAATTCCCTAAACGTCCTGGTGTCGGAATCTTGAATTTTTTAATACAGAAACTAAACACACCAAAGTTAATTCCAAAGAATGCTAAACATGCAATAACAAAATTAATAACATCTCCAAGTAATCCAGCATTAATCATCATAGGAATACGTGTTATAAGCTCTATTGCACCAAAAGCATGAACTCTTAAATTAATTACATCAGCTAAAGCAAATGCTAGTCCTGTTAATATTGCATAAATTACATAAAGTACTGGTGAAATAAACATAAATAAGAATTCTATGGGCTCACTTACCCCAGTTAAAAATACTGCTAATCCAATTGAAATAAACATTGATTTATATTTTTTCTTTTTATCTGCATCTACATTTTTATACATAGCTAATGCAATACCTAGTAATGATGCTGTTGATAATATTACTTGTCCAACTTTAAATCTTGCTGGTGTTACTGTTGCTAATAAGTTATTATATTCAGCCATATTTCCTGCAGATTTAAAGTTAATTAAATCTGTTATCCAAGCAAACCATAATGGATCTTGACCTGCAATAACTGTACCTGCTGCTGCTCCTGTTAATGATGTATAAACTCCACCTAATTCAGTATAATTAACAGGAATCGTTAACATATGATGTAATCCAAATGGTAATAATAAACGTTCTAATGCTCCATATACAAATGGTGCTAATACCGGTGCTGTATCCTTTGAATTTGCAAGCCAAATACCAAAGCTATTTAAAGCACCTTGAGCAAAAGGCCAAACTATAGATAATATAACAGCAGTAACTGTTGACCATAAAATAACAACGAATGGAACAAATCTTTTTCCATTAAAGAAATTTAACGCTTGTGGTAATTTGTTATAGTTATAATATTTATTAAATAATGTTGCACCTAAGAAACCTGAAATAATTCCTATAAATACACCCATATTTAGTGCTGGAGATCCTAAAACACTTGTAAAATAATCTGGAACTGTTAATGTTGCACCTAACAACGACTTAACTGTTGCAGTACTATCTGCTAACATCTCAGTACTTACTCCAAATATTGCACCTGTAATACGATTAATAAGAACAAATGATAATAGCCCTGCGAAAGCTCCCCCAGCTCTTTCCTTTGCCCATGAACCTCCTATTGCAACTGCAAATAATATATGTAAGTTTCCAATTATTCCCCAACCTATATTATCCATAACTCTTGATACTGCTTGTATTATATCTGCCTCAAAATACATTCCTAGCAATTTTCCTATAGTTATCATTAATCCAGCTGCTGGCATGACAGCAATAACTACTAATAACGCCTTACCAAATTTTTGCCAAAAATCGAAAGATAATAATTTGCCCTTTTTCTTTGTTTTACCCATTTTTATTCCCCTTTTCATTAGGAGGATTAACCTCCTAAATTTATATTTTTTATTTTAAGTATTTAAAATACCCGAGCTCTATTATTTTATTTTTATAAATTATAGTTTATAAAGTCTTGCTTCATATGGTCTTAAAATAAATTCTTTTATTGCATTATGTTTATCAACATTATAATTGCTTAATAATAATCCTTCGTAATTTAATTCTTCCTCATAATTATATTTCGCTTCATTATGTGATAAATTTACTATTACAATAAATTTTTCATTACCCATAGTTCTTGTATAAGCATAAATTTTTTCATCTTCATCTAATATAAGATCATAACTACCATAAATTAGAGTTTTATATTCTTTTCTTATTGTAATCATCTTTTTATAAAAATTTAAAATTGACTTTTCGTCTTTTAATTGTGCTTGTACATTTATATTCTTATAATTTTCATTAACATTAATCCAAGGCTTTCCTTCAGTAAAGCCTGAATTAACACTATCATCCCATTGCATTGGAGTACGAGAATTATCCCTTGATACCGCCCATACATACTTTAATGCCTCTTCTTTAGTCAATCCTTCAGCTAATTTTTCCTTATATATATTTATCCCTTTTACATCGTTATAATCATAAATTGAATCAAACTTAACATTTGTCATTCCAATTTCTTGCCCTTGATATATAAATGGTGTTCCTTGTTGCATAAAATACATAAGACCAAATGCTGTTGCACACTCTCTTAAATACTCTTTATCATTTCCCCAAGTAGAAATTACTCTAGGAATATCATGATTTTCTATATATAAAGCATTCCATCCATTACCATCTAATGCCTTTTGCCACTTTGTTAGTACTTTTTTGTAGTTCTTCACATTAAAGCTATTTTCACTTTCAGCCCCCCAAAGATGTAAGTGTTCAAATTGAAATATCATATTAAACTTTCCATTTTTCTCTCCTACCCAAAGGTCAGCCTCTTCAGCCTCTACTCCATTTGCTTCTCCCACAGTCATAAT
This sequence comes from uncultured Clostridium sp., assembly GCF_934754925.1. Classification (GTDB taxonomy): domain Bacteria; phylum Bacillota; class Clostridia; order Clostridiales; family Clostridiaceae; genus Clostridium. Next base: position 4,387 of record NZ_CAKVJA010000067.1, on the reverse strand, counting down.
ATCATAATTATCAAAAGTTCTCTCTTTTAACTCTTTTAAGTACTTATGTATCCCCTCTACATTCATATGCTTATCAAAAGATTCCACATATTTTAATTCTTTTGGATTATCCATATCCGTTAATCCTTCTTCTTTTTTTATGTGACTAATTGCATCAACTCTAAATCCATCAATTCCTTTATCTAGCCACCAATTTATCATATTATAAATTGCCTCTCTTAACTCTTTACATTCCCAATTTAAATCTGGTTGCCTCTTTGTGAATAAATGTAAAAAATATTCATCAGTATTTTTATCATATTCCCATGCTGATCCTTTAAAAATACTCTCCCAATTGTTAGGTTCTATTCCATTCTTGCCTTCTCTCCAAATATACCAATCTCTCTTTGGATTATTCTTTGATGACTTAGATTCTATAAACCATGGATGTTCATCACTAGTATGATTTACTACCAAATCTATTATAAGTTTCATATCCCTCTTATGGACTTCTTCTAACAATTCATCAAAGTCCTTCATTGTTCCGAAATCATCCATAATATCTTGATAATCACTTATATCATATCCATTATCATCATTTGGTGATTTATACATAGGACATATCCAAATTACATTAATACCTAAATCTTTCAAATAATCTAATTTAGAAGTTATCCCCTTTAAATCTCCTATTCCATCACCATTAGAATCTTTAAAGCTCCTAGGATATATCTGATATCCTACAGCCTCTTTCCACCAAACTTCTTTCATTAAAACACACCCCTTTTTATGCAATCGGTTGCATAAACATTTAAATAATATGCACAGTACCATTTACTGTACATATTTACATTATTAGCTTGTCCATCTGCTAAGATTATAATTTACTAAACCGTTACCAGTTAGTTTACTAAACCGTTACCAGTTCCATGAGTTTACTATAACATTCTAAGAAACTGTTTACAATAATTAAATTATCCTATTTTTAGTCAAATTTTGAAATTAACTTGAAATATCTTTCATTTTCTTTATATTATGCAATCGGTTGCATTGAATTTATATTTTCTTTTTTTAATGACTCTCTTTCAACAAGCTTAGTTTCAATAACATAATATCCTTTACTTTCTCTATTTTCTAATTTATCAATTAGCAATTTAGTGGCATACATTCCCAATTTTTCAGAATTAATGTCAACGGATGCTAATTGTGGATTTTTATATTGAGTTAACGGTATATTATTAAATCCCACTATAGATATATCCTTATATCCTAACTCTTGAATCGCTTTTTGTACTCCAAAAGCAAGCAAGTCATCAGTTGTTACAAAAGCTGATACTTTATTTTTTTCTAATATGCTTTTTGCTCCTAAATAACCATTCTTCTCTGAAAAATCGTCCATCTCTATAATTAATTCATTATCTACCTCTATATTTCTACTAAACAATGCTTGCTTGTATCCATTTAATCTGTCCTTAGAAACGTTCATTTCAGATTTAGCTCCTATAAATGCTATTCTTTTATTATCTAACTCTATCATATTTTGAGTTAAGTTATACATAGCTGCAAAGTTATCATTATCTACCCATAAAACACCATCAATCTCATCTGGTCTACCTATTACAACAAAAGGAAATTCCTTTTCCTTTAAATAATTAATAGTTATATCATTATCTTTTACGTTAAATAAACATACTCCATCTACAAGATTACCTTCAGTAAATTTTTTTATCCATTCTTCATCATCTTTTTTATTTTCATTAAAAGCATACATTATATAATAATCTTCTTTTTGTGAATACATACTAATTCCCTTCATTGCTTGAACAAAGAAAGGATTTTCAAAAGACACCTCAGCCTCTCCTGGTAATAAAACTGCTAATATCCTTGTTTTATTATTAGCAAGGCTCCTTGCTACAACACTTGGAGTGTAGTTTAATTTCTTTATTGCTTCATTAACTCTCTTTTTTGTCTCTTCACTTATTTTACTGCTATTGGCTAAAACCCTCGATACTGTAGACGTTGCTACTTTTGCCTCTCTTGCTACATCTTTTATTGTTACCCTCATAAATACTCCCTCTTACTTTCTCATATCAGAATTATTATAGTACAAATTTATAATAAAATATACCCTATATTCCTGCTCTTTAATACACTGTATCATATCTACAGTAAATAAATAATAACTTTATTTACTATACTCTAATTTAACTTTATCATATAAATATGTAAAATTAAAAGGATTATATCCAGATACATCCCAATATAATCCAATAATTCTAATTATTTTTTCTCTCTTAAATTATAATATTTAATTTAGCTACCACTACTTTCATATCTCTTCATTCCAATTAACCAAATTCTATAGGCAATAACTAAGCTAACTACTCCAACTATACAGGTTAATAAAATACCACTAAAGAAACTTTCTCTTCCTAAAAAATATGCACTTGGAAAATATCCTGTAAAAGCAAATGGTATTATAAAAGTTATTATTCCCTTTATCCATGCTGGATAAATAGTAATGGGGTATTTTACAAAAGTACTTAATTGATAAACCATAAATAAATAGCTTTGAGCAAATTTTACCCAAAATGCAATAGATGCTACTGCTAATTTTATTGCAGTATAAATAAAAGTTGCAAAAATTATAACAACTATTAACGCTATTATTTTATCAATAGATATATCCAATCCAAGCTTTATCCATGAAGTAACTAAAAGAACAGTCCCTATAACTATTTCTCCAAATCCATCTGGCTGAAACTTTTCCACTATTACTTGAAATAGTGGATTTAATGGCCGTACTAAATATTTATCAAATTTACCCTCCACTATAGTCTGCCAACTAAATATCCAAAGCTGGTCTGTAAATACATGATCTATTCCCCTTGGAATTTGTGCAAATCCGTATATAAATAATATTTCATAAAAGCTCCACCCCTTTAATGATGGTATAGTATTAAATATTAATGCAATAAATATTACTCCTATAGATTGTACAAATAAAAAACCTATAAGACCTAATATAAAATCTGCTCTATATTCAATTAAGGTCTTGATATACTGTTGCAAAAACTTTGAATATAATCTAAAATATCTTTTCATATATCTTATCCCCCTAAAATTGTTAAAGTCTTAATTAAAGATTTCCACATTTTTTTAGCTATTACCATTAGTACAATCCCCCAAAACAACTGTAATCCTAAAGCAAATAAAATACTTATTCCATTTATTTTCCCTAAATAAATCATAGATGGAGTATATATGGCAGAACTAAAAGGCAAAAAATTTGTTATAGCTTGTGCCCACCTAGGGAAAAATGCTATTGGTATTAAAGTTCCTGATAACAAATTTACTATAGCTTGCATTATTTGTGATAATCCCCACATATTTGTTATCTTAAAAGAAATAAGTCCAAATATATAACTAAAATAAAAGTTAATAAAGATTCCTAATCCAATACTTATAAAATAAATAATTATTCTAAATATACTTATATATCCAAAAAATTTATAAAACAAAAATGTAGTAACAGAAAAAGCTATTATAAATATAATTATAAAATTATATAATACATTTCCTAATCCCTGAAAAAGCATTCTTTTTTCATAATTTATAGGTCTTACTAAATTAATTGCAATTGAACCATCTTTAACCTCTCTTGAAATATCATTACTTATATCAACACTTATCATTATTGATGTTAAAAATGATATAAATATATATATTATCATTTCATTAAAAGTAAATCCATTTAATACAGTTTCAGTAGTACTTCCATAAATAGCTTTCCACAAATAATAAGTAACAGCTAACATAAGAAAATCCCCAAACATAAATATTATTGCATTAGCTTTATATGAAATAAGACGTTGAAATACATTTCTAGTAAAAGGCAGATAAGATTTTATTCCTTTTATTCCTTCCATTTTTATACCTCATTTCTATACATCTTTTTAACTATATCTTCTATGCTAGTTTCTTTTATAGAAAAATCAATAACATTTAACTTTTTCATTGTTCTTCCTATAATATCTGCTGAAGAGATTTTATTTTTATTAAAGCTTATAAATAACTTATTATCTTTATATAATAAATTAAACTCTTCATCTTTTTTCATATCTGCGAATTCATTAAACTTATCTAAATTTATATTTTCTTTTACTTGTATTTCTACTGTTGTTAAATATCCATATTTCTCTTTTACTCCCTCAATTTCACCATCATATATTTTCTTACCTTTATCAATTATAATTATCCTACTACATAGTTCTTCTATATCATTTAAATCATGAGTAGTTAGTATAATTGTTGTCCCATATTTTTTATTTATTTCTTTTATTGCTTTACGTACACTTTCCTTTACCACTACATCTAATCCTATAGTAGGCTCATCTAAATATATAAC
>NZ_CAKVJA010000066.1 GCF_934754925.1 uncultured Clostridium sp. | reverse complement strand
TTACTTTAACTATATTCTGTTCAATTTTCAAAGACCATTTACTCTGTCGCACCGAAGCGACTTCCTTATCTTATCATTTCTCCCGACTACTGTCAACAACTTTTTTCGAAAAGTTTTAACTTTCATCATTTTTAGAGAAATTACATTGTCGCATTGTTGCTAACAAACATTTGCTTTGTTTGTTTTTGTCATCAGCGACGAGATTTATAATATCACTATTCTTTTTTTATTATTATCATTTTTTATTTATTATATGCAAATATACTTAATATTACTTATTTTTTCTTATTTTTTCTCTATTTTTCTATTATTGATATACTAGGTAGCGTTTGTGTTATAATTATTTAATATTTATATATTAGATTAAAAAACTACATTTAAATAGGAGTGATTACAATGACAAATATATTAAAAAATGATTGGAAAGACCTGTTAGATGATGAATTTAATAAAGAATATTATCAAACTTTAAGAAAATTCTTAACAAATGAATATAAAACTAAAACAATATACCCTGATAAATATGATATATTTAATGCTCTACACTTTACCCCTTATAAGGATGTAAAAGTTGTTATACTTGGTCAGGATCCATATCATGGACCAGGTCAAGCACATGGATTAAGTTTTTCTGTTAATCCTGGTATAAAAATACCACCTTCATTAGTAAATATATTTAAAGAACTACATTCTGACTTAGGTTGTTATATTCCCAATAATGGATATCTTAAAAAATGGGCAGATCAAGGAGTGTTACTTTTAAATACTTCTCTTACTGTTAGAGCTAGTGAAGCAAATTCACATAAAAGCATAGGTTGGGAAATATTCACTGATCGAATTATTTCTATAGTTAATGAAAAAGAAGATCCTGTTGTATTTTTGCTTTGGGGCAATAATGCAATAAAAAAGAAATGCTTAATTACTAATAAAAAACATTTGATTCTTACATCTGTTCATCCAAGTCCTTTATCTGCATCTAGAGGTTTTTTTGGAAGTAAACCATTTTCAAAAATTAATAACTTTTTAATTTCCGTTAATAAAGACCCCATCGATTGGCAAATAGAGAATATCTAAAAAAAAGTTAGAACATTTTTCTTTGTTCTAACTTTTCTATTTATTAAATACATAAATTCAACTTATTAAATTATTATTTTTTCTAGTTTTCTTATAATATGAGTATATAAAAGATAAAATAATTCCAATAACTCCCCCTGAGGCAAATCCTAAAATAACATTTTCTAATAATAATCCTATTAAAGTTCCTATTCCAACCCCAAGGGCTATCCCCTTAGTCAAATATTCATACTCCTTATCTGAAAGTATTATTTTTTCTATCATACCTCTTCCCCCTTTTTAACTTTAAATAAATTATATACCCCAATTATTAATTATATCTTAATTTAAACTTAACAATAAATGAAATTTTTATAATCTAATTTTATATTATATAATCTCTTTCTATAAAGAGTTAATTATTACCTTTTATAACATTAAAATTAATCTCTTAAATATTTACTTTAATTCATTAATTTTTTACAATAAAAAAAAGCAACTTACTTATAATAAGTTGCTTTCCTGGTGGCTCGACCAGGAATCGAACCAGGGACACGAGGATTTTCAGTCCTCTGCTCTACCGACTGAGCTATCGAGCCTTAACAATTTCATTATACATATTATTTTATATTATGTCAAACACTTTTTATATATTTTTATATATTTTTATATATTTATTTTTAACTTACTTAATAAATATAATGAATAAATTAAGGTTATTTTTTATTACTAGTTAAATATAAATATATTATATAACATTTATTCTGGAGGTAACCTTGAAATACTTTATATTTTTAATACTTATATTTATTATTATATTTATGTATTTTTATTATGAAAAAAAATTAACTATAGCAAAAAAAAGAATATTAAGAACTTCTAATCAATTTAATAATATCAGAAATGAATATAGAAACGCTTTAACTAAAAATCAAAATATAAATGTAGAATTTGTAACTCCTACTGTTACAAGAGCTATAACTAATAATAATACAACCGTTTTTTTAGCTCCCATTATAGATTCCCCTAAAATTAGAGTATTAGATATAAAAATGGAAGTCAAAATTTTAGATAGTGCTATTATAAATAATAAAACTTGGTTCTATGTAAATTTACCTATTGATAGTACTTATAATTGTAGGGGCTGGATTAATAAAAATGACTTCTCTTTTATATATCAGCAATCTCAAAATACACCTTCTGTATACAATTAAACTTTATTACCAATTTAAAGGACCTAAGTAATTTAAAATATAATTATTGCTTAGGTCTTATTATTATCTATAAAGAAAATATTTAACTATTATTCCTGACATCATATATAACAAGTAAATTATTATAATAACTATAAAAGAAATATCAAATACCCTTTCATTACTTTTATTATACTTAATGCTTAATTCATCTTTATCTATTATTCCTCTTCTAATATTTAAATCCGCTAATTTCTTAATTATAAAATATGCTGCTATTCCAAACGCTAAAGCTATTAATCCATAAAAACTAGACATGAATATTTTTTCTTGAATATCTAAACTTCTTAGACTAACTTCTGTAGCTTGTTCCATAACTGGCGTATTTTCTGGAATTAAACTTAATAATTTTTGTAATGTTATAGAAGTTCCATTAATAAAAAAATGTATTAATGCTGATGCAAATATTGAGTTAGTTATTCTAACTACTAATGCCAATACAAATCCTAAAACTGCAGTATATAAAAATTGTTGAGGATCTAAATGCATTATTCCAAATAACAATCCTGTTATAATACAAGATAAATAAATATTCTTATCCTCATATCCAGATAAAACTATTCCACGTATTGTAATTTCTTCTGTAACAGCTGGTAGTACTGCTATAAGTAACAGTAATATTATATATGGTGAATTTACTATACCAGTTACAAAATTTCCAATTTCATTTTCAAAAAAGAACTGTGATAATAAAGAGAAGAATGTCATTATTGGTTGGTATACAAATGCTAATAATATTATTAATAGTGTATCTTTAAAATAAAGCTTGTTTAGCTTTAATACATCCTTTGCAGATTGTCTTGTAATAACTAAATATATAATTGCTGGAAAAATAAACGTTATAATATGACTAATTAATAACATTAATTTAGTATCAGTAATATTAAACCATTTAAACATTAGATGTATTGGTAAAAATAATTGCAATAATATAATTATTAAAAAATATGTGTTTGCTCTTAATACTTTTTTCATATATGTCTCCTTTTTAATTTTATTTATTTAATGTATATTAATTTTAATTAGTGACAATAATATAAATGAAGTTTTAAACTTCATAGTTAATCGCCTCTCCCCCATTTTATTTATATACAAAAATAATCCCGTTAATGTCATAAATATATTAATGGGATTATTTTTGTTTTCTCAAACCTATTTATAACCTTGATTTTCAAGTTCAATCTTAAGCATCTTTAAAGCATAATTAGTTGCAGAAACTCTTACTTCTTCTCTATTTCCACTAAAATTACATTTTTCAATAGTTGTATTATCATTTACATGTACAGCTATATAAACTAATCCAACTGGCTTTTCATTAGTTCCTCCACCTGGCCCCGCTATTCCTGTAGTAGCTATAGAGGTATTAGAAGAACTTTCTTTTGCGATTCCCTCTACCATTTCCCTAGCAGTCTCTTCACTTACTGCTCCATAAACATCAAGTGTTTCCTTTTTAACGCCAAGCCTCCTTATTTTAGCCTCATTAGAATAAGTTACTGCTCCCTCTAAAAATGCTGATGATATTCCAGGATATGAAATTAATTTAGCTGCCACCATTCCTCCTGTACATGATTCTGCCGTTGAAATAGTTAATTTATTATTACATAGTATTTCACCTAAAGTATACTCTATTGAATCTTTATTAATTATATCCCCTTGCATTTAATTCACCTCTCTTTAATTATATATAATAATTATACATTCTTTATTATTGTATTTACATATAGTTTACTTTACTTTCTTCTATTTAATTTACAAACAAAAATCTCTAAAGTAAAAACCTTAGAGACTTTTTATTTATATTTATTAGCACTAATATAATAATCTCCTGAATTATTTATCCCTTGCTCTAATATATAGAAATTGCTTTCTTTTAACATGGAGGTAATTATATTTACATGCTGCCTATTAGAGTTATCTAAAGTTATAGTAAAATTATCATTTCTATCTACTATCCCCATGTAATCATAAATATCACTATATTCACTAAGACCTAATTTTCCTCTTATATCCATCTTATAGTCTGGCATTTTTTACCCTCCTATTTATAATTTTTTACCCCCATAAATTAAAAAACTTCTCCTAACTGCCATTATTTTATGTAAATATTTATATTTTATTCTCAATATATTTTAAGTTTAAAATATATGCCTATTAGAACTTATAAAAAATATAGTTCTTAATAGGCATATTAAATATTATTTCTAGGCTTCTTCTCTTAAATTTCTAGCATCATCTAAAATCTTTCCAACCTCGCTAGCTGGAACTTCATCATATCTCAAAAATTCGCTAGTAAAATTTCCTCTAGCTTGTGTCATTGATCTTAAATCTGTAGCATAACTAAACATTTCTGCCATTGGAATCTCTGCACTGATTTTTTGAACTTTTCCTTCTGGCTCCATTCCTATAACTCTTCCTCTTCTCTTATTTATATCTCCCATTACATCTCCCATATAGGTATCAGGAACTAAAATTTTAACATTCATTATAGGTTCAAGTAAAATCGGTTTAGCAGCTTCTAATCCTTTTTTATATGCAATAGATGCAGCAACCTTAAATGCCATTTCTGATGAATCAACTGGATGATAAGATCCATCATATAATGTTGCCTTTAATCCAACAACTGGATATCCTGCTAAAACACCACTTGATATACAATCCCTTAATCCTTTTTCAACAGCTGGAATAAAGTTTCTTGGAACAGCACCTCCAACAACCTTATCAACAAATTCTAAATCTAATTCTCCATCTTGTCTTGGCTCAAATTTTATTTTTACATCTCCATATTGTCCATGTCCTCCTGATTGTTTCTTATGCTTTCCTTGTACATCAGATGTACCCTTTATAGTCTCTCTATATGGTACCTTAGGTTCTTGTAAAATAACATCTGCTCCAAATTTACTTTTTATTCTGCTAGCTATAACTTCTAAATGAGTTTCACCTAATCCCCAAATTATAGTCTCAGCATTTTCAACATCTCTTTCTACCTTAAATACAGGATCTTCTTCCATTAACTTAGATAATGATAATGATATTTTTTCCTCATCCCCTTTTGATTTTGGTAATATTGCCATAGGCATTACTGCATTAGGTAAATTTATCTTATCATATATTACTTTAAACTCCTCGCTACATAATGTATCTCCAGTTGCTGTATATTGCAATTTAGAAACTGCACCAATATCTCCTGCAACTATTTCTTGAGTTTGAATTTGATTTTTTCCTTTCATAAAAAATAAATGATTTAATTTTTCTTGTTTTTCTTTATTGGAATTTAATACAGTTAATTCACCTTTAATTTTTCCTGTCATAACTCTAAATAAAGATATCTTTCCAACAAACGGATCGGCAATAGTCTTAAATACTAAAGCTGAAAATGGTTTTTTATCATCAATCTTTATGAAAACCTCTTCATTGTTACTTAAATTTATCGCCTTTTGAGGAAGTGCATGTTCCGGTGATGGAAAACATTGAATTATAGTATCTATCATTGATTTTATTCCTATTAGTTTTGAAGCACTACCACATAATACAGGTGCTATTTCACCTTGAGCACATCCTTTCATTAATCCAGAATAAATATCTTCATCGCTTAACTCTCCATCATTTAAATATTTATCTAATAATTCTTCATCCGTTTCTGCAACTGCTTCCATTACCATTTGCTTGTATTCCTCAATTTTATCAACTAATTCTTCAGGTATATCTATTGATTCTGCCTTAGATGTTTTAGAGTTATATCTTACTGCAGTTTTTGATATAACATCAATTATTCCACTAAAATTATTCTCTCTTCCTATAGGATATTGAATTGGAACAATACTCATTCCAAAAGTATTTTTCATTTCTTCTAAAGTTTTATCAAAATCAGCATTTTCTCTATCCATTTTATTTATAAAGAATGCTCTTGGTAATTTTATTTTTTCGCAATAATCCCAAGCCTTTTCAGTACCAACTTGTACTCCTGATACAGCACACACTACAATTGTAGCTATATCAACAGCTCTCATTCCTTGATACATCTCACCTTGGAAATCAAAATACCCTGGCATATCGACTATATTAATTTTAGTATCTCTTTCTTCAAGGGAAGCAACTGAAGCTGATAACGATATTCCTCTTTTCCTTTCCTCTTGCTCATAATCCATAATCGTATTACCTTCTTCAACTTTTCCTAATCTATCAGTATTATTTGTATAAAATAATAGGGCTTCTGATAAAGATGTTTTTCCTGTTGATCCATGACCTATTAAACCTACATTTCTAAGTTTCTTATAGTTATAGTCTTTCATAATGTCGCGATAATACATTTTAGTATTATCATTCACCACCTTTCTTTATATAGATTAATTAATTATCATTTTATTAGTAAATATTATTTTAAAGTTATACTTAATCTTTATGAAGTTATACATATAAATAGTACATAATTCCCTTCTTCCTATTAATCTTAAACTTTTTTAAGTTACTTAAAACTATTCCAATTAATTATAGTTTAACCATATAAGATATTATTTTATTCTAACTTATATCTATATTGTATAAATAAGGTTCATATATTTCTCAAAATTAATTAAATAATTAAACTTTATTTCATTAATTAGATTTAATATAAAAATAAGACTTATACTAAATTCTTAATCTTTAGTATAAGTCTTTATAATTTGAAACTACATTTTTATATTTCTTATTTAATATTTTTATATTATATGATAATTATATTTTAAACATTTAATCTATTACTTTTTCTCTATAACAAGAATTACGCTTCTTAATTAATTTAATTTTGCAAATAACTATATTAACTATAAATCCCAAAACTCCTCCTGAAAAATCAATTACTATATCCCTAATAGCCATCTCTCTTCCAGGTATAAAATATTGATGAACTTCATCACTAATTGCATATCCTAATACAATAAATAAACTATAAATTCTTGCTTTTTTTATATCAACATATTGTTTACAAATATTAATAGAAAAACAATATAATATAAAATATTCTGTAAAATGCGCTGCCTTTCTTACAAGAAATGAAGTTATTTCTCCTAAATGGTTATTTAAATCAATTCCTATAGTAGCAAATAATTTTATCACTAAATCACTTTGTTTAGTAGAAATATCTGCTGGCTGATTTGACATACAAAATATTAATAGCATCCATCCAATTAACAAGCTCCAGCTAATTATAAGTCTTTTGTTCTTCATCTTCTTCTCCTTAATCTACTAATCAGTTAAATAAAAAACTATTTAATTCTTTTCAACTAAATATCTATTTATATAAGCTAATGACTCCTCCAAGATTCCTTGACTACTCTCCAAATCTTGTAACTTAACTTCTAAATTACATATTCTTTGTTCTAATAAATACATAAGCTCCTTAATATCATTTAACAATTTTGCTTCATAAGATACTTGAATGCCATCTGAATCTATATATATTTTTTCTGGAGTTGAACCACACTCTACGCACTTTGCATATATACCTTCCTTTTCTGTATCTCTAAATACTTTAAAAGTGTCATTATTACATTTAGAACAATTAGATAGTATGATAAAATCATAATAACTTATATCAAACTCATATTTACTTTTACAATGTACACATGTTAAAACCAAATTATTGCCTTGAGTTTCTATAAAAAAAGTATTTCCTGAACAACCTTCCTTTTCGCATACCACTGTTCTTATCATAAATATTACCTCCTATATTTAAATAGAAATATACTTCTCTCAAAAATTATTATGATATATTTTTAAATAATATGCTTAAAGATTAGATGTTAAAAAATTTATTTTACTACAGATAACTTATCTAACTCATTTTTTATATTGTTAATTTCCTCATCTATTTCGCTTGTACTTTTTCCAGCTAAGACTAAATCTCTCTTTTCAAGTTTTAACTGAATAATTTTTTCTTCTAAGTTTATTTTCTTTTCCACACAACCACTCCCATTCTTATATTATGATAAGAATACTTAATAAGTTTTTTATACAGTTCTAATTTTATAAATGTTATAACACTATTATATAATACTTTATTAGAATGATAACAAAAAAACAATAATAAATTTAAATTTATTTTACGACATAATATTATATATTTTTTATTAATTACTATTTTTTTATTTTTTATATAAATAAAAAAAATCATCCTTTCACAATAATATAAATTATAAAAAAGAATGATTATATATTCGTTATATTGTAAATTATGATAAAATAAAAAAGCTACGAATTATATCGTAGCTTTTGGTGGAGGTAAAGGGATTCGAACCCTTGACCCCTTGCGTGCAAGGCAAGTGCTCTCCCAAC
>NZ_CAKVJA010000065.1 GCF_934754925.1 uncultured Clostridium sp. | reverse complement strand
TTGCTACTTGTGGATTCTTATTTTGATATTTAATTTGAAGTATTTGAGTATCACTTATAGGCGTTACTGTTAAACTTTTTTTGACTTCTTCAACTGTTAAGTTTGTATTAGTATTTTTAATTGCAGCTTGTATAACTTCATTTGTTTTTATTGTTTCTGCATAAGTTTGTAAAAGTTTTTGATACATTTGAATATCATTAGTATTGTATCCTTCTACGTTGCTTTCTTCCTTACCTATGAAAACCTTAGTACTTGTTTCGTAAGTTGGCTTAATTACAAAGAAGCTCAATACCCCTGAAATTAATGTGGCAACTAAAGTAATAGAAACTATTAATATCCAACGTTTCTTTAATGCTTCAAAAATTTCTGATATGCTTATTACTTGTTCTTCCATTTGCTTCATTAATAAACTCTCCTTTTCTTTTTTAATTAAATAAAAATTAGTCCTTAAATAGATTTTACCTTTTGTGATTTTTATTTCGCATTTAATATAATTTTAATTATATTTATAATTATCTAATTAACTTTTTTATATACTGTTTTTCGTTACTTTTTTCTACATTTTTCGACATATTTCTTGCATCGATTATTATATCATAAAAAAAATGCAATTAAAAGTCTCATAAATTATAAATAATATTACTCGTAAAAGTTTTACTAAACTTTAATGTTTTATTTTGTAAATTAAATCGTTTTATTTTCCCATTTAATTACTTTATTTAACATTTTTTATTTAATGGTTTTATTTTCTATTTTTTTATTTTTTAACTTTTTTGAATTCTTGTAAAATCTCACAAAACTTACGCATTTTAGTTTCCATTTTTTTGAATATGTAGTATAATAAACATATGTTCTAGAATGTATGTTCGCTTTTTTTATAAAAAGCCGTATTCAATTTAGGGGGTGTCAATTTTGAAATCTTTATATGCAGAAACTCAAGAAAATAATAATTATAATTTCAATAACAGGAATAGAAATGTAAAATGTAATTTTGAAAATTTATTTACTATTTTATGTAATGCTAAGAGTGGTAATGAAAAATCTATTCTCTTTTTTATTGAAAAATATCAATTTCTAATAAAAAAATATGCTTTTAAGTACAAATTAAAAAATTATGATGCTGATGATTTAATACAGATTGGAAATATATCTATTATTACTGCTATTAATAAATATGATCTTGCTAAGGGTGGAGAATATATTGATGCTTATATTATTAATTCAATTAAAAATGGTTTCAAAAACTTAGCCCGTAATCAAATTAAATATAAAGATGAATCTAGTCTTAATATTGATATTGATGAAGATACAGAAATTGAAGATTTAATTTCTGATTCTTTTGATTTAGAAGATTATGTGATTAACTCTATGCTCATTGATTCTTTAAGAACTGCTCTTTCTCCTGATGAATTTGAACTAATTAGAATTGCTTACCTTACTGAAGATTGTACCTTATATAGATATTGTATTGAACATAACTTAAATTATCCAAAGAAAAGGCGTGAATTACTTGCTTTATTATCTAGAATTCGTAAATTTATTGAAAATTAATAATAAGCTATGTTTTAAATCTATGCTGATATTAACTTAATTAAATAAGCTTTTAATATCAACTTACTTTTAAAACATAGCTTAATAATAAAAATAGTTGTTTAAGTTATATTATAAGTTTTAAAATATTCCTAAAAATTTCTTTTCTTTAACTGTAGTTCCCTTAAATTCTACATCTCCATTTTGAAGCATTACTTTCCCATTATTAATAAATTCCTTTTTTTGTGGTAGTTCTAAAATATTTAATGCTTCACTTATATCAGTGTCTCTTCCTCTATCTCTATGAGCATCTGATCCAATAAAGCTATATACATTATGTTCTAAGTATTTAGCTGCAGTTTTCTTAACATCTTTTCCAAAATCTCCAACAATACTACCTGTATTCATTTGGAATAACATTCCCTCTTTTATAAGAGAATTAATCATTGATGGTTTTTTAATAAATTGTTTGTATCTTTCTGGATGAGCTATTATTGGAACAATTCCTCTTATTTGTAACTCATATATTGTGTTTATTACTTCATCTATATTAAACTCTAACATTGGAAGCTCTATTAACATATATTTTGTATTATTAATTGTTCCTATTATCTTATCATTATAATATTCTATAAGTTTTCTACTATAATAAACTTCTTGTCCTGCATATATATTAATATCTATGTTATTTTCTTTTACTATCTTTTTTAATTCTTCTACCTTTTTAACTACATCTTTATACTCAACTTCAAATCTTCCTCTCATGAAATGAGGTGTTGCAATTATATCTGTTGTTCCTGACTGTTCTGATTTTTTTAGCATGTTTATTGTCATATCAATACTTTTTGAACCATCATCTATTTCATTTATTATATGAGAATGTATATCTACCATAAAATTTCCCCCTAGCCTTTGTATATTATACAGTACATATTATATACTATGTACTCTTCTAGTAAAAAGGGAAATATATCTAATTTATTATTATTTTTTATAATTATTAATTTAACTATTATCCCAAACCTGGAACAATAACTTTATTACTTTCATCTGATGCATTCTCATCATCAGGAACTTCTGGCAATGTTGGTACTTCCTCACTTGGTATATTAGGTCTTATACCTATGCTCCAATCTTTTCCCTCATCAGTTGTTTCACTTTTCTTATTAATATAGATAACTATTCTTTGAATAGAATCACTATAATAATATTCCATAACAGTATAATCTAAATCATTACCTGTATATTGCATACCTTCTTCATATATATTTTTAATTGCTTGTAACAATTCTTTATCCTTTGATTTAAATTTATTTGGAGGATATCCTTCAGTAACACACCATATTGCTATTTGTGTAGCAAAGTATGCATTATCATCTGTAGTTAATCCAAGTTCAGCTGCAGTTTTATTAGGATATCCAGCTGCCATCATTCCAACAACTTGTCTTGCAGGTTTACCTACAAATTCAAAGTTTTGTCCTGTAGGATAATCTTTTTCTACTTCTATACAATATCCTATACCAACATCTGATTCTATTCTTTGTGCCTGTAAATAAAAGTTTTCATATCCTACAACATTAATAATTCCATCTTTAGCTGTTATTATTGTATGATTGGGTATAGGAATTTTTTCTATTGGATCTGCTATTACATTAATAGTTAAATTTATTACTGATATTATTAATGTAAATAGTACAATAAATATATTATTTCTAAGTTTTTTCATCAGACTAAACCTCCGAAAATATTTCTAATTTTAGTGTAAACTTTCTTTAGAAATATATTCAAAATAAGGCTAGTAAAACTTAGGTAATTATTGTCTTTAATTAGTATTCTTTAACTTTCCAACTAATATAGTCCTTGCTCCTGTATATTCGTAGCTACAAGTTACTAATGTTATTATTTTATCTTCTTCTGTTATAATAATATTTTTATTATACATTGATTTTGAAGCTTCATTTAATGCATAGTTTACAAAAGCATCATTATCTGTAAACTCAATTTCTAAACTAACTTTACTTTCATCTTCAACATATATTGAAAATATTTCGTATTGATATAATATATTATTTCTTATTATGTTAATTGTATTATTATTATTGAAAAAGCTTTCTTCCTTAAACTTAGTTATATTATTAAACATAGTACCATTTCTCATATTATGCCCATATATTATGATATTTTTATCTTCATCTATATTGTTGTTACAGTCTACAAATATTGTTCCTGACATATTACTTTCATTTTTAAAATTATGTTTAAGATAGTATTCATTATCTTTTCCTTGTACTATTGGATAATTAATTTTCGTATTTGGAATTTCAATCCACATTTCATAATTGTTATTTATAGATTTTAATTCTTCTTGATTTTCACTTATGGTTTTATTATCCCCTTCTGCCTCATTTGGATTATTATTTCCCCCCACTTCATTACTTGATGATTGGCTACTATCCTCCGATAAATATACATCGCTAATTGTTGGTGCATAACTTTGAATTTCATTATTTAATTTTTCATCAATAAAATAATTATAAAATTTATAGCAAATTATCGATAAGCAGCATATTATGATTATAAATAACGTTGTATTAGTTACCCTCTTCATTAATTTCCTCCTTTTTTTTATATAAATTGAATTCTTACTTAGAATTCATTATCTAGGGGCGTGTCCGTTGTTATCTCCTCCCTTAACTGGGATTGTTGCAAGGACTAGCCATCAGATAAATATATAAAACACAGAACCTTGGCTATTAATTGGCTTGGTTCTGTGTTTTATACTTTAGTCTAAATTATTTTTCTTTTTTCTTTCTATTATTTAATAATAATCCACCAGTTGCTAATAGCAATACTGCTACAACTCCTGCTATTCCAATTTCACCAGTCTTTGGTGATGATGGCTTTTTAGTAGTAGTTGTTGTGCTGCTTGGCTTCTTATTTGTAGTATTTGTTGTTGTATTTGTTGTTGTATTTTTCTTTTTATTTGTATGAGATGCTTTTATTATTTCTTCATTTTCCTTAATTTCAAATGAATATTCAGTCTTATCTAATATATATCCATCTGGAGCTGTAATTTCTTGATAAGTATATTTTCCATAAGGAAGATCTATAAACTTAACTATTCCATCTTCATTAGTTTTAGACTTAGAAACTATTTCTCCAGCTTCATTTTTTATAACAAATTCAGCACCTGATAATGGTTTTTCATTTTCATTAACCTTAGTTATTTCTATACTTCCTTTGATTTTAGTATTTTTTTCAGTTATTTCTAATGCTGTTTGTTTATTTGATTCTATTGTAAAGTAAACTCTATCTTTATTTTTAACATATCCTTCTTGTGGCTTTGTTTCTATAAAGAAATATGTGCCTGGAACTAAGTTATCTACTGTTATTTTTCCATCTTCTCCTGTCACATAATCATCTATTTTATTTAATGCATCATCATAAAGCTCATAATGAACTCCTGATAATACTTTAGTTTCATCTTCTGAATCCACTTTAGTTAATATTACTGATCCAAGATCTTTTTTATTTGTAAATGTCAAACTTACACTTTCTGTTTGACCTTCTTCTATAGTGAATTGTTGTTGTCCATTAACTATTAAATATCCTTCTGGAGCTTTTGTTTCTTCTATTGTGTAGCTCCCTGGTAATAGCTTAGCTGATGCAATACCATTTTCACCTGTTGTAATTACTGCTGCTACTTCACCTTTAGTATTTTTTATTGTAAATTCAGCACCCTTAAGAACTGTATCTTTATTATCTGCATCTACTTTTTTTACTTGCACTTCTCCAAATTTAAATTTGAATTCAAAAGTTTTTGATATATCTTTTTTACCTGATTGGAACCCTACTAAACTTTGTGATTTATCTCTTCCACCTTGTGGATTATATAAAAATGCATCTGAACCTATATCTTGTACTCCTTGTACTACAAACTTGATATTTTGTTCTGACTTAACATTAGTAACTTTAATATGAGTATATCCTTCATTATCAACACCTAAATTTGTCTCATTTGATTCTTCTGATTGTCCTTCTATTGTGTATTGTAAATCAATATCAGTACCATCAGCATTTTTTCCATCAGCCTTAAATATAAATTCTACATCACAGTTATCACCATTTTGATAAACTATTGGCTCTTTAGAAATAATATTTGCTATAGAAATTTGACTCTCTACTCCATTTAAGTTTACTAAGTAGTTGTATATAGTAGCAATATTTCCTGTTAAATCAGATGGTGTATTTGCAGCATTAGCATATTTCCATATTGCTAACTGTGTTGCTGTTATTGCCTCTACTGCAGTTAAATTTTCTAAGTTTAAAGTACTTGATATTTCTTCAAGTGATATAAATGGATATGCATTTCTAACTATTGCTCTAATATGCTTAGCACTATCTTCATCGTAGTAATTTGCATCTTCAACATTAACTCTTGAATAATTATGTCCATCCTTTACTGGAGTCTCAAAATCTACACAATATGCATATGATATGCTCCCATCAGGGTTTCCGACCTTAAATAGTGCTGTTGACGCACTGCTTCCATTTACTACAACACGATTACCACTGATTTCTACTCCCCTATAGGTATAATCATAACTTTCGTTTTCTTCAGCTCTTACTATTGATGTACTTAACCCTAATATCATAAATAGGGCTGTTAAAAATGATATAAGTTTTTTTCTAGTGTTTCTTTTGTTTATTTTCTTAAATCTTGCAGTTTCTTTTTTATTGTCTGTTTTCAAAACACCATCTCCTTCATTTAAATTACATTTAATATATTCCCAATTATTTCCATTCAATTACTATTATATTACTTTTGTTGTTCTTTTCAATATATTTAATAAAAATAGGATAGAGAAGTTATAAAAACAAAGAATATGTTTATCCATAGTGTAATTCCATTTGTTGACACTAAGATAGAAAGATACAAGGAAAGAAAATATAACTTCTTTTAGGCATTGCTTGATAAGTTTATGTTTGTTAGTATTATATGTAAAAATTATACTGAAAGATTACGAGGTGAGGGATTATGAATAAATTTATAAAAATTCTAAAAGATTATGATAATGATGATATTATAAAGGATTTTTTATTAGATAAAGAATTAGAATTTTATAATAATGACATGAAAGATATAATTATTTCTTTAGGTTTTTATGTTCCTAATTATAACATATTAACATCATTACTTGAAATTCATGACAATGTAAACCCAACTGAAACTGAAATGTTTGCGAATGGACCAATAACCAATGTTATAAATCTATATCATACTAACATAAGTTATTTGTATTTAGTTAGAAGAGAGCAATTTGGATTAAGAGACGAAGACGCTATAATAACAGAATTAGTGTTTAGTAATAATACTAAAGAATTGATAAATACATTGAAGATAGATCTCTGCAATAGAAATATTGTTAGGGAATCTAAAGAGAGTTTATAGTGAGATAGGGTTGTAATTTGTGCAACCCTATTTTGAGTACCATATCAATAATTTAATCTAACAGAAACTATAATAAAAAAGCACATAGTAAGATTACTATTATTTTCTTCTATCTTACTACATGCTTCTATTTAAATAATTTATTTTCTATTTTTTAAATTTACTCGTCACTCTTACCTACACCAGAAAGAACTAATCCTTTATTGTGGTCAAGAGCCCAGTTAATTCCCCAGTCATTTTGGAATATTATTAAGTCTCTATCTTTAAAGTCCTTAACTCTCTTAGCATCAGATGTTAAATTTAATCTATCAATATCTCCATCATAGCTTTCAACCCATCTTACATATCTAAATGCAAGTCTATCCATCTTGATGTCAACATTGTATTCATTTTTAAGTCTGTATTCAAGAACTTCAAATTGAAGTACACCTACAACCCCTACAATTATTTCTTCCATACCAACATGGTTTTCTTTAAATACTTGGATAGCCCCTTCTTGAGCTATTTGAGTAACACCCTTAACGAATTGTTTTCTCTTCATAGTATCCACTGGTCTAACTCTAGCAAAATGTTCAGGAGCGAATGTTGGAATTCCTTCAAATCTGAACTTTTTAGATGGTGAACATAAAGTATCTCCTATTGAGAATATACCTGGATCGAATACCCCTATAATATCTCCAGCATAAGCCTCTTCAACAATTTCTCTGTTTTCAGCCATGAATTGTTGAGGTTGAGCTAGCTTAAGTTTCTTTCCACCTTGCATGTGGAATACTTCTTCACCCTTAGTAAACTTACCTGAGCAAATTCTCATGAAAGCAATTCTATCTCTATGAGCTTTGTTCATGTTTGCCTGAATCTTAAATACAAATGCAGAGAATTTATCATCAAATGGATCTATTTCTCCAATATTTGAGTTTCTAGCAAGTGGTGATGTAGTCATTTGTAAGAAATGCTCTAGGAATGGCTCAACACCAAAGTTTGTTAAAGCTGATCCAAAGAATACTGGAGTTAATTCTCCTAATCTAACCTTTTCCATATCAAGTTCATCACCAGCAATATCAAGAAGTTCAATATCTTCCATTAATTTATCGTGAAGTGCTTCACCTAATATTTCTCTGAACTTTTCATCATCAACAGAACCTTCAATAGCCTCAACTTCTGTAGAACCATGATTTCCACCATTAAATGCTATGATTCTTTGATTTTGTCTATCGTAAACACCTTTAAAATCCTTACCAGAACCTATTGGCCAATTCATTGGATATGTTTTGATTCCTAGTTCTGCTTCAATATCTTCTAATAATCCAAATGGATCTTGAGCTTCTCTATCCATCTTGTTGATGAATGTGAAGATTGGCATTTCTCTTAATGAACAAACATGGAATAGCTTTCTTGTTTGATCTTCCACCCCTTTAGCGGCGTCAACTACCATTACAGCAGAGTCAGCAGCCATAAGCGTTCTATATGTATCTTCTGAGAAGTCTTGGTGTCCTGGAGTATCTAGAATGTTTATGCAGTGTCCTGCATAGTTAAATTGCATAACAGATGAAGTAACAGAAATACCTCTTTGCTTTTCTATTTCCATCCAGTCTGAAACAGCATGTGTTGATGCTTTTCTTGCTTTTACTGAACCTGCAAGTCTTATTGCTCCTCCGTATAATAGGAACTTTTCTGTTAATGTTGTTTTACCAGCATCAGGGTGAGAAATAATTGCAAAGGTTCTTCTCTTTTTAATCTCATTTATGTAATCAGCCAATGTTATGTCCTCCTAAAATTATTTATATAATGAATAAATTTATTTCTTTTTATTTATTTAAAGGAAACTCGACTCCTTTCAGTCGCTGAGTAAATTCGACTGACCAAAT
>NZ_CAKVJA010000064.1 GCF_934754925.1 uncultured Clostridium sp. | reverse complement strand
TCTACAAGCTTTCCAAAATAATAGTTTGCACCACCTAATTGAACATTTAATGCTCCTGCTACAGCTGCTTCCGGATGAGCACTATTAGGGCTACTATGATTATTTTTATCTCTTTTATAAATTTTAAAACTATTTTTGTAATCTAAACCTAAAACAAAAGACACTATAACTATAAAATATCCACTTAATCTTGCCGGAATGTAATTAAATACATCATCTAACTTCGCTGGAAAATATCCAAATTCAATATATTTATCATTTTTATATCCAAACATTGAATCCATTGTATTTACAGCTTTATATAAGAAAGCTAATGGAGCTCCCCCAATTCCAACATAAAAAAGTGGAGCAATAACTCCATCAGACATATTTTCAGCTACTGTTTCTACAACAGCTTTTAATATAGCCTCTTTATCTAAGTTTTGAGTATCTCTTCCAACTATATATGATAATTGCTTTCTTGCACCTTGAATATCATCTTGTATTATATATTTAACAACCTTTAACCCTTCAACTTTAAGGGCCTTTGTTGATATACAAAAATAAATCATTATAGCTGATAATATTATTCCTAAAACATTATTAATAGCATAAGCACCTTTTAATAAAAAATAATTAAATAAAAATACAATTACTACTACTGTTATCCAAGTTAATAATCCTGCTATTCTTAATGATTTTTTCAATACTTTCCTAAAGAACTTTTCTATTCTCTTACACAAGGAACCTATTATTCTAATCGGATGAATTGGGTTCTGTGGATCTCCAATTATTAAATCCAATAAAAAACCTAATATTATTTCTATCATTGTTCTAACCTTTCTTTAATTAAATATTATCTATATTTATAATTTTAGATTTATTATCACTTTTCTCTATAGTTAAAGCATATCCTCTTCCACATGCTGGTTGGTATTCATAAAAACTCTTACTACTATCATAAAAAACTTCTAATATAGTACCTATTGTTCCTCCATGAGAAATTAAAACTGCTGTACTTATACTTTCTTTATAACACTTTTCTACAAGGTTATTAAATGCTTCTTTTATTCTTTCCCTATATTGAATTTTACTTTCTCCATTAGGGCATGATACTTGTCCATCTTTATCAGTAATCCAATTAATATATTCTTTATTTTCTTTTAACATTTCATAGCTTTTCATTTCAAAATCACCAAAGTCATATTCCCAGAATTCATTAATTTTACAATAACTCTTTTTAGGATATAAAATTTCTAATGTTTCATTTGCTCTTTTTGCTCCACTAGTAAAAAAATTATTACTTTCTGGATACTTTATTTTATTTTTAATATCATTTAACTCTATTATTCCATTTTCACTTAAACCTATATTACTTTTTCCACAGTAAAGATGTTTTTCATTTGCTTCTGTTTTTCCATGCCTTATTAAATATAGCACTAATTTTTCCATAATCTTATTTTCTCCTTATATTTATCTCTTACGAGAATATCACTTTTAAGTTTTTTCTACAACCAACTCTAAAAAAAGAAAAACCAACAAATAATATTGTTGATTAAACTTAGTTCTATAAATTTATAATCACTCTTTAATTATTGTTGGTATACCACAAAATATTCTATATACATAGGAGGATTCTTTTGATAAATATTGAAGACATCTTCCTGTTTCTTCTCTCCAAATTCTATCTTCTTTTTTTAATGGAACTATTCCACTTGAAATCTCATCTGAAATTATTATTTTATCTTTAAATAGATTTATATTTTTCTTTATATACTCAAGTGAATTTGTATCTTTTAATATATTGTTATATGTAAATTTATGAAGTCCACAGATAACTTTTTTTGAAAAATCTATTTCATCTTCACCACAGTAAAATATATCATCTTTATTAATATTAAACTTATCTTTAACAAACTCTAGTTTTCCATTATATGCTCCACCAAAAACTAAAACCATAATTTTCTCCTTAAAACTAAACTTATGATATTTATACTTCCTGAATTTATATGACCTTAATAGTTATATAAAACTTAAAATTAAAAGTCCAATGGTTTCTGCAATAACAAGTCCATATCCAGCACTATCACCTGACATTCCATCAAACTCTTTAGTTGCATTATTAACTAAAAAAGTACTTATTAAAATCATTGCTAAACTCATTATCAATCCATATATCCCTAAAATAACTATTGCAACTATACTTGATATTATTAAACATGTTAATAATATCAACTTATCTACTTTCCCTGTTCCTTGTTTAAAAAATGCTCCTAATGAACTTCCTTTCATAGACTCCTTTGATAATAATAAATATCCCATTAAACTTCTTGAAATAATAGGTATTAAAATTAATCCAATAGCACTTATTTTAATATTAATACTACTATTATTATTTATACTATTGTTTATTACAGTATAAAGTGCAGAAAAATTTACTACAAATAACATTACTACGGATATAACTGCAAAAGCTCCCGTATGAGGATCCTTTAATATTCTTAACTTCTCTTCTTTATCCCTTCTAGATAATAGTGCATCACAAACATCCATATATCCATCTAAGTGAAGCATACCAGTTAATATAAATGGTGTTATTAAAGTAATTGCAGTTGTTACCATTATACTTGCCCCTAATAAATTAAGTAATCTAAAAACTCCATACCAAATAATCCCTACAATTAATCCTATTGCAGGATAAAACTTCATTATATTTTTTCCACCCTCATCATCCCATTCATATCTCGGTAGTGGAATGACAGTAAACATACTTATTGCCATTAAAAATCCCTTAAAATATTTCTTCATTTTTCCTCCTTACAATAAATGGGTGTACCTCCGGGGTCAATCCAAAATTTGGATTGGCCCCGGAGGTGCTCCCATTATATGGTTTTATTTTTATGATAAATTATATTTCCATAAGCACATTCAATTACAGTATCTGCTAATGCTGCTAACTTTCTATTTATAATTCCTATTTCTTTTCTAAAACTTTCTGTATAACAATCATATTGAATACTATCACTAAATAAATAATCTGATACTATAACTACATTACCTGCTGCATTTATAATTTCTAATACTCCTGATAATATTTCCTCACTAACTTCTTTAAAAAACTCATTTCCTTGAAACATATAATTTGTAACAAGGGATGTTACGCTATCTATTAAAACAGTATCATTTTTTTGTATACCTTCAGAAACTCTACTCATATTTTTTGTTTCTTCTATTGTATTAAACCCATACCCTTCTCTTTCTTTTAAATGATTTTCTATTCTTTTTAAATCTTCTAAATCATATGGATTCATTGTTGCCACATAATATAATTTTCCCCTTTTTATTTGGGTATTTTCATGTAAATCTACCTCTAAATCCCCTTCTAAATGTATTTTAGAAGATTCATTTAATGATTTAGCTAAATCCTGCGCAAACATTGATTTTCCACTTTTAGCTCCACCAACTACTAAAGCAATCATATTAACTCCTAAACTATATAGTTTTCTTCTCCCCTAACTTCTTCTAAATAATCATCATTTATTTCTGCTTCATCAAAAGTAGCCATATTGTTCATCATAGCTAAACTAAATTCAACTATAGAAAAAGCTATTGGGCACCCACTACCTTCCCCTAATCTCATATCTAAATTAATCATAGGCTCTAAATTTAATTCTCTCATTGCAATATTATAACCAATCTCTTTAGAACAATGTGAAGGTATTAAATATTCCCTTACTAATGGATTTATTCTTACTGCTGCTAATGCTGCAACTGCTGAAATAAATCCATCTATAACTATGGGTACTTTATAATAAGCAGCTCCTAAAAATACTCCAATCATTCCTGCTATGTCAAATCCACCAACCTTAGCAACTACATCAACAGGATCATTCTTATTTGGTTTATTAACTCTAATTGCTTCCGATACTACCCACTTTTTCTTTTCAAATGCCTCTTTAGTTATTCCTGCCCCTTTTCCAACAGCCTCCTCAATGCCACAACCAGTTAAACCTACAAGAACTGAACTACTTGTTGTGGTGTTTCCTATTCCCATTTCACCAACACCTAATATATCGTATCCTTCTTCATAAGCATTCTTTGCCATTTCTATTCCTATATTCATTGCTTTTACACATTCATCATAGCTCATAGCTTGTCCCTTCGCTATATTATAGGTACCCATTCTTATTTTTCTATCTATCGCTCCTGGGATTTTTTTATCTGTATTTACTCCAATATCTACTACCTTTAAATCACAATTATTTTCCTTAGCAAGTACAGCTACCCCTGTTAATCCTCTTGAAAAATTAATTGTTTGTGCTAATGTTACACTTTGAGGTGCTGAAGCAACACCTTCCTCTACTACCCCATTATCTGATGACATTATAATAATACACTTTTTATTTATAGAATTTTTTATCTTACTTGTAATCCCGGCAAACTTTATTGCTATATCTTCTAATTTTCCTAAGCTCCCTAAAGGCTTTGCCAATGAATCAACTCTTGTTTTTGCCATCTCCATGGCTTTTTCATTTAATCCAGTTATATTATCTACAATATATTTTAATTCTATTTTTTTATTTTCCATTATTTCACCCCAATTATTTAAAACACCTTCTTTTTTTGTTATAATACTTTATTATTTGTTTAAATGTCAACAATGATATATTAAGCAACTTTTCATTTAGGAGAACAATATGAACACTGCTTTAATAAAATTTTTAAAAACCGAGCTTAAATGGAATATAATAAATATATCTTCTATAGAAAGAATAGGTGGTCTTAGTAGTGAAAACTATAAAGTTCATTATAAGCACAATAATTATTTTGTTAAAATATGTACACATAATTATTTACATATCGATAGAAAAAATGAGTTATCAATATTAAATAAAGCTGAGAAAATCAATATAGCCCCTCATCTATACTACTTCTCCACTGAAACTGGAAATATGGTTAGTAGTTGGATTCCTGGTGATATGCCATCTTTAACTGATTTTTCTTCTACTGACTTTTTACACAGACTTTCTTACTCCTTAAAAAGCTTTCATAATTTGAAATGCGAGAAATACTTTAATCCATTTGATCATATAAGAAAAAGAGTGAATATATGTAAAAAATCAAATCTTTATTTACCGAACTCTATAGATATGCTTCTAAATCATTTAACTAGATTAGAAATTAAACTTAATAAAAACCCTTTAATTGGACTGTGCCATAATGACTTAAATGCTTCAAATATTCTTTTAAGTAATAATAATTTATATTTTGTAGATTTTGAGTACTCTTCCATGGGAGATATATTTTTTGACTTAGCAACCATATGTTGGTTTTTTACTGAAGATTCAAGAAAACAGCTACTTAAATTTTATTTTGGTGAATTTAATAATACATATTATAAAAGGCTCTTAGATTATCTATTTGTAGTTAAGTTTTATAATGCTAGTTGGTCATTATTAAAATCTCAAGATTCTAATTCTAACTATGATTATTTAGCTGGAGCTAAAATGATATTTAAAGAATTACTAGATTATAATTCTATAAGAAAATTTTAATTAAAGCAAAAACTCCCCTTGATATTAAAACCCAAGGGGAAAAATCAATTTGCGTTACCGCCATTTTTAAACAAATTAGTATATCACTCTTATATTCCATAATGAATTACATACTTGTTTTCTTTTATTGCAATATTAATTTTTCTTATCAACTTATCAAGTTCATTAGATTTAAATTGTTTATTAGCTCTCATAATAATTTTCTTAAATTCCTTTAATGAACTTGGTGGTATAATAGTTGTACCACAATAATCTAGTCCTAATGCGGGATGTTTTTTTACATGAAAGTATGTTTTTAAATGTCCTAATTCCTTTAAATACTTTATTATTACCTCATCTATTAATTCATCACTAACCGATATACAGTTATACTTTTCAGGTTCATAATCACTATACCACTTATCATCTTCAAATCTTTCAATAATTCCAAAATCATGTTTTGCCAAGTTTTTTCCTCCTCATAATTCACCTTATAAATTTATATTTCATTTTTTATACCTTAATTATAAATTCAAAATCTTAATCCTTTATTAATATATAATCAAATTTTTAACTATAAATTACAAAAAGGGCATACTTTATTATACTTTTCATCCTTATAGTATTTTTTACAATACATTATTAATGTCTCTTAGCATATTTATACTATATATTAAAGAGAATAACATTTCTGTTATTCTCCCTATTTATCTCTTTTTAGAGTTAGAATTAGAATTGCAATTATTATCCATACAATTTTGTAGTAAATCATTAATACAATTTGTTAATTGACAATTTGAATTCATTAAATAATTGTTAGCCATCTGATTGTTCCATGCATATAAAAATATTAGTAATAATATCAATCTCATAAATTGGCATCCATAACACTGTAGTAAGTTTAATAATTGACATGCATAAAACTCATTAGCGGCATCAGTATCACTAGTGTCATCACAATAACTTGAACAAAGCTCTTTTAACTGATCTTCATCTAAGTTATTTATAATATCATTTAAAGTATCTGTAGTTCCTAATGTACTCAATTTTCTTCTCCTCATAACTTAGCTTACACTTCATAATACGCCAAATTTACTAACATTGGTACAAATTTCCACTAATTTTAAATCAACATTTGTAACGATTTTCTTTATACATACTTACTTTATTTCTATGATTAAATAAAAAAGGTGATATAAAATAATCTAAAATCATTTTATATCACAGTTAATTAAATCCTAAACTTTAATATTTCCATGTTTTAATAGGTTTCTTATTCTTTTAAAATAAGTAATTGCTAATGGAATTTCAGCTGCAAGCCAAGCAACTGGATCTGCTAAACATATACCCATAAATCCTAAATATTTTGGTAATGTAAATGCAACTATAGCTCTTGCTATAAGTTCATATGCTCCAGCCATCATTGGTACAAATGAATCACCTATACCTTGAAGAGCATTTCTATGTATAAATATTAATCCTAAAGGTATAAAGAATATAGCTGATATATCAAGTACTTGTTGAGCATATTTTAATATTTCAGTATCTGGATTACTTATAAACATCATAACAAAATATTTCCCAAGGAATATTAAAACTGCCCCAGCAATAATACTTGTAATAACTGAAATTTTAGTACATGCTTTAACCCCTTCTTTTATACGTCCATACTCTTTTGCACCAAGGTTTTGTCCACAATAAGTAGCCATAGTAACACCAAAAGTAATTGCTGGTTGCATCACAAGTTGTAATGCCTTTGATGCTGCTGTATATGAAGCTATAACTGTAGATCCAAACACATTTAAAGCACCTTGAACTGTCATTATTCCTATAGCTGTTATAGAAAATTGAAGTGCCATTGGAATACCCACCTTTAAATGCTTATGATAATATCTTCTTTTAACATTAAAATCTTCTTTTTTAAGTCTTAAAATAGTAAATTTCTTATAAGTATAAATTAAACAAAGTATTGCAGATATACCTTGCGAAATAATAGTAGCATATGCAGCACCTGCAACTCCCATTTTAAAGTTGATTATAAATACTAAATCTAAAATAACATTTAAAACTGAAGATACTATTAAGAAGTATAATGGTGTCTTACTATCACCTAATGCTCTTAATATACTTGCAATTAAATTATATGCAACTGTTGCTATAACTCCTCCATAAATTATTTTTATATATATGTAAGCATCAGTCATAATATTTTCAGGAGTGTTCATTAATTTTAACAGTGGTTTTGCTCCTACTAAACTTACTAATGTAACTATAATTACTGAAATAACGGTTAAAGTTATTGCACTAGCAACAGCTTTACGAAGACCTCTTTCATCTTTTGCACCAAATCTTTGTGATACTAATACTGCAAATCCGCTAGTTAATCCTGTTGCAAATCCATTAACTAAAAACACCATAGATCCTGTTGATCCAACTGCTGCTAAAGCATCAACACCTACAAATCTACCAACTATTATAGTATCTACCATACTATAAAACTGTTGGAATATATTTCCTATCAACAAAGGTATTGAAAATAATAATATTAATTTAATGGGATTTCCCTTAGTCATATCATTTGTCATATCGTTTTTCATTTCATCATCGCCCCCTAAAGTTTTATTTCACCAATTAAATAGAATATCATCTTTATCATACTTTTGCAAAACAAATTTTAAGAGGCATTAATATTTTTTTACATCTTAAAACTCCCTCTTATAATTACTGTTTTAAAATATGTTTATTTTAAATTTTTCTTCTTTAATTTTTCACTTACTTCACCTATAATTTTAATACCTTGTTCTATCTCTTCAATAGATAATCTAGAGAGTCCCAATCTTAAACTCTCTTTACAACTATCATCTACTGAAAATATATCTCCTGGTGTAAATATAACCCCCTTTTCATAACACGCCTCTAAAAGTTGTCTTGAATCTACATCCTCTATTCTAATATAAATATGTAGTCCGCCCTCTCCCCATACAAATGTTGGGTTAATATATTTATTAATACATTTTATAGCAAACTCATATTTCTCTTTATATACTTTTCTAACCTTTTTTATTTGCCTTTCAAAAGCTCCGCAACGTAAATACTCATAAAGTATTCCTTGATCTAAAAATGATGTATGAATATTTTTGCACCTCTTTACACTTTCTAATATATCTATAACATTTTTATCTGCAAGAATCCATCCTACTCGTATACCTGGAAATAATATCTTAGAAAAACTTCCTATATAAACAACTCCACTTCCTCCATTATCAAGAGCTGCTATTGGAGATACATGGGTACTATTATATAAAAGTTCTTCATTAAATCCGTCCTCTATTATTGGAACATTATACCTTTTAAATAAATTATAAACAGAATATCTTTTTTCCCCTTTCATTACAATTCCAGTTGGATTATGATATGAAGGAATTAAATATCCAAACTTTATATTATTAGCTTTTAACTTATTTTCTAATTCTCCAATATCTACACCCTCTTCAGTCATAGAAACTCCCACTACTTCAATTCCATGAACCTTCATAATTTTAATAGCTGTATTATGAGTTGGATTTTCACAAATAATTTTATCGCCTTTATTTGTATATGCAGTAAGAAGCATCTCCAATCCCTCTGTAAATCCATTAGTTATTATAATATCTTTACCTCTTGTATCTACACCTTTTGTATTCATATATTTTAAAAGGTATTCAATAAGAGGCTTATAACCCTTTGCATATCCATAATTTAAAATCTTATGTCCTTCTATTGAAATTCTATTTAAAAATGCTTTTTTAAACTCTTCCATATCAAATAGTTCACCATCCGGTGATATACTTTTAAAAGATATTAAATTTTTTTCCCATGGAATTTCACTTTTTACAATATCTAATTTTTCTGCAAGATTTCCATAATCATTTGCTTTTTCACTCCACGAAACCTTCCATCCATCTTCATTTATTGACTTAACTTCTGAAACGAATGTTCCTCTTCCCTTTACAGTATATAAAATACCTTTCTCTTCAAGATTTTCATATGCAGTTATTACAGAATTTCTACTTACTCCAAGCAATTTAGAAAGCTCCCTTGTAGCAGGGAGCTTTCCATTTGATACAAGAAGATTACTATCAATCATACTCCTTATATAATTTTCTATTTGTAAATATAACGGTTCTTCATCATTAAAATCTATTTTAGAAAATATCACTTCTCACAACTCCTAAATTAGTGAACACTCTATTATTTTATCTAATAATTCACTAAATTCTAATCCACGTACCTTTGCACTTTTAGGAATAAGACTTTGTGTTGTCATCCCTGGAAGTGTATTTACTTCTAGCAAGTAAGGTACTCTATCTCTTATTATCATATCAATTCGTGCATAACTATTGCAACCTAAAATATCCCAAACTTTTTTTGATATGTTATTAATTTTTTCTTGTAACTTTTCTTCTAATAGAACTACTTCCTCTTCTACTCCATTTTTCTCATACTTAGATG
>NZ_CAKVJA010000063.1 GCF_934754925.1 uncultured Clostridium sp. | reverse complement strand
TAGCAAAAGAGCTTAAAGTAAGTATTATAACTTCTAAAAGAGCTTATGAAGAGCTTGAAAAAGAAGGCTTTATTGAAACAGTTATTGGTAAAGGTACTTTTGTTTCTGGTTATAATTCAGAAAGATTAAGAGAAGCTGCCATGGCTGAAATGGAAGATAAACTTGAAGCCGTAATAATATCTGCTAAATCTCTGGGATTAACGCTAGATGAATGTATTGAAATTTTTAAAAGTATTTATGAGGAGGTATAAATATGAACTCTATTGAAATTCGTAATTTACAAAAGAATTATAAGAACTTTTCTTTAAATATAGATAATCTTGATATACCAGAAGGATATATTACTGGATTTATCGGACCAAATGGCTCTGGTAAAACTACTACTATTAAATCTTTACTTGGAATGGTTAAACCTGATTCTGGCGAAATTAAAATATTAAATAGTAATATTAATAAAGATACTAAAACTAAAGAAAACATTGCTTATGTTGGGGATGAATCTGGATTCCTAGAAGAAAGTAAACTATCTAATCTTCATAAAATAATATCTAAATTTTATCCTAACTGGGATGAATCATTATATCAAAATTATTTAACTAAATTTAATATTGATGAAAGTAAACTTTACAAGGATCTATCTAAAGGGCAAAAAAAGCAATTTGAACTTATAATGGCTTTATCCCATCATCCAAAACTTTTAATAATGGACGAACCAACTTCAAGCTTAGATCCAATAATACGAAATGAGTTTTTAGAACTTATGCAAGATCATATTGAAATGGATAGTATGACTGTTTTCTACTCAACTCATATAACTACAGACTTAGATAAATCTGCTGATTATATAGTTATGGTATATAACGGTGAAATTCTTCTTCAAGGAGAAAAAGATTATATATTAGATAATCATGTGCTGATTAAAAGTAAAAAGGCTTTGATTGACAATACAATAAAAAAACAATTTATTTCTTTAAAAGAGAATGCTTTTGGATTTGAAGGCTTAATATCTAATAAGAAAAAAGCTTATGAACTTTTTGGGAATGAAGCAATTTATGAAAAGTGTACCCTTGAAGATCTTTTATTGTATTACACTAGGAGGTTTTAATTTATGAATAATTTAGTGAATTTATTAAAATTACAATTTAATTCATTGTTTGCAATAAAGAAAAATTTAATTTTTATATTAGTTTTTGGTTCTATATTTGCCTTTACTCAACCTACTATGATTACTTTTGCAGGTGCAATGTATTTAATGCTAGCTTCATATTCAGTTATTTTTTATGAAGAAAGAAGTAAAATGAATTATTTAATATATTCTCTTCCTATTACTATTAAGGAATATATTTTCTCAAGATATATATATTGTTTAATAAATACTTTAATAGCAACACTTATATCATCTATATTATTAGTAATTATAACAGTAGTTGGCTTTAATATATCAAATAATATATCTCTTTATGAGGTTTCTTTATCTACAGCTATAATAGGAGTATTTTTTACAGCTGTATTAATGCCAGCAACTCTTTTATTAGGCTTTGAAAAAGGAAGATATATTCTTATATTTATCGCAGTATTTCCAATATGTTTTTCTACTGCATTATTAGAAATAATTCCAGAAATTAATATACACTTAAACCCTACAATTTTAACTATTTTAAGTGTATTAATAGGTATTATATTATTACTTGTTTCTTATTTTATTACTTGCAATATATTTAACCAAAAGGAAGTTGAATAAAACATATAAAGGTTGAAAATTATAAAAATATAATTTTCAACCTTTATATGCTAATTATTATTTAAATATAAATAAAAGTTTGCTTCTGTTAATTTTTGATATGGAGTTACCCAAAGTGCAGCAATACCTAATGTCACTAATACAAGCAACCACCATCCAATAAATGATAATTCTAAATAAAATAACTCCCATTTATGACCACTCATTAAATTAACACTTTCATTTATACATTGTGTAATAGATTTACTTGGATCTTCTGATAGTATATAAAATGCCTGTGAAAACATAAGAGATACTATTATTCCAGGCACTATAAATAATAAAGTTCCTGCAAAAACAGCTAATGTTATTAACAAATTTAACCCCAATGTTTTTAAATAAATATTAAAGCTTGAAAATAACGTATTAAATCTAGCTTCTGCTCTCTTAGTTGCTATATCTAATAAAAATCTACATAATCCAACTGATATAACACCGCCTAATAATAACGAAACTAAATTTAAGGAATAGGATAAACCTTCAATACCTAACTCTGAAGTTGCCTTATACCATAGATTGATATCTAGTATTATATTAGCAACTAATATTGTTCCTATAGCTACTGCCCAATTCCCCCTTAGCTGTTCTCTTGACCTACTTTTTAATTCTGCTGTATACACAGCATCACCCCCTATATTATTAAAAAACATGGTTATATTTGTTTATATTATTTTTCATATTCATACATATAATAATTGCATTTATACATTCCTAGATTAGAATAAGTATTTTGCGCCACATAATTTTCCTTTTCAACATATAATCTTATTCCACATATATTTTTATCTTTATCACACATATCCTTTATATAATTATATAATGCTTTAAAGACTCCTATTCCTCTATTTTCCTTATTTACATAAACACTTTGTATCCATAAAAAGGTTCCGTTTCTCCAGTCACTCCACTCATAAGTATACATAATTTGTCCAACAATCTTACCATCTATTTCGCAAACATAATAAACTCCTTTGCTTTCATCTTCAATTAGTCTTTTAACACCCTTAGTTAAAATATTCATATCAAGTTTTTTATCCTCTGTCTCAAATGCAAGATTGTAATTATATTTAGCTATAATATTTATATCTTCTAACGTTGCTCTTCTTATTTCCATCTAAATTCCTCCTTAAACTTAATTGACATATTGCCTTATAAATTTATTACTAATAAAATACTTATCTAATATGGCATCTTTCTTGATTTTGCCCTGTCTAAAATTTATTATCCAAATTATACAAATATATCTATATAATAACATACACCTTAAGGATTGTTAATATCATCTATCTAATAGTATTAAAATATTTAACTTATAACATCAAAAAGGTATAAAGAACTTTTTGATATTTTCTTTATACCTTTTTACTCTTTCTATTTCATTTTTTTTAATGAAGTCTTCATATTTTCTAAAGCATCTTTAAATTTTTCTTTAGCTTCCCCTCCAAGATCTTCAATTTCATTAATTACACTACTAATTTCATCTCCTATTTCTTGTGAAAATCTTCCTTGCTTAATCTTTTTACTAATTTGATTGACTTTTTTCTCAAGTTTTTCAAAAGCCATATTCAAGACCTCCAATATTTATAAATAATTTTATATATTTATTTTTCCCATTTTATCTTTTAAAATACGCTTTTTGACTTTTGATAACCTTTACATTAGGTGTATTTTTTTAATTATATTTTTTATTCTTTTACCCATGTTGCTATATATTTATAGTTATTTGGCATATCACGAATATTAGGATTGTTTACCTTAAAACCTCCTCTTATTCCATTTTCCTTACAAGTTAATTCAAAATGACACATTGCAATTCCAATATCAATTCTTTTAATATCGCAAGCCTCTTCCTTCTTTTCATCCTTATCTTCATTTATATAAAAATAGAATTCATTTCCACTTTTAACTATTCTCCAAGGTTGCTTATTAACTGCAGATGGTGCTAATCTTACATTTTCAAACATATCTTTAAATCCATCTAAGGTAGAATGCTGAGTTAATGGACATGAGAAATCTCTAAAATAAAATATTTCATTCCATTGCTTTCTTTTATCACATTTTGATATATATCTCATAGTTTTATCAATAAAGCTCTTCTTTTCTTTCGCATACCCTATAGGTAACACTATTGGTAATACTTCTCCTTCTCCAACTTCCATAGCCTTTGCAAACTGTCCCTTCTTAAAGGTTCCCCCTAGCCAACATGTACCTAACCCCATAGATGTTGCATATAAAACTAAGGACTCCATTTCATAACCTAACTCTTCTAAAGAATGCTGTCCCACTTTTACCTTTGCTACTATAAATTTAGTTGCCCCCTTAATTACTCCATAAGTTCCAAGTCTTGCTCCATTTATATGCTCTTTAGAATCTAGTATTTTAAATGTTATATTTTCTTTAAATGGTCCTCTTATTTCATTTATATAATCATTAAGTTTTCCAACTATTTCACTTGATATTTCTTCCTTATTATAAGTTCTTATAGACTTTCTCTTCCTTACTATATCATTTATAGATTCATTAAATATAAATTTTTTACCCATATAAACCCTCCTATCCTTTTAATTTCTAACATTGATAAAAAACTCACATTTATTAATATTTATTATTATTTATGTTTTTATTCATTTATATTTCTATTTTCAAAAAGAAATACCATAATTAACAATATAAATTATTAGTCTCTATAACATACATCTTCATTCCTCCTATTTTTTATATTTAAAAATAGAGACGTATTTTTCACGTCTCTACTGCACTAATTATTGCTTAAATATATATGCCTTTATTACTCCAAAGAATTCTCTCACATAAAATACTAATGCTGATGCCTTATGTGATGGTGCTGGATAACCATAGGTACTAAATCCAACTTCCCTTGCTAAAAACTTAGCTCTATACATATGAAAATTATTAGATATTATAGTTATTGTAAAATTATCTTTCTCAGTATCTTCTTCTAAAATATATTTAGTATATAAAAAATTCTCATAAGTATTTGTTGATTTATCTTCCATTATAATTAAACTTGGATCAACACCATTATCAACTAAAAAATTTCTCATTGCTAAAGCTTCTGGCATACTTTCTCCAGTTCCCTGTCCACCAGACACAACTATTTTAACATCTGGATACATCTCATGAAAATCTAGTGTTGTTTCTAATCTATATAATAATGAAGCACTTATGCTATTTCCTCTTAATCCTGCTCCTAAAACAACTAAATAATCAGGCTTTTCATTATCATGATGATTTCCATTATAAATTATAATACTCTCAATACATATAAATATTACTAATCCTACTGTAAATAAAGTTGTAATTATTACCCTAAATATTTTAGGGATATGCCCCCAAATATCTATATTAAATTTTAGCTCAACATACCCATAAACAAATAAAAGTATACCTAGCATACAAAACATATTGGAAAACGCTACAAATCCAAACATTAGTTTCAATATTAAATAGTACAAAATTAATAATATACCTATAACCTGAAAAGAAGTATATACATATACCTTTTTCTTTGACACATACCTATTCATAAATATTTCCCTTTCAAACTCTTTTAGTTATATTATAAAATATAAAACTATTCATATAAAATATTATTTCACTTTTTACATATTAAAATAATTAATTATATTAATAGTTTTCATTTTTATTAATAAAGTACTATAATGAAAGTATACAAATAGATACAAGGAGATAAAAACATGAATCTTAATAGAAATGACCACTGCTGGTGTGGTAGTAATAAAAAATACAAAAATTGTCATTTGCAATTTGATGAAAAAATAAACTCATATAAACTTAAAGGTCACATAGTGCCACCTAGAAGTATAATTAAGACACCTGAACAAATTGAAAAAATTAAAGAAAGTTGTGCTATTAATACTGCAGTTTTAGATTTAGTAAGTAAAAACATTAAAGCTGGAATGTCAACTGAAGAAATCAATACTATAGTTCATGACTTTACAGTATCACAAGGTGCAATTCCAGCTCCACTTAACTTTCAAGGATATCCTAAAAGCGTTTGTACTTCTATAAATGATGAAGTGTGTCATGGTATTCCTAGTGAAGATATAATACTAGAAGAAGGCGATATTGTTAATGTAGATGTTTCTACTATATATAATGGATATTTTTCAGATGCATCTAGAATGTTCAAAATAGGAAATGTACATCCTGACTTAGAAAAACTAGTAAGAGTATCAAAAGAGTGTTTAGATAAAGGTTTAGAAGCTGCAAAACCATGGGGATACTTAGGTGATATAGCAGAAGCAGTACAAAAGCATGCTGAAGCTAATGGTTACTCTGTTGTTAGAGAATTTGGCGGACATGGAATAGGACTTGAATTCCACGAAACTCCTTTTGTTTCTCATGTAGGTAAAAAAGGTACTGGTATGCTCTTAGTTCCTGGTATGGTATTTACTATTGAACCTATGATAAACATGGGTAGTTCTGATATATTTATTGATGAAGCTGATGGTTGGACTGTTTTAACTGAAGATGGTTATCCTTCTTCTCAATGGGAATATACAGTTTTAGTAACTGAAACTGGAGTTGAAGTCTTAACTCATTAATAAAAATGGTGAAGATTATTTATCTTCACCATTTTTATTATATAATGAATTTCTTAGCAACTTCTTCATTACCAAAAATATGATTTTGTTTAATATTTTGTTATTACTTATTTATATTATAAACATATTTTTATAGTTCTCAACTTACACCTTATTAATATATACCTTTTTTTATTAACACTTTAATCATTTTAAAGTTATATTTATAACATTTTAATATAATTTTCTAAATTTAGTATTCATATTTTATTAAATTACTAAAACTAATATTTCCTATTTTAATTTTATTAATTCTGTTATAAAATTAATAAATGCAAGA
The DNA here is from genome assembly GCF_934754925.1 of uncultured Clostridium sp. Classification (GTDB taxonomy): domain Bacteria; phylum Bacillota; class Clostridia; order Clostridiales; family Clostridiaceae; genus Clostridium. The sequence continues at coordinate 3,406 of NZ_CAKVJA010000063.1, read as the reverse complement.
AATACTTCAGTATTTAAATAGCATGAAAGGAGACATTCAATTTGAATACAGAATTAACTAAAGAAAACCTTAAAAAAATTTACGGTAAAGTAAGTCCTTTTGAATTTAAAGATAAATTATTACAACTAGCTTCATTAAATAATAATACTATTTTAGATGCTGGTAGAGGTAATCCAAACTGGACTGCAGCTACTCCTAGACAAGCCTTCTTTACCTTTGGTCAATTTGCTATATTAGAAACACAAAGATCATTAAATATTGATGATTTAGCTGGAATGGTTCAAAAAGATGGAATTTCAGAAAGATTGCTAGAATATATTAAATCTAACCCTTCATTGCCTGGAATAAATTTAATAAAAGAAATTTATAACTATGGAGTAAATGATCTTGGATTTAATGCGGACCAGTGGATTTTTGAATTAGCTGATGGGATAATAGGAGACAACTATCCTTTTCCTGATAGAATGCTTATCCATATAGAAAAAATAGTTAATAACTACTTATTAAAAGAATTATGTGGAACTTCAGAATTTAATGGTAATTTTGATGTTTTTGGGGTTGAAGGTGGTACAGCTGCAATGTGCTATATTTTTGATTCTTTAGAAAAAAATCATCTTCTAAATAAAGGAGATAAAATTGCACTTATGACTCCAATTTTTACTCCATATTTAGAAATTCCACATTTACCGCATTATAATTTTGATGTGATTAATATTCATGCTAATGAAATTGATGAAAATGGAATCCCTACATATCAATATACTGAAGAAGATTTAAATAAATTAAAAGATACAAGCATAAAAGCTGTATTTATAGTAAATCCAAACAACCCTGCTTCTATAGCATTAAACGCTAAATGTAGAGAAACATTAAAAGATATAGTAAATAACTATAATCCAAATTTAATGATTATTACTGATGATGTTTATTGTACATTTGTTAATAATTTTAAATCAGTTCTTAGTGATTTACCTTATAATACTATTGGCGTTTATTCACTTTCAAAATATTTTGGTGTTACAGGTTGGAGACTTGGAACTATAATATTAAATAAAGATAATATATATAATAAATTAATTGCAGAGTTGCCTGAAATACATAAGCTTAACTTAAATACAAGGTACTGTCATCTGTCTTGTACACCAGAAGAAATATCATTTATAGATAGAATTGTTGCAGATAGTAGACAAGTTGCCTTAAATCATACAGCTGGACTTTCAACACCTCAACAAGTACAAATGGCATTTTTCTGTGCTTTTGCATTAATTGACTCTAATAATAATTATAAAACTTTAACTAAATCAATTTGTCAAAAACGTAAGCAATTATTATGTGATGGTTTAGAAGTTAAAATATTTAATGATCCATACTATGCTTCATACTATACTGAAATAAATATTTTAGATTGGGCTAAAGTTGAATATGGAATTGAAGCAAGTAAATATATAGAAAAGAACTATACACCTTTTGATATACTTTATAGTTTAGCTAAAAACTATTCTATTGTTCTTTTAAATGGTGATGGTTTTGCTTCATCTAGATGGGGACTTAGAGTTTCTCTTGCAAATTTAGATGATAAAGCCTATTTAAAAATTGGACAAATATTAAGAGAAATATTTAATAATCTTATAAATGAATTTAAAAATAATGATAATTTAGAAATAAGTTGCTAATATTAAAAGTGCCTAACATTTGATTATAGGCACTTTTTACTTTCCTAAGTAATAAATTTTATTTTTATACTTATTTGTGTAATAATAAAAATATAAAATTAAATTCGGAGATGATATTGTGGAAAATAAAATAAAACTATTAACTGAAATACTTAAGGAAAGTAATAATATAGTTTTCTTCGGAGGGGCTGGAGTATCTACTGAAAGTAATATACCAGACTTTAGAAGTGCTAATGGCTTATGGAGTGAAAAATTAAAAATAAACCTTACTCCTGAACAACTTGTTTCACATACAATGTATATGAGATATCCCGAAGAGTTTTTTGAATTTTATAAAGATAAATTAATATATCCAGAATCTAAACCTAATGCAGCTCATATAGCTTTAGCTAAACTTGAAAAAATGGGTAAGCTTAAAGCTATAGTAACTCAAAATATAGATGGTCTTCATCAAGCTGCTGGTAGCAAAGTAGTTTTTGAACTTCATGGTTCTGTTTTAAGAAATTACTGTGTTAAATGTCATGCCTTTTATGATGAAAAATTCATTTTAGAATCTAAAGGCATACCTACTTGTACTAAATGTGGAGGAAGCGTTAAACCTGATGTTGTTCTTTATGAGGAAGGATTAGATAATGATGTGATAACAGGAGCTGTTAGAGCTATATCACAAGCTGATACCTTAATTATAGGTGGAACTTCACTTGTTGTTTATCCTGCTGCTGGACTTATTGATTATTTTAGAGGTAAGAATCTTGTTTTAATTAATAAAAGTTCAACTTCTGCTGATAATAAAGCTGATTTAGTTATTAATGATTCTATTGGTAAGGTGTTAAGTACTGCTCTAAATTCAATTTTCTAGGGAATCAAAAAATTCTCCTAGTCTAAGAAAATTATTTTCATAGACTAGGAGAATTTAATAATATATTATTCTGCAGCTTTTTCTGAAGAATTTTCTATTTTATCAGAATTTTCTTCATCTCTGCATTTGCACTTATTTTCTTCTTTCTTATGCTCTTTACACTTAGTATCTTCTTTCTTTACATCTTCCTTGCATTTATCTGCATCTTTTTTATCATGTTTATGATGTTTCTTATGTTCTTTTTTATCATCTTTACATTTATTCTTTTCTTCTTTTTCTTTTTTCTTGCAAGGATTGCTTGAAGTATCTTCTATATCATCTTTTGATGATTCCTTAGAAGTCTTTTTACTCTTATCTTCTGTACTCTTTTCTTCTGGAGCTGAAGTTTCCTTCTCCTTCTTTTCTTCTTTATTTTCTGAAGGTGCTTCTATTGTAGCCTTATTACCATCTGCTGGACTAGTACTTAAAGTTTGTGCATAAGTAGTAACACCTTCAACCATCATTAATGCAGAACATATTAATAATGATACAACTTTTTTCTTCATAACTTTTTCCTCCAATGTTTTCTTTAGTTTATTATTACTCCTAAGTATTTCAAGTTTAGTATTACCCTTTTTAAGCCAAATTATGATTGTCCAACACCCTTGTATGGCCCTAAAACTACGATGTAAATAAATCCTTTTTAACTACTAATTTCTCAAATTTGTACAATATAGAAAAAATCTTTTTATCATAAACTAATACTTCTATATTGGTTCCAGAAACCATTGGAGATATTTCAACTTGAAATTCCCCATTTGCCTTTGCTTGAGTTGTTCCTACAGTTCCATTTTCAGATACAATGATAATATTGCTATTAGGAATAGTTTTCCCC
>NZ_CAKVJA010000062.1 GCF_934754925.1 uncultured Clostridium sp. | reverse complement strand
TCTATTTATCTTTAAAATATTCTACTATATATTCAACAATCCTTGAACAAGCCTTTCCGTCTCCATAAGGATTTACTGCATGAGCCATTTTATTATAAGCTTCTTCATTATTTATAAGTTCATCAGCAATATTAAATATATCTTCTTTATTAATTCCCGCTAACTTTACAGTTCCAGCTTCAACAGCTTCCGGTCTTTCTGTTTCTGTTCTTAAAACAATAACTGGCTTACCAAGAGCTGGTGCTTCTTCTTGTATGCCTCCCGAATCTGTCATTATAAGATAACACTTAGCCATAAGATTTGCAAAATCAACATATTCAAGAGGTTCAATTAAATGTATTTTATCTTCTACCCCCTTAAAACTTTCATTTGCAAGTTCTCTTATTAACGGGTTTTTATGCATTGGAAATATTACATTCACATTTTCATTTTTAGTAACAAGCTCTCTAACTGCAGCAAATATGTCTCTCATTGGTTCTCCCCAATTTTCTCTTCTATGTGCAGTTAATAAAACTATCTTATTATTTTCAAAATCTATATGGTTCAAATTTTTATCATCAAATTTATGATTTTTATCTACAACACTAAGTAAAGCATCAATTACAGTATTACCTGTTATGTATATATTTTTATGTATATTTTCCTTTTCTAAATTAGCCTTATTACTTTCCGTTGCCGCAAAATGCAAAGTAGCAATTGCTCCTGTTAACTTTCTATTAGCCTCTTCTGGAAATGGGGAGTAAAGATCTCCAGTTCTAAGTCCAGCTTCAACATGTCCTATTGGCTTTTGATTATAAAAAGCTGCTAATGCTCCATTTAGTGTTGTTGAAGTATCTCCATGTACTAAAACTATATCAGGATTACATTCTTTTATTACTTTATCTACACCTGTTAAAACCTTATTAGATACATCAACTATTGTTTGACCATGAGACATTACATTTAAATCATATTGCGGCTTAACATCAAATATATCAAGTACTGTATCAAGCATTTCTCTGTGTTGAGCTGTAGCACATACAATTGATTCTATTCTATCATCCTTTTCTAATACTTTTGCTAAAGGACACATCTTTATTGCTTCCGGTCTTGTTCCAAATACACTTAAAACTTTTATTTTACTCAATATCCTTACCTCCTAAGTAAATTCTTAAATTACTTCATCTTATTATATATTACACTTAGTAAACAAACTATAATTATATAAATAATGAAAAGGAAAAGCTGAATATTTCTTTTTCTCTTCACTATCCAATTTATTTCTCTCACCTTATAAGCAATTTTTCTATGCTAAATTTAGTTATTCCTTATCAAGATAATTTCCTATAACTATTAATATTACAGGCACAAAATATGAAAACATATTTGCTATTATATGAAATCGGAAATAGCTAGACGCTATATTTGTACTAACAACTCTAATTAATGTAAATACTGCAACAACAACTATTGGCGCTACTATTCTTATTTCTCTTTTTAGTCTCATAAAATTATTAAATAGTAATGTTGCTAATGCAATAATTATTATTGGTTCAATAAAAGTTGCAATAAATTCTATAATATAAAATACTGTTCTAAAAACACCATAATATCTAGTTGAAAATACAAGTTCATCAAAGAAATATGGTATGCTATTAATATTATTTATAACCTTTGGAATTAATAATACAATAGCAATTATTCCAAGAACATAATTAATTACTTTTTGATTTTGACTAACTTTATTTATAGTTTCTTTAAAGTCTTCAGATTCTGAAAAATCCTTAACTAAATTTAATGTATTATTAGTAACTTCAACTGTAGCATTTACTGCCTTATCAGCATACTCCTTAACCTTATCTGAATTTATAGTAGTTTTATTACTATAATTGTTCTTTCTATTATTATAATAATTATTATCTGAATACATTTCAGAAACACAATTCTTACAATAATATTTATTGTTTATCTCTACCTTACATTCTTCACATATAAGATTGTGACATCTTACACACATTCCTACTGCTTCTCTTTCTTCATGCCTTGAACAATTCATACCTCATTAATTCTCCCTTCTATTATTAATCTAATATTAAATTACCCTTTGCATCAGTAAATTTTTTACAAGCAATTAATATAAAATCTACCAAAGTCCATATTCCAAATCCCCCAAAAGTAAGCAATTGGAGTATCCCTGTTCCTATTTTTCCTACATAAAATCTGTGAACTCCTAAGGTTCCAGTAAAAAGACATAATAATAGTGTTACTAACCAACTCTTTTGCATATATTTTCTTCCATAATATTTATTATATTCTTGTTGCTTTACTTCCCCATAATTATATGTATTATATTTATTTCTTTGATTAGAACTAAATATATTATTTTCTACACATGATTTACATACTGCTTTTCCATTTATATTAACTTTACATTCTTCACAAATAAATCTTCCACACTCCGTACATGCAGCTACTACTTCTTTATTATCATGATAATAACATTTCATAATCTTCATCTCTCCTCAAATTAAAGCTACAAATTCTAATTTATTTTACTTTTTCTCCATATTATTCATATTCATAATTATATCATATAATTTAAATCCTAGGAAAAATTAATCAAAAAATAATAGGGACACTAGGAATCCAATTTCTTGCTTCCAAGTGTCCTTATTACAAAATATAATGACTAATATTCATTACCTATACCTAAATTATAAATAATTAATCCATTATTAGTTATTGATAATAGATAACTTAACTCCAGAAAAAGTGCTATCAGTATGATTAATATATCCACTGTATTTTCTAACTTTTCTACCCCAGGGGTAATAAAAATTTCTACTCTGCTAGTGCCCAGATAAAACTTTTATTGCCCTTGAGGAATCAAAGTGTTCAACAACTATAGTATGTTTTCTTTGTTAAAGTAAATTTAAATACTTGTAAAATTAATATTAAAACTTTTTATTTTACTAAATAAAAAAAATTTTTATAATTTATACCTCTTCATGCTTATCTAATATTTCTTTATACTTATTATCATAATAATCATATTCTTCATCTAAACCATCATCTTCATAGAAATTATTATAAAGCTCTTCAACTTCATCATCAAAATCACTTCCTGCCTTTAATAAAGCAAAAATAACTACATATACTAAACAAATAAATCCAATAATAAAAATATATTTAATCAAATAATCACCTCTTATAATAAACAAATTTTATTATAATTCTTTCCACATATATTGCAACATATTCAATTAATTATTAACATATATTTTTAATTTAACTTACACACATTCTAAGTATAAAAAAATTTACAATGACAAGAATAAAGATATATAATTATGATTTTATATTTAAAAATTTAATAAAGGTAGGTAATTTCAATGACTGACTTTAACACAAGTAAAACTAAAGAAAATTTATTAAAAGCCTTTGCAGGTGAGAGCCAGGCTAGAAATAGATATACCTTCTCTGCATCAGCTGCAAAAAAAGAAGGATATCCTATTTTAGAAGACTTATTTAACTATACTGCAAATCAAGAAAAAGCTCATGCTAAACAATTTATGGATAAGTTAAAAGAGTTTTCTGGAGAAGAATTAGAAATAACTGGTTCATATCCAGTTGTTGTAGAAACTAGTACATTAACTTTATTAAGACTGGCTGAAAAACATGAAAATAACGAATTTGAACATGTCTATAACGAGTTTGCTGCAATTGCTAAAGAAGAAGGTTTTCCAGATATAGAAAAATTATTTACTAATATTGCTTCTATTGAAAAAGTTCATTCCGACAGATTTAAGAAATATGCTGATATGCTAGAAAAGGGATCATTATTTAAAGATACTGCTAGTACTGCATGGATGTGTACTAATTGCGGATTTATTTATGAAGGTCAAGAAGCACCTTTAAAATGTCCAGTTTGTGAACACCCTCAAGGATATTTTATAAGATTTCCTGAATCTCCATTTGAAAAGTAATCAGATAAAACTTTAACCTAAAGGTTAAAAAATACTCCCTTGCTCAAAGACAAGAGAGTATTTTTATTGTTGTCTATTAAATTTACTTAAGAATAAAATTCCACAAGTATATATTAAAATTGTACAAACTCCATATAAAGTTAAATTCATAAGACTACCTAAATCAGAGAAACCCCCTCTGATTACGAACATAGCCACTAATGTTATTAATGCTATCCCACAAATCATAGTATTTCTTATAACAAATAACTTCTTATTATAATTAAATCCAAACTTCCTTGAAAATTTAAATAATATAATTCCCAAAGACATATAAGAAGTAATTACAGTTCCTAGCTCAGATCAAATAACTTTTTCTGCCCATCTTCCTTATTAATATCTTTAGCTATTTTAGGATAAAAATAAGTCATTATATTGCTTAATATTACAGTATTTATTAAAGTCATTATTGTATTTGAATAACTTAACTTAGATATTTCACCTTGTCCCAAGTTTGATGAAATTATACTATTACTCTTTTTCCTACTTTTCTTATATTAGCTCTCTCTAACATATTTATCTAACTCCTGAAATTGCTTTTCTGATTCAATAAACAGCTCTTTATTATTAATCTTATTACTTGAAATAATATCTAATATATATCTTGAATCAAACTTATCTTTATCATTCTTGCCACTAGACTCTTCACAATTTCTAATATGATAATACTCTTGTCCTAAACCAATATCCCTAAGAACATTCAAAGTCTTATCACTATAAATAAAAGGGTACAATCCTTGATTAAAAACCTGAGATAATATTACAGAGTGAAATCTTGTTCCAATTATATTCTCCATGCTCTCAAATTTTTCTAAAAACTCATCAATATTTCCCTCATAATTAACAACTTCAAAATTCTCTGTAATTGCAGAAATTACAGCTTCTGCAACTTCAGGATTACTTGATACATATCTAATTTCGATAATAGGAGTATTTGCTTTAGTTATAAATTGCAATGAATTCATTAATGCTTTTGGTGTAGTATCCAAATTGACTTCATCAATTATTTTATTCATAAAATCCCTTGTTTTTATTAACTCAATATAAGTATTTATAATACTAGAATATGATTCTAACTCCTTATCTGAATAATCACTTTGCACCTCCTCAGTTTTACCTGCAAATAATTTTACACTTGCTTCATATTTAGGAGTACTTATAAAAAATACAAAAACTGCTGTAATAAAAGTAAATGTTAATATAGACGCTATTATTAATCTTACTCTTTTCTTTAATGCTTCAACTACATCTTTAGCCGTTAAAAATTCTTCCTTTACATATCTTTTACTATCTTTAATTATCAATCTAACCCTTTCTCTTAAGTAACTAATCACATAATAAAATATTGACTCATTCCACTTAAAGATAAATTTTTTCTTCTTAATACTGCTAATTCATTTATAATAACTTCTACATTATCAAACCTATTAATTTTATCTACTAAAGGCCCATCCTCTGGTAAAATAACTGTAATATTAAACTTATCTTTATCTAGATTCTTTACTAAATTTAAAAGGGATCTATCTGAGCCATATAATTCAGAACTTGAATGTAAAAAAACTATGTTATTCATAATATTGTTTAACCCCCATCAATTCATCAATTAACTCAATCCATTTATCTCTTATATTTTCTACATCAAATTCTCTAGACTTAATCCTACATTCCTTAGACATATCTTCTATTAAATTAAATGATTTAATCTTTTCTTTTCCCTCTCCAACTATAACTAATTTCCAATCATCATTTGTTTTAGAAAAAGTATTAAATGATTCAATAAGTAAATCAAAGCCTTTCTGATGATTGAATCTTCCTGCTGCTAAAAATTGTTTCTTATTAACCTTTGATTTCTCTTTACTATTAAAACTTCGAGGATTATATATTACCTGACATTCTATATTTTTCTCTTTTTTAAACATCTCTTTATCATGATTATTTAAAACAATATATCTATCTAACTTAGGTATATATTTATTAAAAAGTATATCTTCATTCCAGTAGTATCTATATCTATTTTTTAAATATGCTTCATATGAATTATGCTGCCACCCTACAGTTTTTGCTTTTACCTTATCTGAAATTATTCCTAATATTAGGCTGAAATATCCTCCAACCCCTATTACTAAATCATAGTTATTATTATTGATATAATTTATATATTCTTCTTGTAGCTTTTTGGGGTAAGCTATTTCTTTAAATGTAGTTTCAAAAGTCTCTTTATTAAATATACCTGTTATCTTGTTAAATCCTCTTAAAAGCTTATTTATTGGTTTTTTGCTATATAAATCCCTATTATTATGTAGCCTTATTTTAGGATTTAAGCCATATAAACTTCTATCTATAGTTGGATTATTTGATGTCCAAGTAATATGGACTTCATACTCTTGAACTAAGTTATTTGCTAAGACAGATAAAACTCTTTGGGCACCTCCTAAAGAAAAAAGCTCATTAGTTATAAAGCATATCTTCATATTTTCACCTCCATACTACTAAACTGTTCTGTTAAAACTAATATATTGCCAATGTTTCATTTTATTTATTATAAATAAATCAATTTATTTATTTTCATATTTTATATTTTTTAGCATCTTTTTACATTTTAGTTATACTATAATATTATCTTTTTGGGTTATATTGCAGTATATTTTTTTAAATTTTTACAAAAAATTAAAATATTAGAGTGAAAATAAAATACTTCCTTGACTTTAGTCAAGGAAGTATTTTATTTTTCCACTTAGATAATTGCTATAAATCATTTTTTTCGTTTATTACTTTGTTATAGTCTACTACACTTAATATAGTTTTTTTTAATATTATTCCTTTTTCTTTTTTAGTAGCATAAAAGTAATTATCTGTTCCAATTTTAAACTTTTTACTATATTTATTTATTTTTATATAATAAAGCTTATTGTCAAAAATACTTCTACCTACTATAAAATTTCCTTTTATCTTTATAAATTTACATCTATATAAATCATACTCATTCATAACTAATTCATCCTCTATTTGTTATTAAACTTATATTGCATTACTAAATAATATCTTAATTTATAATTTTTTAAAATTATTTTAAAGTAAATCTTTTATATTTTCTATCACATTTACATGCTTACCATTAAATAACTTATTAACTATCCAATTGCTTCTTATCCCACTAGTGACTAAAAACGGTGTAATACCTAGTTGTAATGCTGCTTCTATATCATCCTCTGTATCTCCAACTAAAATATCTCCATCTAAAATATCAATTCCATTATTCTTTATAAAATCCGATTTAGTTCCTCCATTATGAGGTAAAACTAATATCTTATTAAAATAACTAGCAATATTAAAAGTATTTATTTCATCTAAAACATTTTTTTCATTGCTTCTTCTTGTTATAAGTATTAAATTATATTTATCAGATAGTTTTTTCAATGTTTCTACACTAAAATCAAATAACTTATTATAATTTAAATAATCTTTACTTTCTATAATTTCCTTTTTTCTTTCATTCCATTCTTTAATTGAAATATTATCTTTATACTGCTTATTTATCCATTCAATTTCATTAATTCCAAGTTTCTTTAATGCCCAAAATTCATCTTCAGTCAAGGCTTCCTTATACTTATTATCTATATTATCTATAAAAAATTTATATAACCTTTTTTTATTACAAATAATAGTTCCATCAAAATCCATAAAGCAATTATTCTTCATTATAAACAACCTCTTCATAATATCTAGTTACAATACTATTCCATTTAACTTTGCTCATATTTTCTTCATAATTATTATCTATATTACCTAACTTTAAAAATAACTCAACCATATTTATAGATGATAATGAGCTTGATATACTAAACCCTCCAAATCTAGGATTTAACTCAATAAAATAATTTTCTCCACTTTTAGTCTTAATAAATTGAACATTACAAAAACCAGGTATCTTAAATTTTGAAAGTATTTTTTTACAATCATTAATCATTTTTTCATCTTTTATTATTTCAACCTTAGTTGCTACTCCGGCTTTAACTTCTAATCTTTTTCTAGGTACAATTATTAAAGGATTCCCCTTTAAGTCATTTAATATATCTACAGTATACTCGTCCCCTTTAATAAATTCTTGTACAAAAACATCACCTTCCAGATTATGTTCATGTTCATTATATTCCAATATCTGTATTCCTCTACTCCCAACGGATATCTTTTCTCTTACTATCTTCTTATCATTATAACCTAAATCAACTTTCCTTGGACATGTAATACCTAATTCACTTATATTTCTAGTACATACCTCTTTATCTTGAATTTCATTTAATACATCGGTTGTTGGTATAATTATTCTGCAATTTCCCTCAAATCTCTCTATTTCTTCTGATATTTTTTTAACTTCGAAGTCGTGTATTGGTATAAAAATATCTATCTTATGCTTATCTATAATATGTAATAACTTTTCTATATAACTTTCATCATTATATAAAGGTATTTTTTCAAACTTATCTACTAATTGACTACCTGCAGTATATCCAAAATCATTTAAATCTATCCCTACTACATAATGTTTCTCACTTATCATTCTTATTAATTTTAAAAATCCCACGCTAGTTGCTGTTCCTATTGATGAAATTAAAATATTCATATTCTATGCCCTCCTATAAGCAAAAATAACTATAGAGAAAATGCATCCTTTAATTTTCTCTATAGTAAATTCTTTCAGTTTAAATATGACATATATTATCTTATTTAATAATATATATCATATACTTTTACAACACTATTTTGTTTTAGTAACTCTATATGATGCTAAAGAGTCATCTAAAAGATGAAGTTCTGATAATATTTTATCATTTTTAAAATCATATTCAGTAAATATAGCTGTATCGGTATCTGCACTACCCCATCCAATTAAAAATACATTATTTTCATCATCAATCTTTTGTGCAGATCCCATATACATTCCAAATCTGTTACCTACAGAAAACTCTTCACAATTTACTATCTTCTTATTTTCTTCATCTATAGTAAATTCAAGAACACGACTCTTACCAACCTCAGAACCATTATCAAATAATACAATTCTTCCATCTTCTAAGAAATTTGCATCATGTTGCCTAGAGAATTGTTGGTTTTCTTTAATTCCAAACTCATCTCCCTTACCACCTAAAATCCAAATAACCTCTGCAGTTTTTCTATCTAACTTAACTATTGCATTTAGATTTCTTAAAGAACAAATTATATTATTATCATTTTTATCTATCTCCATAGAATTTAAATGTGCATAATCATACCACTTAGTATAATCATTAAATTCGTTATTTTCTAAACTTAATTCATATAATTTAGGATCATTTGTACTATCCCATTGCCATACTACTTCACCATCTTTTATCTCTTGTAATACAGATGCTACAACCTTTGTAGAATTCCCCAAAGTAGTTAAATTGCTCGGAATATTATCTACTAATTTATTTACATATGCAGATAATATATAGTGACCATCATCTATCATATAAAAATCATGTCCTTCTGGCTTATAACCTGCAGTTAAATCTCCATATGGTAATAACTTAACTCTATCTATTTCATTATAATTTTCATCTAAAACTACAACTTCCCCTTTATGATATCCTGTAACTACTGGCGTATCTACAGGATCAGCTTGGAAATAAGAATATCTAATCTTTCCATCTATATTATGTTGTTGGAATAACCAGAAAGATTTTGTTGTATCTCGCTTATAAAAAACAATCTCTCCTTGATTATTCATTTGTACTATATAAAATGGCGCTACATACGTGCCTATATTAAATAAGTAATCTCCATCATAATTACTTTGTCCATCTAATGTATATGTCGGAAAATCTGCTGGTAAAGTTTGAAGATAGTAATTTCTAAAATCACCAGTTTCATTACTTACTATTTCAATTCTAATTTTTACATCCTTAGACAACTTTCCAATTTCAATTGTAGTATCTTCATTACTATTAACTTCTTTTCCATCTATCTTTAAAGTAATTCCATCAAGATTTCCTACGTTTACTGTTGCTTGACTATTAGCAACTAAAGTATTTACACTTACTACTGAATTATCATTTTTAAAATCAAGATTTATTAATTCATTATTTATCTTAATTCTTACACCTTTATCACTTAATGAATCCTTTATTTCCCCTGCTGTATTAGTAGTCTTATTATTTATTTGTTTAACTTGTATATTTACATCATTTATCTTATTTAAAATAGATTCATAAATAAACATTCCCTTATTATATAAAAACATTCCACCTTTAGTAGCTCCTAATCCAATAGCAATAACTACAACTAGAGCTACTACAATCTTCATACCTTTTATTAATACGTTCCTTTTCATTTTATCCCCCTCATTTTCCATCAATAAAATATAATA
>NZ_CAKVJA010000061.1 GCF_934754925.1 uncultured Clostridium sp. | reverse complement strand
ATTCTATAAAAAATAATTATTTCCTAATTATATAACATTTATAACATATATTTTGGCTATTACTAATAATTTTAATCTAATATAAGTAAAAAATAAAGTGGCTTATAGAAAAAGTTAGTTAATTACTAGAGAGGAAGTAAGAATAATATTATTTATACATTATTTTAAATATCTCAAGTAGTTACAATTGTATTTATATATATGAGAAATTTAGTTACCATTAAGTTGGAAAGGTATTAAATGTGTGATAAAATAACGTTATATTTTTCGTAAAATCTATAATTACTTTTAAGGGGGAGGAAGATGGTATTTAAGCAATTAGAATACTTTATAAAAGTGGCAGATTTAGGTAGTATAAATAAAGCAGCAGAAGCACTATTTACATCGCAACCTAATGTTAGTAAAGTAATAAATTCCTTTGAGAAAGAAATAAACTTCAAAGTTTTTGAACGCAATGCTAGAGGGGTTAGGTTGACAGAAAGAGGACAAGAGCTATATGATTATGCAAAAAGGATAATATGTAATGTTGAAATAATAAATTCAATAGTAAAAAGAGAAGTTAATCGTAGATTAAATATATCTTGTTATCAAAGTAATATGATATCTAGAGTTTTATGTGATTATTATAATAAATATAAAGATGAGAATGTAGAAATAGAATTTTTAGAAGGAAATGTTGAGCAAATAATAGAAAATGTTAGGATGAATCAATCTGATATAGGAATAGTATATGTTTCTGAAAATCAAAAGTGTTGCCTAAATCATACATTGTCTCATAAAAATATAGAATTTCATCTATTAGATACAAAGAATTCATGTATTTATGTTGGACCGAATAATAAGATGTATAATAAACAATATATTAATGTTGAGGAGTTAGCAACATTAAAGTTTGTGCAATCAACAAGAGATTTTTTTTCTGTGGATCAATGTTTAGAAGGCTTACACTTAAAGAATAATTATTATATTAATAATACAATAACTACAAATAGTGACCATCTAACTATTGATTTATTACTTACTACCGATTTAAGTAGTTTTGGCATTAAGTTTATTAATAAAGACTATGAGCAATATAATATAAAATCATTAGATATTAAGGGATATGATGATAAGTTACTCATAGGATACATAAAGAGAAAAAATGAAGAGTTATCTTGTGAAGCGAATAATTTTATAAATATGTTAAAGGATATTATTACTACACATGATAATGATAATGATAATCAATTATAATAAAATGATATAACTAGTTATAACAAATATGTATTAGACATACATAAATATAGATATTATACTTAAGTAGTCGGTTAAGGAGTTTAGATACTTCTATATAATTGATAATGATAATCGTTAAAAGGGGGATTCACATTGATATTGAGAAAAAGTAAAAAGATTATCAGTATAATGATAGCTAGTTTATCAACAGTAGTTATGCTTGCAGGTTGCTCTAATAAAGTAACTACTATTAATAAAGAAAGCTCAAATAATTTAGTATTTGCAAATTTTAGAGATTTAAGGGACTTAAATCCACATTTATATAATGGAGAAATGTTTGCACAAAATCTTATTTTTGAAAGTTTAGTAAAAATTGCTGATGATGGAAGTTTTGAACCTTGGCTTGCTGAGAGTTGGGAAATACTTGATGATGGAACAACTTATGTATTTAAGTTGAGAGAGGATGTATCTTTTACTGATGGTGTTAAATTTAATGCTGAAGCTGCAAAAGCAAATTTTGATGCAATTTTAGATAATGCTGATAGACATACTTGGCTTGAGTCTGTAAGACTAATGCAAGAGGTAGATAATAATGGCGGTAAAAGTGTAGAAGTTACAGGAGAGTATGAATTAACTATAAGACTTGCAGAAGCTTATTATCCATTTATGGTTGAGCTTGGTGTTATAAGACCTTTTAGATTTATATCTCCAAATTGTTTTATAGATGGAACTACTAAAAATGGAGTTACTGAATATATAGGAACAGGATCATATTATTTAGCAGAAAATAATGTTGATGAATATTCAGTATTTAAAGTTAATGAAAACTATTGGGGAGAAAAACCTGAAATAGAGGAGATTATAGCAAAGGTTATTCCAGATAATCAAACACGTGTTATGGCATTAGAAAATGGTGAAATAGATTTACTTTATGGTACAAATACAATAGATACTGAAACATATCTTAAGTTTGAAAGCTTAGAAGGATTTGAAACAAAGTTATCTGATCCAGTTTCAACTAGAATGATGATAATTAATACTACTAATGAAATATTAAGTGATGTAAAAGTTCGTAAAGCTATTCAACATGCAACTGATAGACAAACAGTTTCAGACAGTATTTTTGAAGGGATGGAAAGCCCAGCAGATACAGTTTTAGCAACTACTGTTCCATACGCAAATATTGGATTACAACCATATGAATATAATCTTGAAACTGCGAAACAATTATTAGATGAAGCAGGTTGGATAGAGGTAGAGGGTAAAACATATAGACAAAAAGAAGGTAAAGAGTTTGCTATAACTTTAAATTATTGTGTTGATAATGTTACTGAAAAGACAATCGCAGAATTTTATCAAAGCGAATTAGCTAAAATAGGAATTAATTTATCACTTAATGGAGAAGAAGAACAAGCTCATCGTGATCGTATGAAAGCTGGTAACTTTGATATTACATTTAACATTTCATGGGGTTCACCATATGACCCTCAATCATTCTTAGCAGGGATGAGAAAACCAGTTTATGGTGATTATGCTGCACAACAAGGTCTTGAAGAAAAAGAGCAAATTGATGAGGCTATATTAAAAGCATTAAAGAGTACTGATGAAGTAGAACGTCAAGAATGCTATAAATATGTTTTAACAACATTACATGAAGAAGCTGTATATATTCCAGTAACTTATGAAAGAAATAGAGCAGTTTATAATTCAAGTGTAGGAAATGTTTTATTTAAAGCATCACAATATGAAGTTCCAATGAACGAAATGATAAAAAAATAAAGAAATAAATTTAGGCTCTGTAAGACAAGATTGTTTAGCAGAGCCTTATTTAAAAGTTATATAGTTTTATAAAGGAGAAATTATGAAAAAATATATTATAAAGAGACTTCTTTTAGCAATCCCAATGATATTTGCTATATCTTTCATAGCATTTATTTTAATAAATTTAATACCATCAGATCCAGCTGAAGTTGCTCTTAGAGTAAATGAAATTGTACCAACTCCTGAAGCTATTGAAGCCATGAGAAAAGAACTTGGTCTTAATCAACCTTTCATTATTAGATATTGGAATTGGCTATTAGATTGTTTAAGGTTAGATTTTGGAGTGTCTTATACTAATACAACTAGAACTGTTTTAGGAGAAATAACAAGATGTTTACCAGCAACTTTAAAGTTAGCATCTATGTCATTATTTATTGTTATATTTGTAAGTATTCCAATTGGTGTATTAAGTGCTGTTTATAAAAATAGTATTTTTGATAGGATTGTACGTTTTATAGTATTTATTGGTACAGCTATGCCAAATTATTGGTTAGGACTTTTACTTATGTGGCTTTTTGCAGTTCAATTAAGATGGTTACCAACAAATGGAGCCATTAGTATGAAACATTATATATTACCTGCAATTACACTTAGTATGACATATATTTCTACCTATGTAAGATTAATAAGAAATAGCATGCTAGATAATATGAGTGAAAATTATGTTTTTTATGCTAAGGTAAGAGGAATAAAAAATAGAGTTATAACTTATAAACATATATTAAAAAATTCACTTCAAGCTTGTATGACAGCTTTAGGAATGAGTATAGTTCAGCTTATTGCTGGAACTGTAGTGGTAGAAAATATATTTGCAGTACCTGGTATAGGAAGACTTTGTATCTCAGCAATATTTAATAGAGATTATCCTATAATTCAAGCTTATATTTTGATGATGGGTGTATTATTTGTTTTTTGTAACTTAGCAATTGATATAATTCAATGTTTTATTGATCCAAGATTAAAAAGGGGGTTAGTAAAATAATGATAAAGAAAATTTTAAAAGATAAGGTAGCAGTAGTTTGCATTTTAATACTTTCAATAGTTTTTATAGCAGGAATATTTGCACCAATATTTGCACCTAATGATCCATATACTCAAGATATAGCAAATAAATTTAGTAGTTTCTCATTAAAATATCCTCTTGGAACAGACTCTTTAGGAAGATGTGTATTATCTAGATTGATATATGGAATAAGACCTACTATATTTTTATCACTATTTACAATGTTTTGTACTATTTGTATAGGAACATTAGTTGGACTAATATCAGGATATTTTGGTGGATTTATTGATGAATTACTTATGCGTATATGTGATATTATGCTTTCATTTCCAAGTCAAGTAATGATATTAGCAATAGTGGGGGTACTTGGAGTAGGTATTGAAAATGTAATATTTGCCAATATAATTGTAAAATGGGCCTGGTATGCTCGTATGATAAGGGGAATTACAATTCAATTTAGACATAAAAATTATATGATGTATTCTAAGGTAATAGAAAGTAAAGTTTCTTATGTATTATTTAAACATCTGCTTCCTAATATTTTAGCTGAAATAATAATATTAGCTACATTAGATATGGGATGGGTAATATTAAATATTTCAACACTTTCTTTCTTAGGTCTTGGAGTTCAAGCACCAGCACCAGAATGGGGAGCAATGCTTAGTGAAGCTAAAAATGTAATCTCAACTCAGCCAATGCAAATGGTAGCACCAGGTTTAGCAATATTAATAGTTGTTGCAGTCTTTAACTTGCTTGGAGATAGTTTTAGAGACGCTTTAGATAATAAGGAGGTAGCATAATGATATTAGAAGTTAAAAATTTAAAAGTAGATTTTATTAAAAATAAAAATATCACTCCTATTATAAAAGGTATATCTTTCAATGTTAAAGAAAATATGTGTCTTGGTATTTTAGGTGAATCTGGTAGTGGAAAAAGTATGACTTGTAAGGCTTTGATGGGACTATTAGATAGAAATTTTAATATTAAAGGTGAAGTTTTATTTAAAGGTAATAAAATATTATCTATGACTGAAGAGGAGAAAAGACAAATTAGAGGAAAATCAATTTGTATGATATTACAAAATCCAATGACTGCATTTAATCCGCTTTACACTATTGGAAATCAGGTAGTTGAAACTTTTAGGGAACATATAAAAATAAGTAAAAGTGATGCAGAACAATTAGCGATACAATCATTTGAAAAGATGAATTTAAAAAATCCTGTGGAAATATTAAAAAAATATCCTCATGAGTTAAGTGGTGGTATGCTTCAGCGTATTATGATTGCTTTAACAATTGCATTAGAGCCTGATTTAATAATTGCTGATGAACCAACAACTGCAATAGATTGTTTAAATCAAGTTGAAGTAGTAAAAGAGTTTAAGAGAATGAGAGAAATTTTTAATACTTCTATGATATTTATAACACATGATTTAAATGTACTTGCTCAATTAGCTGATGAAATAATTGTAATGGATGACGGAAAAATAATTGAAAGTGGAAGCAAGGAAGAAATAATATGTTATCCAAAAGAAAACCATACTAAATATTTAATTAATACTAGATTAAAGTTAGTTAATAAGTTTAAACAAGTTTTGGTATAAGGAGGCTTATAATGTTATTAGAGGTTGAAAATATACACTTAAGCTTTTCAACTAAAGATGGATTTTTAAAAAAAGAAAAAAAACATATACTTAAAGGTGTTTCCTTAAATATTAAAGAAGGTGAGTGCCTTGGAATAATAGGTGAATCTGGTAGTGGAAAAAGTACCTTAGGTAGAGCTATCTTAGGCTTAGAAAAGTTTCAAAAAGGAAGTATAAAATTTAATGGTAGTAGTAATAGAAAAGAATGGCAAAGTAAAATGGATGTAGTATTTCAAGATTATACTACATCTGTGAATCCAAGATTCAAAGTAATTGATATAATTTCTGAACCACTTTTAGGTGAAAATTTAATCAAGGACACTTTAAAAAATAAGATTATAAGTTTATTAAAACAAGTTGGTTTAAATGAGGAACATCTTTATAGATATCCTCATGAATTAAGTGGAGGACAATTACAAAGAGTTTGCATAGCACGAGCTATTTCTAGACATCCTAAATTTATTTTATTAGATGAGGCAATAAGTTCACTTGATGTTTCTGTTCAAGTTCAAATCTTAGATTTATTAATTGAATTAAAGGAGAAGTATAAGCTGTCTTATCTATTTATTACTCATGACTTAACTGCAGTAACATATATATGCGATAGAGTTTTATTTTTTAAAGAAGGGCAAATAGTAGAAAAAGTTGATACATTAGATGATTTAAAATATATAAAAGATGAGTATTCTAAATCATTATTAAATGCTGTTAAAGATATGGAAATTGATATTGAGTTTTATAAAGAAAAATTAAAGAAATCATCATAAGTTACAAATTCTAATAGAAATATGTATGTATGATATTTCAAGGGAGTGTAATAAAATGCTTAAGGTAGGAAGTTTATTTGCAAATAAAGGTGAAAAAAAACAGGGGTTAGTAGAGGTTTATGAAACTGGAACAGCTATGCCTGTAACTTTAATAAATGGTATAAATGATGGAAAAACTATTTTAATAACGGCAGGAATACATGGTGTAGAATATCCTTGTATTCAAACAGCGATAGAATTAGCACAAGAAATTAATCCAAAAGACGTAAATGGTAAAATTATAATAATACATCCAGTTAATACTCAAAGTTTTAAGAAAAAAACTAGTGCAGTAGTTCCTGAAGATGGTAAAAATATAAATCGTATTTTTCCAGGTGATAAAAATGGAACATTAGCAGAACAAATTGGACATTTTATAACTTATGAATGCCAAAGTAAGGCTGATTTTTATGTAGATATACATGGTGGTGACTTACATGAATTAACAACCCCTTTTGTATATTATCCTGGAATAGCAGATGAAGAGATAATTTCAGCATCAAGAGAAATAGCTTCAATATTAGATGTTAAATATATGGTTAAGTCAGGAGCTAAAACTGGTGCATACAATTCAGCAGCTATAAGAGGTTTACCTAGTATCTTAATTGAAAGAGGTGGAAGAGGTCTTTGGAATAATCAAGAAGTTAAAGAATATAAAAAAGATATTTTAACTATATTAAATCATTTTGATATTATTAAGGATATTAAAATTACTAAGGTAAATACTGAAATGATTACAGATATCACTAAGGCTATTTATTTGGAAGCAGATGTTGATGGATGTTGGTATCCAAGAGTTAGTGCAGGGCAAAGAGTTGAAGAAGGTGACATTTTAGGAGAGATAAAAGATTTCTTTGGTAATATTTTAATGACATATTATGCTGAAATAAGTGGTGTTGTTCTTTATATGACAGTATCATTGTCTGTAGAAAGTGATGAACCATTAATTGCATATGGTGAGTGTTAAATAAAATATGAATAATGATTTAACAAAAGGACCTATTTGGAAAAATATATTATTATTTTCTATACCATTACTTTTAACTAGCCTTTTTCAGCAACTATATAATACTGTAGATCTAATTTTTGCAGGAAATATTTTAGGAAAATCAGCATCATCTGCCATTGGAGTTAGTAGTTTATTAGTTACTTGCTTAATAGGATTTTTTAGTGGGATGTCTGTAGGTTCGGGAGTTGTTATTTCACATATTTATGGTGCAAGAGACAAGGAAAGTTTAAAGGTTGCTATTCAAAATGCTATTGCACTTAGTATTATAGGTGGAGCTATTATTATGGTAATAGGATATTTCTTTACTCCGTATTATTTAAAACTTATAGATGTACCAAGTCAGTTACAAGTAAGTGCTGAAGGATATCTTAGAATTTATTTTTTTTCATCTGTTTCTATTATGATTTATAATATTGGCGCTGGATTACTCAGAGCATTAGGAGATTCTAAAACACCACTATATGCACAGTTAATTGGTGGAATAATAAATATACTTATGAATGTCCTATTTATTATTATTTTTAACAACGGTATTTATGGAATTGCATGGGCTACATTAGTTTCACAAACTTTTGCAGCAATCTTTATTTTGTACAAGTTATCTAAGGTAGATAAAAATTATTCTTTAATATTTGATAAGATAAAATTTGATAAGAAAATTTTAAAAAAAATTATTACTATTGGGATACCAGCAGGAATACAGTCACTAGCAATTACATTTTCAAATGTAATGGTTCAATATCAAATTAATTCTTTAGGAGAGAATGTCATTGCAGCATTTACGGTTTATTTTAAAGTTGAGCTAATAATTTATCTTCCAATAGTAGCAATAGGACAGGCTGCTATGATATTTACTGCACAAAATAATGGGGCAAGGAAATATGATAGAGTAAGAAACGGTACAAAACAGTGTCTTATTATTGGAATTATTATTGCAGTATTTTTAAGTATATTTTCACTTTGTTTTGGGCGTGTATTATTTAGAATACTAATAAAAGAACCTACTGTTATTGAATTAGGACTTAATATAATAAAAATAACTTTTCCATTTTATTTTATATATGTAATATTACAAGTGCTTAGTGATAGTCTTAGAGGAATTGGAAATATAAAAGAGCCAATGATAATTATCCTGATTAATATATGTATAGTTAGAACAATTTTATTATTTATAATTGTTCCAAAATTTATGAGCGTTAATAGTGTTGCTATAGCGTACCCAATTACATGGGCATTAACATCATTATGTATGGTAGCTTATTACTTAGGATATAATAAATATATTATTAAAAAGAGTAATATTTAAATATGAATTTTAATTTATATAATTAATTAAAGAAAATTATATAATATAAGCGTTGAAAAAGTGTTCCTATGGAGCACTTTTTCATATTTTCTATTACTGTATTTAAAATAAAAGTTTTGATATATTAAATAATATTACTAATAGTTTTGAAATAAGAAAAAGAGATTATTTTTAAAAGAATAAGCTAAAAATGAAATAAATATTTATAAATAGTATAGAAGGTATTTATCTGTTAGGGATAAATATATTTAATATAAAGTTTGGGGTGTAATATGGAGATAGGAATAATAGGTTTTGGTGGAGTAGGACAATCATTAATAAAATTATTAGTGAAAAAGAGAAAATATATTTTTGAAAAATACAACTTAGATATAAAAGTAAAATATATAGTAAAAAGTGATGGGGGAATCTATAAAGCAAATGGTATTGATTTAGAAGAATTACTTGAATTTATTAATAAAAATAAAAGTATTAAAGAACATATATTGTGGAAATCTAATTTAAGTATTCAGGAAGTAATAAAAAATAATGATATTGATACTTTGATAGAATTAACATCTACTAATATAGAAACTGGGGAGCCAGGATTAACACATATAAAAAGAGCTTTAGAAAGTAAAATAAATGTTGTTACAGGTAATAAGGGACCTATTATATTAAAATATAAAGAATTAAAAGAAATTGCAGACAAAAATTCAGTGGAACTTAAGGTGGGGTGTACTACTGGAGGTGCATTACCTTCAATTAATGGAGGATTATATGATGTTGCAGGTAGTGAGATACAAGCTATTGAGGGTATATTAAATGGAACGACAAATTATATATTAAGTAAAATGACAAATGATAATGTTACTTATGAAGAGTCATTAAAGCAGGCACAAAAAAATGGTATAGCAGAGGCTAATCCAAGCCTTGATATTTTAGGATATGATACTGCATGCAAAATAATAATATTATCAAATGTTCTTATGGATACAAATATAAAATTAGAAGATATAGAAATAAAGGGTATAACAGAAGTTACATTAGAAGATATAGAAAAAGCTAAAGTAGAAAATAAAAAGTTAAAGTTAATTGGTAAAGTTGAAAAAATAGATAATATGATAAAAGCTTATGTAAAGCCAATAATAATTAATGAAAATCATCCACTTTACTTTGTTGATTATAAAAATAAGGGAGTTTATTTTAAAACTGATACATTAGGAGATATAAGTATAATTGGAGGAGCTTCTGGGACTATGAATGCAGCAGCTTCTATATTAAGAGATGTTGTGTTAATTAATAGTTAAGTATTTAGGGAATCATAGATAATAATAAATTAAGATTTTATATATTTTAAATAGTTAAAATTTTTAATGGGAAAGATTGAAGAGGGTATTATGGACAAGAATATTTTAAGAAAAGAAATATTAGAAAAAAGAAATAGGTTAGAATTAGAGAATAAATATGAATATGATAAGGTAATATTTCAAAAACTAATAAACAGTGATATTTATAAAAAATCAAAAAAAATATTTACTTATGTAAGTTTCGGTTCAGAAGTAGATACTAAGAAATTTATAAACTATGCTATAAGTGATAACAAAGATATTTATGTTCCTAAAACAGATAAAGTTAATAAAGAAATGTTAGCAATAAAAATTAACAGTTTAAATAACATGGATGTGGATAAGTGGGGTATACTTGAACCAAAGGATGTGGATAAAAGTAAAGTTGGGGATAATTTTGATTTGATAATAATGCCAGGTGTAGCCTTTGATATAAATGGAAATAGAATTGGCTATGGTGGAGGATACTATGATAAATATATTTCAAATATTAATAATAAATGTATTAAATTAGCTTTAGCATATGAACTACAAATAGTAAAAAATATTAAATCAGAAATCCATGATATTAAAGTTGATTTTATAATAACTAACAAATAAATTTAAAATTCACAAAAATACTTGAAAAAATATTCCATAAGAGTATAATAAAGATAATAAATGAATAAAAAGTCTTTTATTAAGAATGGTGGAGGGACTGGCCCTGAGAAACCTAGCAACCTGTCGT
>NZ_CAKVJA010000060.1 GCF_934754925.1 uncultured Clostridium sp. | reverse complement strand
CAAAGACCATTTACTCTGTCGCACCGAAGCGACTTCCTTATCTTATCACCGAACTGTTTTTCTGTCAACACTTTTTTCAACATTTTTGTTGTTTTGTTAACTTACTTAATTTTATGTCTTTCGACTTATCGGTTGTCCCTTTGGACAAGACTTATAATATCATCATATTAACATATTAACTAATACTTTATTATTATATTCATAAATTAATTCTCTTTTACTTTATTTTTCATAAATTTTCTTAATAATACTTATATTGATACACAAGGATACGTTCACTTATTTAATTTGAATATTCAATCAAATATATTTGAGTTTTTTCCTTATATATATTTATTATGTAAAAAAGAGAGTTAAAATATACATTTATTTTAACTCTCTTTTATTCTTAATTACTATTTTTTAAACTACTCTTTTCTTAGGAATAATAACTGGATTATTTTCTAATCCCTTTACCTCTTCATTATCATCAATTAATGTTCCCTTATCTGTAATTGTGTTACTCATAGTTACATTATTACCTATGACAGTATTCTGAAGTATAACACAGTTTTCAATTACACTTCCTTTTCCAATATAAACATTTCTTCCTATAACGCAATTTCTAACTGTTCCTTCAATATATGAACCATTAGCAATAATAGAATTTACTACACTACTTGTTTCAGTATATTGTGTTGGGCATGCATCTTTTGGTTTTGTATATATAGGGAAGTTATTGTAGAATAATTCCTTATTTACCTTTTCATTTAAAAATTCCATATTAGCATCGTAGTATGCTCCTATAGAGTTAATGCAAGCTAAATAGCCCTTGAATTCATATCCTCCAACTTTTAATTTATCTATATTTCCATTAATATAATTTTTTATCTTTTTATATCTTCCACCTCTAATGCATTCATATATCATATCTATAAAAAGATCAGTTTTCATTATATACATTTCCATATTTATATTTGCACTATTCTTTAAACCTACATTTTCTCCAACACCTATTACTCTATTATTATCATCTAGGTTTAAAACTTGACAATCAATAAAATTATCTTCTACATGTTTAACATTTTTATATACTGTTGTTACATCATTACCTTCCGCAATGTGATATTTAATTAATTCATTATAATTTATATTGCAAATCATATATGATGAACAAATTAAAGTGTACTCTTTCTTACTATGATCGAAATAGTCTATATTTTCTAAGAAATTATGAACATCATCATGTACAGGATCAATATCGCCAAAATTAAATACCTTTAACCCATCTTTCTTACGGTGAATATCCCAAGGTCTACCATTTGTTAAATGATCCATTAGAGATCTTGATTTATTTTTTGTAAATATTCCTATTGCTTCAATTCCTGAATTAGTCATATTAGATAATACAAAGTCAACAACTCTATATCTACCTGCTATAGGTAAAGATGCTAAAGGTCTGCGTCTTGTTAACTCCGTAGTTTTTTGTTCATTTTCATCTAAGTTTATTATACCAATACAATTATTCATATTTTCCCTTTACCCCCTATACTATACTTCCATTTCATCTACTACAGTTCCACTTTTAACATCTTCTTTAGATGCTATAACAGATATTTTCTCGCCATTACCTATCTTACAATCTTTTCTTATCTTTGCTTCTCCACCGATAATAGCTTTATTAATTACTACATTATCTCCAATTTTAGCATCTGTCATTATTACAGAGTCTTTTATTACAGTATTTTTACCTATATAAACTCCTTCAAATAATACAGAATTCTCAACTGTTCCATGTACTGTACATCCTTCAACTACTAATGAGTTTTTAACATTTGCATCTTTTCCAATATATTGTGCTGGTCTTACAGGACTAACAGAATATATCTTCCAATCATCTTCATATAAATTTAATCCACTTTCTCTCTTTAATAAATCCATATTAGCTTCCCAAAGACTGCTTATAGTACCAACATCCTTCCAATATCCCTTGAATGGATAAGCTACTAATCTTCTACCCTCATTTAACATTTTAGGAATTATGTTCTTACCAAAGTCATTACTAGATTCTTTATCTTTTTCATCTTCCTTTAATGCTTGTCTTAAGATTTTCCAATTAAATATATAAACTCCCATTGAAGCCATATTACTCTTAGGATTAGCAGGCTTTTCTTCAAATTCATATATTGATAAATCATCATTAGTATTCATTATTCCAAATCTACCTGCCTCTTCCATAGGAACTTCAATTACTGCTATCGTAGCTTCAGCATTTTTTTCCTTATGGAATTGAAGCATTTTATCATAATCCATTTTATAAATATGGTCACCTGATAAAATTAATACATACTCTGGATCATATCTATCCACAAATTCAATATTTTGATAAATTGCATTTGCAGTACCCTTATACCAATTTCCACCCTTTTCTTCTTGATATGGAGGTAATATACTTACTCCTCCATCTCTTCTATCCAAATCCCATGGACTACCTATTCCTATATGTGCATTAAGCTCTAATGGTTTATATTGAGTTAATACTCCAACTGCATATATTCCTGAATTTGAGCAATTACTTAAAGGGAAATCTATTATTCTATATTTTCCTCCATAAGGTACTGCTGGCTTAGCCAATTTTTTTGTTAAAACACCTAACCTTGATCCTTGTCCTCCTGCTAATATCATAGCAACCATTTCTTTTTTTCTCACTATTTTCCCCATCCCCTCTAACTTAATACTATACAATTAATGTATTTACTAAATTACATTTTCTTATTTATGTTAATTTGTAATTTTGCTATAACTAAGTTCTTTTTATAGTACATATTTATTTATAAAAACTAGATATATTTTTATATCTATGTTTTTTTCTTAACTTTTGAATAAATTTACATTATTATATTTTTTTTGAAATTATACTTTAAAAAGTAAGGCACTTTGAAGTTATAAAAGTGCCATACTCTTTTATAAAACCTTTAATATTATAAACTCATGTGCTTTTATTAAAATGTTTATTTTTCTATTTTCTACTACATATTCTTTATCTTTATCTAGTAAATCTAGAATATCTCCATCTATATTGTCAATTAATATATTTTCTTCTTTTTCCATCATATTAACTACAATAATTATTCTATCACTATTTAAAATTCTCTCGTATCCTAATATACCATTGTTATTTTCCAAGAATTCTATTTCTCCACTTTTTAAAGCTTCTTCTCCAACTCTAATAGCTGATATTTTTTTATAGAATTCTAATATATCTTTATTTTCCTTTCCCCAAGGATATGATTTTCTATTATCAGGATCTTTTCCACCAGTCAAACCGGCTTCATCTCCATAGTATATTAACGGGACACCTGGTAATGTCATCTGAATTACTACTGCTTCTTTTAGCAGATTAACATTATTATTTAGCATAGTTAAGACTCTTTCAGTATCATGATTACCAAGCATATTCATAGTTGAATAAAAATATTCTTTAGGGTAGTTTTCTTTTAATGATAAGTATTTTCTTATAAAATACTTGCTTCCTATATAGTTTCTAACCAAATCTAAAATTATTTGTCTTAAAGGATAATTAGTTACTGAATCTAGTTCATTCCCAAATAGATATTCTCTTTTTCTATTATAACTAACCTTATTAGATGCATCTTCCCACACTTCACCAATTAATACACCATCTGATTTTACTTCTTTAAGTTTCTTTTTTAGTATTTTAATAAATTCATCTGGTAATTCATCGGCAACATCTAACCTCCAACCGCCTGCACCAAGTTTTAGCCATTTTTCTATTACAGAATTTTTATTTCTAATTATATAATCTAAATAACTTGGATTAAGCTCATCTACATTAGGCATATTAGAAAATCCCCACCATGTCTCATATAACTTAGGATAATCATTAAATCTATACCACCTATAATATGGAGACTGCAAAGACTGATAGGCACCTAAAGAATCATAATTCCCAAATTTATTAAAATATTTACTGTCACTTCCTGTATGACTAAAAACCCCATCTAATATAATTCTCATGCCTAATTTTTCTGCTTCTCTACATAAATCTTTAAATATTTCTTCGTCTCCAAACATAGGATCTATTTTTTCGTAATCACCTGTATCATATTTATGACAGCTAGGAGAATCAAATATTGGGTTAAAATATATAACACTTACTCCTAGTGATTTAATATACTTCAATTTCTTTTTTACACCTAAAAGATTGCCACCATAAAAATCCCATCTAACTATATTTCCACTCATATCTTTTATATACATTGGACTATCATCCCAATTTCCATATATAAAAGTATTCTTTTTAGGATTTAGAACTTTACCTTCCTCTTCTCCATTAAAAAATCTATCTACAAAAATTTGATATATTATTCCTTCTCTATACCAACTTGGTACATCTTTCTTGGAGTATATGGTTATCTGATAGCTTATTGGTTCATTAAAGTATATCTGACCTATTCCACCTAGTGACTCTATATTATTTCCATAAATAATATTTCTTCCATAATAACTTACTCTAAAATAGTAATATATTAACCCTATATTGTTTGATGTATCTACTTCAACTTCGTAAATCCAATTATTTACGCTATCATTCCATCCTATTTCGTTCATTTGAATTTCTATCTGATTGTTATAAAAATTTATTAAATTAATGTAAGCTAAACATCTTTTACTTGTCCATAATCTGATTCGCACCTTATTTCCTATACTAACTGCACCAAAAGGATTCCTTAATTCAAGATTGTGAGAATCATGGAAAATTTGTATATCATCCAACTCCACATTCCCCCTATAGATTTTTATATATTACAGTTGAACCCCAAATGCCTGTTGCATATTCTTTAATAGTTCTATCAGATGAGAATATTCCTGAATGTGCTATATTAACCCCACACATTCTTTGCCATCTTTCCTTATCAATATATAATTCATTAACCTTTTCTTGTGCCTTTAAATAGGAATCAAAATCTTTTAATACAAAGAATTCATCATTATAAGTTAATAAATTCTCATATATAGTTCTAAATCTATCCTTATCCCTAATATACTTACCATTTATTAAATCATTAGTTACTCTTTGCAATCTTGGATCTTTATTGCATACATCCCAGGATGAATAACCACCATTTTTATGATAATTTAATACCTCTTCAGCATTTAATCCAAAAATAACAATATTATCTTCTCCAACTTCATCTTTGATTTCAATATTTGCTCCATCTAATGTTGCAATAGTTATTGCTCCATTCATCATGAATTTCATATTAGATGTTCCTGAAGCTTCTTTAGTTGTTGTTGAAATTTGTTCACTTAAATCAGTTGCTGGAATTATCTTCTCAGCTAATGAAACTTGATAATTATCTAACATTACAACTTTAATTTTCTGATTAACTCTAGGATCATTGTTTATAGTCTCCGCAACTCTACAGATTAATTCAATTGTATTTTTAGCTAAATAATAACCTGGTGCAGCTTTTCCAGCAAAAATAAAGGTTCTTGGTATTATGTCCAAATTAGGATTATCAATTAGTTTATTATAAAGGTCCATTATTCTTAAACAATTTAAAGTCTGTCTTTTATAAGCATGAATTCTTTTTATTTGAACATCAAAAATCGAATTCGTATCTATAACTATTCCTTTACTTTTATAAATTTCTTTTGCTAACTTATCTTTATTACCTTTTTTTATTTCTCCAAGTCGTTTTAAAACACTTCTATCATTAAGATAATTCTTGAAGTTTTCTAAATCTGTTGGATGCTTTATAAAACTATCTCCAATGGTATCTAATAAGAGCTTCGTTAAATCGGGATTAGACCTAATTAACCATCTTCTATGAGTTATACCGTTAGTTTTATTATTAAATTTTGAAGGATATAAATAATAAAAATCAGACATTTCTTTTTTCTTTAATATCTCGGTATGAAGTTTTGCAACTCCGTTAACACTATGGCTGCCTACTATAGCTAAATTGGCCATTCTTACATAACCATCTCCTATTATAGCCATCCTTGATATTTTATCCCATTGGCCTACATATTTATTCCAAAGTTCTTCACAATATCTCTTGTTTATCTCTTCTATAATCATATAAATTCTTGGTAGTAAACTCTTAAACATATCAACTGGCCATTTTTCTAATGCTTCAGCCAAAATTGTATGATTAGTATATGAAATTGTATTTTGAGTTATTCTCCAAGCATTCTCCCAAGACAATCCTTCTTCGTCAAGTAATATTCTCATTAACTCTGGAATTGCTAATGTTGGATGCGTATCATTAATGTGTATTGCTATCTTTTCATCTAGTAATTTTATATCTCCGTTGTGCTTTTTATAATGTCTTACTATACTTTGTATTCCTGCAGAAACAAAAAAATACTGTTGTTTTAACCTAAGCATTTTTCCTTCATAGAATGAATCTTCTGGATATAGAACTAATGATATTGCTTCAACTGAATTTTTATAAGATATTGCTTTTAAAAAATCTCCCCTACTAAATGATGAAAAATCAAACTCATTAGATACAGGTTCAGCACTCCATAATCTTAGAGTATTTACTACTTCATTTTCATATCCAACTATAGGAGTATCATATGGCACTGCTAGAACTGGTTCATAGTTAACATGGGTAAATGTTAATTTATCATTTACATAATCAGAAACAATTGTTCCCCCAAATTTAACTATTTCAGCTTTATCTTGTTTCTTTATTTCCCATACATTACCTTCTCTTAACCAATTATCTGATGCTTCAACTTGTTGGCAGTCAACTATTTTTTGTTCAAAAAATCCGTATTTATACCTTATTCCACATCCATGTCCAGCAATATTTAATGATGCCATAGAGTCTAGAAAACAAGCTGCTAACCTACCTAGGCCACCATTACCTAAGCCTTGATCATGTTCTAGATTTTCAATTTCTTCTAAATCAATATCTAATTCACTTAATGCTTCTTTACAAATATCTCTTATTCCTAAGTTCAAAAGAAAATCACCTAATAGTCTGCCTAATAAGAATTCCATTGAGAAATAGTATACTTGTTTTTCTCCAGTTTGGTTATATCTTTTATTAGTATCCATCCATGTACTAATTACATAATCTCTAACCAGACTTCCCAATGCTTCGTATTTTTGTTGATTACTTCCTTCTTTTAATTCCTTCCCATGTAATTGAACGAATTTATTGTTATAATCTCGTTTAAATGAATTCTTATCGATTGATAGCATATATCTACCTCCTAATAGCTTGATCCATTAAGGTCTCTTAACTACTCCTTCATATAACCACTTATATTGCATAGCTGATTTTTCCCAACTATTATCTGAATTCATAGCTTGTCTGATTATGTTATTCCAAGCATTTTTATCGTTGTAGATTGTTAATGCATATTCTATTATTTGCATTAATTCATTTGAATTAAAGTTTTTAAAGCCAAATCCATTCCCTACTCCATTGTATTTGTTATAAGGGGATATTGTGTCTTTTAGTCCTCCTGTTTCTCTTACAATAGGAATTGATCCATACCTTAATGCTATTAATTGACCTAATCCACAAGGTTCAAATAATGATGGCATTAAGAACATATCAGTTGCAGCATATATTTTATGTGCTAAAGCATTATCAAATTTGATATTAGCTGAAACCTTATCTGGATATCTATATTGTAAATTCTTAAATGTTTCCTCATACCAATAATCGCCTGTTCCTAATATAACAATTTGTATATCTCTTTGAAGAAGTCTATCTATCATATTAACTATCAAGTCACACCCCTTTTGATGAGTCAATCTAGATATTAGACCAATCATAGGTGTATCCTTCTTTTGTGGCAATCCTAACTCTCTTTGTAAAGCTAATTTATTTTCAAGCTTATTGCCTAAAGAGTTAATACTAAAATTCTTAAATATAAACTTATCATCTTGTGGATTAAACTCTTCATAATCTATTCCATTAACTATTCCCATTAAATAATAGCTTTTACTTCTAAGAAATCCATCTAATCCTTCACCATATTGTGGTGTTTTTATTTCTTCTGCATAAGTATTACTTACTGTTGTGATTTGATCACAATAATTTAATCCACCCTTTAAAAAGCTTACTGAACCATCTAACTCAACACTTCCATTAACTAATGGCATATAGTCATAACCAAATAATTCTGGTAATACTTTAGGTGAAAAACTTCCTTTAAACAATAAATTATGAATTGAAAATACAGTTTTTATTTTTGAATAAAATAAATCTTTTTTATATTCTAAATTAAGTAATACAGGTACCATTCCTGTTTGCCAATCATTACAGTTAATTAAATCTGGTTGCCAATCAACTTGCTTAATAAACTCTAAAACAGCTCTATTAAAAAATGCAAATCTTTCTCCATCATCAAAATATCCATATAATCCATCTCTATTAAAGTAGTATTCATTATCTATAAAGTAATATATTACTCCCTTATATTGATATTGAAAAACTCCACAATACTGATTTCTCCAGCCTACAGGAACTGTAAACCACTTTATAAACTGTAATTTTTGTTTAAATTCATCTTTTATATTTTTATACTTTGGTATTACTACCCTGACATCTACACCCAATTTTATTAATGATTTAGGTAATGCTCCCATTACATCACCTAACCCCCCGGTTTTAATAAATGGATGCGCTTCTGATGCCGCAAACAATACTTTCATCTATTCACACTCCCTATTTAGATTTATTATTTACTCTTAAAATAATAGCTGCCATTGGTGGAACTTTAATTTTTATTGAATATGGTTGATTGTTATGAGCAATTTCTTCTGCTACTAACTTCTCAGTCATTACTTGACCTGATCCTCCGTAAATTTCACTATCAGTATTAAAATCTTGTATATATTCTCCTAACATTGGAACACCAACTCTAAAATCATATCTAACTACAGGAGTATAATTACATATAAATATTAGACATTCGTCACTTTGACTATCCCTTCTTATGAAAGAATATATACTTTCATCGCAATTATCTGCATCAATCCATTCATATCCTTCTGCCTTATAATCACTCTCCCATAAGGCTTTATTTTCTTTGTAGTAATGGTTCATATCTTTAAAGAATTGCTGAGTCTTCTTATGCATATCATAATCTTCGATCAAATTCCATTGTAACTCCTCATACTCACGCCATTCTATAAACTGACCAAGCTCAGATCCCATAAACATTAATTTTTTTCCTGGATGCCCCATCATATGTGCTAAATAAACTCTAACTCCAGCAAACTTATTCCAATAATCTCCCCACATTTTATTTACAAGTGAACCTTTTCCATGTACAACTTCATCATGTGATATAGATAATATGAAATTCTCTGAATAATGATATGCCATTGAAAAAGTAAGTTTATGATGATGATACTTTCTATTTATTGGATCCTCTTTAATATATTTTAAAGTGTCATTCATCCATCCCATATTCCATTTAAAATTAAAACCTAATCCATCTTCTTCAATAGGCTTAGATATTTTAGGCCATGATGTAGATTCCTCAGCAATTGTCATTACAGTAGGAAATTCTTCATGAAGTGCAGTATTATAATCCTTTATAAACTGTATCGCTTCTAAGTTTCCATTTCCACCATAGATATTAGGCATCCATTCTCCATCATTTCTTCCATAATCAAGATACAACATGTTTGATACTGCATCGTTTCTAACTCCATCTATATGGAACTCCTTTACCCAGTAAAAAAGATTTGATATTAAGAAACTCTTAACCTCTGGTCTTCCTAAATCAAAATTAAATGTTCCCCATCCTTTATTATCTCTTTTCCACTCTTCTTCATATTCATAAGTTGGAGTTCCATCAAACATATATAATCCATGTGCATCTTTACAAAAATGACTTGGAACCCAGTCTAATATTACTCCTATTCCAACCTTATGCAATTCATCGATTAAATGCTTAAAATCATTTGCATTTCCATATCTACTAGTTACAGAATAATATCCTACACCTTGATATCCCCAAGAAGCATCTAATGGGTGTTCTAATACTGGTAATATTTCCACATGAGTATATCCCATGTCTACTAAGTACTTAGGTAATTCTTTCGCAATTTCTTTATATGTTAAAAAATCTCCATTTTTAGTCTTCCAAGATCCTAAATGCATTTCATAGATATTAATTGGACTTTCATACATATTGAATCTTTTTCTTTTCATCATCCAACTTCTATCATTCCATTTATATTTAACATTTTCACTAATTATTGATGCAGTATTTGGTCTCTTCTCAGATTCAAAAGCGTAAGGGTCTGCTTTATATTTATGTTCACCATGCATAGTTTCTATTGAGTACTTATATTTTTCTCCTGGTTCTAATCCCTCTATAAATATACTCCATAATCCTAAATCTGATACCTTTTCCATCTTATAATCTTCTTTTATTTCAAAATTAGAAAAATCACCTACAACATAAACACTTTTTGCTCTAGGTGCCCATGTCGTAAATCTAACTCCTTTTTTTCTCTTTTCAGAAACAACATGTGCTCCCATAAAGGCATATGCTTCATAGTGCTTTCCTTCATGAAATAAAGAAATATTATCTACATTTAATTCACATTTTACCTTCTTTTTAACATTTTTATTATCTAAACTTTTACTATTTATCTTCTTATTTAGTGATTTAACATCTTCAATTGTCTTTTTTTTACTATTCTTCTTAACTGCTACTCCAGCTTCTCCTCTCATGTAAATCCCCCCTAATCTTTATACTATTGTAATTTTTCCCAATACAGAAATTGTTTCTCTATTATATAATTCTATCATCAAGCTTTTATACTCTTCAACTCCTTTTAACCGACATTTAATCTAATAATCCTCGCTTCATTTTTTCATAACTATATTATTTGTGTTGCATTTTGTCGTTTTAACTTTTTGGGTATATTTTCTTGTCTATATTTGGGTATTTTTTTTACTTTAATGTATAACTTTAATACTTCATCATATACAATTATATGTCTATAAAACTTTTATATTACTTATATAGTTTTTAAATTTAGTAGTATCAATAAATAATTAATTATATTATTTAATTTTATTTAACTGCTTAATTATAAAATTTGATGCTCATCTATCCTCTCTAAATAAGGTTTTATATATTTGTCTTTTCTTATTTATTACAAAAAAAGTACCTAGCATAAACTAAGTACTTTAAAATAGCTGATACATTCTAAAAAATAAATTTTTACTCTCCATTAATCTCTAATAAGTTTTTCTGAAAAGACATAATAGTCTTTTATATTCCTCAGTAGAGACTATCTCTAATTCATTTTATATTATTTTATTGCACAAAAAAGGTACTTAGTATAAACTAAGTACCTTACTCTACCTGGCAACGTTCTACTCTCCCACACAGTCCCCCGTGCAGTACCATTGACGCTGTAGAGCTTAACTTTCCTGTTC
>NZ_CAKVJA010000059.1 GCF_934754925.1 uncultured Clostridium sp. | reverse complement strand
AAACAATCCTCAATATTAATTAGGAATTCATTTAATAATTTATATACTATTTCTGTAGAAAATGGAATTTCTATCAATTATGTTAATTCTAATTTTGAAATAAAAAAAATAAAAAAATTTTATCAGATATTTCATCTCTATCAACTATTTATTTTGATATAGATTCTAATGATAATATATATGGATTATTCACTGAAAAAAATAAGTTTCTCAATTATTTACATATAAATAATTCAATTATATCGAAAACAGTAATTTTAAAATACGATTCAAATAAATACAAAATTAAATTTCCTTTTATTAAACGTCTTGATAATAAAGTTCATATAATTTATTATGAGATAAATAAAGAAAAGTCTCATTTTTCAGCATTAGTGCATTATTATAAAAAAAATAATATTTGGGTAAAAAGCAACATAGATTTTTTAAATTATACACTTTTAAATAATTTTGAAGTAATAATAAATGAAAATGATTTAAAGATTTATTACTTTAAATTAATAGATGGATATGAAGAACTTTTTGTGGCTAACTATAGTTTTGATAAAGAAAAGTGGGATACTCCTATTCAATTAACTTTTTCAAAAAAATCAAAGGTTTATTTATCATTATTAAAGGATTCGAAAAATATATATCATATTGTATACTCTGAAAAAAATCAAAATCAATTTTACTGTAAATATATGAATTTGTTTTTCAAAAATAAAACTCCTTATATTCAAAACAATATATTTTTAAGCACTAAAATACCAAGCTTATTTCCAAATATAATTAAATATAAGGATATTATTTACTGTCAGTGGATGGAATATAATCATTTATATACTACTTATTCTTTAAATAACGGAGAAAATTGGAGTAATATAAAACTATTTAATGAAATATATAATTATTCTTTCACTCAATTTATATTTAAAAGTAATAATAAAGATGAATATCTAAACGCATCAAAATTCTATAGTTACACTAATTCTCTAAAACTCTTAGGTACTAAAATAAATATTTATTAATAAGATTTATTTTTTAATTAATAAGGCTATATCAAAATTACTTTTGATACAGCCCTATTAATTACTCTATATTATAATTTTTTCTTTTTTAAGCTTATTCCCCCAATAGTAACACTTGCTCCAGCTAAAGCTAAGGTAAATAATATATTAACGTCTCCTGTTTGCGGTAATTTTGATGTATTTAAATTATTATTTACAGTTGGCTTCTTTCCAGAATCAACATTTCCTGTATCACTACTTCCCGGATTTTCTGGATTTACTATATCTCCTGGTTCTTCTGGATTTTCTTGCTCTTCATTTTCCTTTGTTTCATCATTATAAAGAGCCTCTACTTGCTTATCTGATAATGCAACATTATAAACTGAAACATTATCAAATTTAGCATTTGCTATATCCATATCATTCCATATATTTCCACTGCCTACTCTTACATCTTTCATTAAAGCTAAGAAATTATCATTAAAGCAAGCCGCTATATCTTTATCTTGTCTAGCAACTTCGTTACCATCTACATAAACTACTATTCCAGTAGAGCTTACAGTATAAGTTACATATTCCCACTTATTCCCTTCTAATTGTTTAGATACTTCTGTTGCATCTGACCATGCTCCATTTGCATTTATTCTTCCAAAAAGGTTAGCACTTATTCTTGTCATTGGATAATTAGGAGTACCATCTTCATTAGTCATACTCGCTTCAAATAATGCACTATGCTCAAAATAGTTCGGATTATTCTTATCTATATTTACCCACATACTCACCGTATATCCCTCTTCTGTAATTCCTTCAAATGTATCTTTAGGCAATTCTAAATAATTAACCTTTACTGCACCTTTTTCATTTATAATCTCTAGTACATTTCCCCTCTCTTCATCCTCAACAACACATGCTGTCCCAACTAATGTTGCATTTCCAACCTTACTACCTGTATTGATAATCCCTTGTTCTTCTATACCTTCAAAATCATACTTATAAATTGGTTCTATTCCAACCTCTTTTAGAATTCCCTTAACAAGTACATTAAACTCTTTAGTAATAACTGCTTCCCCCTTAGATATAGTTGCTATTAGGGTAACAGTTTTGTCTTCACCTGTACGTTTTACTTTTCCTTCATTAGATATACTATCTTCATTACTTGATTTCCATGTAATTGTTGTATCATATGCACCTAATGTAGGAAGTTCTATATCAGATTTAGTTACACTCGGAATTTTATTTTTTAAATAACTTCCAGCATAATCAACAGATTGAGAATCATCTAATTCAAGCTTACTTCCCCAAACTGATTCATTATTATTTCCAATAGCAGTAAATGTCATAACCTTATTTTCTTCTAATGATTCATCTTGTTGTTTAAAGAATACACCACTATAAGTTATATCATTTGTAGTTATAGTCATATAATAAGTATCTTTTTCCATAGCCCAAGTACCAGTTATATCACCACTAACTGTAAAGTCATCATTTAATCTAATATTTAATGTACTTGCTATAGAACTTGTAGTGTCAGTTCCATGGTTAATAAATTGATAATTACCTACTATTTCTTCCTTTGAATATCCTGTTTGTGAAATTTCATCTCCATTATTTTCATAAGGAGCAACTACTAACCACCCTTCTTTATTTAAAAACATTTGATGAACCCTCACTTCATGGTACTCACTTCCATCATCAAATCTTTGATGATGAACCAAATATCTATCTCCATCCTCTTCTAAAAGAACTGAATTATGGCCAGCTGCTTTTAGAGCTTTATCTTGACAATTAAATTTATAATTAGATATTAACTTAATCCCATAATTAGTATTACTAACATTACCAGGTAAAGCTGCATTTCTTCCTGCTGCATCTAAATATGGACCATCCGGGTTTTCTGATCTAAATAATCTCATATTATATCCACCATCTGAAGCTAACCCACCATAAGTTACAGTCATATAGTAATATCCTGTTTCTTTATCATATACTACATCCGCACCTTCGCCTGATTGTGTATAACCTCCAGATACTCTCTTACCAAAATATCTATCAGTAAGATTAAGGCTATCTTGATCTGAATCTGTTCCTGGATATATAGGTTGTCCATTTGTATCATTTATTTTTAATATATATACTCCACCTGACCAAGATCCGTAAGTCATCCATAGCTGACCATCTTCATCATAAAATAATTCTGGATCTATTGCATTTGGAGCATAACTTGTGTTATATGAACCATCAGCATTAAACCAGGAGTCATTTAATCCTTCTAACACACCTTTTTCAATAAGCTCATCTATATGAGTATTTACATACTTAGTATTTTTAATACTATTTGAATCTGTTGCATCATTTTTAGTAAATCCAGAGTATATAATAGTATCTACATAAGTATATGGCCCCTCAATATTTTGAGATACTGCATAACCTATAGCAGAACGTTTATAAGTAGAAGATGTACAATAATACATCATATATGCTCCTTTAGTTCCATCATCGTTTACATAGTTATCATTCCAAAATACAGTTGGTGCCCAAACAGAAAAACCACCTTTACTATCTGAATCGTCTTCACCAGCCCATGCAAATGAACCAGCTAAGTTCTCTGATAAATCACCAAATATAACATTACCTGGTGTTGTATACCCATTAGTAAACTGAGTCCAATTTTGTAAATCTACAGACTTCGCTGCATCTATATGAGATCCAAATACATAATATTCATCCCCGTTTTTAATTATTGAAGGATCATGTACAGAAACACGGCTTTTAACAGCTATTTTTTCTTTAGCTGTTGTAATTCTAATTAATCCAAAAGATGATATTAAAACTCCCGTCATTAAAAATGCTAATATCTTTCTTAATTTCTTTGATTTCATAAATTTCTTTCCCCTTTATACCCTATCTTTATTAATTTCTAATCTAATGTTAATATTTACTCATTTCTTCAATCTTTATAATAGTTTTAAATAACTATCTAAATACAAATAAGATTAGGCATATATCTAAATTAATTTTATTTCCGATATATGCCTTAACTTTAGTATAAATATTATTTAATTCTATATATTTGAAAATTTCTATTAAATCTTATCCCACTTTTTATCTATATTAGGACAATAATTTTTTTTCACAGCTGCTCTCATTTCAACAAAGCAACCACATAATTTGCACATTCCGTTTATAAGATTATCACACTCCATGCAAGTATTTAATCTCATATTATAATCTTCTTCTGGAGTTTTAATATCATAGTCTATACTTTTAATATAGTCCTTCATATGCTTGTATTCTGCAGCGCCCATTACTTTATCTAATAAACATTTTTTACAAAATCTATTTCCCATAAATTACTCAATAACAAAGCTAATTACACTACAAGGTGGAATATTAAAGTCTAACCCTTGTGATGTTACAACAAAATCATTAAATTCTTCTGGCTTAACCACATCTGGATTATCAAATGTATTATGTGCATCCATTTTATTAGTTAAAATAGTAGCGCTAACAGCCTTCACTGGCCTATCAACTATTATTCCTTCGATATCATAAGATTCATCAATAGATAAGTTATTTATAGTTATATTAATTCGCCCTTCACTATCTACAGAAACTGATTCATTTAAATTTGGAACTTGATACTCTTCACCAATACCAATCATTTTAGTTTCTACAAAGCTTTCAACTAACGTTGCTTCTTGGTGATTTTTATACATATTAAATACATGATAAGTTGGGGTTAAAATCATTTTTTCTCCCTCTGTTAAAATAACAGATTGTAAAACATTAACTACTTGAGCTATATTAGTCATTTTTACTCTATCACTATGCTTATTAAATATATTCAAGTTAATACCGGCTATAAGTGCATCCCTCATTGTATTTTGTTGATATAAAAATCCTGGATTAGTTCCTGGCTCAACAGCATACCATGATCCCCATTCATCAACAATTAAATCAACTTTCTTTTCTGGATCATACTTATTCATTATTTCTAAATGCTTACTTACTAACTCTTCCATTTTTAAAGTTCTTTTCATTGTTTCATACCATACAACTTCATCAAATCCTGTTGCTGGTCCTTTATTTTCCCATCCACCTGGGTGAGTATAGTAATGTAATGATAAACCATCCATATAGTTACCAGCAATTTTCATAACTTGCTCAGTCCAATTATAATCATCTATATTTGGCCCACCAGCAATTTTATAAAGCTTATTTTCGCCATAATTTCTACAGTATGTTTGATACCTTCTATACATATTTGCATAAAACTCTGGTGTCATATTTCCACCACAGCCCCAATTTTCATTACCTACACCAAAGTACTTAACCTTCCATGGAGCTTCATGCCCATTTTGTTTTCTTAAATCTGCCATTGGTGAAATACCATCAAAAGTTAAGTATTCTACCCATTCAGACATTTCTTGAACTGTTCCACTACCAAGATTTCCATTAATATACGGTTCACATTCTAATTGTCTACATAATTCCATAAACTCATGTGTACCAAAACTATTATCTTCTACAAGGCCACCCCAATGTGTATTTATCATTTTTTTACGATTTTCCTTTGGTCCTATTCCATCCATCCAATGATATTCATCTGCAAAGCACCCACCTGGCCAACGTAATACTGGAATCTTAATTTCCTTAAGTGCTTGTACAACGTCAATTCTCATTCCATTTACATTAGGTATTTCTGAATCTTCTCCAACATATATTCCTTCATATATACATCTTCCTAGATGTTCTGAAAAGTGTCCGTATATTTCCTTACTTATTTTTGATTTTTTATTATGTGTATTAATTATTAATCTACTCATACTTCTAAACCCCTTATTTAAAATAAAAATTATTTATTTAATCTCCAATATAAATCATTCCATTTTAACTCTTTCTCGAACTCCTTGATATCAGTATTCTTATCTATTACAACTGATTCAATTCCATACATATTAGCTAAATCTGTTAATTGTTCTGAATCTAATTCATAAGAGAATGAAGTATGATGAGCTCCCCCAGCAAGTATCCAAGCTTTAGCTCCTACTTTTAATGATGGTTCTGGTCTCCATAGAACTCTTGCTACTGGAAGTTGTGGAAGATCTTTTTCAACTTCTTTAGCTTCTACTTCATTTATTATCAACCTCATTCTTCCACCTAAATCAATTAATGATGCACAAACTGCTGAGCCTGCTTGTCCGTTAAATATTAATCTTGCCGGTGCTGCTTTATCACCAATTCCTAAATGTTTAACTTCGATTAAAGGCTTATTGGCAGCAACTGTTGGACAAACTTCAAGCATGTGAGCTCCTAAAATCATTTCATTTCCTGGCTCGAAATTATAAGTATAATCTTCCATAAAAGAAGTTCTAGTATTATTAGTCATAATTTTCATTAATCTA
Source organism: uncultured Clostridium sp. (assembly GCF_934754925.1). Taxonomy (GTDB): domain Bacteria; phylum Bacillota; class Clostridia; order Clostridiales; family Clostridiaceae; genus Clostridium. Next base: position 5,113 of record NZ_CAKVJA010000059.1, on the reverse strand, counting down.
ACTAAACCAGCTGTTTTCCAGTCTCCTTCTCCTCCAAATCCATATCCATCTTCCATAAGTCTTTGTACTGCAAGTCCTGGCAATTGTTCCATCCCATGTAGTACTTGGAAATTAGTTGTGAATGCAGTATATCCACCCTTTTCTAAAAATCTTCTTAAAGCAATTTCTACTTTTGCTTGATATTTAATAGAATTTCTTACAGAACCCTCAGTTTTTCCAGCTTCACAAATTTCATATTTTTCTTCATATACTTTCATTAAATCTTCAACTTCATTATCAGTAACCTCGTTAATTACTTCTACTAAGTCTCCAATTCCGAAAGCATCACAAGTCCAACCTAATTTTAATGCTGCTTCAACTTTATCTCCTTCTGTTACAGCAACATCTCTCATATTATCATCAAATCTAGCAATTTTAATATTTCTTCCTTCAACATATCCAGCCGCAACACTCATCCATTTATTTATTTCTTTATGAGCTTCTGGATCTTGCCAATATCCAACAACAACTTTTCTATTATTACCCATTCTTGCATTTATAAATCCAAATTCTCTATCTCCATGAGCTGATTGATTTAAATTCATGAAATCCATATCCATTGTGTCCCATGGAATATCTCTATTAAATTGTGTATGAAAATGTAATTGAGGTTTATTCAATATTGATAATCCTCTTATCCACATTTTAGCTGGAGAAAACGTATGCATCCATGTTATAATACCAGCACAACTTTCATCATTATTAGCTGCTAAGCATACATCATATATTTCCTTAGCATTTCTTACTGTTGGCTTATAAATTATTTCATATTTAATTCCCTCAACATCATTTAATCCATTTACCATTTCTTTAGAATCTAAAGCAACTTGCTTTAAAGTTTCTTCCCCATATAAATCTTGACTTCCTGTTACGAACCAAAAAGTATATTTCTTTGTATTACTCATTTTAATCTCTCCCCTTAATATCAATATGAATTTCTAATTATTTCTTTTCAACTTTCTATTCCTAGAGGATCAGTTTACTGAGCCTCTAGGATACATTTATTAATCTAATTATTTTTGAACCTTACTATAATCGCTTATAAATCTTTCAATTCCAGCTGTAGTTAATGGATGCTTAGCCATATCTTCAATTTGTGCATATGGTATTGTTGCAATATCTACTCCTGATAATATACATTGAAGAATGTGTTCTTTTGTTCTTATACTTGCAGCTATTATTTCTGTTTTAAATCCATAGTTTTGTTTAGCTATAATTAAATCATTTATTAAATCCATTCCATCTAATCCAATATCATCTAATCTTCCAACAAAAGGACTAATATAAGTTGCTCCAGCCTTAGCTGCTAAAACTCCTTGATGAACACTAAATATTAAAGTAACATTAGTCTTTATTCCTTCCTGAGATAGAACTCTAACAGCACTTAATCCATCTAAAGTCATTGGTATTTTAACAACTATATTTGGACTTATCTTTGCTAATTCTCTTGCTTCCTTAATCATTCCTTCAGTATCTAAACTCATAACTTCTGCACTTATTGGTCCATCCACTATTTCACAAATTTCTGGAATTACCTCTGACATTGTTTTATTTTCTTTTGAAACTAATGATGGATTTGTTGTAACTCCATCAATTAACCCCATATCATTTGCCTTTTTAATTTGTTCAACATTAGCTGTATCTATAAATATTTTCATAACTTTCTTTCCTCCCATAAACTTACTATTATATTTAACAAAATTTTAAACTATATTTTATATTTAAAATCTAGGCTTTATTCTTTAAATAATTTACTGCTTCTTTTTCAATAGTTAGTCCCCTTTTATAATTTTCTAAGAATTTTTCATACCCAATAATCATATTTTCATTTGGTTCCACTGTTATAGCTTCCGCATCTCCAAATATAGCATTATTTAAGAAATCTTCTAAAGAATAATTTTCTTGTTTTCTATCAAGATATAATGCTAGTAATGCAATTCCCCATGCTCCACCGTCTCCTGCCGTTTCCATAACAACTACAGGTGCTCCAATAGCTGCTGCTAGAATATTTTGTGCAACTCCTTTAGTTTTAAATATACCTCCATGTCCAAGTATTCTATCTATTTTAACATTTTCTTCCTTCTTTAAAATATCCATGCCAAGCTTCATAGCACCAAAACATGTATATAATTGAACTCTCATGAAGTTAGCTAAACTAAACTTTGCATTTGCTGGATGTAAAAACATAGGACATCCTTCTGTTAATCCCACGCCATGTTCTCCTGAGTAAAAACAGTAGGACATTAAGTTACCACAATCATCATTACCTTCTAAGGACTTTTCAAATAACGTCTTGTATAATTCACTTGGTGTAACTTTTACTCCAAATGCTTCTAAACATTGATTAAATATTTCCATCCAAGCATTAATATCTGATGTACAATTATTTGAATGTGCCATTGCTACTAGGTCTCCTGTTGGAGTTGTAACCATATCTAATTCTTTATGCAATTTAGATAATTCCTTTTCAAGAACTACCATAGCAAATGCTGAAGTTCCAGCTGATACATTTCCTGTCTTTTTAGCTATACTATTAGTAGCTACCATTCCTGTTCCTGCATCACCTTCTGCTGGACAAAGCCTTGCTCCTGGTTGTAAGTTTCCTGTTGGATCTAGAAGTAAAGCCCCTTCTTTTGTTAACACTCCAGCCTCTTCTCCGGCAACTAAAACCTTTGGAAGAATTTCTTCTAGGCTCCATGAATATTCCTTAGAAGCAATTAATGAATCAAATTTTTCTATCATATCCTTATTATAATTCTTGTTGTTTATATCAATTGGAAACATTCCAGATGCTTCTCCGATACCCATTACCTTTTCTCCTGTAAGTTTCCAATGAACATATCCTGCTAAAGTCGTAAGAAAAGCTACATCCTTAACGTGATCTTCTTTATTTAAAATAGCTTGATATAAATGTGCAATACTCCATCTTTGAGGAATATTATATTGGAATAGTTGTGTTAATTCATCAGCTGCTTGTCCTGTAAAATTATTTCTCCATGTACGAAACTCAGCTAATTGATTTCCATTCTTATCAAAAGGAAGATATCCATGCATCATAGCACTTACACCCATAGCTGATAATTTATTTATTTTTACATCATATCTTTCTTTAAGTCTTTCTGATAAATTTTTATAACACTTTTGAATGCCTTCCCATACTTCTTTCAAGGAATATGTCCAAACTCCATCAATTAAGCTATTTTCCCAATCAAACCCTCCAGTCTCAATAACTGATCCCCTTTGATCAACAAGGACCGCTTTTATTCTAGTGGAACCAAGCTCAATTCCTAGAACAGCTTTTCCTGACTCTATTATCTTTTTTACTTCACTTAAACCATTCATGTCCCATTCTCCTCCCCTATACTCATTTTCCATGTGAGGCTTAACCCTTATATTAGCCTCTATCAAAGAATCCCCTTTTATTAAACCTTTATATTAATTTCTTTACCTTTTTTACTACAGTTTCTTTGTTGAATCCAAAGAAGTTCATTACTTCATTACCATTGCCTGATGCACCAAATGTATCTATGCATAATACCTCGTCAACATACTTATGCCATCCATATGATGATGCCATTTCTACAGCTAACTTTTTGATTCCTGGTTTTAGCACACTATTCTTATAAGATTCCTCTTGCATATCAAATAATCTAAAGCATGGCATTGATACAACATCAACATATATTCCTTGTTTTTCTAATTCTTTTTGAGCATCTATTGCTAAATCAACTTCTGATCCTGTTGCTACTATTTGAGCTATTGGAGTCTCTTTTGCTTTTGAAATTACATATGCACCTTTTCTAACATTATCTACACAATTAAACTCAGCATTTACATTTATATTTTGTCTTGATAGTACTAATACTGACGGTGTTTCTTTGTTTTCTAAAGCAATTTGCCATGCTGCATTTGTTTCATGAGCATCTGCTGGTCTTATTACATTTACATTAGGTATAGCCCTAAGTCCTGCCAATTGTTCAATTGGTTCATGTGTTGGCCCATCTTCTCCTACAGCTATTGAATCATGAGTTAATACATATACTAATGGTAATTTTTCAATTGCAGACATTCTTATTGCAGGTTTTAGATAATCACTAAATACAAAGAATGTTGAAACAAATGATCTTAATCCACCATGTAACATTATTCCATTACCAGCTGAAGACATTCCAAATTCTCTAACTCCAAACCAGATATTTTTTCCTTCTGGAGTATCTTTTCTAAAATCTCCTTGATCATTTAAGTAAGTCATATTTGAATGCGCAAGGTCCGCTGAACCACCAAATAAATTATCATAATTTTTTGCAATTGCATTCATTGTAAATCCTGAAGCATTACGAGTTGAAACTGATTGACCTATTTCATATTTTGGCAATACTTCTTCAAATTTAATATTTAATTCTCCATTAATTGAAGATATTAAACTATTATATTCTTTTGGATAAGACTCTTTATATTTATTAACTAACTCATTCCATTCTGCTTCCTTTTGTTTGCCTCTCGCTATAAGATTGTTAGCAAAATCCTCTTTTACCTCATTAGGAACAAAAAATGGCTCATAACCCCAATTTAAATTTGTTTTAGTTTCTTCATACTCATTTAATCCTAAAGGTGCTCCATGAACTCCATTTGTTCCACCTTTATTAGGTGAACCATATCCAATTGTTGTTTTAACTTCTATTAATGTTGGCTTATCTGTTACCTTTTTAGCTTGTTCAATTGCAGCTGAAATTGCTTCAATATTTGTATCTCCATCTTCAACTCTAATAGTGTGCCAATTCATTGCCTTAACTCTATCCATAACATTTTCTGAGAATGAAGTTGAAAGTTTTCCATCTAAGCAAATATCATTTGAATCATATAGAACAACTAGTTTACCTAATCCTAAATGCCCTGCTAAAGATATAGCTTCATTAGCAACCCCCTCCATTAAATCTCCATCTCCAACTATTGCATAAGTATAATGATCTACTATATCTAATCCATCCTTATTATATTTAGCTGCTAAATGTTTTTCAGCCATTGCCATACCTACAGCTTGAGCAATACCTTGTCCTAAAGGACCACTTGTAGC
>NZ_CAKVJA010000058.1 GCF_934754925.1 uncultured Clostridium sp. | reverse complement strand
GGAGGAAGCCTTGGTTTATCACAAGAAGTAATAAAAAGAGCTGATTACAAATTATGCTTTTCAAAAATGACATTTCCACATCAATTATTTAGAGTAATGTTACTAGAACAAGTTTATAGAGCCTTTAGAATAATGAAGAACGAACCGTATCATAAATAAGTAAGAAAAGAGGTCTTAGTCAATTTATTTCAATGGCTAAGACTATTTTGGTGAGTGGAAATACTGTGTCATAAGTAATACTATAAATTTAGTTAACAGAAATTACATAGAATGAAATAAAGGTTAACTAGAAGGTTAAATATTACATGAAGAAGTAAAACTTTATGGATAATAATAAAATATACATTTAATATATTTTCAGCTATAATCTGTGGACTACTTTGAATGTACCTTTTCTTTTTTCGTCTAATAACAGCAGCAAGTTTTACAGATTTCATAAGTCTGTATATACGTTTATGATTATAGTTTGAGGTTAACATTCTATTAATATTTAACGTTATACGGCGATAGCCATAAATTCCTTTAACTTCGGAATATAATTTAATAATCTCATCCAGAATAACCTTGTTTTCTTTATCTCTTTCAGTTTCTGAACGATTTAGCCACTTGTAGTAAGAAGTACGTGCTATCTTAGCACATTTACATAGGTCAGATATTGAATACCCTAGTTCATGTAATTCTTTAATTGCAATATATTTATAAATAAATGAAGTAGTGTATTTATCTACCTCTTTTATATCTCCTCTAATTTTTTAAAGAAATCATTCTCTATTTTTAAACGTCTATTTTCCGCTTCTAAAAGCTTTAATTGTGCTGAAAACCTTTCTGATTCAGTTAACTCACCAAATGATTTATTTTTACCACGTCTATCGACTAGTGCGTTATATCCATTTTTATTATATTTTTTTACCCAAGTATAAATAAACTTGTTGATATGAAACATTAAATTTATTAGCAGTTAAATTATAATCGTGAGCGTTAGCAATACAAAATGATACTATTTCAATTCTTTCTTCATAAGTTGTTTTTCTTCCGTTAGTCATAATATGATCCTCTTTTTTATTATGAGATTTACATGTTTTATGACATTTATTATACTTACTTATCCATTGTTTGAGAATACCTGTGCTAAAAATGCTGTATTTTAAACATATATCTGCTAATGACCCTATTCCATTAATATAATCTTTAACTGCACTAAGTTTAAGGTCAGAATTATAATAAGTATTGTTTTTAAGGGTTCTTAGTCCGTCCGGGCCGAAGATTTTATATTTACGTATCCATTCTTGAATACTACTTATATGTAAGCCAAGTTCTTTGGCTATACCATTCTGTGATATATTTCCATTCAAATATTCTTCTACAAATTTAATTTTAATTTCATATGATATCTTAGCTTTTCTTCCCATAAAAATTACCCTTTTATATTAGTAACAGTTTTATTATTTTAACTGTCTACTATAAAGGGAGCATATCAATTTTTACGTGTTATTTTAATTATTTTATTTCTTAAAGAAGTAACTTATATTAAGAAACAAGTTGTTTCATTTAAGTATAAAATTACAAAATAAGTAATATGTTTTTTTTATTTGTGAAAAATATTACAGGGATTTGTAATATATGTATACTAAAATATGTAAGGGGGATTGTTAAATAAGTGGATGATAATTTATTAATTGCTTAAATACTAGTTAGAAGTGCTTATTTAATTATTACCATTATTTATTTAACAATCAAAAGTAAATATTAATTTTAGGGGGAGTGAAAATTTTATGAAAAGATTATTAGCTAAAATATTAGCAGCGATAGTTATTACAACAACAATAACTAATATAGGGGTTTCTAGTAATATATATGCAAATACAATGTATAGAAATAATCAAGAAAGTACCGATAAAAATGAGAAGTGGAATTTAGTATGGGAAGATAATTTTAATGGTGATTATTTAAATTTACAAGATTGGAATTATGAAACCCATGAACCAGGCTGGGTAAATAATGAATTACAGGAGTATACGGATGATATAAGAAATATTTATGTTGATAACGGTAATTTAGTTATTAAGGCTATTAAAGAAGAAACAGAGGATGGTATTAAATATACATCAGGTAAAGTGACAACTCAAAATAAGCATGATTATAAATATGGACGCTTTGAAGCAAGATTAAAAGTACCAGAGGGTCAGGGTCTATGGCCAGCATTTTGGATGATGCCAACAGAGGAAGAACTTTATGGATCGTGGCCTAGATGTGGAGAAATAGATATTATGGAAGTATTAGGACACGAACCAAATAAGGCATATGGAACTATTCATTATGGAAATCCACATCAAGAAAGCCAAGGTTCTTATATATTAAATGGAGAAACCTTTGCAGATGATTATCATGTTTTTGCTGTAGAATGGGAACCAAGTGAAATGAGATTTTATATAGATGGAAACCTATATCATACTGTAAATAACTGGTATACAAAACAAGAAGGAGGAGATGAAATAACTTATCCAGCACCATTTGATCAACCATTTTATCTTCAATTTAACTTAGCTGTTGGAGGAAATTGGCCAGGTAATCCTGATGAAACTACTAATTTTGATAATGCTGAATATAAGATAGATTATGTAAGGGTATATCAATTAGAAAATTATAATGAAAATGTACCTAAACCAGAAAAACCACCTGTTGATTTAAGGGAACCAGATACTACTGGAAATTATATAATTAATAGCGATTTTTCAGAAGTTGAGGATTTAGAAGATAATGTTGATTGGTATACATTAAAGACACTTGGAGGAGAAGGTAAGGGCAGAATTGAAGATAATAAAATTATACTTAGTTCAGAAAGTTCAGGAAAAGAAAATTATTCTTTACAATTAGTACAAGCAGCAATACCTTTAAAGAAAAATAATATTTATAGATTATCATTTGATGCAAGGGCTGCTGAAAACAGGGATATGGTAATAAATATTACATCTCCAGATAGAGGATATATACGTCAATTACAAGATACAACTGTTGATTTAAAAAATGAATTCCAAAAGTATTCTTATGAATTTACAATGAAGGATAATGATGATGCAAATGCAAGAGTTGAATTTAATTATGGAAATAGAAATTCATTAGCAGATATTGAAATAACTAATGTTAGATTAGAAAAAATAGGTGAATATGAAAATGTAAATGAAGATAAAAAGACGATTCTTCCAAATGGAAATTATGTGTATAATGGAACATTTGATGTGGGCGAAGATCGTATGAAGTATTGGGAAGTAGATTCTAAAATAGAAGATGTACAAGCTACTGTAACTAATATAAATAATAAAAGAGAATTTAAGATAAGTATTCCTAAATCAACTTCAAATTTATCAGATGTTATATTAAGAGAAAGTGAACTTGGAATAGCAGAAAATAAAGAATATTATCTTTCTTTTGATGCTTATGCTGAGGAAGATAAAACAATAAAAGCTCAAATAAATAATAAAATCTTTGAAGCAGAATTAACTACAGAAAAAAAGAACTTTAAGTATAAATTTAATACACAAGATGTTTTAGAAAATAGAAATTTAGAATTTTTATTAGGTACACCAGGGGTAACTTATATTGATAATGTTAAAATTATGGATACATCATTAATAATAAATGGAGATTTCAGTAATGAATTTTCTAAGTGGGAAGTTTTTAAAGAGAGTAGTATTTCTTCTGATGTATCAAGTATCATAGATAAATCTAATGGAAATAATGCTGCACAAATAAATATTTCAAATACTGGAGATGCAGATTGGAAAATTCAATTAAAGCAAAGTGGAGTAAAATTAGAAAAAGGTAAAAAATACAAATTATCATTAGATGCAAAGAGTACAATTAAAAGAGCAATTATGTTTACTATTCAAAGGGATGGAAGTAATGATAATGATTGGAGACCTTATGCTAATACTCAAATAGTAGATTTAGAAAATGAATATAACAAATATGAAATTATATTTGATATGACAGAAGAAAGTGATTCAAATTCAATATTTTCTATATCTATGGGGGCTGTAAATAATACTCAAATTACAGAAGAACATTCAATTTATATAGATAATGTAAATTTAATAGAAGTTGTAAAGTCTGAAGATGATGATAACACTAGTAATCCAAATAATCCTAATGATCCATCAATAAAAGATGACATTGATGATAATAACAATAATAATGGAAGCAATGGTAATAACGGAAATAATAATAGTAATAGTGCAAACAATAGTGGAAACAATAACAATGCTAATAACAAAGTACCTTCACAAGATAAAAATACTAATTCAACTTTGGTTGAAACTGGTAAAAAATCATATTTAGCATTATTTGGAGTAATATTAGTATTATTAGGAATTGGTATTACTGGATTAAATAAAAAATATAAAAAACAGATAAATTAATTCATCAATAAATTATAAATATGGAAAGAAATGTTTGTAAAACCTTTTCAAACGGTGTATTATAAATTTATAAACACGTGTTTATTATGAAAAGGAGAAATTTATTGTGAATAGTAAAGACATAGCTAAAATTGCAGGTGTTTCTAGAAGTACAGTATCTAGGGTTATAAATAATTATGTTAATGTTCCAGAAGAGACTAGGCAAAAAGTTTTGAATGTAATAAAAGAATATAACTATGTACCACATGCATCTGCTAGGTTGCTTGCAGGATATAAAAATAGAATTATTGGGCTTTTTATAATTGATATAGTAGAAAGAAAGTGTGGAATTAAAAATAGAATTACAAAAAGCCCATATTATTTAGAGTTTACTAGTTCAGTAATTGAAGCTGCAAGTCAAAAGGGATATAAGGTTTTAGTTCATATAATACATGATGAATCAAGATATGATGAAATTAAGGAGTGTTTTTATAATAAAACAATTTCTGGTGGAATATTCATAGGTGAAAATAATGGTGATTTAGAAATAAAAAAAATAATTAAAGATGGTTATAAAGTTGCACTAATAGATCAAGATATAAACTTATATAACAAGGATAATAAATGTATAATTGTAAATTCTGATAATTATACTGGAGCATATAATGCAACGAAATATTTAATAAGTTTAAATCATTTAAAAATTGCACATATAACAGGAGATATAAAAAAGTTTTCAGCCGTTAAAAGATTAGATGGATATAAAAAGGCATTACAAGATTCGAATATTCCTATTAAAAATGAATTTATTATTTTTTCAGAGTTTATTGAAGAGGGGGGATATAATTCAGCAAAAAAAATACTTTCAATGGATGATAAACCAACAGCTATATTTACAGCCAATGATAAAATAGCAATCGGTGCAATAAAAGCCATTAAGGAATATGGATTAAAGGTACCAGAAGATATTTCAATAATAGGTTTTGATAACATAGAAGAAAGTAAATACTTAGAAACACCATTAACTACTATGCAAATGGAATTAGTTGAAATGGCGGAGTTAGCAACAAATAATATTATTGATTCTATTGAAAATGATACAAATTTTTCAAAAAGTTATAATGTACCTAGTACATTAGTAGTACGAAAAAGCTGTAGGAATTTAAATAATTAGCTATTTATTTTTAATAAATAGCTAATTTTAAAATAAAAAATAAACGCGAGTTTATAAAGAGGAGAAGTGAATTTATGAAAAATTATAGTTTAGGAATTGATATTGGAGGAACTTTTATTAAATATGCTTTAGTTGATGATAACTATAACATAATTAATAAGTGGAAAGTTGAAACTATTAAATTTGAAACAAAAGATGAATTTTATGATTATATATGTTCAAATATAAAATACGATTTACCATTTCACACTATAGGTATAAGTGCACCAGGGCTTATAAATGAAAAGTCAGAAGTTAAATCATTAGCAGCACCTAATGTTATAGTTATGTATAACACTAATATAAATGATGAAATAGAAAAAAGAACTAATAAAAAGGTTAAATCAATAAATGATGCTAAAGCTGCAGGATTATGTGAATTTAAAATTGGAAATGCAAAAGGGAAATTATCTTCAGCTTTTTTAATTATAGGTACAGGAACTGGTGGATGTTTGTGTGATAAAAATGGAGTAATATATGGAAAGGATTGTTTTGCTGGTGAATTTCATAACATTCCTTTTATGAATTATAAAACTAATAAAATTGATAAAATGGGAGACTATGCTTCTATATTAGGATTAATAGAAATTTATAATAATAAAGTAACCGAAACAGAGAAAATTAAATATGGGAATGAAGTATGCAGTAAATATTTAAATGGAGATATAAATGCAGAAGAATCAGTAAATGAATGGATAAACAATATAGTTACAGAATTAATGGCAATAACAGTTTTTTATAATCCAGAAATTATTTGTTTAGGGGGAGGAATTTCTGAGGAAGACTGGTTTATTGAAAAGGTTAAGAATTGTTATAAAGAAAAATGTATTAAGTACTTAGAAGCAGATTTTATTACTACCGAAATTGTTAGGTGTAAATATAATAATGATGCCAATATATTAGGAGCAATAATAAATTCAAATATTTAAAAATTTTTAAGCGCATGTAATGAGGGGAATAATATGTTTAGCTATGAAGTTATACAAAGTTTAAATAGTTTGGAGTTAACATTATATGAATATATAATGACTAATAGCAAAAAAGTTATATATATGAGAATAAGAGAGTTAGCAGATGAAGCACATGTATCTACAACTACTATTTTTAGATTTTGTAAAAAATTAAATTGTGAGGGATTTTCTGAATTTAAATTAAAATTCAAGATGTATATAGAAGAAAATAATATAAAAAAGGTAAGTGATGATACTTCAGAAATAATAAATTTTCTTAAAAATATTGAAAATAGTGATTTAGATAAAAGATTAGAAAAGTTATGCGAATTAGTTAAAGAAGCTAATAGCATTATATTTCTTGGAATAGGTTCCTCAGGTGTGTTGTGTAAATATGCTGCAAGGTATTTTTCAGCAATTGGTAAATTTACAGTTCATATTGATGATCCATTTTTCCCAAAAAACTTTAAATGTAATGATGATTGTTTAGTAATAGCATTATCTGTATCAGGAGAAACACCAACAACAATAGAAAATGTTAATAGATTTAAAGAAGAGGGATGCACAATAGCAAGTATAACTAATACTGAAAATTGCACTATAGCTAAAATATCAAATTTAAATTTGCCATATTATGTTCAGCAAATAAAGGCTAATTATAGTGATATAACTACACAAATTCCGGTATTGTATATGATAGAACGAATAGGAAAAAAGTTATATAATCAGTATTCAATTTAATGAAATTAAGGCTATCAAAATAAAACAACTTGTTACATTTTTGTACTAAATTAAAAACAATGAAACATGTTTTTTTAGCGTTGTAAACCATTCCTTTAAAAAAATATATAAGTTATACTGTGGATATAAAAGGAAAAGGAGGATAAAAAATGATATATGAAAAATTAGATAACTTTAGAAGTGATTTCCTATGGGGATCAGCATCAGCAGCATATCAAGTTGAAGGTGGATGGGATCAAGATGGAAAAGGAAAAAGTATTTGGGATATATATACTAAAAAGGAAGGTACAACCTATAAAAATACTAATGGGGATATAGCAGTAGATCATTATAACAGATATAAAGAAGATGTATCTTTAATGGCAGAAATGGGATTAAAAGCTTATAGATTTTCAATTGCATGGACTCGTATATATCCTAATGGTAGAGGAAAGGTAAATGAAGAAGGACTTAAGTTTTATGAAAATTTAATTGATGAGCTAATAAAAAATGATATAACTCCAATAGTTACATTATATCACTGGGATTTACCACAGCATCTACAGGATTTATATGGTGGATGGGAATCAAGGGAAATAATAAACGATTTCAACAATTATTGTGTAACTTTATTTAAGAGATTTGGTAATAAGGTTAAATATTGGGTTACGTTAAATGAACAAAATGTATTTTTAACATTAGGATATTTAACAGCATTACATCCACCAGGAGTTAAGGATCAAAAGAGAATGTTACAGGCAAATCATATTGCAAATTTAGCAAATGCAAAGGTTATTGAATCTTTTAGAAAGTATGTTTCAAATGGAATGATTGGTCCAAGCTTTGCATTCGGTCCTAATTATGCTTATAGTTGTAATCCACAAGATGTGTTAGCTGCAGAAAATGCAGAAGATTTAAATTGTAATTGGTGGCTTGATGTTTATTGTAAGGGTGTATATCCAACGTTTGCATTAAGATATTATGAAAGATTAGGAATAGCACCAATAATTGAGGATGGGGATCTTGAATTATTAGCAAGAGTAAAACCAGACTTTATTGGAATTAATTATTATCAAACAACAACAGTTGCAATGAATTCATTAGATGGGGTTGGAGCTTCTGAAGGAATGAATAATACTGGTAAAAAGGGAACTACAAAGGAAAGTGGAATACCAGGTGTATATAAAAATGTAAAAAATCCTTACTTGGAAACAACTAATTGGGATTGGAATATAGATGCAACAGGGCTGAGAACTGGTTTAAGAAGATTAACAAGTAGATATGGATTGCCTATATTAATTACAGAAAATGGCCTTGGTGAATTTGATAAGCTAGAAGATAATATAGTAAATGATGATTATAGAATTAAATATTTAAAAGAACATATTATTGCATGTAAAGAAGCAATTACTGATGGTGTTGAGCTTTTAGGATATTGTACTTGGTCATTTACAGATTTGTTAAGCTGGCTTAATGGATATCAAAAACGTTATGGATTTGTATATATTGATAGAGATGAAAATGATGAAAAAGATTTAAGAAGAATTAAGAAGAAAAGTTTCTATTGGTATAAGGATGTAATAAGTAGTAATGGTGAAAATTTATAAATGTTAAATAATAAAAATTATATAAATTATAAAATTAAGTATAAAGGGAGAGATTAAAATGAAAAAAATATTATTAGTCTGTTCAGCTGGGATGTCAACAAGTTTATTAGTTAATAAAATGAATAATGCAGCAAAGGAATTTGGGGAAGAAGTATCTATAGAAGCCTTACCAGTATCAGAATGTTCAAGCAAAATAGATGAGGTAGATATTGTTCTTTTAGGACCACAAGTACGTTTTCAAAAACCAGTAGTAGAAAAATTAGCTAATGGAAGAATTCCAGTAGAAGTAATAGATATGAGATTATATGGAATAATGGATGGAAAAACAATATTAAAAAATACCTTAGCTAAAATTAAATAGGGTAAAGGAGAATAAAAATTATGAGTGCTATGGAGAAATTTCAATCTCAAATAGAAAAGGTATTAGTGCCGTTAGCTAGTAAGTTAAATTCACAAAGGCATATTTGTGCAGTAAGGGATTCATTTATATTAACATTTCCACTAACTATGGCAGGATCTTTAATGGTATTACTTAACTTCGTTTTATTATCACCAGATGGGTTCATTTGTAAATTATTAAGGTTAAATAAAATATTCCCTAATATAGGTGAATGTCAAGCTATATTTAGCCCAGTATTAAAAGGCTCAACAGATATATTAGCTATATTAATTGTATTTTTAATTGCTAGAAATTTGGCAAAACAACTTAAATCAGATGATTTATTATCAGGATTAACAGCAGTATCAGTTTATTTTATAATTTACTCAGATTATGTAAATGTGGATGGCGTAAACTATTTAACTACAAAGTTTATGGGGGCACAAGGATTGTTTGTAGCTATAATTGTTGGGTTAGTAGTTGGAGAACTTATGTCAGTTTTATCAAAGTCTAAAAGGTTAGAAATTAAGATGCCAGAACAAGTTCCACCAGCAGTAGCTAGAACATTTAAATTATTATTACCAATAGTTATAATTACAGTTTCATTTTCAATATTAAATTTCTTTATTAAGAAATTTGCACCAGGTGGATTACATGAATTAGTTTATACTGTAATTCAAACTCCATTAACACAATTAGGTCAAAATGTAGGATCAGTATTAATATTAACTCTTATATCTCAGTCACTTTGGGTTATGGGAATCCATGGTCCAAATACTATTGCAGCAGTACGTGATACTATGTTTGCAGAGGCAACAAATGCAAATCTTTCATATGCAGCAGCAAATGGTACTGCATGGGGAGCACCTTATCCAGTAACATTTAATGGATTATATGATGCTTTTGGAGCATATGGTGGTTCAGGAGCAACATTAGGATTAATAATTGCAATATTTATATTTAGTAAAGCAAAAGAACAAAAAAGTATAGCAAAGCTTTCATTTGCACCAGGACTATTTAATATAAATGAAATGGTTATATTTGGATTACCTATAGTATTAAATCCTATATATATAATACCATTTATATTAACTCCATTAGTAAATATAACAATTGGGTATTTAGCAACATCAGTTATGAGGATTATACCACCAGTAGCATATGGAGTGCCTTGGACAACACCAGGACCATTAGCACCATTCTTAGGAACTGGGGGAAATATTATGGGATTAGTAATAGGATTAATTTGTTTAGCAGTTAGCGTATTTACTTATGCACCATTTGTAATAGCTGCAAGTAAAGCTGAATTAAAAAATGAAGAAGAAGCAACTTTAAATGAATTTAATAATGTTGAAGGAATAAATACAATTTAATATATTAATTAAATAATTAGAGGTAGATGTTATGGAAGGATTAGAATTAATAGCATTTGAAATAATAAGTAATGTTGGAATGGCTAAATCTTTAGCTATTGAAGCATTGAGAGATGTAAGAAGTGGAAAATATGAAGAAGGAAAATCAAAATTAAATGAAGCATCTGAATTTCTTGTTAAGGGGCATCATGCACATGCTGATTTAATACAAAAGGAAGCTTCAGGAGAAAAGGTTGAATTTTCTTTAATAGTTATGCATGCTGAAGACCAAATGATGGCAGCTGAAACAATCAAATCATTAGTTGAAGAAATGATAGAAATGTATAAGGATTTAAAAGAAATAAGATAAATATTTAGTTAGTTTTAAGAAGTTTGATAATTTATATACATCACTTAATATAAGTTTTATTAGGTGGTGTGTATTTTTATTTTATATTTACTTTTTATAGATTGGATAAATGGAGAAATATTTTACTTAAATAAAATTAATATTGCCAGTTTCATACATAAAAATTTATAATATATAAACTTTTTGGAGATTCAACACAGTATAGTGTTAAAAATGATCAACTTACTAATTTCCAAGGAAATAATAGGGTGATAGATAAAGATGCATTAGGAATACCAGTCGGTAAATGTTGCAATGGATTTAAATGCAAAGCAAATGACCTCAGAGGAGTTCTCAAAGCTTATTGAGAATCAAGGAGTTATGGGTAAATCTAACATAACTTTTGTTATAGGAGGTAGCTTAGGTCTATCTCAAGCAGTTATAAAAAGAGAAAATTATAAAGTGTGTTTTTCAAAAATGACATTTCCACACCAACTGTTTAGAATTATGTTATTAGAACAAGTTTATAGAGCTTTTAGAATAATGAAAAATGAACCGTATCATAAATAAATGAGGTTTTGGATAGAATTGGATATATAAATGGACGATAGGTGTGCTTTAATTTTTGCAATGAAACT
>NZ_CAKVJA010000057.1 GCF_934754925.1 uncultured Clostridium sp. | reverse complement strand
CCATATATTCTCTTTACCATATAAACAATTATTGATGCATTGTTGTCATGAGCATGAATAATCTTGATATTATGTTGTTTTATTACACTACGTATAAATTTCATATTTGAAATAATATTCTTATAATCAAATGATGTTGAATATGTTGTTATTTCATTTTCTTCAAAAACCTCTTTTAATGGATTTCCTCCACAAATAACTATCGGCTCATACTCTTTTAAATTTTTACATAAACTTAAAGTCATTTTCTCTGCCCCACTTAATGTACTCATAGGTAAAATATGAAGACACTTATCCATATTAACTCCTCCATTTAAGTTTTTGTAACTATATTCTAGTCATCTCCATAGTAATAGTTATAATAATCCTTCTTATTCTTTTGAACTCCATTTAATACAGTACCAATAATATTAGCTCGTACTTTTTCAAGTTCTCCTAATACATTAGTAAGATCTTTTGCTTTCGTTAATCCAGACTTAACTACAACTATTGTTCCATCACATTTTCCTGATAATACTACTGCATCTGCAACATGCTTTACAGGTGGAGTATCTATAATTATATAATCTACATCTACCTTTTCAGATAGAGTCTCAATTAACTCTTCCATTGACTTAGATGCTATTATTTCTGCTGGATTAGGTGCTTTATTTCCTGCTGGAAGAATAAGAACATTATCATCAATCTTTTTTAAGATATCTGTTAACTTACATTTACCAATTAAATAATCTGTTAATCCTAACCCATTAGATACTTTAAATTTTTTATGTAATGATGGTTTTCTTAAATCTGCATCTATTAATATTACCTTTTTACCGCTTTCCCCTAGTATAATAGCTAAATTACCAGCTACCGTTGACTTTCCTTCTCCTGGTTCTGTACTTGTTACCACTATACTTTTCAAACTTTTATCTATAGAAGAGTATTCTAAGTTTGTTCTTAAAAGTCTATATACCTCTGCAGATAAAGATTTTGGATTTTTCTTTACTATAAACATAAATATCCCCCTTATTTTTCCTATTTTCTATTTATCTAACCTTTTATGATTGTTCAACTGGTAACTCACATAAAACTGGTGATGTAATTATCTTCTCTAAATCTTCTCTTCTTGTAATGGTATCATCTAAATAATCAAGTATAAGTGCAAACCCAATTGCTAAAAATAATCCTACAAAGAATCCAACAATAACTATTTTTGCCTTTGCTGGAACTCTTTCAGTAACTTTTACACTATCAATTACTTTTGTATATGTATCTGGTATTATAGCTTTAACACCTGATTCGAACTCCTGAGATAAAGTAGATACTATCTTTTCAACATTCTCTCTATTACTACCTGTATATTTAATTGTTAAAACAGGAGCATTATCAACAGTAGTAAAACTTAATCCATTTAATACTTGTGCTGGTGATAAATTTAATTGTGCTCTAGTTATAACAGTTTGCATAAAATCTTCTGTTTTTATTATTTCTGTATAAAATCCAATTAAATCCTTATAATTTGAAACTTCACTTAATCTATACTCTCCACTTTCTGTATCATTACTTCCCGCAAATATCTTAACCTTTGCTTCATATGTTGGTTTTAACATAAATGTTGCTATTGCTGTTGCTAATAAAGTACACAATAATGTAAAAATCATTATCATCTTCGATTTTTTCTTTACTGAGTATATAACTTCCTTAATATTTACACTTCTTTCTTCCATTTTCTCCTCCTGAATTAATTTTTAATATTTTCTTCAAAATTATATAAATTTTCTATTTTTTTGTAATATAACATGCAGGATTATTATATCATAACAGTTATATTAGGGTAAAATATTTAATTTATTATTTATTAGGTATAAAAAGCCATATTTTATCGATTTTTTTCATATATTTTACTTTTTTTTGGAATTTCAAGCGTTTACACTCTTTTTTTTTCCTTTTTTTTATTATATCTTAATAATGAATTTCTATATTAATTAAATATATGTTTTCAATTCAAATTTTATATTGTTGATATTTGTCAAAAAAAAAATGATAAATTAAGTATAATATAATTATTATTCTTAATTTATCATCATTTTTTTAATTTATGCTTATAGTATCTTTATTATTGTCTTTAAATAAAATACTAATAATTTTATTAATATAACTTATCACATAAGAAATAGCTATACAAATCACTACTAGCCATAAAAATATTAATATACTGTACTTAGGCGCATAAACTATTTCTCTGAAATATGCAGAATATATAAACATATGAACTAACCACATGTTAGTTGAGTGATTACTTAGAAACCTCAAAATTTCATTTAACCATTTTGGCTTGTCTATTAAATTAAAGATACATATAAATGCTATTCCTGTAAATACAGCTATAAATAGAGTTTCTACGAATCCATGAGCTACTATTAATGCTAATATTAATGATAACCCAATTAAATTCTTAAACTTTATTTTCAAAGTAAAATTATATAACTTTGAATATATTTTTTTATCTGCAAATATAACTCCAATTACAAATGGAAATTGAGATGTTCCAAGAAATCCCATTTGAACAAAAAACCAATTTAATATTTCATTATCAAAGCTTACTAATCCTTTAATTCTTTGTAGATATCCCATAAAATATAATATAAATGAAATAAATACTATTAGTATATTATTTTTCTTAATAACCATCTTATTAATCCATGGTGATATTAAAACTAATATTATATATGTAGTTATAAACCACCAAGCTCCATTATAAGATGTAGAAATTGCTGTAAAAGTGAGAATAAAAGTTTTTAAACTTCCAGGAAATACATCTGCTTTTCCTAATATAGGACCTAATATCAAAACAAATATAACTAGTATAATCCAAAAATTAATATATAATTTTAATATTCTTAAAATATTCTTCTTAAAATAACTCTTTTCATCTTTTTTATATCCCAATATAAGTCCATACCCACTACAAAAACAATATATAGCAACACAACAATCTCCAAACAACGCTAAATAATACATTAAAGGAGTATTTCCTATAAATATCAATGGAGTATATAATCCTTCATAATTCTTTGTACAAAACAGATGTAGTAACATCATAAATAATATTGCCACACCCTTTGTTATCTTAATTTGATCTCGTGTAAATTCCATATTTCCTCCTATCTTAATCTTAAATCTTTTAGATTATATTTATTTTTAATTTTTTAATTTTTTAATTTTACATTTTATAACTATACTGTTAAAATATCAATGAGGTGAAAAAAATGAGTGAAAAAAAGAAAAAAAGAAAAAAAAGAAAGAAAAAATCTTTAGCTTTTAAAGTTATAATGTCACTATTTGTAATTTTATTAGTATTAATGACTGTAGGATTCAGTAGTATCTATAATATGCTTGGTAAAATTGATAATGTAAAAATTGATTCTGAAAACCTAAGTATAAATTATGAAGAAATCAGTACATATGACAATACTGAAAATATAAAAAATATAGCTTTATTTGGTGTAGATTCTAATGATGATTCTACTGGTAGATCAGACGCTATATTAATATTAACTATTGATAATAATCATAATAAATTAAAGCTTACATCTATAATGAGAGATTCATATGTTAACATCCCTAATCATGGAATGGACAAACTTAATCATGCATATGCTTTCGGTGGCCCAGAATTAGCAATTCAAACCCTTAATAGTAATTTTGGTTTAAACATTGAAGATTTTGTTTCTGTTAATTTTTCTTCACTTCCACAAATAATAAATCTACTTGGTGGTGTTCAAATTAATATAACAGAAGAAGAAGTTAATCACATACCAACTATTAATGCTCCTGGTCTATATAATTTAACAGGTGAAGAAGCACTTGCTTATTCAAGAATAAGATATGCAAGTGGTGGAGATTATGTAAGAACTGATAGACAAAGAACAGTTTTAAATTGTCTATTCAGTAAGTTATCTCAACTACCTATAAGCTCATACCCGCAAATATTATCAGAAGTCTTACCTTATTTAAAAACAAATATGAGTTCAACCGAGATATTATCGCTTTCATCTAAAATTACTAGTGTTATTTCTAATGGATTAATTCAATCTAGATTTCCAAAAGATGATTCTTCTGAAGGTAGTATGATTGATGGTATTTATTATTTGACTTTTAATATTGAAGATACTAAAAAACAAATAATGGATTACATTTATAATGATAAATAAATATAACCCTATAAAAAATATCCTTAAGTTAGTAAATTTCTTAACTACTTGAGGATATTTTTATGCCTAACATTATAAACTGTTATAAATTGATTTCAATTCTTTGTTAATATTATTAATATCATAAGGAGCTATTTCTTTTGTAATTGCCATTTTTTCAACATTATCATCGGCCTTTATTTTCGATATTTTATGCAAATAATTTCTAATTATCACCTTTGAAGTAGCTATATGATCATTAACAGATACTAGATCTCCAACTATATTATTACTAACTAAATCTCTACATCCCCTTATATTAGTTGCTAAAACTTTTTTACCATTTGCCATTAACTCCATTATATTTCTTGGCAATCCTTCTCTATAAGAAAGTAATACTCCCATATCACTAATATTAATTAAATCATTGACGTCTGTTCTAAATCCTAAAAATTTAACTCTTCCTTTTAATCCTCTTTTCTCAACTTCATCTTTTAACTCCTCAATTCTATTTCCCTCACCTATACATATTGCCTTAATATTAGGATAATCATCCTTTAAAAGTTCCATTGCTTTAATAAGTTGAATTTGGTTTTTGTTCTCATTCAATTCTGCAATCATTATTACTATATAATCTTCTTGTGATAAACCAAGTTCTTCTCTTTTTCTCAATTTCTCCACTTCACTTAGTGATTTATAGGTAGTTAAGTCAATTCCAACACCCTTTACAAAATAACTTTTCTTAGGTTTTAATCTCTTTTTAGTTATTTTATAATCTTCACTATTTATATTTATAATTACATCAGTAAGCTTGGCCATTAATTTTTCTATAGGATAATAAATAAACCATCCTAACTTTGATCCACCTTTAAAAAAATGATATCCATGAGCAGTATAAATAGTTTTTAAATTCTTAAATTTTAACTTAAGTAGTCTACCATATATAGATGCAACTGGTGTATGTACATGAACTATATCATAGTTTTCCTCTTTTTGAATTTTAATCAGCTCTTTAAAAGCTTTTATATTTGCCGGATTTAATGGATTTCTGCTAAAAGGAATATCAAATATCTTAACTCCTCTTCTTATTAATCTATTATCTATTTCCTTATCTATACAACTTGCTATATCTACTTTATATCCTTCCTCTAATAACATTTCTATATGTGGCACCAAGAATGCATTTACTGTTCTACTTACTGTTGTCACATATAGAACCTTTTTTCCCTTTTTACTTTTAATATTTTCACATGTACTTTTATTATGATACTTTATTACTCTTACTGGTACTCCAACTGCAGTAACATCACTTTGCAAATCATTGACTACAATAGATCCAGCTCCTAAAATTGTATTTTCACCAATACTCTTGCCCTGAATTATCTTAGTTCCGGTTCCAATTTCCACGCATTTACTAATATTGCAATTTCCCGAAATATTAACATTTGGGTAAATTGTAACAAATTCTTCTATAACAACATCATGAGTTATAGTACAATTAAAATTAACAAATACATGCTTTCCTAATTTAACATTAATAGTAATTATAGAATTAGCACATATTATACATCCTTCTCCAATTTCATTATTCTTATCTGATATCAATACAGTAGGATGTATAAGAGTCGCTGCTTTAATATTATACTTACTACATTTTTCTTCTACTATCTTTTTCTTAATCTTAGAATTGCCTATAGCACAAACATAATATATATTATCCTTATTTATTAAATAATCAAATCCCCCTAAAATCTTGTATCCATTTAATATTTTTCCATGATTATCTTCATTCTCATCTATAAATCCTAGTAAGTTCCACTGATTATTTATTTTATTTATATCATCTACAAGCCATGCGACTTCTCTTCCACAACCACCAGCACCTATAATGACTAAATCCTTCACTTTTTCACTAACACTCCTTTTAATAATCAAAAATCAATTTAGTTACTTCCATCAAAATACTCCATGGTTGCTTGTCCTTCTTGACTTATTCCTTCTCTTTTAAATACCTTATAAAAAGTTAAAAAGAAAATCTTAACATCTAAATACAAACTCCAATTTTCTACATACCATACATCTAATTCAAACTTTTCACACCAGCTTAAGCTATTTCTACCATTAACTTGAGCCCATCCAGTAAGCCCTGGAGTAACATCATGTCTTTTAATCTGTTTATCATCATATAAAGGTAGATATTTTACCAATAATGGTCTAGGCCCAATAAGACTCATTTCACCTTTTAATATATTTATAAGTTCTGGTAATTCATCAAGACTTAAACTTCTTAATGTCATACCTAACTTAGTCATTCTTTCTTCATCTGGGAGCAAATTACCATCCTTGTCTACTGAATCCTTCATAGTTCTAAATTTAATCATTTCAAATTCTTTATTATTTTTACCTATTCTTCTTTGCTTAAAAAAAATAGGACTTCCTAATTTACACTTTATAAGTATCATACATACAAGTAAAACAGGAGATAAAATAATAATTCCCCCAAGAGCCACAATAATATCGCATAATCTTTTAATAGCTAAACCTATACTTTTCATTAATATCCCCTCTAAAACCAATCTATTATAACTATTTAGTAAAGCATTTTTTTACAATATTTATTACCTTATCTATCTCTTCTTCAGTCATTTTTGTATCAGACGGAAGGCATAATCCTCTATTAAATATATCCTCTGCAACACTTATTCCATCATTGTTATCTGTAAAGAAATCAAACTTTTCATAATACGGCTGCATATGCATCGGTTTCCAAATAGGCCTTGATTCAATATTTTCCTCTTCCAATGCTAATATAATATCTAATGGTGAAACCTTACTTCCTTCTTTTATCGTCATACATGATAACCAATAATTTGGTTCACCATACTCACATATGGGCATCATCTCTATATCTTCTATATCCTTAAATCCTATAAAATATCTTTCAAAAATATGTTTCTTTTGAGCTATTCTTTCATCTAATACTCTTAGCTGTCCTCTTCCTATTCCGGCAACTATATTAGACATTCTATAGTTATATCCAAGCTCTGTATGTTGATAATGTCTTGCATTATCTCTAGATTGAGTTGCCCAAAATCTCGCCTTCTCAATCTTTTTCTCATTTTTAGAAACTAACATACCTCCACCAGAAGTAGTTATTATCTTATTACCATTAAAAGAATATATTCCATACTCCCCAATTGTTCCAGTCTGTCTTCCTTTGTAAGTTGCCCCTAAACTTTCTGCTGCATCTTCTATTATTGGGGTATTATACTTATTACATATATGAATAATTCTATCCATATCTGCTGATTGTCCATAAAGATGAACTACTATTACAGCTTTAGGTAATTTTCCTTCTTCTTCTGATTTTTTAAATGCCTTTTCTAATGCTATAGGCGACATGTTCCAACTGTCTCTTTCAGAGTCTATAAATACTAATTCGCCATCCTCATACATAACTGGATTACAACTTGCTGCAAAAGTTAAACTTGTACAAAAAATTCTATCTCCTTTTTTCATATCAATAGCTTTTAAAGCTAAATGTATAGCTGATGTACCGGATACTAAAGCCGCTGCTGATTTTGCTCCAACATACTCTGCAAGCTCTAATTCAAAATTATTAACATTTGGCCCTAACGGTGCTACCCAATTAGTATCAAAGGCTTCATTTACAAATAATTTTTCCATATGTCCCATATGAGGTGATGATAAATATATTCTCTTATTATTCATAGTCTTAATCTCCTATTCCAATAATGTAGCTGCCACTTCTTTATTCACTTCATGCGGCTCTTTATAAGTTGGTACTATTTCCTTCAATTTATTTTTAATCTCTTCTACACTTCCATAAATTGATAACTCAATAAGTTCACTAATCTTATTTGATATATAATCAAAATCAAAATCGTTTGGTTTGCCAATAAATATCTTTTTATGTTTAGTTTCTGTCAATCCTTCTTCACTCATTAAGAGTTCTTCATATAATTTTTCACCAGGTCTTAGTCCCGTTATCTCAATATTAATATCTAGATTAGGTTCAAATCCTGATAACTTAATCAGATTATAAGCTAAATCATAAATTTTAACCGGTTCTCCCATATCTAATACAAATATTTCTCCACCCCTGGCGTAAGCTCCAGCCTGTAATACAAGTTGTGCTGCTTCTGGTATAGTCATAAAATACCTAGTAATATCTTTATGAGTTAATGTTACCGGTCCACCATTTTCTATTTGCTTCTTAAATAATGGAACTACCGATCCATTGCTTCCCAAAACATTTCCAAATCTTACTGCAACAAATTCCGTTTTACTTTTACTATTCATTGACTGAATAATCATTTCACATATTCTTTTAGTTGCTCCCATAATATTTGTTGGATTAACAGCCTTATCAGTAGATATCAAAACAAACTTCTTTACATTATATTTGCAGGCATATTGGGCAATATTATAAGTACCTCCAACATTATTTTTTATTGCTTCACTTGGGCTATATTCCATTAAAGGGACATGCTTATGTGCTGCTGCATGAAAAACAATTTGTGGCTTATAAGTTTTAAATATCTGTTCTATTCTTACCTTATCCCTGACCGATCCTATTAATGTTACTATATTAATATTTTTAAACTCTCTTATTAACTCATTTTGAATATCATATGCATTATTTTCATATATATCTAATATTATTATTTCTTTTGGTAAAAATTTAGCTATTTGTCTACAAAGTTCGGAACCTATAGATCCCCCTCCACCAGTAACTAAAATAGTATTACCTCTTATATAATCATTTATCCCTTCCTTTTCAAGTTTTACTACTGTTCGTCCTAATAAATCCTCTACTTTTACATCCCTAATACTATGAATTGAAAATTTATTATCTATCAATTCAGATACACTAGGTATAATCTTTAAAGGCAAACCTGTTTCTTTACATATTTGAATAATTTCTTTTAAATTCGAATCTTCTACTCTTGCTATAGCAATTATTATTTCACTTACATTTTTCTCTAAAACTATTCTTGAAATATCATCTCTATTCCCTAAAACCTTTGTACCTCTAATAAATCTACCAATTTTTTGATTATTATCATCTATAAATCCAACAACTTTTTTATTAAGTTGTATATTACTTTTTATTTCATTTAAAACTAATACTCCTCCTGCACCAGCTCCAATAATAAGAACATTTTCCATTTTATCTCTATTGTTCTTTATACTATTAAATATAATAGCTCTTCTCACAACTCTATAATTAATTCTAATTAAAGTAGTTAAAATCATTATTATTATTGCTGATAATATAATCATCATTGCAGATACATGCATTCCAAAAAACATATTAAAGCCTAAAATAAATACCAATGAAACTATAACGGCTAGTATATTTCTTGAAACCTCATCAATTCCTGCTAATGTCCAAATACTTTTATATTGTCTAAAAAGTACAAAATTTAATAAATATAATAATACAGATATAATAATTATTTTATAATTTATAAAATACAGTTCTACTATCTCTCTTATATGTACTTCATTGCTATAAAACTTAAATAAAAACATTAAAAAATATGCAAATAAAATAATTAAAATATCTAGAATAACTAAAAATGAAATTTTAAACTTCTTGTTATTTAAAAGTAAATTTATTAACTTCATATAATTCATCCTCCTTTGACAATATTATTTGTAAATAAGTAAGTAAAACATCTTTATCCCTAATTTTTTAAAATTTTATATTTTTTATCAATGTAAATTTTTCTATAATTACGCAAAGCATTATACCATAAAACAGTTTCTTGGGTAAAATTCCTTAATATATACAAAATAAAGAAAATAATGAAATTTTTTCTTGCTTTGGTTCTTTTTATGATATTATTTCGGCATTTCATTGTTATTTTTTTTATTTTTTTAATTTTATTAATTTTTCCAAAAAAACACTTTGTATTTTTTACTGTCCATTGTCACAATTTAAGGAAATATTTTTTGCTAAAAGGCATAAAAAATCTCATTATAACGAAAAAAATAACCATTATATAGAACTTTTTAAATAAAATATAGCATTATAACTTGAATTATTTATATTAACGTCCAAGTTATAATGCTATTTTATTTATTACTATTCTCTTTATATAAGATTAAATTTTTTAATTAATCCCAACAATCTCATTCTGTATATACTTTTCAGTTGCATTATTTCTAGGTATTATTCTGGCTGGATTTCCTAATACAATTGAGTTACTTGGAACATCCATATTAACATATGCTAATGGAGCTATTAATACATTATCTCCTATTGTTATTTTCCCAACTACAACCGAATTTGGCCCAACAAAAACATTATTACCTATAGTTGGACAGCCTTGTTTTGGTCCTCTATTAGTTTGTCCTATAGTAACACACTGACCTATATTTACATTGTTACCTATCTTTGAACTAACATTTATCACGACGCTACCATGATGTCCTAAATAAAATCCTCTTCCTATTTCAGTTTCTATGGGAATTTGAAATCCATATTTTGTAGTCATTCTTCTATGAAGAATTTTATACCATAAATATTTTATCTTATTTTTATCCTTGTAATATTTGGCTAACCTTAAAGCCTTAGTAAATGCAATATTAGGATATGTAAATGAATATCTATAATACATTTTCTTATCATATGTTCCAAAATACCTATAAAAATCTTCTAAAATATATTGTTTTAATTGCTTTTTATTCATACTTCCCTCACCCATATTTAAAATATAACTTATATAACTAAAGCGGTAAAACTAATTAATTTATTGCCTATAAAAGCAATAATATAGTAATTATAACATCTTATATACTATTTAAAATGTATATCCGTACGATATATTTCAACATACTAGTTATATTTTATCTTTTTTGTAGTTATATTTATAATTTAATTAAAAATATTCTAAACTTACTTTCAACATTATATTTTATTATCTTATTTTATTATTAATTCATATCATCTTCTCTTAAAATAAGAATCTTAAAACAATAACATTGTTATATATTGTATAATAGATAAACATTTTCTACTTTTAGGAGGATTTTATATTAATATATAGAATATTAATATTATAAAATCTAAACACATAGGAGAAATTGTATAATGAATATAAAAAAGGAAAAAATCCAAAACATTTCTATAATAATCTTAATAATATCTATAATTTTATTTCTTGTAGTTGATTTTATTGGTGAAAAAATTACTAATAATTCTAAAGCTTCTATCAATAAAAATAATATATCTACATCAATAAATGAAGTACTATCAACTATTAGTGACAAATTAAATAACTCTAATAACCAAACTGATCCTACTTTAAATATTGATTCTAGTGAAAATATAGTAGAAGAAATAGGCTCAGATAATGATAGTACAACTACTGATGATAATATTAATGCAAATATAAATAATAGCACTACTAATGCATCTAGTAATAGTAATTCTAATTCAACTGATAATTCATCATCTACTAGTAAGCCTTCCACAGGAAATAACTCATCCTCTACTGGTTCTACTAAACCTACAGAAGGCTCATCCAATAACAATAATAATAACAACAACAACAATAATAATAACAATAACAACAACAACAATAATAATAACAATAACAACAACAACAATAATAACAATAATAATAATAATAATAATAATAATAA
>NZ_CAKVJA010000056.1 GCF_934754925.1 uncultured Clostridium sp. | reverse complement strand
ATTAAAGCTAAATTTGATAATGGTGTTTTAACTATTGATTTACCTAAGAAGGAAATATCCTCAAATAATGATAGTAGGATTTTAATAGAATAACTTAATTAATAGTTACTCCAGAAAGAAGGTGGTTCCAACGGGACAGTAATAAAGCAGCTACAAAACTTAATTTTGTAACTGCTTTTTTATTGTTAATATTTACTTATATTACAAAAGCCATGATTTTTAGTTAATTCATCTCTTTTTTAATATCCAATGAAATTATGTTTATTTTCAGAATTTTCCAAAAATGTTATTGTATTTTTTTTACAATCTATTATACTTAATATTGAAGGGAGGAATATTATATACTATGTAATTTAAATTTAGGGGGAGATAAAATTGAAAAAATTATATAAGAAGCTTCTTGTTTCTTTACTTGCTTTTACTACTCTATTTACTACTCTATCATTTGGTAGCTCTAAGTACATTAGCTCTGCTTATGCAGCTGGTGATACAATAACAATTCATGTTGAAAAACCATCAAATTGGTCCGAAATTTGGATATGGTATGATAGTGATTTATCAACGTCAGCTTGGGATACCACCTCATTAAAACAGTCACCTGGTAACTTAACTGAATATAGAACTGGTTGGTACAAAAAAACTTTACCTTCAAGCAAAGTTCAATTCCTATTTAATGATGGTACTTGGAATAATAAATTAACTAATTCAGGAAAGGATTTTACAACAACTTCTGATATCTGGATAAAAAAAGATGGTAGTATTTCATATACTGATCCAGTATCTCAATCTACTGTTAATACTTCTATAAAAGTTCACTTTAAAAGCTCATGGGGACAACCTAATATATATTATTGGAATACATCTCCTAGTTCTTCAGTTAAAAATTGGCCTGGTACTTCTATGACTTCTGAAGGCAACAATTGGTACTATTATGAAATACCTAATGTTTCTAGCGCTAATTTAATTTTTAATGGAAATGGAAATCAAACTGGTGACTTATCTAGAACTGCTGGCGAATGGTGGTTCAAAGATAATCAATGGTACTCTAGCAATCCTGAAAACGTTTTTGATGATGATGATAAAGAAGACGATAAAGATGATGATGATACAGACGATGGTGATAAAGATGTAAACACTGGCGATAGAACTGACTTTAGAGATGAAACAATTTACTTTGTTATGACTTCAAGATTCTATGATGGTGATTCTAGTAATAATGTTCACTGTTGGGATGATGCAAAGGCTGGAAATCCTGATTCTGATCCTGCTTGGCGTGGTGACTTCCAAGGTTTAATTGATAAGCTTGATTACATCAAAGCTCTTGGATTTACTGCTATTTGGATTACTCCTGTAGTTGAAAATGCAAGTGGATATGACTATCACGGCTATCATGCAATCGACTTCAGTCAAGTTGATCCTAGATATGAATCTGAAGGAGCTACTTATCAAGATTTAATTGATGCAGCTCACGAAAAAGGATTAAAAATAATACAAGATATAGTTTTAAACCATACTGGTAATTTTGGAGAAGAAAATCTTTTCCCTCTTTTTGAAAAAGATTATAGTACTGAAGATACTGCTGACAATTTAGTACTAATTGATTTTTATAATCGTTTACCTAGCAATTATCAATCTTTAACACCTTCAGCACAATATAACGCTAGAATCACTGCTATGAAAGAAGGTATTAATGATACTGAAAACATTTATCATCACGAAAAGAGTTTAAGTTGGGAAGGATATACTGTTCAAACTGGGCAAATTGCTGGTGATTGTGTAGACTTAAATACTGAAAACCCAAAAGTTATCGATTATTTAGTTGACTCATATACTAAATATATTAATATGGGCGTAGATGCTTTCAGATTAGATACTGTTAAACACATTTCTAGATTAACTTTAAATAATGAATATATTCCTGCATTTAAAGCTGCAGGTGGTGAAGACTTCTATATGTTTGGTGAAGTTGCTACAAGATATAGACAAGTATGGAATAACAATATCCCTGCTATATCTACACCTTTCTATACATGGAAGGAAACTAAAGACTATTCTTGGTCAACTTTAGCTGAAAGAGAACAAAGTACATTAGAGCATTGGAATGATAACCAACAAGTAAATGAGCAACCTACTAGTAAAAACCACTTATTAAATGGTAACACTTATCATACTACTGATGAAAGCATTAGATCTGGTTTAGATGTTATTGACTTCCCAATGCATTGGAACTTTAATAATGCTCGTGATGCATTTAATGTTGCTGTATCTGGTGACCAATATTATAGTGATGCTACTTGGAATGTAACTTATGTTGATTCTCACGACTATGCTCCAGACTGTGCCCCAGAAAATCAAAGATTTGCTGGTTCTCAAGATACTTGGGCTGAAAACTTAAACTTAATGTTCACTTTCAGAGGAATTCCTGCTATATACTACGGAAGTGAAATTGAATTTATGAAAGGTGCTCCAATTGATGTTGGACCAAATGCTCCATTAAGCACTACTGGTAGAGCTTATTTTGGTGATAATATTGAAGGTTCAGTAAATGTAACAGACTTTGCACAATATACTTCTGCAACAGGTGCTATGGCTGAAACATTAAATCACCCATTATCTAAACACATCCAAAGATTAAACTTAATAAGAAGTCAAATTCCTGCATTAAGAAAAGGTCAATATTCAACTGAAAATGTAAGTGGAGATATGGCATTTAAGAGACGTTATACAAATGAAGAAGAAGGAGTTGATAGTTTCGTATGTGTATCTATCACAAATGGTGCAACATTTAATAATATTCCAAATGGAAAATATGTTGATGCTATAACTGGTGATGTTAAAAATGTTACAAATGGAACTTTATCTATTCCAAGTGTTGGTAAAGGAAATATGAGAATTTATGTTCTTGATCTTCCTGGTAATTCTGCTCCTGGAAAAATCGGTGAAGCTGGAGCTTATCTAAAATAATATAATCTAATGGTGAGGATGTATGTTTAATATTTTATATTTTCATACATCCTCGTCTTATATTTTTAAATATTACATATCTTATATATAATTAAATACTACTTTCATCTTACTTAGCTTCTTATTAACTCTAAGCTTATATTTAAAATTCTTATTTTCTATAAAAATTAAACTCATTACTTCCCACAATAATACTGTTCCTCCAGAATTCAATAATGATGTAAGTAAAGATTCACCTTTAAAATTCTTAATAATATACCAAAAAGTTAAAAGAATTGCTGCAGCAATCATATAATATCCAATTCTTATTATACCCATAACACTTAACTTTTTTTCTCTATCTAAAAATTCCTTATATGAATTTATTATACTTATCCTAGATACTTCCTCTTTATTTTCATCCTTAACCTGTAGTGGCATATTTATTTCTAATTCAACGTAAATATCTTTCAACTTATATGGTACTCTTAAAATATATTCTTGAATCCATCCATCTAAATCAGCATTAATACTTCGCTCTTTAACTTCTCTATAATCAAATTCTCTAAATAACTCTTCATAAGAATCAACTTTAATTGGTATTGTACATTTAACTTTTTCTTTTAAATTATCACTCATAATTTTTGCTCCTAACTATAATATATCCCCCTTATTACATTTTTTCTTATTAATGCTACTTTTTATACATTATATTTAATAAATTTTTATAACCTTTGATATATTTTCTCTAAATAACTATTCAGTGCTAAAGTATGTTAATATATAATAAATTAATTGGTTAGATCAAATATAGGAGAGATTAAATGAACATTAATAATATAAAAATACGTAATGCAAAAATAAAGGACATAGAAAAAATATTAGAAATTGAACATAATTCATTTGATAAAAATATCTGTGAAGATAGAAAAGTTTTTATTGATAGAATTGAAACTTTTAATAAAGGTTTTTTAGTTGCT
This sequence comes from uncultured Clostridium sp., assembly GCF_934754925.1. GTDB lineage: Bacteria > Bacillota > Clostridia > Clostridiales > Clostridiaceae > Clostridium. The sequence goes on along the minus strand of NZ_CAKVJA010000056.1, from coordinate 9,833 downwards.
GAATATGAAAATGAGATAATTGGATATATTTGTTCTGAAATATGGTTATATAATGAAAACCTTGAAGAAAGCAGTTTTTTACTAAATCATTCTATTAAAAAAAGTCATAAAGCTACTGGTGATGAATTATATATATCATCTTTTGCTATTTCACCTAAAGCAAGAAAATATGGAATAGGTAAAATACTATTTAATTATTTAACTGATAATGTTGATAAGTTAGTTATAAATCCTAAATCTCTTTTATTAGTAGTAGCTGAAAATTGGATGTCAGCTAGAAATATCTATATTAAAAATGGATTTCATGAAGTTTGTAAATTAAAGGACTTTTTTGATTATAGTGATATTAAAGCCTTTAAAGCTGATGGTATAGTAATGAGGAAGTTATTGTAAAGCCTTGACATTATATAAATAAAAACATATGATAGTTATTTAAGAAAAAACTTGAGGTGAAATAAAATGAAAAATAAAATCTTTAAAAGATTAGGCTTTATAATATTAGGCTTAATAATAGTTGCTCTTATATTTATGGCTTCATTTTTTATGACTTCTTATGGTCCAAGTACTGAAGCTATGGCTAGTTTACAAGATTCCCCTTTAGTAGATGTAACTGAAGATAATTTCATAACATTTACTCCACAGAATTTAAATGCAACAACAGGATTAATAATATACCCTGGAGCAAAGGTAGAACCTGAAGCATATGCTCCTCTTGCAAATAAGATTGCTCAAGCTGGATATGAAGTTATTATAACTCCTATGCCACTTAACTTTGCTATTTTTGATTACAATATAGCTGATGAAGTAATATCAAAATTTCCTAATATTAAAAATTGGGCAATTTCTGGCCATTCATTAGGTGGTGTAATGGCTGCTAAGTATGCTAGTGAAAACAGTAATATTGAAGGTGTTATTCTTTATGCTTCATATCCTCAAGGTGATGAACTTAAGGATTCTAATGTTGAAGTTACTTCAATTTATGGTTCATTAGATGGTGTTGCTAACTTAGAAAAAATTTCAGATTCAAAGAACCTATTACCTTCAACTACTACATTTATTGAAATAGCTGGTGGTAATCATGCTCAATTTGGAAGCTATGGTGAACAATCTGGAGACAACCCTGCTGAAATTTCTGCTGATGAACAAATTGAACAAGCTGCTAATGCTTCTATTGATTTATTAAATAAAATTTCTAAATAAAAAGTAAAACAGCTACTAAGTAATTTGTAGCTGTTTTATTTTTAACTTTTCAGGATGTTTCTTCATCCATATATAAATTCCAATGCATATTATAACTGATAATAAAGAACCTATTGGAGCTGCTATTCCCATTGGTAAAAGTGTTTGTGGAAAATATTTTGTTGCTAGCCAAGCAAGGGGAATTCTTGCACAAATAATAGAAATAAGCTAATACACTTTTTTTAATCTTAAAGTCTTTATATGAAATCCCTGGTATCATTTTACGTTTTTTAATTACAATAAGAGAAATAATAACACTTATTGCTTGAGATAAAGTTGTTCCTAAAGCAGCACCACTTGCCCCTAATTTAAATACTCCAATAAATAAGTAATCTAATGCAATATTAAAAACACAAGCTATTGCAATAAAATACATAGGACTTTTTGAATCTCCCATTCCACGGAAAATAGAACTAATTATATTATATGCTGTAATAAATGGTATACCTGCAAAACATATTATAAGATATATATTTGTTCCAGAAATTGCTTCTGATGGTGTTGCCATAATAGAAACAATAGTCTTTACTAACAAAATTAAAATTACTGAAAATACTATTGATAATGTCATAAATAAGGTTGCTGTATTTCCAATTACTTCATTTACAACTTTATTATTTTTTTCACATCCCCTTTTTATTAATTTTGTTATCTAAAACTATAATCTCTACAATAATTGTAGAGTCAAGGATTAATTAAGATGAATTTTTAAGAATACTTGTTTGCTCTTAAAATTTTTTAAGCTATATAATTCCTAAAATAAAAGTAGCCACAAAACTTGCAGCTACCTTTGCAAATTCTATCCAATAATTCCTTTTCTAATTCCTTCAATCTTTAACCTATTGCCAATGCATCCTTCAACAATCATAGCTATTATATTATCTTTTCTAGTAGACTTACTAATACTTATTCCCAAGGCTTGTCCTAGATTTCTAAGCTTTTCATTACTTAATTTTAGTTTTCTTATATATTCACTAGCCTCTTCCCTATTATTAAATTCCTTCAATTTCTTAATCTCATTGTTCCAATCATTTTCGGATGTTATCTCCTTTACTAGCCTATTTTTATGTTTATCTGATACTGCAAAAGTAATATTCCCATTTATTAGCTTGTCCAAATCTTCTTCTGTTAGTTTTCCTATATATTTTATTGCTAAATTCATAACCTTCAAAATCTTACTATCAATATTATTTTTCATAGACTCTCTCCTCAAACTCTTTGATAACATTTTCAATTTCATTAATAATATTTTTCTTTGTTTGATTATCTGCCTTCTTTGCAATTGCTGGCATTAAGTTTCCCATATCCATAAATTCAGAGTTATTTCTAATACTACTTTTAAATAGCACATTATACTTTTTATTTAATATTTTGCTTTTATCAGATATTGCCGTTTTAAAATTTTTTTCAAATCTTGTAACTTCTTCTCCCTTAGAAATAGTAACCATATTTCCAACCACACCTAATAATTGTGGATTTATATCATATCCCTTAAAGTTAAAATATCTTATATTATCATTACATTCCTTTACAAGCTTATCTATATGAGTTAATAATGAGTCTATTCCTAAAGTTGATAAATAATCAAATTTGGTAGGAATAAAGTAATAATTACTAGCAATTATTGAACTTTGTGTAATTAAGTCAAAGCTTGGTTGGCAATCTATAAATATAAAATCGTAATTTTCTTTTATTTCAGAAATACCCCTCTTTAAAGTATATAAACACTCTAATTTATTTCTTGCTAAGCTTCTTTTACCTAATCCTCTTAACTGTACTGCCATCTCTAAACTTATATCAAATAAATCTAGATGTGATGAAATTAATCCTATAGGATTATCTGTACAATATGTTTTATTTACTAGTAAATCTTTTATTATGAATTTATTTATATCTGTTTCTCTTCCATTTAATTTATCATCAAACCAGTTTTTAATAGTTCTTTTTTCTCTGTATTTATTAGCCCATTCATCTACCTTTATAAAAGAAAATGTTAAACTACCCTGTGGGTCTAAATCAATTAAAAGAACTTTCTTCCCCCTTTTTGCTAAATTAGTTGCAATATTAGCTACAAATGTTGTTTTTCCAACTCCTCCTTTGTAATTTACAACTGAAATTACTTTCAATTAACTTCCCCCTAAAAAACCTATTATATAATTATATTTATATTCTTATTGTCCAAATAAATTCATATATACTTATACGCTAAAGGCTCTAGTACCAATGTATCTTAGTTACTAGAGCCTTTATATTTATTTAATTATATTACAATACCTAAATCTTCTCTTTCTTTTTCAATTTCTTCTAATCTTTGATATATAGCTTCACATCTGTATTCTGCATATTTTAAATTTCCAACATAATCTTTAAACTCTTCCTTAGAGTATCTTTTAAAATCATATTCTAAATCCGCTTCAGCTAAGCTAACAGCTTCATAAAATCCAGCAGTACAAGGACCATATCCCCTCATTTCAAGTTCAAATATCGAACTTATTTTATTAAGAGAGTACTCCTTTATTCCTTCAAATTCATCATCTACTTCAATTATTTCCCCATGATTCTTTATACTTATTGCTCTTAAAGGGTTTAGTCCTAATATTTCAGCTTCTTTTCTAAACTCCTTAATTAATTCTACTGCTTCATTTGCTAATTTCATTAGTCCTTCTAACCTATTCATTTTACTTTCACTTCCTGATTCCATTTATATTTGTAATTTGTTTTATCTTATCTATAATTATAAATTATAACAAATTTTTCTTATCTTATTTGTCGAAATCAGTCATTGAATTAATTATTTATGATTTCCTTATATTTATCATACCATTGAATATTTTATAAATCCATCTAAATTCTTTTTTCCTGTTAATTTTCTTATATCTTTGTTAATCTCAATTTTTACTGTTCTTAAAGTTCCTATTTCTTTTAAATCATCAATACTTTTTGCTTCATACCATTTCACTTTAACCACACTCCTTAATAAAATATATTAATGATATATGTTAAATATAAAATTTTATATAAAATTTTTCCTGGTATAATCTTAAATTTTTTAAATAAATTAATAGCTACTCCAAGATAAATGTATCTTTATCTTGGAGTAGCTTATTGTATATAAATTATATTTATATAATTTTATCTTTAATAAACCTACAAGCTCTTATTTCATCTATTAATTCTCTTAACTTTTCATCATCCATACTTTTATTATCTACAAAAACATCTAAAACTTCATTTTCCTCTATTTTAAAACTTAAAAGCTAATTGCTTTTTCTTCATATTTTGTATAGCTAAAGTAAAATCTTCACTCATTACTATCACCTCCCGTATAGCTTACTACTCTTTCTAAAGCAGTACTAGACTTGAAATTTTTGTGATTTTATGGTATGATATAAGTATAGTAAAAGTGCTATAAACCTTGAAAATATCAAGCTTTATAGCACTTTTATTTTTTCTATTAATAACTTAAAATATTATATAAAAAAGAGACTCTTCTAATTACAGATTGACAGTTGTAATTTAAAATCAAGCTTTTTAATACCTACTTCTTCTTTTTCTTGCAGAGCTACTAAAACCACTTCTTCTCCTATTTCCTCTAAATACTGGTTTATACCTTTCGCTTCTAGCTTCATGTAACATTTCCTTACAAACTCTACACCTATCACTCGGATAATCCCATGATAACTTTTTCCCGCAATTTATACAAACTCTTTCATGATCTAAAAGATTAGTTAAAAGAAGTTCATTTATTTTATTAGCTGTATTTTCTTTTTCATCTGCTATATATCTATTATTTATCATCATATTAAAATTCTTTCCAAAAGAATAATTTAATTCTAATGACTTATAATAACTTTCAAGTTCATCAAGTTCCTTCTTTGAACTTACATTTTTCTTAAGGACAGGTTTCTTTAAGTTTACTGCACCTGCACTATACATCTTACAATATTCTTCCCATAATAATTCTACAGCTTTATTATTTTCTTCAAAAGGAATTGTAGCCATTTTCATAATATCTTCTTTAGATGCATTTATATTAAGCTTTTTTAATCTATTTAAAAGATAAATTATTCTTGTAACATCTGTTTTTTCATAATATCCCTTAACAGACATTACACTCCATGTTTTTAATGCATCTATAATATCTATATTTATATCAAGTAATGAATCAGGTACTCCTATAAAGCATTTTTCAATCTTCTTTGTTTCAGCAGTTAAGGCATTCTTTATTAAATTGCTATCACTCATAGTTGCAACATATCCCTTATTATAAATACCCTTACGTCCAGCTCTTCCTGCTATTTGTTTTATTTCAGAAACATTTAATTTTCTTAAAGATATACCATCATACTTTCTTGTTTCTAAAAAGACAATACGTTTTATAGGAAGATTAACTCCCATTCCAATGGCATCTGTACATACTATTACTTCTGTTTCACCATCTAAAAATCTTTCAAACTGTTTTTTTCTTGTTGAATATGGAAGAGAACCATAAATTATACTTGTTTTTATATTGTTATTAAGAAGCTGTGCAGAAACTGCAAGTGCTTTCTTTTTTCCAAAAACAACCAAAGCATCTCCTGGCTTAACATCCTTATTTAAATCAAATTTTTTATCTTCAAATATAAGTTCTGTATCTCTCTTATGTTCCACAATTTCATATGTATCATTACAATCTTTTATTAGTTTAATTATTACATCCTTTGCTTCTGGTGCCATACATATATGTACTTCTGGTGCCATTACACCTATTATTGCTCTTGTCCAAGCCCATCCTCTTTGTTTATCAGCAATCATTTGAGCTTCATCTATAACACATATATCATAAGGAGTTCCAAGTTGCAACTTTTCAATTGTTGATGAAACATGACCTGCATATGTAATAATATCCTCTTCTTCTCCTGTTAATAGCGAACAAGGTATATTTTGAGAATTAAGCTTATCTTGAATTTCAAGTGCTAATAATCTTAATGGAGCTAAGTAAACACCTGAATCTGCTTCCATAAGCCTCTCAATACTTGAATATGTTTTTCCTGTATTAGTTTCTCCAACATGAAGATAAAAGTGTCTTTTCATATCTCTTGTTTCTTTATATTCATATATTGGATTATCTAAAATTATCTCTTGAATTTCATCTTTTGCTTTATTTTTAATATATATATTTTCTGATGTCCATACTAAACCTTTTATGCATATCCAAGGAATACATTCTTTAAAATCTAGAATTTCATCAATAGATGGTGCTTTTTTATTTTCTTTTAAATATTCCTTATAAAGAATATTTTCAACTATAGCAATTCTTTTTATTATTTCATTGATTTTATTTTCCTTAGATATAAGGTTTCTTCTAAAGCCTGGTAAATTAACACTTTTATAATATCCAAAGACCATATTTCTAGCATCTTCTAAAAATAACTTCATATGTTCTTTTGTTTTATAAATATTTACATTAATAAGATCATCTAACCTTTTATCAATTGAATTAACAACCTTAACTTTAAGTCTATTTATTCCTTTGGTAGATGAGCTTGCTTCTTCACAACTTTTAATCATAAGTTGTGCTAGTTTTTCTTCATCATTACTGTTATCTGCTTCTACAATTTCTGTATAATAATCATTATCAATTCCTAATAAGGCACAACCCTTATCGTAAATATCTAATAGAAGTTTTTCTTCTAATGAAACTACCTTAGATGCAACTGAAGATCCCCATCTACTTTTAAATCCATTTCCTATTTCTACTTTTATTTTTTCTTCTATACTTCTTTTCTTATCATCACTTAACTCTTCTATGTCTAAATCATAATATACTTTGCCATCTCTAGTTCTCTTATACCATCTAACACTGTTCCATAGGAATTCTTCATTATATCTGCTTTTAAATTTTTTATATAATTCCCCTTTTTTCTTTTCCATTGTGTTTTCTACTTTTTCATATAAAACAGTAGCAATATCCTTGGGCTGATATTTAAACACAGTCTTATGATTATTGATATTTTCTTCATCTTCTACATCTTCAATATATGATCCTTCCCATGATAATTCATACATGAAATCTTTCCCATAGGTATAGTCATAAATATTAAATGGTCCGTCATCTTGTAAATTAACTTTAGAATTCACATCGTATTTATTGTAATTTGAATCATCTATTTTAACCTTATTAACTTCTTTTATGTATTTAACAATTTCTTTAATTGTTTCATTAATAAACTCATTGTCTATGTATTTAGCTATTTCATTTTTTGTTTCTTTTCTTAATGTACACTTAATTGAACTCATCCCATCACTTCTTTCTAAAAACACTTAATTTAAAATAGTTTTTATATTTAAATTAATCTCGTGTATAATTATAACATACTTATCATTTATTTATATTATCAATAATACTAGATAAAACTGAATTTTAATTAAAAAGTTTGCAGTATATGGTCAAAATAGATGGGAGAGTACATAGATTATTGGAATAATATCTATCTACTCTCCCCTCTTTTTTTCAATAAAAGTTTCTTTATAACTTACTTCTAAAACATGGAATATCATGAATCTCTTCTAAATAATTATTAATAATAACAATCTCATTTCCATCAGTTACAATTCCATATTTAACAGTATTATAATCACTTATATATTCTTTAATATTAATCATATCTCTTTCGGTTCCTACTCCTAATTTATTAGTTTTAATAAATATAAATGGAACCTTGTTCTTATTCTCATAATCATATACAACAACATCTATTGTATAAGATTTAGACTCCATATTAATCTTTAAGTCCACATCTATTAAGTCCTTAGGATATCCATATCTATTTATAAGTTCATCAATAATCCACTGTCTTGTAATTTCTTCATTTCTATAAATGTCATAAATTTTATAAGTAAATAAATATTCATCAATATTAATTCTATGTAACTTTCTAAAATTACTTTTTGAATTAATTCTTAAATATTTACAGCTTATATCTTTAATAAACTTAGATGGATTTCCATCACTAGTTAAAAATAATTGCTCTGTAGCTCTAGTCATTCCTACATACAATAATTTTCTATCCATAGATTCAACATAATCATTATCTTCAAACTCATTTGCAAAGGACTTTAAAGGCATATATTTATCATTAAGCCCTACTATCATAACGGCTTTAAATTCTAATCCCTTAATCAAATGCATGGTAAGTAGTTTGATAGAATTATCATTAAAGTCTAACTCATCATCATTTTCAACTTCTTTATAAGGTATATTATTTTTATCTAAATAATTTTTTATTTCCCTTAATTGATTTTTGAATCTACTTATAATTGCAATATCTTTATAGTCATACTTATCCATTAATTCATATTTTATTATGTTAACAACATATTCAGCTTCTAATATTTTATTTTTAAATCCCCTATATACAGGGTAAACTCCTTGCTTATCAATTAATGATGGTTTTACAAAGTTATCTTCATCAATAATGTTTTTATCATCTGCAATTAGGCTATATGCTGCATATGCTATTGGAAGTGTTGTTCTATAACTCTTATATAATGATGTAGCTTTACCTTTCATATCAAGTCCTATACTTGTAAAACTTCTTCCTTTTACTAACCAAGCTTCTGGATAAATACTTTGTGCTGTATCTGAAACAAATAACATACTAGAGTAATTTTTATTCATATATAATGCTTTAATAAATTCTAATTGTACTCTTGTTAAATCCTGTGTTTCATCAACTATAATATGAGTATATTTTTCTTCTACTTGCTTTTGAGCCTGACTTAACGCTATTAATGAAATATCTTGTTCATCCACTAACTTATCTTTTTTTAGATTTTCATTATACTTAAGCATAACTTCAAAAATAGCCTGTCTTATAAGTGAATTCTTTCTTAACTTATGTGGTGATTCTATGTTGTTATTTGATATTCTTCCTATTCTATCAATAGTTTGATAATCTTTAATGTTTGTATAATTACAGGATTTCATCCATCTAATTTCTTCTTTTATAAATGATAAGTTTTTTGTATCTAATACATTTACGTTTTTATACGTTTCTTTTACTGATATAACTGCATCTATCATAGCCCTTGTAATTTGTTTATCAGAAGCAATTCTTAATCTTTCATTTTTAATATATGAAACAAAATATCTAAACATAATTCTATCAATAGTTTCTATAGTTAGCTTATCTTCATTTCCCCTTTCATATATCTCTAATGATAGTTGTTCCTCTTCCTTGTTTCTTTCTATTTCTTCATATATATATTTAACATAATTAATTAATGACTTATTATATGTAATAATAAGTACCTTATCATCTTTTTCATAACAATAATCTTTTAATAATAATGGTATTTTATGCACTGCTACTGTAGTTTTGCCTGACCCTGCAACACCTTTTACTAATACATGTCCATTTGGTTTATTCTCAATTATTCTTCTTTGTTCAACATTCAACCTCATTATATTTTTCTTATCCCCTTTTATTTTCTTTACAGTTTATATTATACCATATTTTGGATATAATTTTAATTAACTAGATTTTTATTGCTCCTAAAAAGACGTAGTACAATATGTATCACCATAATTGCTATAATAAGTGCTATAATAA
>NZ_CAKVJA010000055.1 GCF_934754925.1 uncultured Clostridium sp. | reverse complement strand
CTTTTGAGCCATAAAAGACCCTCCTTTAAATAAATTAATATTTATATTCCTTTGTAAGTGATTTATTTTTACTTACACTAGTATTATGCGCAAAGTTAATCTATATAATCTATAAAAAACACGGGAATAGAGGAAAAAGTAATGGGTTTAGCCAAGATATGGATAAAAATTATATAATAATATATAAAAATAATACATACTTAGATAAATAGGTATATCTAAGTATGTATTAAAATATAACTAATTTCTTTTGATTTTTAGCATTGTAACAACTATTGGGATTGTTATTAATGCTGAAACTATAGCTTCAGGAATTCCGTTTGTTAATCCAACAGTAAGTAAGGTTCCAGCTACCGCTTCTCTTGATATTTCTCTTGCTTGTGCATATCTATCTAGATACAAAATATAAGTTAATCCTAATACGCCAATTGTATTAGTTAATGTACCTAAAATTGCTGCAATACCTGCACAAATTCCAGTGCTCTTTATTTTGATTTTAAATAGTTTAAATGAATAATAGGCTACTACACCAATAAGCATTCTTGGAATTAATGCAACTATTGGATTCCAGAATATAAATGATGTTAATCCCGGAGCAGTAATATTTTGATACATTGAGAATAATCCAAAAATTAATCCTACAGCAATCCCTACAATAGGACCTTCTAATAAAGCACCTATAATTACTGGTACATGCATTATAGTAAGACTAAAAATAGGAAGACGGATTAATCCTAAACCACTTATACCAAGAAATATAGATATCCCACCTAGTGCACCTATAAGAACAAGCCTTCTAGTTTTAGAACTAGAATTAGTATTTCTTTTCATGAGTATTTCTCCTTGAATTTTATAAAATTTTATTAAAATAATGTTCAAATTTTAATTTAATATAAAAATACAAATTTTTCAATAAAAAATAAATTATTTATATAAATTTATGTAAATAAATATCTTATAGTACAAGATTTTAATAATGAGTATGTGCAAAAAAATATTGAATAGTATAAAAGAAATGATATATTATGAGTAGAGTATATTATTTATGTAAGGAGTAAAGATATGAAGTTATTTACAATTGAAGATTTAATTTTTAATAGAGAGGATTTTTTAGATGATATAAATGAATTTGAAGATTTATTACCAATAATAGAAGAGTTGCAAAATGAATTAACATATGAGGAAATTGAATGTGTTGGTGAAAATGATTGTTGTGGAAAAAGCAACAAAAATTATATAGTTGAAATTGAAGGCTTTTTAAATGAGGAAGATGAATTTATTACTAAAAAGGAAATTCAAGAAAATCCTAGTTTAGCAAACGGGCAGGTAATGGATTTGTTTGTTATTAGATTATATAAATGTGTGTCTTGTGGGAAATGGATTATAGATATTTTGGAGTAATACTTTATGAAAAGTCTTAAAGAGATAATAAAAGATTTATGTAGAAATATTAATTTTAATTTTTTAAGCTTTATTAAAGATATTAAAAATATTAATGAGATTGGCTTTAAGAGGTTATGGGAAAAAAATAAAATAGAATTAGTGATAATTAATATATGCATACTTATTATTTCAATATTTTTTATTAGTAGTTTTAGCTTATCTAAGGAAGAAGTTTTAAATAAATTTGAATCAGCTTTAATTAATGGAGATTCTTCTATATTAGCTCATTGTGTAAGAATGGAAAATGAAAGGGTATCTGCTAAAAATTTAAAACCTTTAATCGATATCTACAATAAGGATGAAACAAGAATTTATAAAATTGTTAATGATATTAGAAAAAATGGAGAAAGTGGAAATTTCACCTTAAAAAGTAATAAGACTTTTTTTATAGAAAAATATTATATTAATATTAATGCTGTTACTGTTAATTTTATTACAAGTATAAAAAATGTTAATATAGAGTTTTCAAATAAAAAATTTAATTTGATTGATAAGGCTGAGTTTGATGTGATTCCAGGAAGATATAATCTTATATATACATATAAAACTGAGTATGGAGATATAAGTGGCAGTAAAACTATAAACTTAATGGAAGATGAAACTGTTGAAATAAATATAGATGGCGATTATATTACATTATATTCAAATTTTGATGATGCAAAAGTATTTATTAATAATATTGATACTGGATTAATGGCTAAAGATATTAAAAATTATGGGCCACTTCCTAAAGATAAGGATGTTAAAATCTTTCTTCAGAGAGAATTTCCATGGGGGACTATTAAGAGTGAAGAGGTGTCAACAAACAATAAGCAATATATTAAGCTCGATATAGACATGGTAAATGATGAATTGAATAATATGATTAATAAAACAGTAAATAATTTTTATAGTAGTTCATTTAAAGCTCTAAATAATAAAGATAAAAATATAATTTCTGGAGCTACAGAAGAAGTGAAAGAATTGGTTTATAACTATATTAATAAAAAAGCTTTTTTATTAAGTAATAATTACGAAATAACTGATTTAGATGTTGAAATCGAAAAAAGTGATTTTAAATGTGAAAATAATATATATAAAGCTAGTTTAGTTACAAGAGTTGATTATAGTATATATAAAAAAATATTACCATTTGTTAAAGACTCCAATGAAAGTTCTTTTATTTTAAATTTAGAGTATCAAGAAGGAGAATTTATAATTAAGGGAATACAGAAAATAGATATATAAACTATATTTCTTGTTAGATTGAAAGATGTTTTAAAAGGGGTTATGTGAAAACATAGCCTTTTTGTATAATAAAGTTTAAGTAAGATAATAATATTGGAGAAAGGTTTAAAAGATAATTTTTGTAAATAAAAACCTGTGCTAAGCACAGGTTTAAGGGATTACAACCACTTAAGAAAGGGAATAAGTGATTGTGTGGGGTTTTATTAAAACTCTATAATTAAATCATTTTTAATTATAGAGCGGTATGGGCTATCAAAAAGTATTTATAAATTAAATACTATACTGATATTATACAATAGTATTTAATAAAATCAAATAATTTTCACAAAAAAAGTTGAAAAAATTTTTTTTATGTATAAATTTAGAATAAATACAATGTTAATATATGAATAAAAAGGAGGAATTTTAAATGTTGTATAGAAGAGATATTCTTAAGGATAAGCCAGATTATGAAGATTATAGTGAAAATGAAGTTAAGTTAACTATAGAAGAAATGAGGGATTTAGGGATGTTAAGGTGTGGAGGTTGTTGTAGTAACAAAAATAGTAACAATAATAAATGTAGCGGATGCAATAAGTCAAAAAAATGCTGTAAATCAAGATAATGGATTGTCGAACGATAGGTTAGAAAAGAATGAAAAAAGGAAAATATAAGGTATAAAATATAAAAAAAGTAAATAAATGTTTGTAAAGACGTTGTTATATGATAATATTATAGTTGCAAATAAAGTTTTTTCTGCAGGGGAGGTGCAGTATGGCAAAACCAAGTATATTTAGTAGAGACTATGAGAAGATTATGAGAAAGAGAAAGAAAAGAAGAAATATAATTGTTTTACTAAGCGTATTAACTTTAACAATAAGTACAATAATTATTAAATATGATATGCAGAAAATAAGTGCAGCTTTTAAAGATATAGCCTTTAGCAAAGAGTTGATATTGAGCAATTTTAAAACAGAAAATATAAATATACCAATTGATGACTATATATTAACTCTAAAGGTTATAAGAAATAATGATGCTTTAGAAATAGTTGATATCTATTGTGATAAAGATTTAATTTCAAGTGATATTAATAAAAATACAGTGTTAATTATAGATAATAATCAAAAAATGTATTTGGTTAACACTAAAAAAGAAATTATAGATTTAACATTAGATGAGTATGTAACAGAAGATGGAGAAAAAATCTATAGAAGTGAAATGTTAAATAATAACCCCAATTATCTTTGGCATACTAATGGAAGAATAGTTAATGATGAAAAGATAGCATATGTTACTAATCTTCCTGAGCCTTATGATGAATCGGAAAAAAAAGTTACATTTGTTACAGTTAATGATAATATACATAATATCAATGAATCTTTAAGAGGTACTTCAATAAAAATATACGAAAGTGATGAAAATGGATTAAAGGTTGAAATTGATGGCAATATTATGTATATTACTAATGAAGGGCAAAATATTAATTGATTTTGTGAACAAACATTTGTAAAAAATAGCTTGAATGTGTTATAATAAGCTAGTTGTATTAATCAAACAAGAGATACTTTTTTAGGAGGAATATACAATGGAAGCTAAAATGGAAAAAATCGATGTAAATATCGTTAAGTTTGAAGTAAAGGTTGAAGCAGAAAAATTTGATGCAGCTTTAACAAGAGCTTATAAGAAAAATGTTAAGAATTTCAATGTACCAGGATTCAGAAAAGGAAAAGTTCCTATGAATGTGGTTAAAAAATATTATGGAATAGAAGTTCTTTTAGAAGATGCGGTTAATTTTGCAATAGAAGGATCATACAGTGAAGTATTAAAAGAAAATAATATAATACCAGTAGACTATCCAAAGATAGATGTAGTTGAAGTAGGAGAAGGTAAAGAGTTTGTTTACACTGCAGAAGTTACTGTTTACCCAGAAGTTGAATTAGGTGAATACAAAGGTTTATCAATAGAAAAGAAGACTTATGAAGTAACTGAAGAAGAAGTTTCAAAGAAGCTTAAAGAAATGCAAGAAAAAAATGCTAGAATTGAAACTAAAGAAGAAGGAACAGTTGAAAATGGAAACATAGCTGTTATTGACTTCAAAGGATATGTTGATGGAGAAGCATTCCAAGGTGGAGAAGGAAAAGACTATTCTTTAGAAATTGGATCAAAGACTTTCATTGATACATTCGAAGAACAATTAGTTGGAGCTAAAGTAAATGATACAGTAGAAGTTAATGTTACTTTCCCAGAAAACTATGGAAAAGAAGAATTAAATGGAAAGCCAGCTAAATTCGAAGTTACTATAAAAGAAATAAAAGTTAAAGAGCTACCAGAATTAGATGATGAATTTGCTAAAGAAACATCAGAGTTTGATACTATAGCTGACTTAAAAGCTGATGTAACTAAAAAATTAGAAGATGCTAATAATGAAAGAGCTGAAAGAGAATTCGAAGAAGCTGTTATTACTGCTGTAGCTGGAAATGCTAAAGTTGAAATTCCAGAAGTTATGGTAGAAAAAGAAGTAGATAAAATGGTTCAAAACTTACAACAAAGATTACAATACCAAGGATTAAGTTTAGAACAATACTTCCAATTCACAGGAACTGATGAAGAGAAGATGAGAGAATACATGAGAGCTAATGCTCAAACTAAAGTAAAGGTAGATTTAGTATTAGAAGCTATAGAAAAAGCTGAAAATATTGAAGCTACTGAAGAAGAAATAAAAGCAAAAGCTGTAGAAGTTGCTAAAATGTACTCTGCATCAGAAGATGAAAAAATGGTTGACTTATTAATGCAAAGCCAACAAGCTGCATTAAGAGCTGACGTTATTACAAACAAAACAATGAAATTATTACTTGAAAACAATAAATAGTCTTAGATTAATTGCCAGGAGAAATTCTGGCAATTATTAAAATATTTCTTTAACAAAATAAAGTAAATTTTATATAATTTTAATATAATTACTTTTGATTAGTTGGATATATTATAAAGTAAGAAGGGTTTTAAAGAGAAAAGGAGGGAATACAAATATGAGCAATTATATTCCATATGTTGTAGAGCAAACAGGAAGAGGAGAAAGGTCTTACGATATATTTTCAAGGCTTTTAAAAGACAGAATTATAATGCTTAGTGGCGAGGTTAATGATGTTACTGCTAATTTAGTAGTAGCTCAATTACTATTCTTAGAAAGCGAAGATCCGGATAAGGATATTTATCTTTACATAAATAGTCCAGGTGGATCAATTACTTCAGGAATGGCTATTTATGACACTATGCAATATATAAAATGTGATGTAAGTACAATTTGTATTGGTATGGCAGCTTCTATGGGGGCATTCTTATTATCAAGTGGAGCTCCAGGAAAGAGATTTGCTCTTCCAAATAGTGAGATAATGATTCACCAACCATTAGGAGGATTCCAAGGTCAGGCTACTGATATTGATATTCATGCTAGAAGAATATTAAAGATAAAAGAAACTTTAACTAGAACAATGGCAGAGTCTACTAATGGAAAAGTTGATTATGAAACAATGGTTCAAATGTGTGAAAGAGATAATTTCATGAGTGCAGATGAAGCATTAAATATCGGATTAATCGACGAAGTTATTATTAAAAATAAAAAATAATTATTTTTGGCTAAATGAGTCAAAGTGAGGTGATGTTATGGCTAAATTTGAGGATAAAAAGCAATTAAAGTGTTCATTTTGTGGTAAAAATCAAGATCAAGTAAAAAGATTAATTGCTGGACCTGGTGTGTATATATGTGATGAGTGTATAGATTTATGTTCTGATATAATTCAAGATGAATTTGAAGATAATGTAGAATTAGATACTACAGCATTACCAAAACCAACAGAAATTAAAGCATACTTGGATCAATATGTAATTGGGCAGGATAGAGCGAAAAAGGCATTATCAGTTGCTGTTTACAATCATTATAAAAGAGTTAAAGCTAATATGATAGATGATGATATTGAACTTCAAAAAAGTAATATCTTATTATTAGGACCAACAGGTTCTGGTAAAACATTATTAGCTCAAACATTAGCTAAATTTTTAAATGTTCCATTTGCAATAGCTGATGCTACAACTTTAACAGAAGCAGGATATGTAGGAGAAGATGTTGAGAACATTTTACTTAAACTAATTCAAAATGCTGATTACGATGTTGAGAAAGCAGAAAAAGGAATAATATATATTGATGAAATTGATAAAATTGCTAGAAAGTCTGAGAATCCATCTATAACTAGAGATGTTTCTGGAGAAGGGGTTCAACAAGCATTATTAAAAATCTTAGAGGGAACAACAGCTTCTGTTCCACCACAAGGTGGAAGAAAGCATCCACATCAAGAGTTTATACAAATTAATACTTCAAATATATTATTTATTTGTGGTGGAGCTTTTGATGGTATAGAAAAAATAATTCAAAAGAGAACAAGAGTAAGCACAATGGGATTTGGTGCTGAAATTCAATCTAAGGAAACTAAAGATGTAGGAGAGGCTTTAAAAAATATTCTTCCAGAAGATTTATTAAAGTTTGGATTAATACCAGAGTTTGTAGGAAGATTGCCTATGGTAGTTTCTTTAGAATCTTTAGATCAAGATGCTTTAATTAATATTTTAAGTCAACCTAAAAATGCGTTAGTTAAACAATATAGTAAATTATTTGAAATTGACAATGTAGAATTAGAGTTTACTGAGGATGCACTTAAGGCTATCGCAGATGAAGCTATCGCAAGAAAAACTGGTGCTAGAGGATTAAGAGCAATTGTAGAAGATATAATGATTGATATTATGTTTGATATTCCATCGGATGAAAATATAAGTAAGGTTATTATTACTGAATCAACAATTAAATCTAAACAATTACCTGAGTTGGTAAGATTAGGTGAAAATGAAGTTAGACCAGTTTTAAAATCTAAAAAAACTAAAAAAAGAAAAGGTATGGAAACCGCATAATAAAACACCTCTAGATTTCTAGAGGTGTTTCTTGTTTTTTTTATTTTGCTAGAAAAATTATAATTAATTACTACTAATTATGGAATAATACAACTATTAAAGGTTAATAATACAAATAGAATTTGTAAAAGTGGAGGGTAGAACTTTATGAATCAAATAATGATAATCCTACAATTTATAATGATGATTTTATTTATAATATATCTATTTAATAGTAATAAAGCGAATCATTCCAGAACAGTGGTAGTAGATAAAGAAAATAAGAAGGAGATGGAGAAGCTTCTCAAAATGAGAAGAATTAAGTTAACAGAGCCTTTAACAGAAAAGAGTAGACCTATTAGTTTTGATGATATTATAGGACAAGAGGAGGGTATAAAAGCATTAAAAGCTGCTATATGTGGACCTAATCCTCAACATGTTATTATTTATGGACCACCTGGAATAGGAAAAACAGCTGCAGCTAGATTGGTGTTAGAAGAAGCTAAAAAAAAGGAAAAATCGCCTTTTAAAAGAGATGCTAAATTTGTAGAAATTGATGCTACAACTATAAGGTTTGATGAAAGAGGGATAGCAGATCCATTAATAGGTTCAGTACATGATCCTATTTATCAAGGGGCTGGAGCTCTAGGAGTGGCTGGAATACCACAACCTAAACCAGGAGCTGTAACAAAGGCTCATGGGGGAATATTATTTATAGATGAAATAGGTGAGTTACATCCTATAGAAATGAATAAATTGTTAAAGGTATTAGAGGATAGAAAGGTATTTTTAGATAGTTCATATTATAGTTCAGAAGATCCTAATATGCCTACTTTTATAAAAGAAATATTCGATAATGGATTACCAGCTGATTTTAGACTTATAGGTGCAACTACTAGGAGTCCAGAAGAAATTATTCCAGCAATAAGGTCAAGGTGCGTAGAAGTATTTTTTAAGGCTTTAGAAATAGATGAAATAAGAGAAATAGGAAGTGGAGCTATAGAGCGTGTTGGCTTAAAGACGACAGATAAAGGTCTAGATATTATTAGTAGGCATTGCTCTAATGGAAGAGAAGTAGTTAATTTAGTTCAGTTGTGTGCTGGAATTGCAATTAATGAAGATAGAGAAAATATTACTGAAGATGATATAAAATGGGTTATTGAAAATGGTCAGTATACTGAAATACCAGATATGAGAGTTTCTGAAAAATCACAAATTGGAGTAGTTAATGGATTAGCTGTGCATGGAGCTAATATAGGAATGTTAATGGAAATTGAAGCTACAGCTAAAAAAATATTAGATAGAAAAGGTGAGCTTAAAATTTCTGGTATAATTGAAGAAGAAGAGATTACTATGAATAATAGAAAAATTAAGAGGAAAAGTACGGCATATTCATCAATACAAAATGTACTAACTGCTTTAAATAATATTTTTGATTTAAAATGTGAACAATATGATATTCATATAAATATACCAGGAGGAATACCTGTAGATGGACCATCTGCAGGTATAGCAATTGCTAGTGCAGTTTATAGTGCTATAGTTAGGAAGCCTATTGATAGTAAAATTGCAATGACTGGAGAAATAAGTTTGTTAGGTGTTGTTAATCCTATTGGAGGAGTTAATGCAAAAATATTAGCGGCTAAAAAAGCTGGGGCAACAAGAGTATTAATTCCAGAATCAAATTGGAATGATAGCTTTTGTGAGTATGATGGAATATCAATAGTTAAAGTTAAGCATATTAAAGAGGTTTTAGATTTATGTATAATAGATACTCTAAATTCTAAAATAGATATTTTATCAGCAAAAGGAAAAGAATAATTAAATAATATTGCGCACATAGTGAGAACGAAAAATGAAATATTACTTCCCTCCAAATTAATATTTCATTTTTTCTCTTCACTACATTGCTTATTTCCCACACCTTATAGTTAATGACTCTTGCTACAAATTTGTATGACAAGTCGTTAACTTTTAAGATGTTATGCAGATAAATTGTAACTTTTAGTTTTAAAGCTAGTCATAGAAAAAATTAATGATATAACTATAAGAAATTATATGACTTACTGGAGGTAATATCATTAATTTTCGGTATCACGGAATTAATGTGATAGTGTGCAATTTAGTCAGTTTGCGGATAAAGTTGAAAAAAATAATATTTATGTGTATAATAGAAAAGTTAAATGTATTAATAAGATGATATTTAGAATGGAGGGGGAAAATGAATACAGATTCAATTTTATTACCGTTAATTCCTCTTAGGGGTATTACTATTTTTCCCAATATGATTATACATTTTGATATTGGTAGAGAAAAGTCTATTGCTTCACTTGAAGAAGCAATGTTACAAGAGGGTAAAATATTTTTAGTTACGCAAAAAGATCCGGAAGTTGAATTGCCAACTGAAAAAGAGGACATGTACTCAATAGGAACTATATGCAAAATAAAACAAATACTTAAACTTCCAAAAGGAACTACAAGAGTATTAGTTGAAGGTATAGAGAGAGCAACCTTAGTAGAATTTGAAGAAAAAGATAATCACTTAAGAGGTGTTGTTGAAAAAATATCAGAAGCTGAAAAAAGTGTTGAAAGTAATGAGGATTTAGCATTTAGAAATCAACTTGGTAAAGCATTTGCAGCATATATACATGCAACAGAAGGTGATGATAGTAAAGTCCTTCAAATGATGGAACAGGAGAAAAACTTAGGAAAAGTTACAGATTTAATTGCTGCATATATACAATTAGAGGATGAAAAAAAACAGTTAATATTAGAAACTATTAATGTACATGAAAGAATAGAAAAACTACTTGTTTTTATTGATGAAGAAATACAAATAGTCGAAATAGAAAAAGAAATAGGTAACAAAGTAAAAAGTAAGATTGATAAAAGTAATAAGGAATATTTCCTAAGAGAACAAATTAAAGCTATTCAAGAAGAGCTTGGAGAAGATGAAGAAAAGAGAGAATTCAATAAGTATAATGAACAACTAAAGAAGCTTAAAATGCCAAAAGAAGTTAAGGAAAAAGCAGAATACGAATTAGCAAGATTAAAATCATCTAATTCAAGTGATGGAAATAACATTAGAAGTTATTTGGATTGGATAGTTGCACTGCCTTGGAATAAAGCTACTAAAGATTCTTTTGATATAGAAAAAGCTTCAAAGATACTTGATGAAGAACATTATGGGTTAGAAGAAGTTAAAGAAAGAATTTTAGAGTACTTAGCAGTAAAGCAATATACTAAGTCTTTAAAGGGACCTATTTTATGCTTAGTTGGGCCTCCAGGAGTAGGTAAGAGCTCTATAGCTAAATCAGTAGCTAAATCTTTAAATAAAAAATTTGTAAGGATTTCTTTAGGTGGAATTCGAGATGAAGCTGAAATAAGAGGGCATAGAAGAACTTATATTGGTGCAATGCCAGGAAGATTAATTTATGCTTTAAAAGAAGCTAAAGTAAATAATCCATTAATTTTATTAGATGAAATTGATAAGTTAAGTGCAGACTATAAAGGTAATCCAGCAGATGCTTTGTTAGAAGTTTTAGATCAAAATCAAAATAAAACATTCAGAGATGCCTATATGGAAGTTCCAGTTGATTTATCTAATATTCTTTTCATTACTACAGCAAATTCGCTAGATACTATTCCTAGAGCTTTGCTTGACAGAATGGAAATAATTCAAGTTTCAGGATATACTTATGATGAGAAGTTCCATATTGCTAAAAATCACTTAATTAAAAGAGCTATGGAAGAGTATGGTATTGATGAAAAAACAATAAAAATTTCAGATAATACTATAAAAGAAATAGTAAATGGGTATACTAGAGAATCAGGTGTTAGATCTTTAGAAAGACAAATTAATAAAGTAATTAGAAAAGCAATTACTGAATTAATTAAGAGTAAAAAGAAAAGTTTAACAGTTTCCTCAAGCAAACTAGAAAAATATCTAGGCCCTGTTGTATTTGAATTTGAAAATGAAGAGAAAAAAGATAAGGTTGGAGTTGTTACTGGTCTTGCTTGGACAGCATATGGTGGAGATACATTACCGGTTGAAGTAGCTGTTATGAAGGGAAATGGTAAACTTGAATTAACAGGTCAATTAGGTTCAGTAATGCAAGAATCAGCTAAGGCTGCTTATAGTTATGTAAGAGCTAATGCCGATAAATACGGAATAGCCTCTGATTTCTATAAGAAAAATGATATTCATATTCATGTACCAGAGGGAGCAGTTCCAAAGGATGGTCCTTCTGCAGGGGTAACATTAGTTACTGCATTAGTATCTGCTTTATCTAAGAAACAGGTAAAAGGAAATATAGCTATGACTGGAGAAGTTACTTTAACAGGAAGAGTATTAGCTATAGGAGGGGTCAAAGAAAAGTGTTTAGCTGCCCATAGAATAGGAATCGATACTATAATTTTACCAAAAGAAAATAAAAAGAATGTAGATGAAATACCGTCATCTATTAAAGGTAAGTTAAATTTAATATTTGCTGATAATGTTGAAGAGGTATTAAAAAATGCATTAATCGGAGTTGATAAAAGTGATAATTAAAAAATCTGAGTTTATTATATCTGCTGTTAAAAGAGAACAATATCCAATTGACGGTAGAAATGAAATTGCCTTTGTTGGAAGATCTAATGTAGGTAAGAGTTCTATAATAAACGCTTTAACAAACAGAAGAAAGCTTGCTAAGGTATCTCAAACACCTGGTAAGACAAGACTTATAAACTTTTTCTTAATAAATGATGATTTTTACTTAGTAGATTTACCGGGATATGGATATGCTAAGGTATCTAAAAAA
This sequence comes from uncultured Clostridium sp., assembly GCF_934754925.1. GTDB lineage: Bacteria > Bacillota > Clostridia > Clostridiales > Clostridiaceae > Clostridium. The sequence continues at coordinate 2,853 of NZ_CAKVJA010000055.1, read as the reverse complement.
GAAAAGGAAAGTTGGGGCAAAACTATAGAAATGTATCTGACTGATAGGGAAGAGTTAAAAAGAGTTATACTATTAGTTGATTCAAGACATAAGCCTACAGCAGATGATATTATGATGTATGAATGGATAAAGCATTTTGATTATGATTGTATAGTTATTGCAACTAAGAGTGATAAGCTTTCTAATAATGAGCTTGCTAAGAGTAGAAAATTGATAAAAGAAACATTAGGGCTAGGAAGTACTGATAAATTTTATTTCTTCTCATCTTTAAATAAAAAAGGAAAAGATGAATTAATAAATAATATATTTGAAGATTTGTCAGAAGAAGCTCAATTGTAGTAAAATAGCTACCCAGATATGGGTAGCTATTTTATTTTTGATGATATTTATCACATTTAATAGTAGTTTAGAATAATTAATAAGGAGGGGAAAATGTTAGGGAGACATGCAGATTAAAACTAATAAATTTTAAGAGAAAATATCAGTATAAAGATAAAAATAGTGTCAAATAATATTGAGAAGAATAGTATATAGTATAAAAACAAAAAAAATCAAATCCTTAGGAGGAATGTTAATATGCCTAGTATGCATGATATGATTGATGAATTAAATGACATTGAATGTCCAAGCTATCCTCCAATAGATCAAGGCTGTAATGGCTTTGGAGGTAATGGTAATTTTGGATGCGGTTTTGGAAGCTGGATCTGGATATTATTAATTTTATTCTATGCTGGACAAGGTGGAAATGGTGGATATGCTGGAAACACAGGATGCTGCTGTAACACAAATAACAACTGTTGTTGCGGAAATTCTGGAAACTATGGAAATAATGGTTTCTTTGGCGGATTAGGCAACTGTGGTGGAGGATATTTATTCTTACTAGTTATCCTATTCTTATGTAATGGTAGCTTCGGATGTGGCGGATTCGGCGGATGCGGTGGATTCGGCGGATGCGGTAATGCAGGAAATAATGTAGCACCTTATGCTAATCAAATGTAATTTAGTAGGAAGGAGGAATAGTTATGTCAAAAAGAAAACACGATAAATGTTGTTGTGAGCCTTGTTGCTGCAATAATAATGCTGTAGCAAATAATTCTGGATGCTGTGGAAATATATTTGGTGGATTAAACAATTGTGTAGCACCAATTATATTCTTACTAATTGCTTGTGGTTCAGGACTTCTTAATAACAACTGCTCATATCTAATAATCTTATTATTCTTACTATGTGGTGGATCCTATGGTAGCCTATTTGGAGGAAATAATAATAATGTAGGAAACAATTGCTGCTGTGAAAGTAACTGTTGCTGCTAGTTAAGAGGATGGAGGGTCTTATGACCCTCCAAAAAAATGTCTTAATTTATAAACATATATTATTTAATTACATATAATGGAGTAAAGAAATTAATTGGAGGAAGCTATATGTCCAAGCGTAAGCATAAGAGCAGAGGCGATACTAGGCGTGAAGTTGCAAGTGAAAATAGAAGTAATGTAAATAATACTATGAATAATAGACAAACATATAATAATGGACCATTTGGAATAAATCCTAATCAATTATTAAGTAGTATGTTCGGAAATATAGATATGAATCAGATAAATAGTTTGTTACAATCTATGAATACACAAGGGTTTGATTTTAATAATTTAAATTTAGGAAATCTAATGGGAAATATGAATCCTATGGCAAGTACTATGAATCAAAGCGGTAATAGTATGGATGTAAATAGGAATATGGATGATAAAGAAGAGGAAAGTAAGAATGCTAATAATAGTGTATTCAATGAAAAGATTGATAGAAATGATGAAAATATGCAAATGTTAAAGGCTATTAGAAGTATTGTAAACGGAGAGAGAGGAGCTTTTATAGATAAAATTATTTTGATGTATAATGATGGAGCTTTTGATGAGTAATACTATTAAACAGTAATATATGAATAAAATCGAGAAAATGGTTAATACTATTACTGTACCGGAGAGTATTCTCCTATAGCTAATGAAGAGAAATCTTCATTAAAGCTAAACCCCCCCATCCCCCTTTTAGGCCGCTTTTTTAGCGGCCTTTTATTAGTTTTTAATTATGGAGGATATTTTATAGTCACCTGATTCTTCAAGTTCTGCTTTTACATATATATTAAGTTCTTTAGGTTTTATATTTGAGTTAATAAAATTAACTTTTTCAAATGAAAGTATCCAATATATTGAGGTTGTTATTCCTAAGTCATCCCATGATGTATCGTAGAAATAACCTTTTTGAAAAGAATAGCCATAGGTAGATTTATCTAAGTTCCATAGAATTCCTAGTTCTTCACTTGGAATATATGAAGTAAATATATCTGGAGCATCATCTATTTCATAATCAGCTTCAATAAGGTTAATAAGTGTTTGAATATTATCTAATGAGGGAATTGTTGGGTTGCTAAATGTAATATCTTTTATTGAAGTAGCATTTAAGATATATCCATTAGTATCCTTATCACCAGTATTTGAATTAGTTGTATATATTTTTGGTGTTCTTGAATTATTATAATCTAAGACACCTAAAATATTATTTTGAGAAAAAAGAATTTCTTGGAAGGTATTATCTTTCCATTGAAATATATAAAAAGTAGGTTTATTATTTTTAAAACCACTAATAATTAGTTCAGGAATTTTATTTCGGTCTAAATCTATGTATGAAATATTTATATTGCAAGAAGAGTCTATATCTAGTAATGAGTAATCAAATTCATTGCTTTTTAATAATATTTCACCAATAGAATTTTTAATTTTTATTGAGTAGGTTGAATCAGTTGATATAATTGTTAATTGATCACTTTCACCATCAAGATCGAAATCATATTCTTTGTTATTT
>NZ_CAKVJA010000054.1 GCF_934754925.1 uncultured Clostridium sp. | reverse complement strand
TAAAATATAATATATCGTAAATCCTTCTTTCTCCTATTATATCCGATGGATTATTTATAACATTTCCTTTAAACCATAATGTACTAGAACCACCCCCATCTAAATTATAAGCAATATTACATCCTCTATTAATAAACTCTTCTGCTAATTGTCCATTAGATATTCCCTTAGATTCACTACTTCTTCCATCTGCAACTATAACAACATATTCTAAAGGTCCTTTTTGTCCAATAGCTGTTTTAGGCTGTAAATCTTCAAAAAACCAAGCCTGATTTTGAAAATTCTCCGGTATTTTTCCATTCACTACAAGCTCTGGTCCAAAATCATATGTATGCATTGCACCTTCTTCAACTAATTCATCAGCAGTTTTTTCACCTAAACTATATACCTTAAAATCACCATTATTATCAATAACTAATGGAGCACAATCATTAGTTTTACTTCTATAAACCTCACCATCTCTTACTATAATTCCTTTATCTGTAAAGTTAACTGCAGATCCATTTATAGCTAAAATAGCATCATTATCTTTGGCCATCTTAGAAGTCTTTTCTTTTATACCACTATTAAAATCTCCCCCTGAAAAAGCAGACTTTATTTGATTGGCATCCTTAATTTTAATTGTAGCTACCCACATTTTTAAATTTTCCTCTTCTTTTATCACTGGCTCAATAGTAATAGACAGTGTATCAGATTCATGTATTAAAACTTTATTTTGCAAAGCTCTCGTTTTATACTGAGTAATACCCCAAACTCCAATTGTACAAATTAATATAAATGCAATTATTAAAAGTATCTTTTTCTTCATTTACTCTAATCCCCTATAATATTTTATTATTTTTTAATTTTTCTTAATAAGAACTCTATATTTCTACTTATCTTATTTACTCTTTTATAATAAAATCCATCAACAGCTGCTAAATACCTGTCATTAACATTCTGTATATCAACTGTATGCATACCATCCTTATTCCAAGTCTTATTAATATCGCAGCCCTTAATAATAACACCCAACTCTTTTTCCTTGTACTCTTTAGTAGTCATAGTCTCTATTTCAAACGCTATAGTAGATTTACCATAATGTATAGAGCAATCTTGTGAATATCTATATAGCTTTCCATTATCTTTGATTATTCTTCCACCCGGCCTACATCTAACTGCATCTTCCTTTATTATAGGATTACAACAATGAGCCTTCCATCCTGATTCTAAACTATCAGAATAGAATAAGTATAAGCTATCTTTATAAGGCTTTTCACCCTTAGCAAAAATCCAAAACTTATCATCATGTATAACTAAACTAGGATCCCAATAGTTTCCCTCTATTATATTAGAAATACATTTCCATTCATACGGAAAATTAATAGCTTCATATATCTTTATATACCCACTTTCTCCTGTTTCAGGTATCATATATATTTTATTATTTAATTTAAACACATATGGATATGATAAATGAAAATCTTCCTCTAAAACTATCTTTTTATATTCCCACTTATAAGCATCATTACTTGTTGCTACTCCTATTAGTCCTTTACTCTTTACATCATCATAAATTTCAAAAAACATATACCAAACATTATCATGCTTAATCATAAAAGGATCAGCTACAAATCTGGCTTTACAATCAGTTACATCTTTTCCTGATAACACAGGTACTTTAGCATTTTTAGAAGGATAAATTTTATGTATATCATCTCCTTCATATATGCCTATTCCCCACATATCATAAACATAAAATAACTTATTAAATAAATTACGCATTTTTATTCCCTCCCTTCTATTAATTCATAAATTTTATTAATTTCCTCTTCTGTTCCAACCTTTTCATCTTTAAGCTTTTCGATTATTCTATAACTTAAATCTTTATCATTAATCAGCTCCATTAATGATTTAGCAATAGATTCAGAGTTCATATCTGAAATTACTCCATTAACATTATTGGTAATCTGATCATGAACAATTTCAAAATTGGTTGCAACTACAGGTTTATTTAGTAATCTAGCTTCTGCTATAGCCAATCCAAAGCCTTCAAATCTAGATGGCTGACAATATATATCACATTGCTTTATAAAAGGATATGGGTTAACAAACGTCCCCATAAATATAAATTCTTTCTCTAGTCCATTATTTTTAACAAGCTCTCTTAATTCATCTTTTAAACTTCCCTCGCCTATTACATACCATTTAAATTTAATATTTTTATCCTTTAATATTTTAGCTGCTTCAATTGCCATATCATATCCCTTTTGATAAGCAAGTCTACCAATTGTTAATATTCTTACACCATCAAAATTATCAGTAAATCCTTTTTCTGCTACAGACATATTATTAATTAAATTTTCAGATATAATATCATAAATAGTTTTAACCTTATATTCAAACTCAGGATAAACTTCATTAAATACCTTAGTACAAGCTTCAGAAACATTAATAATTTTATCAAACTTTTTATAATAATTAATATCAAACTCTTTATTATATCCAGCTATTTTATAATCAATATTTACCCAAGCTAACTTCTTCTTTGCCTTTACCTTATCTGCTACATAGTAAGTTGGAGTACCTTGGCTATATGCAATAGCAACATCATACTCCTTTTCTAATTTTTCTAATTTACTGTCTAAGCTTGGCCACAAAGCTTGTGCACCATGATTAATATTAGTAAACTTCATATTATATCTAAGCTTAATACTGGATTTAATTCTCCAAATTAGTGCTAAAAACTTTCCTTGTTTTGCCAGATCCTTTAAAGATGTTCTCATATCAATAAAAACTTGTGGAGATTCTAGCCTATTTACTTCTTTAGGTATTAATGGCGAATATAATCCACCTGGTTTAAATATAAGCATATCTACATGATATTTATCATAGTCAAATAAACTTAGTAATGATGATAAACTTTTTTCAGCTCCTCCACTATGCAAAGCGTCAAGAACAAAAAGTATTTTTTTCATTTCATTCCCCCCCTTTCGCCTTGAATTATCTAAATATAATTTATAAAAGCTACTTATAAGCATTTTATCATGTTACTTTATATATTAATTATCCTCTTAACAAATCTCTTTAATTTAATAATTGGACTTTCACCTTTAACCTTTTGACCTCTTAAACTATTATGACCACCAAATCTTTTTTTATCTCTAGTTATAATAACTGGTTCAAATGGTAAATCCCAATCATCTGGATATACATATTCAGGTCCTAATACTTTTATATCATTTCTATTTAATATATATCTATTTAAATGAGATTCGTCATGCCAAAGAGCTATAATATCATTTTTTAAATCTTCTTCAACATTATTATCAAGTTCTGTTATAAGCTTTAAAAACTCATTAGCTTTTCCTCCATTTAATGCCCCCTGAACATAATACTTCCCTTGCCCGAATGGAATATAAGCTAAACTTTTTTCATTTCTATCATAACAATATTCATCTGCAGATTTATTATAAAAAGCAGGATGCTGTACTACTAATAAATTTTCAGTAATCGGTAAGAAATCTTCAGTAATCTCTTTTATAAATTGAATATTAGCATTCATAAAGAATAAATAGTCATATCCAACTAATTTATCTTCTATACTTTTAAACATACTAAATCTTTTAAGTGTATTATATGGCCATCCTAAGTTTTCTTGATAAATCTTAGTTATTCTACTATTTTCACCTTCTGCATATATTTCTTTAGCATCAGTAAATACATAATAATACTTCTCATATCCTGGTAAAAAATATTTTTCACAACTTTTATAAAAATCTTCCCAAAAAATATCATATTTACCTGTGCATATATATAAAATACCTAACTTGCACATAACTCTCCTCCAGAACTCTTATCCTTATCATTCCTTAATATAATTAACTTAACTGTTGCTATCATAATTGCTTGTATTATTAAAGCTAATAATATGCCTAATAATCCCCAGTTAGTAGCAAATACATATAGCATAACTAAGTATATGCAATTACATATAAATGTTACTGGCAAGTTATATCTTACAAGATTAAGCGATACAAATAATAAATGTACACCTGCAACTGCACTAGTAACTGTTAAATAAACAAAATAAACTATTAATCCAATTAAATTTTTAATATTTACCGGTATAAATAATCCTAACCACAGCTTATAAGTTAATACAACAAATACTATAACTGCACCTCCACCAGCAGTGGTATACATAAATATCTTTCTAACAATAGAAAACGCATTTTTCTTTTCTCCCTTAGCTACTAATTTCGATAGTTCTGGTAACAATGACTGTGACACAGGCGTTGTAACTCTTGTTACTAATGCTCCAAATCTAGTAAATACATTATATATTCCAACTTCTGATACCCCTAAGAACTTATTAATAACTAAATTAACTAATTGACCCGTAGGCATATCTATTGTTGATACTATGTTGTTATAAAAATTAAACATAGTAAATTCCTTATCAAATTCTATCTTAACCTTTAAGAAGTCTTGACAATTATACTTTTTAAGACACTTAAAAGCATAATAGAATAGCATTATATTAGATACAATTGTTAATACTATCTCTAATAAAATATAGAATGTTAGATTTAACTTTATCGGTAAAGTTAATAATAAAATTAAAAGCTTTATTACTGTTACTCTGATTGCAATAATAGCACCAACTTTAAATTCATCATGTAACCTTAAAAGTGCACTTAAGCTGCCTGTAATATTAAATAGTATTGTCATCATATATATCTTTATATAAAATATCATTTGACTATCCCATTTCATAAACCTGCCAACGGTCTCTATACATAAAAATCCAACTACAAAGGCTAAAATAGCAGTAGCTACATCTTGTATAAAAGCTTGCTTTAAATATTTTTTATACTTATGCATATCATTCTGTTCTAAAGCTTCTGCTCCAAACTTAATTACAGCATTATAAGATTGAAAATTGAATAAGCCATTGAATATTGATGAGTAAGATGCAGCTATAGCTATTACACCATTTCCATAAACACCTATAACTCTAAGAACTAAAAATGCATTAAAAAAAGATATTACTGAAGCTATAGTTTGTCCGTACATTATTATTAGAGAATTTTTAACTACATTATTTTTCATAAATTTATTATTCATAATTAAATTTTTAAACTTCTCTGTCACTATTTCACTCTCCCATATACTAATCTACCTCAACCTTAATCCAACTATCACAAATTACATCTGGTGCTTGAATATTGTTGAACCATCTATCAGGTGCTATTACTAATTTATCTTTATTTTCATTTAACCATGCTCCCCACCAGCTAAATGAACTATTTGCAATAATATTATGTTTACATTTACTCATTAAAAACATATCTTTATAACTATCCTTACCTTGATTCCAATCAATAATTACACTATTATCTAAAGGTAGATTTTCTTTAACCCATTGAATATCATTAGAAAATATAAAGAACTTAGGATTATCAACTGATTTTTTTATCCTTTCTATTGCTCTTTCATAATATTTAGCATCTCTAATTACAAAGTGTCTATCTGCATTTTCTGAAGATTTATAATCACCCATTCTTACATGAATACTTACAGAATTAGTATTCTCTATATCTTTTAATACTTCTAAATTAACATCATTTTCCTTAAAATTGCACTTATAATCATTTAAAATTATATCTTTAGCACTATTAAAGTACTTTTCTGATTGCCAATATCCATTTAAATAACCCTTTTTTAAATTCATGATTTCTGGATAATACTTAAAATCAGTTTCTGCAAAATACCTTTTCCTTAATCCAATTTTTCTTATTATTTTACTTAAAATATCCATATTATTATCTTGATATTTCTCTATTTCATAATCAGTAGCTAAATCAGCTTTTAAGTTAAACACTCTTTCTATTTCATATCCATTATGTTGAACAATCCTGTCAAATGAATTAATGTCTAACTTTGCCTTTACCCCATTATTTTTAAATACTCTATATAAAGCGTACTGAAACATCTGATTTCCAAGACCACCTGTTACTTTTACTATAATCATTACTGCTCCCCCGTCATACTAATACTTATCCTAATTAACTTAATTATTACTTACTTTAAATTTAGTATTTTATTAAATAATTTTCCTAATCTATAATTCTTCATAAAGATATTTTGCTTCAATTTAATTGGAGTGTTTAGTTTACTAGTAAAATCTAAGAAATACTTATTTTTATTAATATTAATTTTATGACTATTCCATTCATCATAAATTTGCTTATGTAAATCTACATAAAAATTACTATCAACTATTCTATAATAAAACAAATGCTTATAAACTAAATATTCAAACTCGTCCTTATAACTTTCATAAAGATTTCTCTCAACTAAAATTTCTTTAATAAAGCTTATAGCCTTAGGTATTTCCAAAACTTTATTATTTATTACATTAGATACACTAGTTGCCCTTTGAAAATAATAATATAAGTTATCTTCTTCTATATCCACCGCAGGATTATATAAAAATAAAGAAGCAGTAGTAGCTAAGTCTTCTGCATAAGTTATATTGCTTGGATACTTAATATTATTACTTTTTATAAAATCTAACTTTATAAACTTAGACCAAATATTTGCCTTAATTTCTCCAGATAATATTTTTTTAACATTATCACTATTTAAATCTAAATTTTCTTCAAAGCTTCTATACTTTTCAAGTCTTCCATCTTCAAAAGCTCTAAAGGAATTAAATAAAACAATATCACTCTCTTTTAACTTAGCTTTATTATATAATACTTCAACACAGTTTAGTTTTAACCAATCATCACCATCAATAAATAATATATACTCACCTTTTGCAACTCTTAATGCTGATTTTCTAGCCTCAATTAAGCCCTTATTTTTTTGATTAACTACTACTATTCTGTCATCAACTTTACCAAAGTTTTGAATTTTATATAATGTATTATCTGTAGAACCATCATTAACAACTATTATTTCAATATCCTTTAAAGTTTGCGCTACAACTGATTCTAAGCATCTACTTACATAGTCTTCAATATTATATGCAGCTATTGCAATGCTTACTTTAATCATTAGACCTCCCAAATCGCTAATTATTTTCTTATTGATAAAATATTACTTAAATACTCTTTTGATTTACTTATTTTTTTACTTAAAATTTTGCTAACATTTGTATAATCAATATCTTTTAATATAATATTTAAATCATAGTCTTTACCAACTAATCTTTCTCTTATCCCTAAGTCAGTTAATAAATCTCTCATTCTTGTATTTATAGCTTCAGTTCTATTTACAATTACAAAGTTTCTTTCAAAGATAGTTGAAAATACTGCTGCATGGAATGAATTAGATATAACCATTTCAGCATTCTTAACTAAAGATACAAAGGTCTTAGGTCCACTATATCTAAATGATTTATCAGCATATTTAGGATTATCTACATTTATAGTATATATTTTATACCCTCTAGCCTTTGCTACCTTTACTGCTATCTCCTCAATTAAGGTACTTTTATCAAAATCATATACTAATATATACTTTTCATTAAACTCTTCATTTATAATAGAACTCCACTCATCCTTATTTAATAAAAATGCTGGATCATAAACTTGGATAGCTTTTTCTATTCCCAAATTTTTAACTATCTCAACTCCACTTTTTTCCCTTACTGCAACACCATCAAGCTTTTCAAGATTACTTTTTACTAATTTCTTATATTCATCAGCAATACTATCAGTTGCAAAACTTGCAGCATAAGAAGCCTTAATTTTATCTGAGGGTACAAAATTAAGATAAAATGCTGGATCCTTTCCATTTGGATGTAAGCTATTCCATATCTGATCACTTCCACAAATAAAAGCATCTGCTTCTGGTAAATTCTTTTTTAAATCTTCATTAGTCTTATATTGAGTTTTAGTTATCTTAAGATTGTTCCTTGTGAATTCATCAAAAGCTCTTTTTCTCTTTAATGATTTCACCCTTCCTGGATACTTTAAAGAAAGATATATAGCTTTTGTAATTATATTTCTTTCCCAAGTAGGATTATCAACACTCTTTAAATTATATAAATTTCCTAAATAATCTGGTTTATAATCTATAATTTCAACTTCATGTCCATTTTTCTCTAAATGAGTCATAAGAGCATATGCCTGCAATGATGCTCCATGATTATATACATCATGACATGTTATAGTACATACTTTCACTATTTATCCCCCTTATTTTGAATATCTAAAATAATTTATAAAGCTTTTTAAGTTCCTCTTTATTATCATGATTCATTTCTTTACATGCTTTTGATAAACTATTTCTAAGTAACCTATCTTTATAAAGCTTTTCTATTCCATTAGCAATACCCTCAATGCTTTGTTCACAAATGATTCCATCAATATTATCTTTAACCTGACTTTTTGCAGTTGCATAATTTGTTATAACTATAGGTTTTCCAACAACTTTTGCTTCAGATACAGTAACAGCTTTTCCTTCATATCTAGAGGGCTGAACATAAATATCCGCCATCTTCATATATGGATAAGGATTCATCTTCATTCCAACTAATTTAAAATGATTTTTCAATTTATATTTATTAATAGTGTCATTAATAATATTATCGTGACCGCCATCTCCAACTACATACCACTTAATATCCTTTAACCCTCTATTATGTAAAATATTTAAGGCCTCCACAGCCCTATCTATTCCCTTTGCATAAGATAATCTAGCTACCGTAACAACCTTAAAGCTTTTATCTTCTATTATCTCTTTTTCAACTATCTCTTCATCAGCCAATTTTTTTATAAATTCTGAAGATGTTATATTTTCAATAACTAATACCTTATTCTTAAGACTTGGATACTTATTTAAGAACGCATTTTTGCATTCTTCTGATACTGCTATTATATGATCATATTTGTCCCAAATCTTCAAATCCATATCAATATCTGTTTCTAAAACTGAATAATCTGTATGAATCCATGCAATTTTCTTTTTGGCATTTACCTTTTCTGCAACGTAATAATGAGGCCAAAGATAGCTTATTGCAACATCATATTTTTTCTTCATCTTAGGAAGAAATGGTACTGATAGCTTCCACATAAGTTGCATTTGAACTATACTTGCTCCAGGAAGCTTGTCTTTTTTAGCTATAATCTTTGAAAGAAATATAGCAAGTATCCTCATGCTTCCTAATATTATGTTACCTTCTTTAAATACACGAGATATTGGTTTTCTAAACGTTGCTAACTTCTTATTCTCATCTAATAATCTATGTTTTTTCGGCAATAATGGAAAGAAATCTCCTGTATGACTATACAAATTCAAATCCACTTCGTTATTTTCATAATCGAAATTTTCAAGCATACTAATAAGACTTCTTTCCACTCCTCCAACTTCCATATCAAAAGATGAAATTAATACTTTTTTCATAATCATTATCACCTTTTATTTTAAAATTCTACCGATAAATTCTCCCTCTTATTTAGGAATACAGTATTTGGAGCAACATCTCCCTTTAAAACACTCCCTGCGGCTATAACTGCATTGTCTCCAATAGTTGTTCCTCTTAAAATAACTGTATTGGCTCCAATCCAAACATTCTTCCCTATAATAATATCGCCCTTTAACATTCTTTCATCGCCTTCTTTAGCCCTAAAATTATGATCGTTGTCATTAATAGATACACCTGGGCCAATTTTAGTATAATCACCAATTCTAATATTATGGATACAATTAATACTACAATTATCATTAATAAAGACTTTTTCTCCAATTTCTAATATTGAATTATGATCCATTCTTATAGTAGTGTTTCTTCTAATAAAAACTAAAGGCTTAATTATAAGTCTAACATTTTTACTATATATATCGATTTTACTTCTAGATTGTATAAAAAAGCATGAGGATTTAACATTGCGAGGATAAACTATTTTCCATTTAAAACCTCTTAATATTGCTGCTAAATTTGATAAATACATCCTAAAAAAATGATATGTTCCCTTTGCCTTACATTCAGTATATAATCCCTTAATTATTTTCTTTATTTTATTCATTATAGTACCTCTAAATTAAACTTACTTACTAATAGCATTCCTTAATTTAGCTATTCTTTCTCCACCAATAAATTTTGCAATTACCTTTTTAATAACACTTTTTATCTTTACACTTGTAGGTAACCAACTTTTATAAAAATGATGAATGGCATATGTATTACTAGTTGCTTTAGAATAGCAATTTATATAATCATATGGCGAAAAGTATTCCTGCGGATAGAAAGTTGCTAATCCTTCAATCTTTTGATATTTATTATTCATTTCTACTCCTAATGAACTTATTATTTCTGATACTATCGATACATTAGTTTCTAAATTTTCTTGGCCATTTTCAAAAATAAATTTCTTATCATCATATTTACTTAGAAATTCTTTAATTAATTTATTTCCCTTTTTGCAACCTATTGTACTGGTTGCAATATAATTCTTTTCTTCAAATCCCCAAAAAGAATCATTATCTAATAAATCATCAAAACTTTTAAATACTTCTACATCTGTATCTAAGTAAATTCCTCCATAATTATATAAAGCATTTACTCTTACAAAGTCACTTACAAAAGCAAACTTACCAGCTTCATAAGCTTGTTTAACAAATAAATTACTATTTATATCAAAGTTACTTTCATTCCATTCTTTTATTTCATAATCAACAAGTATATCTTTCCAACTCTTAATACATCTCTTAACTATCTCTGGTTTTTCTTTTCCTCCAAACCAACAATAATGAATAATTCTAGGTATCTCATTTTTATCCATAACGACCTGCCCCTACCTTATTACATTGTAAAAAATATCACTTAATTTAAAATTACTTTCATAGATAATATTTAAACTTAATTTATGCTCAACAAAAAAGAAAATTATGTAACAACCAATAAGAAAATAATATAATATTACTTTCTCTTTTTTATTCTTAAATGCCTTATCTATAACTACTGGCAGCAATACAAAAGTATATAACTGAGTATATATAGAAAATCTGGCAAAAATCCAAGTAAATTTTGAAAAAGTCATTACTATAAAATTAATTAATGATATATTTACAAAAATATTATTGTATTTCCACTCTTTAAGTTCTTCTCTTTTAAAGTAAGCTAAAAGTACTGGTACTGCCGAAACAACAACTCTTAAAATATTAGCTCCCTGAGCATTAAATCCATCATATGCAGAATATCTAGTGCCTTTTAATAATGAGAATAATATTTCCATTGCTGGCTGATAACATAGTATTCCTATACAAAATATTATTAATAAATTTCTTATTTGCTTAGACCAAGCTTCTGTTCTTCCAATAAAATAAATTGGTATCATAACAAAAACAGAATTATGGAAATACATCATTAATATAATTAAAAGTAAATACTTTATAAATTTACCTTCAATTATATATTTAACTGCTGCAAATAAAATAGCCGCAACCAATGCCTGTCTAATTCCATTCATTGTTACTAAATAATACCCAGATGCTATATACATAAATACTCCAAGCTCATAATAACTGTCTTTAGTATATTTACGTATAGTCCATATATTTAAGGTATTAATTATAATTGATGTAATAATTAGCATAAATTGTGGATCAGTACTTATCCTCTTTAATAAAAGTAAAAATGCTAGAAATCCACTTTCATAAGCTCCTTTAATTGTTTCATATTCTGTATCTATAACATTATATAAATGAATATAATGTTGTGTATCACCTATATTATTTCTTAATCCAGATACTATAGAAAATATAGCTATAATAGTGATTGTAAAGATAACTGCCATTTTAGTTTTTTTTCTAAGTATTCTCTCCCCTAGAGATAAAATAAATGTCACTACTAATGAAAAATAAAAAACTGCCATTATTATCTCCTTTAATTACTTAGTTTCATCTTTTGTGATACATTTTTCATAATATATAAATACAAAATCACACCAAAAGGAATAGCCATTAAAGTCATTACTTTTTTAGGACTTTCCTTTAAAAACTTACTATTTCTGGAAAGAATTGAGCTTGAAACATAATGTACACATTGTTGAAAACTATATTTAAATGATGCTTTAGAATTAGCCATGTTTTCTCTTCTATAAAATGCAAATCCCCTTGGATTATTAATATATTGTTTAAACATATTAACACTTGATCCATCTTCAAGATATTCGACTACACATAAAACTTTATTTAAAGTCGATAATTCATATTTTTCATCTAACTTATAATATTTATATGCAAGTCCAACATACTTTTCTCCCTCAAATATTGGATAAGGATACATCTTTGTTAATTCTGTTCTATATACAATTTTTTTATCACCAGTCAACCTTTTATTATAATAGAAGTCAAATACTGTTGTTGTTTTCATATTTTCTGGAAATTTATCACCAATTATTTTTCCATCTTTATAGGAATCTAATCCTATTATTCCAGATAAATTATCACATTTTACCTTATTCCAATGATTTTTAATCTCTTCTACCGCAAAATCAGTTAAATAATCATCAGAATCAATACAGATATTTAGTTCTGTATCAATATTTTCATAAGCTGTATTATGAGCTCCATGCATTCCTTGATTTTTTTGATAAATATATTTTATTTCAAAATCATTATTTTCACTTTTCCAAAGTTCTACTAACTCTTTAGTGTTATCTGTTGATCCATCATCAATAATTAACCATTTAAAATCTTTACAAGTTTGCCTCTTAAGACTCTCATAACACTTATTAAGAGTATGTGCTCTATTATATGCAGGAGTAAAAACTGTAAGTAACTTATTCATCTTATCCCACCTAAAATCTTTTATTTTTTTCTAATAATCTCAGCCTTAATTTTAGTTACTAACTTAATTGGCATAAATATACTTAATAATTTATATCTATATGGTAAAGCTATCCCCCTGTTATTATATTCAATAGTCTTCCTTAAATAGTAATAATACATATCATTATCTACTACTCTAACTAAATTAAATCTTCTTAACAATTCAGGTCTTATTTCATTTTTATAAACTAAATAAGCAGATTCAGTTAATCTTGGATTAACTTTATTTAAAGTACTTATAGCCGCTGAATGTCTTCTATATCTAACTAATTTCTTATCTAATAAATTTAGCTTTATACCATTTTTAGTTACTTTAAGCCATGCTGGTAAATCGTCTAAAAATGGATATTTCTCATTATAAATATTTAACTCATCTATTAGATCTTTTCGTATAAAACTTGATACTGCCGGTACAAAATTACACTTTAATAAAAAGCTATATTGTTTTTCTACTGGCAACTTAAATACCTCTTTCATTTCTAGTGGATACTGGGGTTCATTTTCATTATCTAAATTGAATATTTCTATGTCAGAAAATGCAATTTTATAATTATTTTCTTCACAGAAGTTATACATATCCTGAATAAATGTATCAACTAATAAATCATCTGCAGCAATTACTTTTATATATTTACCTTGTGCATACCTTATTCCATTATTAATGTTATGTGGTATCCCTTTATTTCCAATAGTTTGTACACATATAGTATTAACAAATCTAATTGAATTTTCTTCACACCACTTCTTTGCTACATTAAATGTATCATCTTTAGAGCAATCATCTGTTATAATTAACTCTATATTCTTATAAGTCTGACTTTTTATACTATTTAGTGTTTCTTCTATTAGTTTCTCAGCATTATAACTTATTACAACTATAGATATAATATCATTCATTCAATATCCTCCCAGTAATCCTCTATATAAATTTTCATTTTAAAAAAAATCTCACATTAAAACTTGTTTATTACATCTACCACATATCTTAACATTTCTTCAGTTAAGCCCGGATACATTGGTAAGCTCACTATTTCATTTGCATATTTTTCAGCCTTCTCAAAAGTATAACTATTTAGCTCTTTATACGCATCTTGCTTATTGACTGTTATAGGATAATGTATTAATGCTTGTATTCCATTATCAGATAAATACTTTATAAACTCATCTCTATTTTCAACTCTTACTACAAATAAGTGCCATACAGTTTCAATTTCATTTATCAATTGTGGCAATTTAACTTTTTGATTTGTGATATTTGCTAAATAATATTTAGCAATTTCCTTTCTTGAATTATTCCAATCATCTAGATGATTTAATTTAATATTTAAAAATGCTGCTTGCATTTCATCTAATCTAGAATTTACTCCTTTAAATTCATGAACATACTTCTTACTTGATCCATAATTGCCTAGATTCCTAATTTTTTCTGCTATCTCTTCATTATTTGTAACTACGGCTCCACCATCACCTAGAGCACCTAAATTTTTACCTGGATAAAAACTAAATGCAGCTGCATCACCTAACGTTCCTACCTTTTTCCCTTTATATATAGCTCCATGAGCTTGTGCCGCATCTTCTATAACTACTAATCCATACTTACTTGCAATTTCATTTATAGGATCCATATCAGCTGGCATACCATATAGGTGTACTGCAATTATCGCCTTCGTCTTATCTGTAATAGCCTTCTCTATTAATTCCACATCGATATTATAAAAATCATTATTATCAACTAATACCGGTGTTGCCCCTACATAAGATACAGCTAAAGCAGTAGCTATAAATGTATTTGCAGGTATTATCACTTCATCTCCATCACTAATATTATAAGCTTTTAATATCAGACTTAAGGCATCTAATCCATTTCCACAACCTATACATTTTTTAGCACCACAATAATCAGCAAACTTTTTTTCAAACTCCGCTAAAAACTTACCCTTAATGAACCAATTAGAATTTAAAACTTCTCTAAATGCACACTCTAATTCATTCTTTATAAGGCTATGCATTTCTTCAAAACTAACAAATGGAATTCTCATTCTATTGCCTCCTAAAATAATTTATTTGCTTCATCTAAATAAAAATCATAATTTCTTATATAATCATCTTCACTATAATTATCAGAAGCTAAAACTAATAAAACTGCATTTTCTGAGAAATCATACATTTCTCTCCATATCATTGGTCCTATATACAAGCCACGCGAATCATTTTTTAATTGAATCACTTCTTCTTCAAATGGAGTTTTAAGCTTTATCTTAACCTCTCCATTTAAACAAAGTAAAACTTGATGCAACATTCTATGTGAATGAAATCCTCTTGCAATATCACTTTCAACATCAGTTATGTAGTAAATTCTCTTTATATCAAATGGAATATCTCTACCTCCTTCAATAGGAACTAAATTTCCATACTTACCTTCAACTCTCTTAAACTTCATTATTCCTGAATTTAGCACTTATATACCCCCATATCTTATCTTTTAAATAAAGTTTTTATATATTTTCTCAACATTTTCACAATACTTTTGTATATTAAAATTATTTGATATAATTTCAAAAGCATTACTACTAAATTTACTTCTCAAAGTTACATCATTTTTTAACTCTATTATCTTAGATATGAATTGTGCATAATTTTTTTCTTCAACTAAAAATCCAGAATAGTTATCCACAATTACTTCACTAATTCCACCAACATCCATAGAGATAACAGGAGTTCTAGATGCCATAGCTTCTAATATAACCATTGGTAATCCTTCATATAAT
Organism: uncultured Clostridium sp.; assembly: GCF_934754925.1. Lineage (GTDB taxonomy): Bacteria > Bacillota > Clostridia > Clostridiales > Clostridiaceae > Clostridium. The sequence continues at coordinate 497 of NZ_CAKVJA010000054.1, read as the reverse complement.
GATGGTAAGAAAAGTATATCTATTAATGGATAAAATTTATATATATCTTTTTGAAATCCAGTTAATATAAAATATTCTTCTAGATTTAATACTTTTATTAATTCTTTAACCTCTTCGAATTGATCTCCACTTCCAACTAGTAAAACTACAGTATCTTTGAACTTGTCTACATTTTTAGAGAATTCTTTTATAAAAGGAATAATACCTTTTATATGGCATATTCTACCTATAAATCCTAATACAATCTTATTTTCTGATATATTATATTTTATTCTTAAATCCTTAAATTCCGAATAAGATGTAATACATAGCTCACTTATATCTACTGCATTAGATAATATAGATGCTGTCTCCTCTTTAAAATAATCAGTATTTTGTTTATAAAAATTCTGAACAATTTTCCCACACAATATATTATGGTTATATCTTGGTCTAAAAAAGCCATCAATCTTTTTATTAATACTCTTTTTATTCTTAATCCATGGATAACAGCTATG
>NZ_CAKVJA010000053.1 GCF_934754925.1 uncultured Clostridium sp. | reverse complement strand
ATTACTGGAAATCAAAATTTCCAGTAATATTTGATTTATAAGAAACTATATTACACAAAATTATCTACAGTCTCTAATTTTTTTTAAAACTTTTCTAAAGTATCTATAAACCATTTATATGATTTAGCAATACCTTCTTTTAAGTTAACTCTATGGTTCCATCCTAATGAATGTAATTTAGATACATCACAAAGTTTTCTAGGCATACCATCTGGTTTATCTGTATTAAATTCTATTCTTCCTTTAAATCCAATTACTTCATTAATTATTTCAGCTAATTCTTTAATAGATACATCTTCACCAGTTCCTATATTAACATGTTGATCTTCTGAATATTCATTCATTAAATATACACATGCATCAGCTACATCATCAACATATATAAATTCCCTACGAGCTTTTCCTGTTCCCCAAATTTCAACTACTTCATTATTTGCAACCTTTGCCTCATGGAACTTTCTTATTAAAGCTGCAACTACATGTGAAGATTCTTTTGAGAAATTATCATTTTCTCCATAAATATTTGAAGGCATAACACTAATAAAATTAGTGTTATATTGCTTATTATAATATTCGCACATCTTTAACCCTGAGATTTTCGCTAAAGCATATGCTTCGTTAGTAGGCTCTAATTTACCATCTAATAAATACTCTTCCTTCATTGGTTGAGGACAATTTCTTGGATAAATGCAACTACTTCCTAAAAACATTAATTTCTTAACATTATTTTTATATGCCGCATGAATTACATTAGTTGATATCATTAAATTATCATATATAAATTTCCCTGGGCTTTCTATATTTGCCATTATTCCACCAACTTTAGCAGCAGCTAAAAATACATAATCCGGTTTTTCTACACTAAAAAATTCATCAACTTTAGCTTGGTTAGTTAAATCTAACTCTTTTGATGTTTTAACAATAATATTAGTATACCCTTCTTTTTCTAATCTTCTTTTTATTGCTGATCCAACCATTCCCCTATGACCAGCAACATATATTTTATCATCTTTATTCATTAATGATTTTTCTCCTCATATAACATAAAATAATCTATACAGAACTTTATAAATTAAGCTAAATTCTTTATAAGTGAAGCTATCTCCTTTAATTTATCTGTAATATCAAAATGATGATTTCCTATAAATAAACCATTATCATGAATTATATCTGCATTTGTAAGTTGTCCAAATATTTCATAGTTAAAATACTTTATTACTTCATTTTTAGTAAAGTTTCCAGCTACTATAGGTCTACATTCTACCCCTTGATTTCTTAATTCATTTACTAGTTGCTCTCTAGTAAACTTAGCATTTTCATCAACAATAATAGCAAAACCAAAGTATGATGCCTTGCCTATTGATTTTTGTATTCTTATTCCTTCAATATCTGAAAATAGCTTTTCAAAAACAGCACCATTTTTTCTTCTATTTTCTACTATCATTTCTAATTTATCTAATTGCTCCTTACCTAAAGCACCTTCCATATCTAAAGGCCTAACATTATATCCTGGTAATATAAAGTTAAATGATTCGTAAAACTCATTATCCCTTTTAGTGTAGATTTCACTATTAGAATCTAAATTTCTAGTCCATCCATGAGCTCTTAAACTTAATAAAATGTCATATAACTCCTTATCATCAGTTACAATGACCCCACCTTCCATAGTTGATATATGATGAGAGAAGAAAGTGCTAAATGTTCCCATAACACCATATGTTCCTAAATATTTATTATTTAAAGAAGCTCCCATAGACTCACAATTATCTTCAATAATAATAATATCATTTTTCTTAGCAATTTCATTTAATTTACAATAATCTATTGGGTTTCCTAATAAATTAACTGCGAATATTGCCTTTGTATTTTTTGTAATAGCTTCTTCTACTTTGTTAATATCTAAATTTAAAGTATCTAAATCTATATCTACAAACTTGACCTTTAATCCATATTGTTGAAGTGGTGTATATGTTGTTGCCCAAGAAACAGCAGGTACAATTACCTCATCTCCTGATTTTAAATTATACTTCTTTGAAAAAAATAATGCTCCTATTGCTAATAAATTAGCTGACGAACCTGAATTAACCATAACAGCATATTTGCTTCCAAAATATTTTGCAAATTTCTTTTCAAACTCTTGGACTTCTTTTCCCATAGAAAATCTTCCTGATTTAACAACTCTTTCTATAGCTTGATATTCTCTTTCATCCCATGATTCTGTTGCTAGTTTTAAATCTATCATACTGTTTTCTCCCTTATATAATAATCTAGGTAAATATTAAATTAATTAATATTTAAACTATTTATCTCTATTTCTAAATTCTTCCGAAGAAATTCCTGCAATCTCCTTCATATCAGAATCTACCATCATAGAAACTAAATCTCTAAAACTTACTTTTCTTTCCCAACCTAATTCTCTTTCAGCCTTAGAAGAGTCTCCCCATAATAATTCAACTTCAGCTGGTCTAAAATATCTTGGATTAACATCTACTAACATTCTTCCAGTAGCTTTATCATATCCCTTCTCATCTACTCCAGTTCCTTTCCATTCAATCTCAATTCCAACCTCAGCGAATGCTAATTCAACAAACTCTCTTACAGTATGAGTTTCATTAGTAGCTAATACATAATCTTGTGGCTTTTCTTGTTGTAAAATTCTCCACATTCCTTCAACGTAATCTCCAGCAAATCCCCAGTCTCTCTTTGCATCCATATTACCTAATGATAATTTTTCTTGCTTACCTGCCATTATAGATGCAACTGCTCTAGTTATCTTTCTAGTAACGAAAGTTTCACCTCTTCTTGGAGACTCATGATTAAATAATACACCATTACAAGCAAACATATTATAGGATTCTCTATAATTTACAGTTATCCAATAAGAGTAAAGCTTAGCTACTCCATATGGACTCTTTGGATAAAATGGAGTGTTTTCATTTTGTGGCGCAGTGTCTGGAAGTCCACCAAATAATTCTGAAGTAGATGCTTGATAAAATTTACACTTAACCCCTGATTCTCTTATTGCATCTAATAATCTTAATGTACCTATTCCAGTTGTTTCAGCTGTATATTCTGGCACTTCAAAAGATACTGCAACATGTGATTGTGCTGCTAAGTTATATATTTCTTGCGGCTTAATTTTTTCTATTAATCTATTTAAATTTGATGAATCTGTTAAATCACCATGATGTAAAAATAGAGTTTTTCCACCTATATTAGGATCTTCAAATAGATGATCTATTCTTGAAGTATTGATAGATGAATGTCTTCTTACTATTCCATGTACTTCATATCCCTTTTCTAATAATAATTCTGTTAGATATGAACCATCTTGTCCTGTTATTCCTGTAATTAAAGCTACTTTTTTCATTAACCTTCCTCCAAATGTTTTTATTCAAATTTATTATAAAACTATATTTTTTAATTCCTTAATATTAGCTACATTAGACTTTTGTCCAACTAAAACTTTTCCATCACTTTCTATGATATATATATCATTTAATCCATCAACTACTACACTATTGTTAGATGAAATAACTAAATTATTATTTGCTTTAATAGCCTTACTTTTTCCAACTAGTACATTACCAGCCTCGTCTTTATCTCTATATCTATCTAATGCTTCCCAGTTTCCTACATCATCCCATCCAAAATTACTTGGAATTACATAAACATCTTTAGATTTTTCTAAAACAGCATAATCAATAGAAGTTGATTCTGTATTTTCATAGCTTTTATTAATACTTTCTTGTAATTTGTTTTCACTTACTTCTTTTATATTTATAAGTGAGTTATATGTATCTGGCGAATATATTTTTATTTGATTTATTATATTATTAATACTCCAAATAAACATTCCACCGTTCCATAAATAATTACCTTCTCTTAAATACTTCTTCGCTGTGTCTAAGTTAGGCTTTTCCACAAAAGATTCCACCTTTATAACTCTAAACCCATTTGACTTTAAAGTCTCATAACTATATTTAATATAACCATAACCTACTTCTGGCCTTGTGGGATTCATCCCCAAAGTAACTATGGCTTCATCTTTATCATTTATGAAATTATGTGCTGCTAAAATAGTATTTCTAAACTCGTCTTCATCTTTTATTAAGTGATCTGAAGGTAATACTACCATATTAGCATTTTTATAATATCTATCTATTACCATTGCTGATAACGCAATACATGGTGCAGTATTTCTTCCTTCTGGTTCTACTACGATATTTCTTTCTGGTAAATCCGGAATTTGTTCTTTTACTAAATTAACATACATTTCACCAGTACATACAAATATTCGTTCCATTGGTATTATAGGCTTTATCCTATTTATAGTCATTTGTATCATAGTATTTTCACCAATTAAGTTCAAAAACTGCTTTGGTTTCTCTTCTGTAGATAATGGCCAAAATCTTGTTCCCTTTCCTCCTGCCATAATTAAAGCGCATAGCATAATATAACCCCCCCATTTTCGATGAAATTTTATAATATAACAATATAAGTTACGTCTCGGCTATTATCTTAATATATTTGTATTAAACACTAATATATTAAATTTTCATTTACTCAATCTATTTAAAAATAATAAAAGATAATTAGTGAATGCTATATTATATACTACTTTATTTAATTATAAAGACAAACTAATGAATAACATCTACAATTATATTATTAATCAATATCATACATAAGGAAAAAAAAGCTATACAATAGTATAGCCCCCTTAATATAACTCAAAACTATCTTCTATTTTATAATAGTTTTTAAATAATCAATGAATCCATCTCTTAAATCTTCTTTTCTCAGAGCATATTCAACTGTAGCTTCAAGGAATCCAAGCTTATCTCCTACATCATATCTTCTTCCTTCAAAATCATAGGCATACATAGCTTCTTCTTCAATTAACTTAAGAAGGGCATCTGTAAGTTGAATCTCATTTCCTTTACCTGGTGCTGTCTTTTCTAATATTTCAAATATTTTTGGTGTAATTATATATCTACCTAAGATTGCAACATTAGATGGTGCTTCTCCTACAGAAGGCTTTTCCACTAAGTTCTTAACCTTGTATACTCTATCTTCAATATGTATTCCACCAACTATTCCATATTTATTTACATCTTCTTCTGCTACAGTTTGAACACCTAAAACTGAAGTCTTATATTCACTATAGCAATCCATAAGTTGCTTTAAGCATGGCTTTCTATCATTATAAACAACGTCATCTCCAAGTAGCACTGCGAAAGGCTCATCCCCTACAAATGTCTTTGCACAAAGGATAGCATGTCCTAATCCTCTTGGTTCTTTTTGTCTTATGAAATAAATATTTACCATGTCAGATATTTCTCTAACCATTTCAAGCATTTCTTGCTTTCCAGCCTTTTCAAGTTCCATTTCAAGTTCAACACTTCTATCAAAATGATCTTCTATACTCTTTTTATTTCTTCCTGTTATTATAAGAATTTCTTCTATACCTGATGCAACACATTCCTCTATTATGTATTGTAATGTTGGCTTATCAACTATTGGAAGCATTTCTTTTGGTTGGGCCTTTGTTGCTGGTAAAAATCTAGTTCCAAGACCAGCTGCAGGTATTATTGCTTTTCTTATTCTCTTTTCCATAACTCCTATTGTCTCCTTACTTCGTTACTATACTTTAAATATAATATTTTATGTAAGCTGTTAATAAACACTTTACAAATATTCTAAGTATATGTGTTATTGTAATTTTATTCGTTTACTATTTCAGACAGTAATATATTACATTATACCATTATAAGCTATATTTTAAATATACATCCGTACGATATATTTCAACATCTAATATATATTTTGGGAATTTTATCTATTTTTTTATCAAAAAATATAATAAAACCTTCTTATTAATAAAATAATAATTTAATTTTTAATGCTCACAACTAAAACATATTTTATAATTACAATATTTTTAATTAGGAAATATAAATCAATATTTTAGAAACTTAATGCTATATTATTATAAAATAAAATTTTGTAATATTAATATGAATTAAGAAATCGATTTCTATTAAAAGTTTAATTAAACAGGTATTGTAGATTTTATTATAAAATATAGAGGTGATGGTTTGAATACAATAATAAACAATAAAATTAATAAAAGTGATGATATTTCTATAAAAACTTTATCTAGCTATGCCGCTGGAAGTCTAGGAAATAATATTATATTTTCTTTAATTAATACTTATCTTTTAATTTTCTTAACTGATAGTTTTGGAATAGGAGCTGCCGCCGTAGGTACATTATTTTTAGTAGCAAGAATTATCGATGGTATAACAGATCCTATAATGGGTGTTATAGTTGATAATACTAATACTAAAATTGGAAAAAGCAGACCTTATTTATTTGCTGTTCCAATATTTATATCAATTACAACTATAATGTGTTTTTCTACCCCAGATTTAAGTTATAGTAATAAAATTATATGGATGTACGCATCATATATCTTATGGGGAATATCCTTTACTGCTATGGACATACCATATTGGTCACTTTCTGCTAATATTACAAGATCTTCTGAAGGGAAAACTAAAATTGTTACTTCTGCAAGAACAATAGCATATGTAGGTGGATTCATAATTTCTACTCTTACTATTCCTCTTGTTTCAGCTCTTAAAAGTTGGACAAAGGTAGCAATAATTTACGCTGTTTTTGCAAGTATATTTATTTGGATTACAGCTCTTGGAGTTAAGGAACTTAACACTACTAAAACTAAAAAAGAAAAACAAGGCTTTAAACAATTTGTAAATTTATTGAAGACAAATAAACCTTTAAGAATAGTTCTATTATCAATGTTAGTATTAGAATTAAGTGGTTCAATAAAAAATACAATTTCTATATACTATATAAAGTATAACTTTAATGCAGAAATGATGATTCCTGTTGTAACTTCAGTTACTCTAGTAGCAAGTATATTAGGAGGATTAATATCTCCATACTTAACAAAAAAACTTGGAAAAAGAAATACTGCACTTTTAGGACTATTAGTTACTGCACTTGGGGCATTTTTAATATTCTCACTATCATATTCTTCATTATATGCAATGATAGCTATAAACTTTATATGTGGTATTTTTGATGGTGCTGGTTATATTACCTTAACTTCAATGGTTGCTGATTGTGTTGAATATGGTGAATGGCAAACAGGTAAAAGATCTGAAGGAATGATATTCTCTTTAAATATATTTAAAAGTAAAATTTCTAATGCCATTGGTGGAGCTTTATGCGGATATATTTTAGCTTATATTGGATATAATGCTAATTCAGCTCAATCTGCATTTACACTAAACGGAATCCATATAATGCAAACTTTAATTCCATGTATAATTATAATGGTAAGTTTCTTATTATTAAAAAGATATAATTTATCAGAAGCTGAATATGATGCAATAGTTGATGACTTAAGAAACGGTGTTACAAGAATAAGTGAATAAATAACTAATAAAAAGTATAAATAAAGTTTTTATATAAACCTTATTTATACTTTTTATATTTTAAATATTATTTTGTTTTATTTAACTGATTATTTCTATAATTTAATGGAGACATTGAAAAATATTTAGAAAAAGTTTTTGAAAATAACAGAGAATCACTATATCCTACCTTACTTGCAACTTCTCCTATAGGAATCTTAGTATTTTTTAATAAAAGTGTTGCATTATACATTCTAAGATTTATCAGATACTTTTGTGGAGAAACCTTAAGATTTTTTATAAACATTTTATATAAATAACTTCTACTTAAATTTACATGATTAGCAATTTCATTAACAGTTATACTATTCATATAATTAGAATTAATAAAATTAATAGCTTCTTGAATATACGTATGTAACTCTCTATCCTTACACTCAAAAGCTTTAGGAAACTCCTCTATAAGAATATGTAATAATGAATAAAGTTCCCTTAATAATAATATGTCATCAGAACATGAAGGATTATAAGTTTTTGATATTTCACACATCTTTAATATTATATGCGGTATTTTTGAATCTTCTTTACATCTAGCAGTATATGAATCAATAATAGAGGTTCTATTTAAATATTCATTTGCATTTGAACCACTAAAACCTATCCAATAATACTCCCAAGGATCATCTATAGATGCCATATACTCAACTTTCATTCCCTTTAATAATATAAATATATCACCTTGCTTTAAATTATATAGGTTATCATTTAACTTAAAAGTACCTTCTCCTTTACTTACATAATGTATAACAACATTTTTCAACACCTCATACTTATACCCAAAGCCTGGAACACCTTGTTCTATTCCACATTCATCTACATTTATTTCAAAATTCTCCTTAGTGTATTTTTTCCATAGTATTTGCATATATATCTCTCACCCCTTTAGCTTCACAGGAAACATTATAACATATTTTAGAACCTTTTAACTATTCTAAAATATTAATTTGAATATTAATATTAAATTGTAGATAAAAAAATAAATTTTAAGAGAAGTTATATGGAATTATGTTTCATAATTATGTTGTTATGTTTCATTAAACCACAATAATATTAAATGTATTGGGAGGAAAAAATGCTATTATTAAATGAATACCATGAAGATATTTCTAAACTACATGTGAATATGATGAAAAGAAGAAGTTATTATATTCCCTTTGTAGATACTAATGAAGCTCTTACTGTTAAAGATAGAAATAAACAAAATAACTTTTTTTCACTTAATGGAAAATGGAAATTTAATTATTTCAATAGCCTACAATTAATTAAAGAAATTAATGATATTAACGAAATTAATTTTCCAACTACAATGGAAGTACCTTCTGTTTGGCAAGTTAATGGCTATGATTATAATCAATATACTAATGTAAAATACCCTATTCCTTATAATCCACCTTTTGTTCCAAAGGATAATCCATGTGCAGTTTATCAAAAAGAATTTGACTTTAAAATATCCCCTGAAAAATACGATTATAATATAAATTTTGAAGGTGTGGATTCTTGTTTTTATTTTTGGATAAATGGAACTTTTGTTGGTTACAGTCAGATATCTCACAGCATATCAGAATTTGATATTACACCACTTTTAGTAAACGGGAAAAATACAATTACAGTATTAGTTTTAAAATGGTGTGATGGTACTTATTTTGAAGATCAGGACAAGTTTAGAATGTCAGGAATTTTTAGAGATGTCTATATCTTAAAGAGAGCAAAATCAAGAATTTTAGATTACAAGGTAATTCCTACTATAAATGTATTAGATAAAGAAGGAAAAATATCTGTTGAAATTCTTTCTACAATTGGTAATCCAAATATTAAATATACACTGATTAATCCTAATAATGATAAAATATCTTCTGGAAATATAGAAAATAATAATTTACAAATAGATATTAAGGATATAGAGCTTTGGAGTGCCGAATCACCTAGTTTATATACTCTATTACTAGAAACAGAAAATGAGGTTATAAAAGAAAGAATAGGTATGAGAGAAGTTAAAATAGAAAACGCTGTTTTAAAGATTAATAATGTACCTATAAAATTAAAAGGTGTTAATCATCATGACTCTAGTCCAACTAAAGGATATGTTGTTGCTTATGATGATCTTATTTTAGATTTAAAATTAATGAAAGAATGCAATATTAACTCTATAAGAGCTTCACACTATCCTAAATCTCCAATTTTCTATGAACTATGTGATGAATACGGATTTTACGTTATGAATGAAGCAGATATTGAAACTCATGGAGTTGTTGAGTTATATGGAAAAGGCTATTTAGATAATTATAATATGATAGCTGATGATAAAACTTATGAAAATGTTATCATTGATAGAATTGATTCATCTATAGTTCCTTTTAAAAATAGATCTTGTATTTTTATGTGGTCACTTGGAAATGAATCAGGATTTGGAGTAAACTTCGAAAGTGGAGCAAAATATGCTAAAGAGCTAGATACTACACGTCCAGTACATTATGAAGGTGCATATTATGCTAGCAAGGAAAGAAAAAATGATTTTAGTAACCTTGATGTTATTAGTCGTATGTATCCAAGCCTAGAAGAAATTGAAGATTATTTTAAAAATGGTATAGATAAACCATTCATCTTATGTGAATATGCACATGCAATGGGTAATGGTCCTGGTGGATTAATTGAATATGATGACCTTATTCAAAATCATGATGAATTTGCAGGTGCATACGTTTGGGAATGGTGCGATCATGCTATTCTTATACATGAAAGCGAAGATGGTAAAAAAGCATATGGATATGGTGGAGATTTTGGAGAAGAAAACCACGATGGAAACTTCTGTGTTGATGGTTTAGTTTATCCTGATAGAAAACCTCATACTGGATTATTAGAATATAAAAATATTAATAGACCTATAAGAGCATTAGAATTTGACCAAGCTAATAAAAAAGTTAAACTTAAAAATATGCTTAATTTTACTAACGCTAATGAAGTATTAGATATTAACTATAAAGTATTATTAGATGGCGAAGTTATTTTAGTAGATAAATTAATCTTAGAAAGCTTAAATCCACAAGAAGAAAAATGGTATAAGTTAAATATATCAGAATTACCTGTTGGAATTATTACTATATTAATTGAGTCTAGTATAAAATATGACCATTCTCTTTATAAAAAAGGTACTATACTAGGTCATGATCAATTTATTATAAAGAATGAAGCAACAAATATAGAATCTGTAAATAAACTAACGCAAATTACTAATGATGAAGAAAAGCTTAATGTAGAGGAATCTATTAATAAAATTAAAATTACAAATTCAAGATTAACTTACGTATATAATAAAAATACAGGAACTTTTGAATTTATTGAATCATTAGGAGAAGTATTTATAGATAACCCATTAGAATTTGTTATTTGGAGATCTCCTACAGATAATGATAGAAAAATCAAAAATGATTGGATTGAAGCTGGCTTTAATCAAATTACAACATATGTATACAATACTGAAATTAAAGAGTATTCAAATAAACTAGAAATAGTTAGTTTCTTAAGTTTGATTCCACCTTATAGAGAAAAAGTAGTTGATGTTACAGTAACGTGGACTATCTATCCATGTGGTTTAATCAACTGTAATATTGAAGCCAATAAAAATATGAAAACTCCTTATTTACCACGCTTTGGAGTAGAACTTAAATTAAACAAATCATATGAAAATGTAAATTATTTTGGTTTTGGTCCATATGAAAATTATATAGATAAAAATTCATCTTGTTATTTAGGTAGATTTAATTCAAAGGTTTCTGAAATGCATGAAGATTATATAAAACCTCAAGAAAACGGAAGTCATCACTTCTGTAGAGAAGTATCTATTAATAATAACTCTGGAAAGCTATATATTTTATCTGAAAATGATTTTGCTTTTAATGCTTCACATTTTTCCATTTATCAATTAACTAATACTAGTCATAACTTTGATTTAAATGAAGAGAACTTTACTTACTTAATTGTAGACTATAAACAAAGCGGAATTGGATCAAATAGTTGTGGTCCTGATTTACCTGAAGAATATAGACTTAATGAAGAAAAGTTTTCATACAATTTCTATTTAAAACTTATAGTATAAAAAAACTTTAGGACCCCTGAAGACCAGCTTTTTGGTCTCCGAGGGTCCATTTTTCTAAATTACCATGTAATTTTGTCTTCAAAAATATAATTATGCAACTGTTCAACAGTTACTTCTTTATCAAATGTTAAATAATATATTCCACTTATCATCTTTCCCTCACAATAATCATCAAGCGGGAATCTTTCTAGTTGTAAATTTGAATCACCAAGCTTTAATACTTCAGTTCCTAATTCTAATATATCAGAGTAACCTAAGCTTGTATTAACCATAGGCAATATTTCTGATAATAATGATGGATAAGAATTTACTGGCATAGTCTCTATCTTTTTAAATATTTCTGTTAATACTTCTCTATGTCTTTCAGTTCTTTTATAATCCCCACCAGAAGTATATCTAATTCTACAAAAAGCTAAGGCTTGTGTGCCACTTACATGTTGAATCCCTGTAGACTCTATAGCTGGTTCACTAGTTCCATTAATATTATTAAGATGTGCTATATAACCATTTATATATTCTAATTCATCTGCATCTATATTTAATTCTATTCCTCCAAGTTCATCTATTATCTTAGGTAATGTTTCAAAATTAACAGATGCAAAATTCTCTATATTTAAATCAAAGTTTTCATTTAAAGTTTTTATTGCTAATTGAGGTCCTCCAAAAGCATAAGCATGATTAAGTTTATCATTTCCATGACCATCAATTGCAACATAAGAATCTCTCATTATTGATGTTAATTTTAACTTTTTATGTACTGTATCTATAGTTGCTATCATTATAGAATCTGATCTTCCAACATCACCATCTACTGCATCAACTCCAAATAGTGCAATATTAATTATACTATTGCTATATTGTGATAACTTTTCTTGTACTTCTTCCGTAATACCAATATCCTCTTTATCAATTTCAACCTTTTCTAACTTATTAAATAAGTTATTTCCGTAAAAATAAACTGTACCTACTGTTCCTACAATAACTGCTAATACTATTGCTAAAATCCAAATTGTTATCTTTTTACCTTTAGTCATTTTTCTTTCTCCTACGCTAAATACTGTGTCATTTACTTTGCATATTTTTATCCAATTTTATTATTTATTAGTAATAATATCACATTTTTTATTATTTTTCACCTATCTAATAAGTTATTTAATATAATTATAAAAATAAGGTATCCACTAAAGTGAATACCTCATTTTACTTTTAAATAATTTTAATTCATATATTCAAAAAACTTCATCCCATGTTGGTATAGATTCTAAAGCTCCTATTCTTGTTGTTAATAACAACCCTTGATTTAATAAATCTACTACTTGCTCATTACACTTCAATTGTCCAAATATCAAAGCTACTAAATACAATTTCTCCATCAACAGCTTCTAAATTTACTTTACTGCTACATTCTAATGGATAAATATTATTTCACATTGCTACTTTTAATGATTAATGGTAAAGTTTATTATAAGCTTGTCAACAAAAAATCTTAATCCCTTAGGCCCCTTGAGAGAAGCAAAATCCTATGCCTCCACTGCTTCAACATCAGTTGCAATTTGCTTCCAATTATAATAACCATATAAAGAATTCAATAAATTAGTAACCTTCATAACTATTATAATAATTGCACTCTTATCACCAGATGCATATACCATAATCCACATTACTATTGATAAAGCATTTACTCCAACCCACATTAACCATTGTTCAGAAAACCTCATTAAATAAAGAATACTAGCAACAACAGAAACTACAGTTGTTAAAGAATCCATAAATGCTAAATTTCCCCCTAATAAATTCAATACCTTTGCATATAAAAATACAGCTATTAATGTACCAACAAAAGTTGCTATTATTACTTTCATTGGCATAACCTTAAATCTTATTTTGCCATCATCATCTTTATTCTTATTCCATAAATATATTGCTATAGCACTAACAGGAATACTAAATAACATATTATACATTACTTCCCCATAAAGCTTTACACCCATACATTGATATGAATATAATAAACAATTAATAATTGCAAAATATAATCCTGCTATTTTACCTTTTGCCCCTAAAACTAAGTTAAGACATCCTGTTAAAGTAAGTGCTAATAAAAATGGTGAATCTCCATTTATATACCAAATAACAGTCATAATTGTACACACTGTTATTAGCCATACTTTCTCAAATATACTCCAATCTGAAAAATAATTTTTAACCTTATCCATAATACTAGTCCCCTTTTATATATTAAATTTATTAAAACATTCCTTGCTTATTTTAGCTCCTTGTACTTGCACAACTTCACTTGCTACCTTATTTGATAATTTACATCCATTTATAAAATTTTCACCGTTATTTTCACTTAAATAGTATTTCCAAGAATTATTTAAATTCATTTTATTTCCCCATAAAGAATATGCCGAAATAATTGCCCCAATATGACTATCCCCTGCTCCTATTGTATCTACAACTTTAACCTTTTCTCCCTCTATATGAGTAATGTTTTTTCCATCATAAAATATTACTCCTCTTTCCCCAACAGTTATAAATACAACACTTTTAGTTAATTCATATAATTTTAAAATACTATCATTTATATTATTCTTTTTAGTAAACTCTAAAGCTTCCTTTTCATTAAGATGTAATATTGGATTAATTGAAAATATTTTTTCTAAAGTATTTTTACTTATATTATTAATAACTGGTCCTGGTGCAAAAAATATATTTTTATCACTTTGCTTTAATAGCCAATCTACTATTATGTCACTGTTATCTCCACAAAGTTGATAACCAGCTAAATATATATTTTCATATTGATTCATATTTAAATTATCAAACCATTCTTTTTTATGCTTTACTTCAATTCCATTAACAGTAATAAAACTTCTTTCCCCATCATCTTCTACTAAGCATAAACAATAGCCATTATCTATTTCCAAGTCATTAATTAATATTTCATATCCATCTTCATTCAATTTTCTTCTTATTATATCTGCATAAATTCCTGAACCTACTGGCACAAATAAATCATGTTTTACATTAAAGCCCCTTAATATATTTGCAACATTATATGCACATCCACCTACAGTTAATTTTCTCTCAGTACATAAAATGTCCTCACCGCTTTTAGGCAACCTTGGAATTTTCATAATAATATCTACTATCGCAGCTCCAAGTACTAAAGTTTTCACTAAAGACAGCTCCTTCCATTCATTAAAATAGAAATATAGTTGTTAAAATCAACATCATTTGCTTTATTTAAAGATTCAATATATTCTTCTTTTATATAATCAATTCCCTTAAAAGCCCCACAAATTGCCGTTGCCATTGCTCCAATTGTATCAGTATCACCAGCTAAGTTTGCACAAAGTAAAGCACACTTATTAGGATCTTGTGCATAATAAGCTATAGAAATTGCAGATGGAACAGATTCACTTATATTTACTCCAGCTCCAACTATGTCATATAACTTTTCTAAAAATAAATCTTCATTATTCTTATATTCATTAGCTAAATAAATACCTATCTTTATTCTTTCTGTTAATGATGGACTATAAGTTTCAGCTCCTAGCCTTCTAGCAATTGGCTCCATTTCAAAAATATCTTTTATAACAATATCAAAATCATTATTTTCAATAGCAGAACTAACAGCAACTGCTATCATTGCTGCTCCAGCAATTGTAATATCACTAGTATGGGTTACTTCAGAAACAGAATAAACAAAGTCAGCTAACTTTTCTTTATTATGTGAATTAAAAAGACATCCTATAGGTGCAATTCTCATTGCTGAACCGTTTGATAATGCTTTATCTGTAACAGCTTTTGAATTTATTCCATCTCTAAAGTTAGCTAATGCAACCTTTGATGTTGGTCCTAATATATTATTTTCAAATGCATTTTCTTTTTCGGCCCACTTTAAAAGCTTAATTGCAATATCCCTTGAGTTTGGTTTAAAATTTGTATCATTTAATGAATCTATTATTACAAGTGCTTGTCCAGTATCATCTGTAAATTGACCTTTTTTATAGTTGCAAGCTACTGAATTTTCCTTTGGTCCATCTAATAAGCCTTCAATTTTACCAAAGTACTTTCTTACTTTTTCTCTTCCCCATAGTTCTGAAGGCATTCCCATTGCATCACCTAATGCCATACCATATATTGCTCCTGCAATTTTCTTTCTCATGTTACCACCCCTACTTTTGTAAACTTACTATATTTTTCAATTGTATATACACTTGTATTGTTATGTCAACCTATAAGTTAAATTTAAACAAAAAAATAGTAACAAACTTATGCTTTAACATAAGCTTGTCACTGAAAATTTTACAACTCCTAGGAGTCCTTGAGATGGACGAAACCAATATCTTATTGAACTTCATATCCCATTTCTCTTTGTAATTTTAACCAAAACGGATAGTCTTCCTTATACCATGTATCTAATTCATATAAATATCTATCAGTATTTTCATTTTCTTTAAATATAATCTTCTTATTCCTACTTACAATCTGTAATTGAATATTCTTTGGTAATTCCTCTATATTTACTAAATCTATAGACCTATTCAATTTTTCTTCTAAAATTCCTTCTATATAAAGTCTATCTTCTAATTCAATATTACCAACTATAGCAATATCTATATCTGATTGTTCTGTAAATCTACTAGTTAAAAAACTTCCGAAAATATAACAAGCATCAATATCATCCCTTGTGAAAATATCATGTATTACTTTTATTATTTCTGTATTATTCATCATATAAA
>NZ_CAKVJA010000052.1 GCF_934754925.1 uncultured Clostridium sp. | reverse complement strand
CTTTTTTATTTTATATAATAAATGAGAGTACTTTTAGACGTGGAAAATCTATCTTTAGAAGCTGTATTAAAAATTGAATCTAATGCTTTAGTTATGCAAAAATCGATAGATACTGTAATAATAGATGAAGATTTAAAGAGATAATCAGGAGTTAGTATACTGGAAACATAAGGAATGATTAAAGAAATATAATAATTTATAGTTGAGAATAAGGTACCAGCACCTAAGAAGGAATAGATAGGATGATAAATATGACAGGAAATCTAATAATATGCACTCAAGTAATATATATATATAATACTTGAGTGCATATTATTATTTATCTTTATTTTATATTATATAACAAAATAAAAATATAGGAATAATATCAAATGATATACAAATAATATTAATGATATATAAATATAGAAGGAGATTAATACATAAATATGAGTGAAATAATTAAAGAAAAATTAGAAGGGCGTGTAAGTTACCATGATTCTGTAGAAGAAATGCTAAAGAGGATACAAACGGATGGTCTTTCAAGTGTCTTTTCTAGATGGTCGCCACAAGAAAAAATAAGATGCAAATTTTGTCTTGAAGGATTAAGTTGCCAATTATGTACACATGGTCCTTGTAGAATTAGTGAAAAAACAGGAGCTGATAAAGGCGTATGTGGTATTGGTCCAGATGCTATGGCTATGAGAAACTTCCTTATGAAAAATATAATGGGAGCAGCTACATATGCACATCATGCATACGAAGCCTTTAGGACACTTAGAGCTACTGGCGAAGGGAAATCATCATTTAAAATAAAAGATGAAGCTAAATTGAAATGGATGTGTGAAAAGGTAGGTATAGATACTAATCAAGATATTAATAAACTTGCAATTCAATTAGCTGATTTACTTGATAAGGATATGAAAGCAGGACCTGATCAAGAAAGTATAATGACAGAAGTTTTTGCCCCAAAGAAAAGAAAACCAGTATGGAAAGAACTTCATATTTATCCTTCTGGTGTTGATCATGAAGTTCAAAATTCAATTGCAAGTTGTTTAACAAATGTAGATGGTGATTATGTATCACTTGCTAAAAAAGCTCTTAGATTAGGATTATCTACTATATATACTTCTCTAATAGGTCTTGAGATGGTGCAAGATATATTATTTGGAACTCCTATGCCTCATGAAGTTAATGTGGACTTAGGTATAATGGATCCTGACTATGTAAATATAGTATTCAATGGGCATCAACCGTGGATAGGAGCTCTTACTATAGAAAAACTTAGAAAAGGTGAATATAAAGATGAAGCTATAGCTGCAGGAGCTAAAGGTATTAGAGTAATTGGTTCTATTGAAACAGGACAAGAACTATTACAAAGATATGAAATTGACGATGTATTTGTTGGCCTTATGGGAAATTGGTTGGCTATAGAGCCACTACTTGCTACAGGTACAGTAGATGCAATTGCTATGGAAGAAAACTGTTCACCACCAGCGATAGATCAATATGCTGAAAAATATCAAGTAGCTTTAGTTAGCATAAGTACAATAATAGGTGTACCTGGTACAGAGCATAAGATGCCATATTATCCAGAAAAGGCTAATGAAATGTCGGATAATTTAATTAAAATAGCAATAGATAACTTTAAGAAAAGACATAATAAAGTAAAACCTATGGTACCTAAATATGTTACAAAGGCTATAGCAGGATTTTCAACAGAAGCTGTTTTAAGTGCCCTTGGAAATACACTTGACCCATTAGTTGATGTAATTTCAGCAGGTAAAATAAAAGGTGTTGTTGCTCTTGCAAACTGTTCTACACTTAGAAATGGTCCTCAAGACTGGAATACAGTTAATATAACAAAAGAATTAATAAAAAGAGATATATTAGTAGTAGCTGGTGGTTGTGGTAATCATGCTCTTGAAATAGCAGGATTATGTAACCTAGAGGCTATAGAAAAATATGCAGGAGAAGGTTTAAAGGAAGTATGTAATATGCTTAAAATACCTCCTGTACTAAGCTTTGGTACTTGTACTGATACAGGTAGAATATCAATGCTTGTTACTGCCTTAGCAGATCATCTTGATGTTGATATTCCAGATCTTCCTATAGCAGTTACTGCTCCAGAGTGGATGGAACAAAAAGCTACTATAGATGGTATTTTTGCAGTAGCATACGGAGCATATACACATTTATCTCCTACTCCATTTGTTACAGGTGCTCCTAAATTAGTAAAACTTCTTACAGAAGATGTTGAGGAATTAACAGGTGGTAAAGTAGCTTTAGGAGATGATCCATTTGAAGCTGCAAGGGCTATAGAAGCTCATATAATAAGTAAAAGACAAAAACTTGGACTTAAATAGGGGATCTGATTAATGATTCGCTTCCACCATGAAACCTACTAAAATCTAAATTGATTTTAGTGGGTTTATTTATATTTATTTGATATTTTTATTATAATTTTAATTTCCCATAAGAAATAAGTTAAGAAAGTTTTTTTATTATTTTAAGGTCTTCATAAAATTCACTTCTATATATTGAAATGATTTTAAAGTTACGTCACGGTACTATTGAAACAAGTGGAAAAGAAATATATGAATAATTAAAACTGATTTATTATGTTATTTTAAAGTGTATTTAAGTACTAATACTGAGAGAAAATAAAGTGGCATTAAAAGATAATAATATTTTAAGCAATGATTTCTATAGTAGGTGAATATATGAAAAAGATTATGAATGAACAGTTAATTTATGAAATACTTTCAGTAGTAGAAGAAATTCCAAAAGGAAAAGTAGCTACATATGGACAAATTGCTAAACTTATTGGTAGAGATAAAAATGCACGACTTGTGGGTAAGGTTTTAAGTAGAGCTGAATTTTATGGCAAATATCCATGTCATCGTGTAGTAAATCATGTTGGAAGAGTGGCACCAGGATGGCATGAACAACGATTTCTCCTATTAGAAGAGGGAGTATCATTTAAAAATGAGAATCATGTTGATATGAAGAAAAGTCAATGGGATTATTAGAAAAGAAAGTTTATTTATTTATGTATACCACTTAGTAGAATTTTCACTAAGGGTGTGCATTTTTATTAAGGAAATATCTAACTAAATATTAAAAATTTAAAAAATAAAATTTAGCATAATTGTTGATAAATGTATAAAATTATGAGAAATGTAAATTTTGTAATCGTTATTAAAAATAATATTAATAATTTTAGATAAATTATAAAACAAAAATAGATAAATGAACTTTGTGGTAAAAATTGACATTATATACATAATAAGATAATATTGAAATGAAATCAATTTTAAATCATAGGTTGTATAGTTTTATGGAATGCAGATCAGGATTTAAAAGTTAGAATAGAATAAATTTATTAATAGCGACTCTTTTGAAATTATAATTATTTATATTATATGTAATAAAAAATCAAGTTTATTCTATATAAAATTTGATAAGGTATTTTTTATAATTAATAATTACAATCTATTGTAAAAATACTACTGCATTTCATAAAGCAGATTACATAAGTTATTAAAATATTAATTAAAAATAAATTTAGCTTATATCAAAATTAATAGTATAAATTATAAGAATATATGTATGTGGTGCACAGGGGGGAAATTAACATGTTAGAAAACGAACAATGGTCTGGTTTTCAAGGTAGAATATGGAGAGAGGAAATAAATGTTAGAGATTTTATTCAAAATAACTATCAACCCTATGATGGTGATGAAAGTTTCTTAGCAGATCCAACAGATGCTACCAATAAGTTATGGGGAAGATTACAAGAATTACAAAAAGAAGAAAGAGCTAAAGGCGGAGTACTTGATATGGAAACAGAAGTTGTTTCTGGACTTACAGCTTATGGCCCAGGATATATTGATGAATCTTTAAAAGAATTTGAAAGGGTAGTAGGTCTTCAAACAGACAAGCCACTTAAGAGAGCATTTATGCCATATGGTGGTATAAAAATGGCTGAACAATCTTGTGAAAACTATGGATACACACCGAATCCAGAATTACACAAGATATTTACTGAATACCATAAGACACACAATCAAGGGGTATTTGATGCTTATACACCAGAAATGAGAAAAGCTCGTAGCAGTCATATTATAACAGGACTTCCTGATACTTATGGAAGAGGACGTATTGTAGGTGATTACAGAAGAGTTGCACTTTATGGTATTGATTACCTTATGGAAGAAAAAGCAAAGGATCTTGCTAACTGTGGAGATGGAACTATGACAGATGAAGTTATCCGTCTAAGAGAAGAAATTACAGAACAGCGTAGAGCACTTGAAAATATGAAAAAAATGGCTGAAAGTTATGGATATGATATTTCAAAACCAGCAAAAAATGCTAGAGAAGCAGTTCAATGGTTATACTTTGGATATCTTGCAGCAATTAAGACACAAAATGGTGCAGCTATGTCAATAGGACGTGTATCTACTTTCCTTGATATCTATATTCAAAGAGATCTTGATAACGGAGTTCTTACTGAAGAAGAAGCTCAAGAATTAATCGACCATTTAACAATGAAATGTAGAATGGTTAAATTTGCAAGAATAACTTCTTATAATGAATTATTCTCTGGTGATCCTTCATGGGTTACTATTGCATTAGGTGGTATAGGTATGGATGGTCGTCACATGGTAACAAAGAATGACTATCGTTTCCTTCATACATTAGAAAATATGGGACCTTCACCAGAACCAAATCTTACTGTGCTTTATTCTTCTGCACTTCCTGAAAACTTCAAGAAGTATGCTGCAAAGATTTCAGTAGATACAAGCTCTATTCAATATGAAAATGATGATGCTATGAAACCAGAATGGGGAGATGATTACTCAATATGTTGTTGTGTATCTGCTACTCAAACAGGTAAGGAAATGCAGTTCTTTGGAGCTAGAGCAAATCTTGCTAAATGTTTACTTTACGCAATCAATGGTGGTATTGATGAAAAGTCAGGTAAACAAGTTGGACCGGAATATAGAGGAATTACATCAGAATATCTTGATTATGATGAAGTAATTGAAAAATATGAAAGAATGAGTGATTGGTTAGCTGGTCTTTATGTAAATACATTAAATCTTATTCAATATATGCATGATAAATATTATTATGAAGCAGCAGAAATGGCTCTTATAGATACAGATGTAAGACGTACATTTGCAACAGGTATTGCAGGTTTCTCACATGTAATTGATTCGCTTTCTGCAATTAAGTATGCAAAGGTTAAAACAATTCGTAATGAAGAGGGTATTGTTACAGATTATGAGGTTGAAGGAGACTTCCCAAGATACGGTAATGATGATGATAGAGCTGATGAAATTGGTATATATGTTCTTAAGTCATTCCTTGACAAAATTAAAAAGAGACACACATATAGAAATTCAGAACCTACGACATCACTTCTTACTATTACATCAAATGTAGTATATGGTAAGTATACAGGTAACATGCCAGATGGACGTAGAGCTTGGACTCCACTTTCACCAGGGGCTAGCCCATCTTATGGAGCAGAAAGAAGTGGGTTACTTGCTTCTTTAAACTCTGTAGCTAAGATTCCTTATGAATGGGCTTTAGATGGTATTTCAAATACACAAACAATTAACCCAACTGCATTAGGAGAAAATAAAGAAGAGCAAGTTGATAAACTTGTACAAGTATTAGATGGTTACTTTGATCAAGGACCTCACCATCTAAATGTTAATATATTTGGTATTGAAAAATTAAAGGATGCTATGGAACATCCTGAAAAAGAAGAGTATGCTAATTTCACTATTCGTGTATCTGGTTATGCAGTTAAGTTTATAGATTTAACAAGAGAACAACAACTTGACGTTATCTCTAGAACGTGTCATGCTGAAATCTAATTTAAATAAAAATATAGCAAGAATTCATTCAATAGAGAGTTTTGGATCAGTTGATGGACCAGGAATCCGTTTTGTTGTTTTTTTAAAGGGATGTCATATGAGATGTCAGTTCTGTCACAATCCGGATACTTGGGATATGAAGGGCGGTGAGACAAAAACTGCAGATGAGCTTTTGTCTCAAGCTCTTAAATATAAAACCTATTGGAAAAAGAGTGGAGGGATCACTGTAAGTGGTGGCGAGCCTCTTCTTCAAATAGATTTTTTGATTGAATTCTTTAAAAAAGCTAAAGCAAAGGGGATTCATGTTACTCTTGATACTTCTGGAGGAACATTTACAAGAGAGGAACCTTTCTTTAGTAAATTTAATGAACTTATGCAAGTAACAGACCTTGTAATGCTAGATATTAAACAGATAGATGAAGATAAGCACAAAATACTTACAGGATGGAGTAATTCAAATATTCTTGATATGGCGAGATATTTATCGGAAATAAATAAACCAGTATGGATTCGTCATGTACTTGTACCAGGTGGAAGTGATAATGATGAACAGTTAAAAAAGCTTGATGAATTTATCAAGACATTAAATAATGTAGACCGTGTTCAAGTACTTCCTTATCATACACTTGGAATTTTTAAATGGGAAAAACTAGGCATTGATTATCCGCTAAGAGGAGTTAATCCTCCTAGTAAGGAGAGAATAGAAAATGCTCAAAAGCTTCTTCATGTAAGTGAATATAATGGATATTTATCACGATAAAATATAGTAGTGGACTATATTACTACAATTTATACATTAAACTTTGTAGTAACAGTTGTTAATAGTTCCATAATAAGACCTACGAAAATCTAGTGATTTTCGTGGGTCTTATTGCTTTTTTAAAATTCTTTGTACTATAGGATAGAATTAAAATTATATAATACAAAGAAAATTTTATAGTATTATGTATTTAAGCAATAATATATAATGGGTGAAAATAAATTGAAAGTTAATATATTAATTATTGAAGATGAAAAGGAAATAAGAGAAGGTGTAAGTGAATACCTATCAGAAGTTGGATATAATGTTATAAGCGCTGAAGATGGAATGCAGGGAATAGAACTATTTAATAAAAATAAATTTGATTACTAAGCCATTTTCAATAATAGTTTTACATAAAAGAATAGAAGCATTACTTAGAAGAGGAATAAAGAATGATGAAAGTAAAAAGTGGTGCTATAAGGATATAGAAATTGACTTTGAAGGATATTCAGCAAAAAAGAATAGAGAAAATATAGATTTAAAACCTAAGGAAATAAAACTATTAGAATTATTATTAAAATATAAGGGGAAGGTTTTAACAAGAGCACAAATTTTAGATAATATTTGGAATATTGAAGAATCTCCAAATGATAGAGTAATTGATGTATACATTAAAAATATTAGAAAAAAATTATCACTAGATTGCATAATAACTGTTAAGGGAATTGGATATAAATTTGAGGAAAGATAATGAGGAAACTAAAGTTATTTTCAAAAACATATATCTTTACTATGGCTTTAATAAGTATGATAATTCTAACTTCACATATTTTAATATATCTGAAGTTCAAACTAATCTTCAAACGAATTTTGATGGATTTGTTCCAGAAAGTTTAGTTAATAAAATTTCAAAGATAGATGGAATTAAGAATTATGATGGGGTAATCCAAGGAGCTGGATTAGACTTTAAGGAAATTACTAATATAGAACCAGTAAAGAATGTAATTCAATATAGTGATGACAATAAATATAAAAATCTTTTTGATGTGGAAGTACATACATCTACAGAATTTGATAATAAGTTTGTAAGTAAATCTTTTAAACTAATTGAAGGAAGGCATATTGTTGCTACAGATAAAAATAAGGTATTAATTCATTATACAAATGCTATATTCAATACAAGTGACAATGTAGAAAATGTATTATCAAAAGTTAATATTAGCTAAGAAATCAGATTCTATACTTGTACTAAAAAATAAAAAATTAACATTACTTAAGTAGTTAGATATATTGTAAGAAATAAGCTATATCATATTGAGATAAAATTCAATATGATATAGCTTATTATATTTTAAGAGTTTATTTAATTATGAAAGATTTTACTATTAATATAAAATAAAAAGTATTTTAATAAATTGAAAAAATATTACATAAATGTAAATAAACACTACTATATATAAGTATAGTAATATTTATTTACTATGTTACTAATTCTATTAAGTATAAGTAGATTGAAATAAAATAACTATTTGGTTGTTATATCACAGGCTTTGTACTGAATTACAAGATATTATTATATTTTTAAAATTAAGTTTTATGTATAAGGATTGTGATGAAATTTAAGTAGATAGTATTTTATTTCTAAATGCTTGTACTCTTTAGTTTTGTAACAAATAAAAAATAGGAGGTATAGAAATGGTAGGAATTATTCTTGCAAGTCATGGTAACTTTGCTAAAGGTATCTTACAATCAGGTACAATGATTTTCGGAGAACAAGAAAATGTAAGAGCTGTTACACTGATGCCAAGTGAGGGACCTAATGATTTTAAGGTAAAACTAAAAGAAGCAATATCATCTTTAGATAATCAAGATGAAGTCTTATTTTTAGTTGATCTTTGGGGAGGAACACCATTTAACCAAGCTAATTTAATGATAGAAGAACATAAAGATAAATGGGCAATTGTAGCTGGTATGAATTTACCGATGCTAATAGAAGCTTATGCCGCACGTCTTTCAATAGAATCAGCACAGAAAATTGCAGCTAGTATATTAAAATCTGCTAAAGATGGAGTTAAGGTTAAGCCCGAAGAATTAGAACCAGAAGATACAAGCAAAGTTATTAAAGATTCAGTTCAACAATCTAATGTAGGTATGCCTGGAGAATTTGAATATGTTTTAGCACGTATTGACTCTCGTCTACTTCATGGACAAGTAGCAACTGCATGGACAAAAGCCGTACATCCAACTCGAATTATTGTTGTTTCAGATGCAGTAGCAAAAGACGAGCTTCGTAAGAATTTGATTAAACAAGCAGCGCCACCAGGAGTTAAGGCTCATGTTGTTCCAATTAATCATATGATTAAACTTGCAAAAGATAATAAGCATTTTGGAGGACAACGTGCAATGCTTCTTTTTGAAAATCCAGAAGATGTACTTAGAGCAGTAGAAGGTGGAGTGCCTTTGAAGACAATAAATGTTGGGTCTATGGCACACTCTATAGGTAAAGTACAACCTAATAAAGTACTTGCTTTTAATCAAGAAGATATTGACGTATTTAATAAATTGAAAAAAATTGGACTTACTTTTGATGTTCGTAAAGTTCCAAGCGATTCAAAGGGAAATATGGATGAAATAATAAAAAAGGCACAAGAAGAATTAAATAAAATAAAATAGTCTAATTATATTAGATAAAAAAGGAGGATTAATAATAATGAGTTTAAATATGGTTCAAATTATACTGGTTATTATTATAGCATTTTTAGCTGGTATGGAAGGTATATTGGATGAATTTCAATTTCATCAACCAATAGTTGCTTGTACATTGATTGGATTAGTTACAGGTAATTTAGTACCATGCTTAATATTAGGTGGTACTCTTCAAATGATTGCGTTAGGTTGGGCAAATATTGGTGCTGCTGTAGCACCAGATGCAGCTTTAGCATCCGTTGCATCTGCAATAATTTTAGTACTTAGTGGACAAGGCACAGAAGGAGTTTCTTCAGCCATAGCTATTGCTGTTCCTTTAGCAGTTGCAGGATTATTATTAACAATTATTTGTCGTACAATTGCTACTGCATTTGTGCACTTTATGGATTCTGCAGCTAAAGAAGGAAACTTTAGAGCTGTTGAAATATGGCATATAGCTGCTATTTGTTTACAAGGTATACGTATTGCAATTCCAGCAGCTTTAATTTTAGCAATTGGTGCTGGTCCAATTAGTAGATTGCTTGCTGCTATGCCAGCTTGGTTAACAGATGGGTTAGCTATTGGTGGAGGTATGGTTGTAGCAGTTGGTTATGCCATGGTAATTAATATGATGTCTACAAAAGAAGTCTGGCCATTTTTTGCAATTGGTTTTGTGTTAGCAACCGTTTCAGAAATTACACTTATTGGGCTTGGTGTAATTGGAGTAGCTTTAGCACTTATTTATTTAGCTCTTAGTAAACAAGGTGGCTCAGGAAATGGTGGAAATTCAAATATGGGTGATCCTTTAGGGGACATTATTGATAGATACTAAGAAAGGAGAGGAGATAAAATGGCAAAAGAATTAAAATTAACAAAAAAAGATCGTATTTCTGTTTGGTGGCGTTCAACTTTTCTTCAAGGTTCTTGGAACTATGAAAGAATGCAAAACGGTGGATGGGCATTTGCAATGATTCCTGCAATAAAAAGGTTATATAAGACAAAAGAAGATCGTGCAGCTGCATTAAAACGTCATCTAGAATTTTTTAATACTCATCCATATATAGCCTCACCGGTTCTAGGTGTAACATTAGCTTTAGAAGAGGAACGAGCTAATGGAGTGGAAATTGATGATATAACTATTCAAGGGGTTAAGGTTGGTATGATGGGACCTTTAGCTGGGGTTGGAGATCCCGTTTTCTGGTTTACTATTAGACCAATTTTAGGTGCATTAGCAGCTTCACTTGCAATGAATGGAAATATTCTTGGACCAATTATCTTTTTCTTAGCTTGGAATATTATTCGTATGGCATTTATGTGGTATACACAAGAATTTGGGTTTAAAGTAGGATCTCATATTAGTGATGATTTGTCAGGTGGATTATTACAAGATGTTACAAAGGGAGCATCTATTCTTGGTATGTTTATTTTGGGATCTTTAGTTAATAGATGGGTATCTGTTCAGTTTACACCAATAGTATCATCAGTTAATTTAAGTGATGGGGCTTATATTAATTGGAGCAGCCTTCCTGCTGGTGCAGAGGGAATTAAACAAGCTCTTTTACAACAAGCATCTGGTATGTCATTAACTGCAGAAAAGGTTACAACATTACAAAATAATTTAGATTCATTAATTCCTGGATTAGCAGGATTATTAATCACTCTTCTTTGTATGTGGTTACTTAAGAAGAAGGTATCTCCGATTATTATTATTCTTGGATTATTTATAGCTGGTATTATTTTTCATTTAATTGGTTTAATGTAGTCTTTACTTAGCCTGGGTGTTTATATCCTAGGCTTTGTTATTATGAGATAAATAATAATTACAATATTGATAAAATATATATTATGTTTAATTGATTTTTAATAGTCTTAGGTAATATATGAAAAGAAAAATAAGGGTATATAGAGTTAGAAAAGAGGTGGATAAAATGGTTCAATCACTTAATACAAGGGTAGATTTAGTAATTGATGCAACATCTTTTACAGGAGTATCTGATTATGGAAAGATAATGATTGGAGATAAGGGGTTTGAATTTTATAATTCTAGAGATCCTCGTAAATACATTCAAATTCCTTGGGCAGAAGTGGATTATGTCATTGCATCAGTATTGTTTAAAGGAAGGTGGATTCCACGATATGCAATGAAAACAAAGAAAAATGGAACTTATACTTTTGCTTCTAAAGATGCCAAAAAGGTGCTTCGTACTGTTAGAAATTATGTTGACCCAAATCACATGGTTTATTCATTAAGCTTTTTTGATGTAATTAAAAGGGCAAGTAAATCAATATTTAAGAAAAGTTAAAATATAATTTTAGTATTATAAGTTTATTAAAACTGTACAGAATTATCTGTACAGCTTTAATATTTTTTTAGATATAAATAATTTTTTATTAGTATATTTATAATCTAATTGAGATTTTATGTTATTATGTATTAGGAATTTATTTTAATATAGATAATATAAAATAGATTAGAATTAATATATTGATTTTGAAAATGATTTAAAGAAAAGAGGGTTTAATAAATTTAATGAAAATAAGAATGATTTATAGGAGTTATATTAATGAAAATAGCTATATGTGAGGACCAAGCTGTACAAGTTAACTTACTTAATAATAAAATTAAAAAATGGGCTAATGATTATGATATAGAAGTAACCATTAATAATTTTACAACTGCAGAATCTTTTTTATTTGAATGGGAAGATTATGATAAATATGACATAATATTTTTAGATATAAAGTTAGGTAAAATATCAGGAGTAGAGTTGTCTAATATAATAAGGGAAAAAAATAAAAATGTTGATATTGTATTTGTAACAGGATTTTTTAAATATGCATTACATGGATATAAGGTAGGAGCATTACAATATTTAATGAAGCCTATAAAGATATCAGATTTATATTTTTGCTTAAATAAGACACAAGAACGAATAAGCAATAAAAATGATAAATATATGATGATTTTAGAAACTCCAAAAAAATATATTAAATTAAATTGTAATGAAATACATTATTGTATAATGTTTTCCCCCTACATAGATATTCATACAAGCTCAGAAAAAATAACAGTTAGAAAAAAAATAAGTGAATTAGAACGAGAAATACCAAGTAAATATTTTATTAGATGTCATAGGTCTTATATAGTAAATTTAAAATATGTAAAATCAATAACAAAAGATAGTGTAGTACTAGAAAGTGGTATAAGGATACCTATAAGTAGAGGAAGATATAAAGATATAAATGACACCTTTATAAATTATATTTGTGAATAAGGATTTAGATTAATTTATGACCATTTTAAATATAATTGAAATAATATGTGATTTTATAAGTGCAATAATTATGGTTTATTTTTTTAATAGAGCCATGCCAGACAAAAATAAAAAATATAATAAAGTATATCAAATAATTATGATTATATTTTATACAGCAATATCGTCAAATAAAATTAATAATATAATGGCAAGCATAGAATGTAATAGAATATTGATATTTAATATTAGTTTTTATATTTTAATGTTAATATATCCAATTTTTTTTAAAAGAGGAAGAATATCAGAAAAAATTTTTTTATCTTCATTTTATATTACAATTATAATTATAACTTCTTTTGTGGTATTTATAATATTCTCAAAGTTATTCAATATAACCTTCACTGAAATGCTTCTTTATGTTAATTATAAAAGAACTATGACTAGAATAATTATTAGGGTTGTTCAGTTTATACTTATTTTTATAGTTGTAAATAATATAAAATTTATAAAATACATAGAAAATAGAACTTTATGTACAGGAGCAATTATTTTAATTTTAAATCAAGCATTAATATTAACAACAGAAACAAGGTTAATTGGAAGTTTAAATGCAATAAATATTAGTATTATTTTCAGTATATCTAGTTTATGTGCTATACAAATATTATCAATAAGTATGTTGAATAAAATTTCTAAAGAAATAGAAAAGAAGTTTATATTGAAAATGAGTTTGGATAGAAAAATACATGATGAAGAAATACTAGATATGTATACTGAAATGATAGGATGGAAACATGATTTTAAAAATCATATAACCATGATTTCAGGGTTGTTAGAAATTGGAACAAAGGAAGATGCTATTTCCTATATTAATGAAATAAATAGTAGCATTAGACAACTAGATAAAAATTTATATACAGATAGCATTGCTATAAATTCTATATTGATAAGCAAAATTAAAGTTGCAGAGGAAAAAGGGATAAAGATAAGTTTGGACTTAAAAATGAACACTGACATAAAAATTTCTAATATAGATATATGTGTTATTTTAGGAAATTTATTGGATAATGCCATTGAAGCATGTAGTATTATTAATGGATACAAATATATAGAATTAAAGATAGTTTCAGAATTTGATAAATTGATAATTAAGATAAGTAATAATACTAATAGTTATTTAAATGAAGTAAACGGTAAATTCTTAACGACTAAAAATAATAGAGTACATGGTATTGGTTTAATTCAAGTTGATAATACAGTAAAAAAATATAATGGATACATTAATAGAAAACATGAAAATAATGTTTTTACTACATATTTAATGATACAATATAAAGCTTTTATGTAAGTTAAGATAAAAAGGAATGCTATAAAAATAGCGTTCCTTTTTCTATTTAAATTAATAAAAAAATTAGTACAAATACAATTCAGCTACAAAAAAAAGCATTTAACGACAAAATAAAATTAAATCGAAGTAAATTAGTTAAAATATGGATAGGTTACAATTAATGTATAAATTTAATATGCTAGATCTAATAATGAGAGGTTATTGTAAAAAAATATGAAACTTAAAATTTTTATGATATTTGCTTTAATTAATATTTTAATTCCTATAAATGCATCAGCAGAAACCATAATAAATGGAAACTTTAAAAATATATCTATTAATGATGAACTTTCAAATGAATATATAACAACAATATTTTATGTATCTATAATATTAGTATTTTGTATTTATGTATTTAATTATGTTAAAATATTACAACATTTAGTAAATAAAAAAACAATGAAATTAAATAACCAATTAGAAGAGAATAAAAGATTAAGTGAGGAAATAATAGATAAAGAAAAATTTAAAAATAATTATTTTATTAACTTATCTCATGAACTTAGAACACCAATAAATGTAATAAATTCAACTGTTCAATTAATAAATTCACTAAATGAAAGTAAAAATGTGACAAATGAAAAACTTAATGATTATATGAATATAATAAGTAAAAATTGTAATCATTTATTGAAAATAATAAATGATATTATAGATAGTTCTAAGATAGAAACTGGAAAATATAAAATTAATAAAGAAAATAATGATATAGTATATATAGTTGAAGAAGCTGCACTTAATATGAGTAAATTTATAGAAGAGAAAGGAATAAACCTTATAATTGATCCTGATATAGAAGAAAAGATTATTTCTTGCGATGAAACTGAAATAGAAAGATGTATAATTAATTTATTAGCAAATGCAGTGAAGTTTACTGAAGAGGGTGGAGAAATTAGAATATATATTAAAGAAATTAAAGATAATATAGAGATAACTGTAGAAGATACTGGCATTGGCATATCAAAAGAAGATCAAGAATTTATATTTAAAAGGTTTGAACAAGTAGAAAGTACAGAAGTCACAAAGGTAAGTAGTAGTGGTATTGGACTTACACTTGTTAAATATGTAATAGAACTTCATGGTGGATATATTAGACTTGAAAGTGAAATCAATAAAGGTAGTAGATTTACTATAGGACTTCCTGATATAGTACAAGGTTTAGGAGATAACTAAAGGGTTTTATTTCAACAACTTTTTTGTAAAAAATGTAAAATAAAGTGTTATAACTTAAATATGTTATAATAAACTGAAGTATAACAAAAGAGGTATAGTAAATGACATTTGAAAAATTAGGAATTAGTGAAGATATAACTAAAATATTGAGAAGTAATGGAATAAAAACTCCAACGGAGATTCAAGAAAAAAGCATTAAAGATATACTATATGGTAGGGATATTATTGCAGAGGCACAAACTGGTACAGGAAAGACATTAGCATTTTTATTACCTGTATTCGAGAATATAAATCCAACATCTAAAAATATTGAATGTTTAATAATTTCACCAACAAGAGAATTAGCTATACAAATTACTGAAGAAGCTGAAAAGTTAAAACAAGGTAAAGATATAGGTATTTTATCTATGTACGGTGGAAGAGATATTGGATCACAGTTAAATAAGTTAAAAGGTAATATTCAACTTATAATTGCTACTCCAGGAAGATTAATTGATCATATTAAAAGAAAAACTGTTGATTTAAAGAAATTAAAAACCATAATTATTGATGAAGCAGATCAAATGTTGCTTATGGGATTTAGAAATGAAATAGATACCATAATGAAAGAAAGACCAAAGAAAGTACAAACTTTATGCTTTTCAGCAACTATGGATTCTGCCGTTAAAAAATTAGCATATAGATATATGGAAGCCCCTTTAGTTATTTCAGTTAAAAAAGAAGAAGTAACACTAGAAAATATTAAACAAGAAGTTGTAGAAACTACGGATAGGTTAAAAAGAGAAGCTTTATGCAATGTTTTAGATGAAGATAATCCTTTTATGGCAATTATATTCTGTAGAACCAAAAGAAGAGCTGATGAATTAGAAGTCGTAATGCATAGAAGGGGATATAATTGTAAGGTTATTCATAGTGATATACCCCAAAATAAGCGTGAAAGAATAATGAAATCTTTTAGAAATGCAGATATTCAATATCTAATAGCCACAGATGTAGCTTCAAGGGGGTTAGATATAAGTGGAGTAGATAATATATATAACTATGATATTCCAGAAAAAGTAGAGACATATATTCATCGTATTGGTAGAACTGGAAGAGCAGGAGAAAAGGGTTATACTTGTTTATTTGTTGATCCAAAGGATTCAAAAATTTTAGGTGAGATAGAAAAGAAAATAAAATTTACAATTCCGAGAAGAACAATATAAAAGTATGTTTAAATAAAAAAATAAGATGGTAATGATTATTTATTTAAAGAAAATAGATAAGCGGTAGAAATATCCCATGGCGTAAGCTATGGGATATTTTTTATGTTAATTCATAGAGAAGAGTGTATGAATAATAGATGAATATTATTGACAAAATTCATTTAGGGTGATAATCTAAAGCATATAGTTTTTAAAACTACATAATTTAGAATGACAATCAAGATGGTTTAGAAT
>NZ_CAKVJA010000051.1 GCF_934754925.1 uncultured Clostridium sp. | reverse complement strand
ATGAACTTACTCCTCTGAGCGATAGTGAAGAGTGAGTTTCCTTTTAAAAGGAAGCACCTCCTGCTAAAGTCGGATGTGTAAGTTCGATCAGCAAAATTGAAATTTTGAATCTCACTTAAGGTAAGCGATAGCGAACTTCGAAGCTTTAGTAAATTTTACGGAATCAATTA
Organism: uncultured Clostridium sp.; assembly: GCF_934754925.1. GTDB lineage: Bacteria > Bacillota > Clostridia > Clostridiales > Clostridiaceae > Clostridium. Next base: position 16,543 of record NZ_CAKVJA010000051.1, on the reverse strand, counting down.
TATAAATTCTTAGCGAAAATTTCACCCTTTCCTGGAAAAGTAATATTCCATTTTTGTTCTCACTATGTGCGCAATTTATTTTCTGGCTTTCTCAACTCTAAGTTTTTTACCTTTTATAGTTGAATCTTTAAGCGCTGCTATAACCTTGTTTCCTTTTCCATTTAAAATATCAACATAAGAAACTGTATCCTGTACATCTATTATACCAATATCTTCTGCAGTTATACCTTCTATTCTAGATATTGCTCCTACAAAGTCTCCTGCTCTTAATTTCTTCTTTTTACCACCATTAAAATATATCTTAGTTATATTTTTATTTATAACTTTAGCTTTTTCTTTTTTTACTTTTGGTTTTGATTTTAAAGCTTTTATTGCTTCATCCCTTTTTTCTTTATTTACTTCAATAATATCTTCTGAAACTGGAATTTCAAATCCTATGTACTCTTCAATCATATCTAAAAGTCTATCTTCATATTGATTAACAAAAGAAATAGCCTTTCCCTTTGCTCCAGCTCTACCTGTCCTTCCTATACGATGAACATAAGCTTCTTTTTCAACTGGTAAATCATAATTAATTACATGAGTAATTCCCTCTACATCAATACCTCTTGCTGCAACATCAGTAGCCACTAATATTTTAAAGTTACCTTTTTTAAACTTATCCATAACTTCAAGTCTATCTTTTTGAAGCATTCCACCATGAATCTTGTTTACAGAATAACCCTTTTTATTTAAGTTTTCAAAAACCTTATCAACATTTTCTTTTGTTTTACAGAAAATTACTGCTGTTTCTGGAACCTCACTTATTAAAAGTTTACTTAAATTATCTAATTTATAAAATTCCTCAAATCTATATAATTCATGTTTTATATTATCAGTTATTAACTTTTGTGCTTTAATTTCAACATTAACAGGATTATTCATGTACATTTTACATAACCCCATTATTTCCTCTGGAATAGTGGCTGAAAATAGCATTGTTTGTCTATTCTTATTTAAGGTATTTATTATATCTCTCACTTGATCTATAAAGCCCATATTAAGCATTTCATCAGCTTCATCTATTATCAAATATTTTATATTTGAAATATCTAATGTTCCTCTATCAATATGATCAAATACTCTACCTGGAGTACCAACTACAATATGAGTTCTTTGCTTTAACTCCCTTGCTTGATCAGAAAATGGTTGCTTTCCAAATACCGAAACAGCTCTTATTCTTTTAAATCTACCTATGTTAGTTAACTCTTCCTTGACTTGAATTGCTAATTCTCTAGTTGGTGTTAAAATTAAAGCTTGTGGTTTACTATCATCCCAAAGTACTTTTTCACATAGTGGTATTCCAAAGGCTGCAGTCTTTCCACTTCCTGTTTGTGATTTAACTACAACATCCTTACCAGTTAATATTTCAGGTATAACCTTACTTTGAACATCAGAAGGCTTGCTATAACCTATTCCTTCTAATGCCTTCATTATTTCATCACATAAATTATATTTCTTAAATGTATTATCCAATATATTTCCCTCATTTTTGTTAAATTTATTATTGTTCATTTAATTAGTATAACCTATATTTATGTTAAGTAAATAACTTTTCATTATTAAACCTATTAAAGATATTTATAAAAAATAGAAAAGCAAAAGGCAAGTCAAACTATTATTTATAATTTGATTTTTTCCTTTTGCTATTTTTGTTTATTTTAAGCTTTTAAGAATTCTTCAATATTTAATAATTTTTTAAATTCATCTAATCCAATTCTATCTATATAATTTCCTAATCTTTCTCTTCCTTGACCATTTTCTGAGTAGATATCTATTACCTTTTCAACCACATCAAAGATTCTTTCTTCTGGAATATTCATAGCAATTCTATCACCTAATCTAGGAATAACTCCACCTCTTCCTCCAAGATAAAGAATCCATCCTTTTGGTCCACCTATTAAACCAATATCTCTAGTATGGCTATCAGCACAACTATTTGGACATCCACTAACCCCTATTTTTAATTTATTAGGAAGGTTTCTTCCATGGAATGCTCCATCTAATTTTGACCCTATAGCTACTGAATCTTGTAAACCTCTCTTACAGAAAGTAGTTCCTGGGCATATCTTTACACTTCTTACACATAGTCCTATAGCAGCTCCTGGCTTCATTCCTAAATCATCCCATGCCTTATCAATATCTTCTTCCTTTAATCCAACAATAGCAATTCTTTGAGCTCCAGTTACTTTTACAGCTGATGCATTATATTTCTCTGCAACATCTGCAATATCTCTAAGCTGTTTTGGAGTTATAAGTCCCCCTGTTAAATGCGGTGCTATAGCATATGTTTCCATGTCTCTTTGTATTACAGCTCCTTTATCTAATAAGTCTTTCATAGAAATTCTCCTCTCAAATAGTATATTTATATTTTTTTACTTCAAAGCTCTAATTATGTATTATACATACTATAAGCTGTACTCTTTATAATATTTTTATATCACCTATTTCATAATAAAGCTATATAAATTTTTATTATATATCTATAAAATCTATCTATATTAATAAAACTACCCATATATTTTATTATTGGTAGTTTTATTAATTATTATATTTATTTATATTCAACTTTTATCATTTCATTTAATATATAAGCTAATTTACTACTTTTTATTTCAATAATATTTTCTTTTATTTCGAATCTAACTATATCAATACTATCAACAATTGAATTAATTGCATTTCTAAATTCAATAATGTTAAGTCCTATAGCTTCTTTTCTTCCATATCCAATATCATATTTATGAATATTTGCATCATCCTTTTTAGCAAAAATATTAAGTACACCTTTTCTATCTGTAGCTAATATATTTTTACCATTATTATCTTTATCGTCACTTTCAATTGCATATACTAATTTTTTATGGAATTTCATCATAGTAAATAATATCATTAGCTCATATTGATTCTTCTCTAAGAAGGCCTCTTTCCCATTATTAACTAAGTAAATATTTAACAAATCATATGGTACCATAAACATAGTACATTTACCTTCGTCTATAGAAAATTGATATACTCCATTAAATATTCCAAACTTTATAACATTTATTAACTCTTCACCGTTAAGCTTTATTATATATTCAGTTCCATCTTTTATAATTCCGAAGTGTCTTACAAAATTTTGTGCAAATTCCTTTTCAGAGAAAAACCACATACACGGTAATTTTTTATGGTTTAATGCACATAATGGTCTAGCTTTATTTTCCTTAACCTCATCAACTGTTGCACTTCTTGAAGCTATTACATAAACCTCATCTAAATTTAAAAACTCATTTAAAACTTCTTCATATTTTTTTCTAAAACCTTTAACATCACTTCTTGGAGTTTTTAAAAATTCTTGCATCAAATCTTGATATCTTCTGGCTGTTACTGTATTCATATTTTCCCCTTTTCTCCCCTTTAAATGTTTACATATAAATTATACAACAATTCTCTACTTATTTTCAATGATAACCCTAAATATGTATTATATTTTACAATTTAAAACTATATATGAGATAATTTTAAGTTTCCATAATGATAGGAATTATTGTAGGGCGTCTTTTTGTAGTTTCATAAATATAATTTTCTACAGTCTTTTTAATATTTCCCTTTAATACATACCACTCAACAACACCCATACTTAAGCATTTCTCTAATTCTTTTACTGATAATTCCTTTACCTTATTTATAAGTTCCTCAGACTCCTTAACATATACAAATCCTCTTGTAATTACATCTGGTCCTGAAACAATACTTAGAGTATCTATTTCTATGGCAACAACAATAGTCAACATTCCATCTTGCGCCAAATGTCTTCTATCACGTAATACAATACTTCCTACATCACCAACCCCTAAACCATCAACAAAGATTGCCCCTGTTCTAACTTTTCCTTCTTTTCTACAACTATCTTTAGTAAGCTCTAAAACATTTCCTGTTTCTAATATAAATATATTGTTTTTTTTCATTCCCAAGCTTTCCGCTAAATCACCATGATGTTTTAAATGTCTATATTCTCCATGAACAGGCATAAAATATTTAGGATTAACTAATGTATGTATAAGTTTCAATTCTTCTTGATAAGCGTGACCTGATACATGCACATCTTCTAAATCTTCATATATCACATCTGCTCCCTTTCTAAATAATTGATTTATGACTCTTGATATTAGTTTATCATTTCCAGGTATTGGTGAAGCTGAAATTATAAAGGTATCTTTAGGTTCTATATTTATTTTTCTATGATTTGAAAATGCTATCCTTGCCAAGGATGCCATAGGCTCGCCTTGACTTCCAGTTGTTATTAATGTTATTTTATCATTTTCATATTTTTTTAAATCATCAATACTGATAACTTCACTATCTGGTATATGTAAGTATCCTAATTCCATTGCAACTTTAGATATATTCTCCATGCTTCTTCCATTAAAAACAACTTTTCTATTATTCTTAAAAGATGCATCAACTATTTGTTGCATTCTATGTATATTAGATGCAAAAGTAGCAACTATAACTCTTCCCTTAGCCTTTCCTATAATTCTATCTAGCGTTAATCCAATACTTTTTTCTGATAATGAATGTCCTTGCCTTTCAACATTAGTACTGTCAGCCATTAATAAGGCAATTCCCTCCTTACCTAAATTAGATATTCTTTGTAAGTCCATTTTTTCCCCATCTATAGGTGTATAATCAATTTTAAAATCTCCAGTATGAAGTATTATTCCTACTGGTGTAAATATAGCTAAACTACATGAATCTGCAATACTATGAGTACTTCTTATAAATTCTACTTTAAGTTTCCTAAATGAAATTACATCTCCAGGCTCAACATTATTTAACTTTGCCTCTGATAAAATATTATGTTCTTCAAGTTTTGTCTTAACAATACCAATAGTTAATTTAGTTCCATAAAGAGGTACATTAATTTCCTTTAATACATACGGCAATGAACCTATATGATCCTCATGTCCATGGGTTAGGAAAATTCCCTTTATCTTATCCACATTATTTTTTAAATATGTTATATCTGGAATTATTAAATCAACCCCATACATTTCTTCATCAGGAAATGCTATCCCACAATCAATAACAATAATTTCATCGTCACACTCTATAATAGTAATATTCTTTCCTATTTCCCCTAATCCTCCAAGCGGTATTATTCTAACTTTCTCTTCACTCATCAAAACAATTCCTTTCATAATATATAGTATATCTATATTTATTATTCCTAGACACATTATTAGTTATTCTTTAATTTAAAGTAAAAAAGAAGGATAAAATACTAAAAATTTTATCCCTCTTAATTTTCTTTAATAAATTATTAATTCTTAAAAATTTATCTTTATTTTGTAATAACTAAACTTTTAAAACTTGTCCAGGATATATTAAATTTGGATTGGAAATATCATTTAATGCTACTAAATTAGCAACCGTAGTTCCAAATCTTATTGCTATTCCACTTAAAGTATCTCCTGACTTCACTACATAAGTTGCCGTAGAATCTCCTCTTTGTACTGACACTCCTGATGAAGATATTTTTAATACTTGTCCTACATATATTAAGTTTGGATTTACTATTCCATTTATTCTAGCTAAATATTGTACAGTAGTTCCAAACCTAGTTGCTATTCCACTTAATGTATCTCCTGATTGTACTACATAAGTTGTTTGATATTGCTTAGATGATGCCCCACTTTTAACTGAATTAGAAACTGGTAGTTTTAATATTTCCCCAACATATATCAAATTAGGATTTGATATATCATTTAATTGAACTAATTCTTGTACAGTTGTACCAAATCTTAATGCTATTCCACTCAAAGTATCTCCTGATTGTACTACATAAGTCCCACTAAAATTATTATTTTTTCTTTGTACCTTATTATTTCCGTATATCTTTAATACTTGTCCTACATAGATTAAATTAGGGTTGGATATATTATTTAATTGAACTAATGCTTGAACTGTAGTGCCAAACCTTGCTGCTATACCAGTTAATGTATTTCCCGGTTGAACTACATAATATTTTATAGCACTATTTTCTGATTCTGGCTTTCTACTTCCTGCAATAGTTACTTTACTATTTAACAATATTTCACTATTAAAGGTATCTAAATCACAATTTCCATTTACCCCTGGTACGTATCCTGTATCAGAGTATTGCCATCCAGCATAACTACTTCCCCATATTGGGTTACTTTCTGGAGTGCTCGTTCCATACTCTGCTATCCATAATGGATATCTCTCTAATCCGTATCCTGGCTCTATATTATTATTTGAAAAACTTGCATAAGTGTATAAAGCACCACTTAATCCTGTATTAGCTTCAACATTTTCTAAAAATTCATTTGCAATACTAGATAATTCTCCTGGTCCATAACTACCTGCTTCCTCTAAGTCTAATACTAATCTACAATCACTTGTCATTCCGCTTATAGCATCAGTAAAATATCTTGCTTGATCTTCTGCTGATACTGATGGACTAAAAAAATGATAAAATCCTAATAATAACCCATTATTAGATGCGCCTTCATAAAATTCTTGAAGGTATGGATCTGTATAAAAATTTCCTTCTGTCGCTTCAATATAAACTATTTGTACTCCACTATTCTTTACTTCAGAAAAATCAACACTTCCTTGCCAGTTACTAATATCTATGCCTTTATAAGTTGTCATCTTTGTTTTCTCCTTTCTTAATCCTTCGGATATACTTTATTATTATTCATCCTAAAAAAAATAGTGAGTACTTTTTATTGTTATAAAAATCACTATAAAAATAAGAGATTATTACATTAAACATTGTAATAATCTCTTTATTTTATCTATTTATTAATTGTTGTAGAAAAGACTTTCTGAAGCATATTCTGCATCACATGTTACGTCTATTCCAAGCTTTCTTAATGTTTGCTCATCGCTTGTTGGTAGTATTGTAGTTGAATGAGCTTGACAATTCTTAAGCATTGCTAACTTTTCCATTGCAACTTGTGCTGTTGGGTTAGTTGCTGCTGAAATACTTAATGCAATTAGAACTTCTTCACAATTTAATGATACTTTTTGGTTTGATAAAGTTTTAGATTTTAAATCTAAAATAGGTTCTAAAATAACTGGTGAAATTAAATGTATATCATCTGCTATATTAGCTAAGTGCTTCACTGAATTTAATAATGCTGCCGCTGCTGCATCTAAAAGTTCTGAACCTTTTCCTGTAAGAATAGTTCCATCACTTAATTCCATTGCAACTGCTGTATAAATATTATTATTCTCTTCTTTTAACTTAGCTGCACGCTCTCTTGCTGGTATAACAACTTTTCTATCTTCAGGCTTTAAGTTAACTTGTTCCATTATAAGCTTTGCATGCTCAAAGGTTTCTTTATCAACATAACCTTTTTTATATTCACAACCTGTTTTAAAGTATCTTCTTATTATTTCTTGTCTTGAAGCTTCCTTAACTACTTCATCGTCAACTATACCAAATCCAACTCTATTAACTCCCATATCTGTTGGTGATTTATAAACTGACTCTTTTCCTGTAATCTTTTCTATAATTCTCTTAAGTACTGGGAATGTTTCTAAATCTCTATTATAGTTAACTGCAGTTTCTCCATAAGCTTCTAAATGGAAGTAATCTATCATATTAACATCTTTTAAATCAACTGTTGCAGCTTCATAAGCTATATTTAATGGATGCTTTAATGGAACATTCCATACTGGGAATGTTTCAAACTTAGAATATCCAGCAACATTTCCTCTTTTATTTTCATGATATAATTGACTTAAACATGTAGCAAGTTTACCACTTCCTGGTCCTGGTGCAGTAACAACCACTATAGGTTTACTTGTTTCAATATATGGATTTTGTCCATATCCTTCTTCACTAACTATAGTATCAACATCTGTTGGATATCCCTTAGTAGCTCTATGCTTATAAACCTTTATTCCACGTCTTTCTAACTTGTTTATGAAAACAGTAGCTGAAGGTTGATCATTATATCTAGTTATTACAACTGAATTTACCTCTAAGTCATAACTTCTTAAATCATCTATTAATCTTAAAACATCCATGTCATAAGTGATTCCGAAATCACCTCTAATTTTGTTTCTTTCGATATCACCTGCATATACCGCTATAACAACTTCTGCTTTATCTCTTAATTTGTGTAATAATTTTATTTTTGCATTTTCATCAAATCCTGGTAAAACTCTTTTTGCATGTAAATCAAATAGAAGCTTTCCACCAAATTCTAAGTATAACTTATCATAGTTATTTACTCTTTCTAATATGTACTTTGATTGCTCCTCTAAATATTTTTCATGATCAAATCCTATTTTCATATGTCCACTCCTAATTTTATAGTTTTTTTTTAACATAAAGAGATTTATATTACTAAATCCATTTATGTTAAATTGCAACTATTAATAAAAATTTTATTTTTTTATTAATTAGGCACAAAATATATAATATTATTACATAAAATTTTAATAAAGTAAATCATAAATACGAATTCTCGACTATTTTTTATTTCTACATTTTGCCAAACAAAATATACTTACTAACTAAAACAAATCCATTTTGTTTATGAAAATATATTTTGCAGCAGAAATATTCTAAAGATATTTTACCTAATATATTCAGTATATTATGGTAGATTGGTAGTGCTAGAAGTATAATTTCAATAGTCAGCGTAGGAATTAATATAAAAAAAGCTGACTCCTGTAAAATACAGAAATCAGCTTTTAATAGCTTAATCCTCTTTTTTAAATTGTCCTTGACAAAGGATCCACTTTAAAATTTGAATCCTCTTTTTTCTATAACCATTTAACTTGAGCTTCTTTTCTAGGAGTAGTTCTCTTATATGTAACATTAGGATATCCTATTACTAAGCATGAAGTTAATGATTTGCTGCTTTCTAATCCTAATAAGTCAAGTATTTCTTTATTATCTTGAAGTGCTAGCATAGCAAAACCATTAAAGTAAGTTCCAAGGCCTAAAGCATCTACCATAAGTTCCATGTTAGAAGAAGCTAATCCTCCATTTAAAGGTGTATTTGATGCTACAAAAATAGCAGCTGGTGCATTAAAGAATAATCTATCTTTATTTATAGGATCTTCTTTATAAGCATTATACATATTTACCCATAGAGTTGCATATCTTCTTAAGTATTCAGTTTCAGGAGTCATATTAGCTAATATAGCTTCACCTTTTGCTTGTAAGCACTTGTATGCTAATTCTTTAAATTCTCCAAGTTTTTCAGTAAGAACGATGTAAGAAACATCTTGATTATTAGTTGAAGTTTGAGTATATCTTCCAGCTTCAATAATCTTTTCAATCTTTTCTTTTTCAACTTCTTTATCTTTAAATCTTCTAACACTTCTTCTGAATTTAATGAAGTTTAAAAGATTGTCTGCATCTATTGAAAATGTATCTTTATCATAAGATACTACTTGATTCATATCATAATCATCAGTTGAAACTGCATTCACTGGACAAATAGCGATGCAGTGTCCACATTTCATACATCTATCATTATTAATATCAGCTTTATCATCTACAAAAGAAATTGTTGCAGTAGGACAATCTTTAATACATTGACCACAAGCTATACATTTACTTTTATCTACATTAAACATAAAATTCACTCCTAAAAATATACTTTATCATTCATAGCTACTTTCGACAGAATTATAAATAAAATTTATAATTCTTTTATCTTAACAATAGCAAGAATTACAATAATAATAGTTTAACACTAGATTTGGTAAGATGTCTAATTGAAATTAATTATAGAAGTATAACTAAAAGTTATAAATATTTCATGGAATCGGAGGAAAGAATTAACTTACAACAGTTTATTAATTAATGAGATATAATCCAAAGATAGTAGCAGAGCCAAATGAAGCAAGTTTACTTTCAGGTCTTGTATCAGCAGGGGCAGGGATAGCCATAGTTGCATATACTCAATCAATAAATATGAGTACTATATCTATAGTTAAAATAAAGGATGATATAAGATTTAAGAATATTTATATGGTTTGGAATAAGGAATAATATCTTTCAATAGTAAAGAAAAAGTTTAAAAAGTATGCTATGAATATTGATAAATAAAAAGTTAGTGACAGTACACTAACTTTTTATAAATATATTTACTTTTCCCATGACATAACATAAGTTAAATTATTATTTTCTATCTTAGGATCATTAATCTTTAATTCACCTTCAAGATTATTTTCTAGAGCTGTTAAATGGAAATGACAAAGTGCAATTCCCATATCAATTATTGTTGAAGTTTTAGCATCTGCAAAATAAAAATGTATTTTATCATCCTTTTTAACAACTCTCCAAGGTTGTTTATTGATAGACGAAGGTGCTAATCTTAACATTTCTAGAGGTTCATAAAATTCTCCAGCATCACTTTCTGTAAGAGGAGTATTAAAATCACCATTAAAGAATGATTGAGAAAAGTCATTACGCTTATTAGTATTTTTTCCTACTACCTTAGCAAAAAGAGACTTCTTACCGCCTTCATAACCTACAGGTGAAACAATAGGAAGAATTTCATTTTCTTTTAAGTTAACAGCTTTAGCAAAGTTACCTTTATTAAAAGTACCACCAAGCCAAACAGTTCCAAGTCCTAGAGAAGTACAGTATAATATAACTTTTTCTAATGAATAACCTAAAGCAATTAAATATAAATAAAAATTTATTAAGTAATATAAAAAATATAGTAAAAATAGCTTGAAAATTAAATTCAAGCCATTTTTACTATAAGAAATTAATAAATACTATCTACTACTATTTTGATACATTACCAGCCACATTAAGAACATCCCATGTTCTTGAGAATGGTGGTGAGTAACAAAGATCTAACATTCCTAGTTGTTCTGTTGTCATCTTTGCATAAATACATGCAGCTAAAACATTACATCTTTGAACAGCATCTTTATATCCTGCTACTTGCCCACCTAATATAACCTTAGTATGTGCATCATAAATAAGCTTAACATAAATTCTTTCTCTACCAGGATAGTAGCTAGTTTGATTCATATCTGTTATAAATTTAGTTTTGTAATTGAATCCTAAATTTAAAACCTCTTTTTCTGAAAGACCAGTTCTAGCCGCTTCCATATCCATAACTTTAATACAACTTGATGACATAGATCCTTGGAATGAATTATTTTGTCCTGCTAAATTTTCTCCAACTATCCTTCCAAGCTTATTAGCTCCAGTTGCAAGTGGAACATATGATTCTTTTCCTGTAATTAAATTATTTATAGTAGCACAATCACCGGCTGAATATACATCTTCTACTGATGTTCTTCCATAACTATCTACTACTATTGCTCCATTTCTAAGCATCTTTATTTCATCAGATTTTAAGAAATCAGTATTTGGCTTTACACCAGTTGCAAGTATAACTATATCTGCATCAATTTCTCTTTTATCAGTTTTAACCTTAGAAACTTTCCCCTCTCCTATAAGTTCAACTACAGTTTCTGATAATAAAAGATTAATACCTTTATCTCTTAACTCTTCTTCTAAAAGATCTGTTATATCTTTATCAAATACTTCTTGAAGTACTCTATCTTGAAGTTGAATAACAGTAACTTCTTTACCTCTATGCTTAGCAGCCTCAACAGCTTCAAGTCCTATAAATCCAGCTCCTATAATAGCAACTTTTTTATATTCATCCTTTGCCATTAATTCTCTTAACTTATCACCATCATCCATTGATTTTAATGTAACTACATTTTCTAAATCAATATTTTTAATTGGTGGAATTATTGCTCTAGCACCACTAGCTATCATTAGCTTATCATAATTTTCTTCTAATATTTCATCTGTAATAAGATTTTTAACTTTTACTTTTTTATTAGAAAAATCTACATCTATAACTTCATGTTTTGTATGTATTTCTACTCCAGACTCCCTAAACTGTTCAGGAGTTCTTGCTATCATTTCTTGTGAATCCTCAAAGAATCCACCTACATAATATGGTAATCCACAAGCACCAAAAGATACAATATCACCCTTTTCATATACTATAACGTCATCATTTGGTGAAAGTCTCTTAAACTTAGCTGCAGCACTCATTCCTGCTGCTACACCACCGATGATTATAACTTTCATCTTAAACACCATCCTCTTCTATAATTGAACTATCAATTATTTATACTTTATTATTTATCTTATGTTTATATAAAAATAAATCATTTGTTAAATAATATTTATTCTTATTATAAATGAAATTTCTAAAAATAATAATATAAATTTATATCTTTAAATAAATTTATTTTTTATAAAATCTAAATACAGATAATTATATTCCTAAAATTAATATTTGTTAAACTACTGAAGAGCATAGCTATCATTGAAAGTTTACTTATAACTTAATACTTCTTTTGATATCTTTTGTAATTCCTCATCAGATATACCAAGCTTCTTCTTAAATACTTCCTCTTCTATTCTTGAAACAATAACTTTATCAGGTTTTATTTTAGTAATAATATCTTTTAATTCATTAACAGACTTTTCATTATCGTTATATCCCTTGATAATAGTAATTTCAGATATAAATTTTCCCTTATACTGCTTATTAAATAAAGCCATGTTACTAATATACTTATCTAGGGTATATCCTTCTATAGGTCTTTGAACTTTTTGAAAATGCTCCTCTGTAATAACTTTTATTTCACCAATTACCTCATCACAATTATTAGCAATTTTTTTATATTCATCTTTTCCCAATAAATATCCATTAGATAATAACCTTACTATTAATCCCTTATTTTTTATAAAACTAATTATTTTATTAATTTTATCATTAATTAATGCCTCTCCCTTTGAGTTAATAAATATCAACTCTGCTTTTGTTTCTTCTATTTTATTATCAAGTTCATTTAAATCAACATCAATTTCATTAAATGATATCTGACTATCAACCTTATTTTTTGATCTTCCTATAGGACAAAATATACAATCAAAATTACAATATTTCTCTGGAAGTATATTAACTTCTAAAACTCTTTTACCTTCTTCAATATAAACATCCTTATAACTAAAATTACTCATTATTATACATCCTCCTATTAATAAAAAAATTAAAAAACCTGAGAGATATTATAAAAATATCTCCCAGGCTTTTATCCTTCCGTGTCCACAGTAAACTGTGTGTTTCCTCTTGGACCAGCCAGCTTTAAACTGCGGAACCCTAGAAAACTAAACTATATTTAAATTATAAATTTTATTTGTATGAGGATTTTAGCATAGCCTTAAAACCATGTCAATAATACTTTATTTAACTTCTATTCCACCTAATACTGCTGTATATTTAATTCTGACCTTAGGTCCTGAAATAGCATTTCTATTTATTTTATGTTCAAACCCACCTAACACTGGAACTCCTGATATTATCTCAACTCTTACATTATCAGGAATAAATATATCTATTCCTCCTAAAACTGCAGTAAGTTCCAAAACTATATCTTCAGTTATTTTTGCATCTCTTAAATCTATTGATAATCCACCTAATATAGCTTCTGCAACTATACCTTTTAAATCTTCAGTATTATTCTTATAATCTCCACCACCTAAAATAGCAGTATATCTTGGATATTGTGTTGAATCATACTTATATGATTTACTTTTACTATACTCATCTGCTTCAATGTTTTTTTTAGTTCCTCCTCTAAAAAATGATGCAATTATAGATATACCTACTGCAACTAAAACTAATGGGAATATTAACTTCCATATAGCTCCATCATCTATTATATCTAATTCATCGAATAATAACACTAATCCTATTATTACCAAAATACCTGATCCCCAATTAAATCCATACCTAACCATTGATATTAATCCAGGTATAATTAAAAATAAAGTCCACCATCCTGGAAAAAATACATCTACATGCCATATATTAAGTGCATTTCCCCCAAATATAATTCCTACAATAACAAATATCAATCCCCAAATAAGTGCCGAATAATCTTTTTTCACTACTTACCTCCTAAAAATATATGATTATAATTATAGCATGTTATTGAATATTTAACCACTTTTACATTTTATTGTAACTTTATATTCTTTTTATTTATCATTAGTCATAAAATAATTATGTAACAATAATATAGAGAGGTTAAGAATGATTGATAAAGCTTCATTATTTCCATTATTACTTTCAACAATCGCAGGATTGTCAACTGTTTTAGGTGCAGTTATTATTTTCTTTAGTAAAACTAGAAATGAAAAATTCCTTACCTTTTCATTAGGCTTTTCTGCAGGCGTTATGATTACAGTTTCATTTACAGATTTATTTCCTACAGCTCAAGAAGCCATTTCAAAATATCATGGAAAAGTTAATGGTATACTATGGTCAATTTTATTCTTATTGATAGGAGCATTAATGGCCTACTTAATTGATATATTTATTCCTGAAGAAGAAAAAGGAAGTATACCTAACAGCAATAATAACTTTGATATTTTTAGAGTTGGGTTAGTATCAACTATAGCTCTTATGATACATAACTTTCCTGAAGGTATTGCAACTTTTGTTTCTGGATATCAAGATACATCATTAGGAATTGCTGTAACTTTAGCTATAGCTCTTCACAATATTCCTGAAGGCATTGCCATTGCTATGCCAATTTATTTTGCAACTAAAAGTAAATATAGAGCTCTTAAATATTCATTTCTATCTGGAATGGCAGAGCCCTTAGGTGCACTAATTGCTTTCTTATGTTTAAAACCCTTTATTAACGAACTTATACTTGGAATAATTTTTGCTGTAGTTTGTGGAATAATGATATATATATCATTAGATGAACTTATACCTTCCTCTAGAAAGTATGGATACACTGGACTTTCTGTTGCTTCTATATTTTTAGGAATCAGCATAATGCCTATTACTCATTTATTTGTTTAAAATATTATACTTAAAGTAAAATTAATGTATATTTTTTATATTTTTAACTACCATATTAATATATTATTTTATTGGAGTGATAATATGATTTTATTAGCAACTATCACCCTCACTGGGATTGCATATACCCTAATTGAAATTACTTATGATTTCATTAATGATATAACAATTCCTTAAACCTTAAAAGGAGCTAATTCTCTAATTAATTAGCTCCTAATACTGGTACTATTCTATTTGAAATTTGTAATATTCTTACAACCTCATCAAAGATAGATAAATCTAATTCTTAATTTTCATATGCTACACCAATAACTTCAGCTCCTCTAGATTTAACCTCTCTAATATTACAAATCATTTTATCCTTTTAATTTCTAAAAAAATAACAAGTTTCTATAAAACTTGTTATTAAATAATATATTATATTTCTAAAGATTTATAAATAGCCTTTGCTACTCCATCATTATTATTAGTGTCAGTAATATACTTTGCAATCTCTTTAATTTCTGGAATTGCATTTTCCATGGCATATGAATTTTCAAATTCAGTAAACATAGAATAGTCATTAAAACTATCTCCAAGTACTATTACTTCACTTTTATCTATACCCATCTTTTTAATTGTTTTTGCTAATATTAATCCCTTTTGAGCTTCAATGTCGCTTATTTCAATATCGTTTGAAAAAGTTGATGCTACTGCTAAATCCGATGTATTTTCTTTTAATTTCTCTTTTAATTTTGCTATTAAATTTTCATCATTATCAAAAGTTACTATTTTTAATACTTCTACATCACTGTCTAAAATTTCATATACATTATCTATATAATTCATTCCTCTTTGCTTATGAAAGCTTTCAACAAACTCTATTACTTCTTCCTCAGTCATTTTAGGATTAAATAATTTAAATCTATCAATAATAGCCTTTTTATCATTTTCTTTATTTGTTATATATGAACCCTTATTAGTCATTAGTTGAATACATAAGCCTGCTTCATTTAATATATCAAATACTATTTTTACGCTCTTCTTATTCATATAGACACTTTCAATTACATTTCCATTTACATCTCTATATTCTGCACCATTACTTAAAATACATTCACACTTTAAATTACAATCTTCTAAATATGATTTTACTGCTGCATAATCTCTACCTGTTACAATTGTAAAATGTCTTCCCATTTCCTGAGCTTTTCTTATAGCCCTTAAATTTTCATCTGATATCATATGATCATCATTCAATAAAGTTCCATCCATATCACTTGCTATTAACTTTATCATAACTTAATCCCCTCTTCCGTATTCTATTATGTTCATACTTATTATATCAAAGTTTTATTATATTTATCTAAATAATACTAAAAAAATCTCCCTAAACCTAATCTGGTCTTAGGGAGATAATATTATTAAATTAAGATATATTCAATTTTACTCTTTTATAAGAAATAATAGATTTGAACTGTTACTTATACTTCTTCACCATTAGTTTCTATTACTTTTTTATACCAATAGAAACTCTTTTTCTTACTTCTATTTAAAGTACCGTTTCCTTCATTATCTTTATCTACATAAATGAAACCATATCTTTTCTTCATTTCTCC
>NZ_CAKVJA010000050.1 GCF_934754925.1 uncultured Clostridium sp. | reverse complement strand
TAATTATATTGAACTACTATATTTCCATTGTATTGATTTAATCCATCTTCAGTACCTATCCACATATATCCTATTTAGTCTTGATAAATATAAGTTATAAGATCACTTGTTAACCCATCCTTTGAGGATAAACTATTAAAATTTATTTTATCTAATTCAGCTACTGAACTATTATAAAAATTAATCTTACTAGAAAATACTAAAGTATTCCCACTTAACAAAACAGTAAATATAACCATAAATAATATGATCTTTTTACCCATTTTTTTGATTTCGCTCCTAAATTCATCATTTATTCTCTTTAATCCTTATAATCTTTACATCAAAATACAAATTATCAATTAATATAACTTATTGATTACTTTAATAATAATAACAAAAAAACAAGACATTTAATGTCTTGTTTCTAGAATTTAACAAATTCTGTTTTATATTACCTTTAAATTCTTTTTATTATCTATATAACTAACTATATTATTATCATAACTTTTATTAAGAATTTTAACATTATATATTTCATTTATTAATATAAGATTATATTCTTCACTATAACAATATAAACATAATCCTTCTTTTCTTAAAACATATGAAATTGGAATTATAACTGATTTTCCTTTTCTTGTTTCTATCTCTATAAAGCATTTACTATCTAAAGCTGTATCAATTTTCTTACAAATTTCACTTTTAGTATCGAACTTTTCTTCATATAAATCTACTATGAATCTTTCTTTAAACTTACTTAAAATTTCAGAGCTCTTATCATTTTCTACAATTCTAAACTTATCAATTAAAAATGATTTATCTATATTTTTACTTATATTTTCCCCAATATATAATGCTAAAATTAATTCTTCAAAATCATTATATGTTAACATTTGTCTTCTTATTACATAATCCTCATCTATCTCAACACCACCATTTTTTCCCCTATGAATTATTATAGGAATACCTAATATTGATAGTTTATCTAGATCTCTTTTTATAGTCCTTGTAGATACATTATAAATTCTTGAAAGTTCACTAATCGTAACTTTAGAACTACTTCTCAAGAGGTAAAATACAATATCTAATAATCTCATTATTTTTACCTTTCATTTTTTCAATTCTACTGTGCTTATTTATTATTTTTTAACCACATAATAGCACAATATGTATGCATAGCTGCTCCTGTAACTAATATATCTTCATTAAATACTACTTTTTCATTATGCATTGGTTCACCGTATAAAGGATTTTCTTGTTTTATACCAGCACCTAACATAAGATAAACACTTGGAACTTCATATGAGTAAGATGCAAAATCCTCTGACCCCATTCCTCCTCCTTCAAATAAGCACACAGCTTTTTCTCCTACTAAATCCTTCACATAAGATGTAAGCTCTTTAGCTAAATCAGTATCATTAGCCAATGGTGGTACTGATGATAATTCTATTAACTTAGCTTCTCCTCTAAACATCTTAGCAGTAGATTCAACTATATCTTTTATTCTGTTAAATATAAACTCTCCGACTTCTTTGTCTAAGCTTCTTATAGTTCCCTCCATAATAACTTCTCCTGGTATTATGTTTGGTGCTTCCCCACCTACAAATTTTCCTATTGTTACTACAGCCGGTTTTGTAGCTGATATTTCCCTCGATATTATTTCTTGTAATGATATATATATATGAGCTGCTATATTAATTGGATCTACTCCAAGCTCTGGCATTGCTCCATGACATCCCGTTCCATTTACAACTATTCTAAATCTATTACATCCTGCTATACTAGTTCCTAACCCACATAGCACAACATTTGATGGTGTTCCAGAATGTACATGCATTGCCATTGCAGCGTCAACTTTAGGATTTTCAAGTACCCCTGCTTCTAACATTTTTTTTGCTCCAGTAAACCCTTCTTCATCTGGTTGGAATACTAACTTAATAGTTCCTTCTATTTCATCTTGATTTTCTTTAAGTAACTTTGCAGCTCCTAGAAGCATTGCTGTATGCATATCATGTCCACAAGAGTGCATACAACCATTATTTGATTTAAAATCGCATTCAGTAGCTTCCTCCATTGGAAGTGCATCCATATCAGCTCTTAATAAAAATGTTTTTCCTACTTTATTTCCTTGGATTGTAGCAACTATACCACTTTCACATATTTCTTTTGGATCATATCCAAACTCTCTTAGCTTCTCCATTACATAAGCTTTTGTTTTAGGTAATTCTGCACCTACTTCAGGATTTTCGTGAATAGTTCTTCTATAACTTATAATATCATCTTTTATTAATTTGGCTTGTTCTATAAATTTATTCATATCCATACCTCATTTACTTTTAAATTAACTTTAAATTTTATTTATTTTTATGAATTAATTCACTTTTAATTTATATAGTATTCTCTAAATAAGACATCTATAGTCTAGTTTTTTTTTATTTAAAAAATTTTAACAAAATCAAAAATTATATTACCTTAAATTTTTAAATTCATTATGACATACCTTCTTAATTTTTATAAATACAATATTGTATCGTTACAAAGCTTCTAAAATTGATTTTCCCAAATTCTTCTTTTATAATTAATATTTAAAGGATGTGAAAAGAATGATGGGATTTAATCAAAAAAAAATAGCTCTTATAAATGACATAACAGGTTTTGGTAGATGTTCCATAGCCGTTTCATTGCCTATTATTTCAGCACTTAAAGTTCAATGTTGTTTCATACCAACAGCTATACTTTCAAATCATACTGGATTTAATAACTTCTTTTTTGAAGATTATACCCCTAAGATGAAAGAATATATTAATAATTGGGAAATCCTTGGATTAAACTTTGATGGAATATGCACAGGCTTTTTAGGTTCTAAAGAACAAATTAAGATAGTAATAGACTTTTTAGATAAATTTAAAACTGATAATAATATAGTTTTAATAGACCCTGTTATGGGCGACTATGGCAAGCTTTATTCTACTTATACAGATGAAATGTGCAAAGAAATGCAAAACCTAATTAAATATGCAGATGTATTAACACCTAACCTTACTGAACTTTGTAGATTATTAGATTTATCTTATCCTGCTGATACTCCCACACACGAAGAATTATATTTATTATGTGAAAGATTATCTCTTCAGGGTCCAAGTAAAATAGTAATTACTGGCTTACAAAGACAAGGAGCAATAGAAAATTTTATATTTGAAATTAATAAACCTTATAAAATTATAGAGGTTGAAAAAATAGGGGAAGATCGCTCTGGAACTGGTGATGTTTTCTCTTCTATTGTATCTGCTAGTCTTGTTAAAGGTGAAGATTTTGCAGATGCAGTAAAAAAAGCAACAGACTTTATTAGTAAATCATTAAAATTTACTACTGATTTAAACCTACCAAATAACTATGGTGTTTGCTTTGAAGAATTCTTAACTGAATTAAAATAATATAAAAGGATGGGGTAATATGGTTATTCTATATACTAGTGATAATGGAAATTTTATAAGCTTAAAAAATATAACAATTGAAGAAATGGAATCTAATGGTATAAAGAAAAATATATATGTAAATTTGACTAACCGTTGTCCATGCGCATGTACATTTTGTTTAAGACAAACTAAAAAAATGCTTGAATCTAATAGTCTATGGTTGGAAAAAGAACCAACAGTAAAAGAAGTAATTAGTGAGTTTGAATCTATAAATATTAATCTTTATGATGAAATTATATTTTGTGGCTTTGGAGAACCAACTGAAAGACTAGATGCAATAATTGAAGTTTCTAAATATATAAAAGAAAGAAATTCAAAAATTCCAATTAGAATTAATACTAACGGTTTAGGAGATCTAATTAATAAAAAAGAAGTTGCACCTTTATTAGAAGGATTAATTGATACTGTTTCCATAAGTCTTAATGCCCCAACAGCTAAAGAATTTTATGAAATAACTAAAAGTAAATTTGGAATTAAATCTTATGATGCTATGAAGGAATTTGCCGTATCATGTAAATCTTATATTCCTAATGTTGTTTTCACCGTTGTTGATTGTATTGGTGAGGACGATATTAAGGCAAGTCAAAAAGTATGTGATGATTTAGGCATAAGGTTAAGAGTAAGGCCTTTTGAATAATATATAAAAAATAAAAGATGCTCTATCTAGGGAGCATCTTTTTGATATCTTTTATATAATTCATCACCAATAATTATACTGTTAATAAATCTTCTATTTCTTCCATATTATTTGATGTTATAACTAATATATCCTCTGGAAGAATTACTGTATTTCCATTAGGGACTATTACTTCTCCCTTTCTTTTTATCATAACTATAAGAACATCATCTGGAATATTAGCATCTTTTATAGGTTTATTAATCAAATTACTTTTTTTCTCAATAGAAACCTCTGTTAAAGTAGTACTTTTTTCCTCCTTATACTCATTAAAATGTTTAAGCTTATTTCCTGATAACACTAATATATCTCCAGGTAAAATTTCTGTAGATCCGTTTGGCACAAATACATCACCATTTCTCTTTATCATTACTACAAGAATATCTTCAGGTATATTAGCATCCATTATTGTTTTATTAGCTATAATATTGTGTTCATCAATTGTAAATTCTATAAGTCTTGTACTCTTATCTTCTTTATAATCATTAAAAGTCTTTAAAACAGACTCGTTATTATCTATCAAATCTAACTTTTTGGCTAATTTTGGAATAGCAGTACCTTGTACTGCCACTGAAAATAATGCTATAAAAAATATGATATGAAAAATGTCATTATTTATTGACACTCCATATGTTTCAGCAAATATAGCAAAAACTATTGATGCTGCCCCTCTTATTCCAACCCAGGATATAAAAATTTTTTCTTTTATGTGTGCTTTAAACCAATATAAAATACTAAATATTGCAACTGGCCTTGCTACAAAAATCATAAATATTGAAATTGATATGCCCTTAACCATAACTGATGGTATTTTAGATGGCGATGCTACTAACCCAAGTAAAAAGAATAACATAATTTGCATAATCCATGATATTCCATCAAAAAATTGAAATATACTCTTCTTATGAGGTATTTTAGCATTTCCTATAATAATACCTGTAATATAAACACTTAAATATCCATTTCCCGAAAAATATTCACTTACTGAGTAAGCTAATACTGCGATAGCAGTTATAAAAATTGGATAAAATCCCTCTATTTCAAATTTAGCATGTCTTAATAAATAAACGGATAATTTAGCTAACACAACTGAAATAACTACTCCTACTATAATCTGCTTTAATATCATTGGGATTATATTACCATATCCACCACCAGACATTAATCCTAATATTATTACTGTAAGCATATATGCACATGGATCATTACTACCACTTTCCAACTCTAACATAGATGCAATTGACCCCTTCAAATTTAACCGCTGAGATCTTAATATTGCAAATACAGATGCTGCATCCGTAGATCCAACTATTGATCCTATAAGTAATCCTTCTAATAAGGTAGTTTTAAATACAAAAAAACAAAATAAACCTGTTAATATAGCTGTAAAAACAACTCCTAGTGTTGACAAAAAAATTGATTGTATTGCTACAGGTTTCGCCATACCCCAGTTAGTTCCAAATCCCCCATAAAACATTATAAATATCAAAGCTATAGTACTTATTTTACTAACTAACTGATAATCATCGAAACATATTCCAACAATTCCATCCACTCCGAATAGCATTCCAAACACTATAAATACCAAAAGAATTGGTACACCAAACCTATATAATATTTTAGTAGAAGTTATACACATTAATAATACTAACCCACAAACAATCATTATTTTTATCATAGATTACCTCCTTCCTAAATTTATATGATTGATACTCTTCTTTTTTATAATATTCATTATTTTATCTATCTGAGTATAAAAATTTCCAAAAACTTAAAAAATAGCTATTTTATCTTTTAATAAAGATAAAATAGCTATTTTTACTTCTATATAATACTAAAGCTAATGTATCTGTAATAGTAGTTCCACATACATAGTCAATTTAACAAAAAGTGAACTTACTAAAATATTTAAAAAGGAAAAGAAACTTAAAATTCCTGACTTAAATATAGAAAAATCAAAACTTGTATATCTAGGTTGGATTGATGAATCAACAAATAAACTCATTATTACTTATAATATGAATGGTAAACTTTTAGGAATGGCCTGAAGACTAACTTCCTCTAAGACTAAAAGTTCTAATATATGTACTCTTTGTAACCATATTGGCTCTGAAAGTGAAGTTGCATTTGTCTCACCTATTTGTAAGCCAAGAAGTGAAGATGATTATAAATCACTAGGTTTTCATATATGTTTAAATAGTACTGAATGTAATGAAAGAATTATCTCCACTGAAAAACTTGAGAAATTATTAAAAACTGTTAATAGAATAAAATACTAAAATAGAGCTACTATAATATATGGTAGCTCTATTTTTTAAAGTTTTACTTTCCTTTTAATGTCTTCTTGCAAAATCAACAAATACAAACTTATCTGGTCTGTGCCTTGATTCTGTATATTGAAATAAACTTGTATCATCTAAATATGTATAACTTTTTACTACTACTATCATATCAAAGCCTTTCATATCTAGATATTTTTTATCTTCTTCAGTTACATTTTGCACTGTTATTTCCTTCTTAGCATATGCAATTTTTAATCCTAATACATCTTCTACATATTCATATAAGGAATTCTTACATACATCATATGTAAGATTGTCTACAAACCTTTTAATCATATAATCTTTATCTAAAATTACCTTTTCTCCATCAAAGGATCTTGTTCTAATAATCTTCCACACCTTTTCATCTTCAGTAATTTCCAATCCTCTTGCTATATTTTTCTTAGGATATATGCAATCCAAAAACTCAACAAAAGTTTCTATATTACTAGTAGACTTTTGAGCAATTTCTTTAAAACTAACCACACCTGATACTGGGAAGTTAAATTTGTTTATATCTAATACAAAAGATCCTTTTCCTTTAGTCTTTTGTATATATCCATTTTGTTCTAACATATTTAAAGATTTTCTAACAGTATCCCTAGATACATTATATTGATCCATTAGTTCCTTTTCTGATGGTAACTTATCATTACTTTGATATTCTTTACTTTCTATTTTATTTACTATAATGTTATATATATTTAAATACTTTTTATCCATTTATATCACCATAGTAATTTTATCATATAAATATACTATTTCTCAATATAATAAACTATTGATTCATATGGTCTAAGAATCATTTCTTTATTTAATTCAACTTCATTACAGTAGTTAGATATTAATACTTTAACATTGTTATTTTCTAATAATTCTGATGGAATATCTACCTTTGCCTCTTCTCCATAGAAATTATTTAAAACAACTAATGTTTTATTTTCATAATTTCTAGTATACCCAAGTACTCTATTGTTATCTTCTAAAATCATATTGAAATTACCCTTTGAAATAACATCATATTCTTTTCTTAATGATATTAATTTTTTATAATGATAAAAAATAGAGTTCTCATCTTTAAGAGCATTTTCTGCATTTATTTCTTTATAAGATTTTGCTACTGGTATCCATGGTGTTCCAGTTGTAAAGCCAGCATTTTCTTCATTATTCCATTGAATTGGAGTTCTTGAATTATCTCTTGATTTTGATCTTAAAATTTCTAAAATATCAGCTTCTGATTCGCCTTGCTCTTTTAATATATCATAATAATTTATTGACTCAACGTCTCTGTATTCTTCTATTGTATCAAAATAAGGATTAGTCATTCCAAACTCTTCACCTTGATAAATATATGGTGTTCCCCTCATCATATGAATAGTTGTCGCTAACATTTTCCCACTTTCATTATGATACTTTTTGTCATTTCCAAACCTTGATATTGCTCTAGGTTGGTCATGATTGCACCAGAATACAGCACTCCATCCATTACCTTCTTGCATTCCTTCTTGCCATTCTTTAAATATATCTCTTAGCATTTTAAAGTCAAAGTCCATCATTGTCCACTTATCACCATTTTTATAATCAACCTTTAAATGGTGGAAGTTAAATACCATTGATAGCTCTTTTTCATCTGGATTTGAATACTTAATACAATTATCAACAGATGTTGAAGACATTTCTCCTACTGTTATTACATCTTCATACTTACCAAATGTATTTTTATTAAGTTCTTTTAGATACTCATGAATGTTAGGTCCATCTGTATAAAATCTTCTTCCATCACCTATATTATCATCTTCAAATATTTCCGGTTTAGAAATAAGATTAACTACGTCTAGTCTAAATCCCTTTACTCCTTTATCTAACCAGAAGTTTACTACCTTATATATTTCATCTCTAACTTCTTTATTGTCCCAATTTAAATCACCTTGTGTAACATCAAATAAGTGAAGATAATATTCATTGAATTCTTCTACATACTCCCATGCATTACCTCCAAACTTAGAAATCCAGTTAGTTGGGGGTTCATTATTTTTCCCTTCTTTAAATATATAAAAATCCTTATATTTCTTGTCACCATTTAATGCTTTTTTAAACCACTCATGTTCTGTAGAAGTATGATTGAATACCATATCTAACATAATATCTATATTTCTATTATTTGCTTCTACTACAAGCTTATCGAAATCTTCCATAGTCCCCATTCTAGGATCTATCTTATAATAATCTGCTACATCATATCCATTATCTTTTTGAGGAGATACATAAACAGGAGTTAACCATATATAATCTACACCAAGTTCTTTTAAATAATCTAATCTTTCTGTTACTCCGTTTATATCTCCAATTCCATCTCCGTTTGAATCATTAAATGACTTAGGGTATATTTGATAAACTACACTTTCTCTAAAATCTTTCATTTTAACTATCTCCTTCTCCTAGCAAATAATGGATGATATATCCATCAATTTACTTGACTTCAATATATCATCCTTATATTGTAATTTTTAATCTATTTTTTAGCTTAATTTTTTTCTGCCAACAATTACTGTTAACACAAATGGAACTACTATAGCTACTACCATTGCTACAGCAAACATTAACATGTGTTTTGGTTGAATTGAAAGTATTCCTGGAATTCCTCCAATACCTATTGCATTAGCCATTACTCCACTTGCAACTGATATTACAGCAGCAATTCCTGATCCAATCATTCCACATATAAATGGGAATCCATACTTTAAGTTAACACCAAATAATGCTGGTTCTGTTACTCCTAAATATGCTGAAATACATGCTGGTATTGAAACTTGTTTTTCTTCTTCATTTTTTCTTTGTAAGTATATCATTGCAAGTACTGCTGAACCTTGAGCTATATTTGATAGCGCAATCATTGGCCATAATAATGTACCACCAACTTGTGACATTAATTGAAGATCAATAGCATTTGTCATATGATGTAAACCAGTAATAACTAATGGTGCATAAACAAATCCAAATACACCTGCAAATAACCAACTAAATGATGATGTTAATCCTGAATATACTACTGTTGAAATCATATCTCCAATTTTCCAGCCTATAGGACCAAGTACTGTATGTGCAATTAATACTGATGGTACTAATGCGAAGAATGGTACTATTATCATAGAAATAGCTGCTGGTGATATTTTTCTAAAGAATCTCTCTAAGTAAACTAATACAAATCCTGCTAAAATTGCTGGAATAACTTGCGCTTGATAACCAATCATATTAACTTTAGCAAACCCAAAATCCCAGAATGGAATATCTGCTCCACCAGATACTGCATATGCATTTAAAAGTTGTGGTGATACTAACGTAATACCTAATACTATACCAAGTATTTGAGTAGTTCCCATCTTTTTAGTTATAGCCCATACTATTCCTACAGGTAGGAAGTGGAATATTGCTTCACCAATTAGCCATAAAAAACTATGAGTTCCTGCCCAAAATTGTGATATTTCAATTAAAGTCTTTGTACCATTTTCAAAAAACTTTACATCACCAATAATATTTCTAAATCCTAATATAAGACCTCCAACTATAATTGCTGGAATAAGTGGTGAAAATATTTCTGCTAAATTTGCCATAAGTCTTTGAAGAAAAGTCATATTTGATTTTGCTGCATCTTTAGCATTATCTTTACTTACTCCTTCAACACCTGAAACCTTTACAAAATCATTATAAAAATCAGTTACTGTATTTCCTATTATTACTTGGAATTGACCAGCTTGAATGAAAGTTCCTTTTACAGATTTTAATGATTCTATTTTTTCCTTATCTGCTATACTTGTATCTTTTAACACAAATCTCATACGAGTAACACAATGTGTAACTGCACTAATATTTTCTTTGCCACCTACATATTTCAATAACGCTTTTGAATCGTCAATATATTTTCCCATCACTTTACCTCCTTACTCAGAACATATACGTATATGTATGCCTTATGTTTTAATAATAACTTGTACGTATATGTTTGTCAATAGCCTTTTGAAATAGTTTTCATAGGTAATCTTTTCCCTCTATTTTTGTACAAGAATATAAAAATAGGATTAGACTTAAATATCTAATCCTATGCCTTATAATTATTATTCTAATCTTAATTAATTGAATTTATAATATTAATAAATTTACTTAATTAACCTTTTCAATATAATGACAATTTACATCAATATGATTAAGAAAAACAAGTAGTCTTTCATAAAGTGGACTTACTTCATTTCCAAACTTTACTTCTAAGTACTCTCCTATTTCTTTAACAGTTCTCACACCATCAATCTGTGTAAATACTTCACTACTAATCTTATCAAGGGCAATTTCCTTATATAAGGGTATATTGAACCTTAACCTTCTAAAAAATTTTTGAATTTTATGATCTTGCTTTTCGAAAATTGTAACTATTCCATTATCGTCAACCTTATACTCAACATTATCACAAATTCTAAATTTTAAACTTAAAATCTCCTCATTATCTTTCATGCTTCTTCACCTTTGACATCATAATCGGAACTGTAGTAGCTATAACTAACACTATTAACAATAATATTCCCATCATGTTGCTAGCGGCAAATCCACTTGGAACTCTTGGTTTTATTAATCCTGTTACTTGTAGTATAATCCCTACTAATCCTATAATAGAACCACCTGCAACAAGTCCTGATGAAAGGCTTATTCCATTTGCAACTTTAACTTCCTTTTCTTCTTCACTCTTACTCATTTTTTCAATAAATACACGTATTAATGCTCCAACTAAAATAATTGTAGTTGTAGCTATAGGTAAGTAAAATCCTATTGCAATTGTCATTATTGGTAAATCTAATAAGAATAAAAATAAAGCCATAACAATACCAACTATAATCATTGGCCATGGTAAATTTCCTGACATTATACCTGAAGTTAATGTAGACATTAAATTTGCTTGTGGTAAGGCAAACGGCGCATCTGCTCCAGTAATTCTTAATTGACTAGAAAGTATTAATATTGTTCCTGTAGTAACAATAACACCTATAATACTTGCTATTGCAAAATAATTTTGCATTTCTTTCTTACTTCCACCTATAACATAAGTTACTTTTTGTGATTGGCTATATCCACCTGCTACTGATATTGCTACAACCATAAATGCTGCAAATAAAAGTAATGATTTATTATCTGCTTGCCCTTTCCATCCCATTATTACAAATACTAATGTTAATATTACTAATGAAGCAATTGTCATTCCTGAAACAGGAAGATTTGATGTTCCTATTGTACCAGTTAAACGACCAGCAACTATTACAAATAATAATGATAATATTAATGAAACTATTGCAGATACTATTGCCATTACAATACTTTGTGAAATAAAGAATCCTGCTACAAATGCTATCACAACACCAGCTAAAAGGAATATCATTTCACCTGAACTATTTTCTCCATTACCATCCTTGGATGATTTTGCCTTTAGTGTTTCCTTTATAGAAACAACTATAGTTGGTATAAGTTTAAGAGCTCCTATTATACCTCCACACAGCATCATACCTGCACCTATATACTTAACATAACTTCCAGTTATAGCATTTACATCCATTTGGCTTATAAGAACTGTTGTGTCATTCCATGCATTAGCATTACTTTGTGCCATATCTGTAAAGTATCCTATTAATGGTGCAATACCAAAATTAGATAATATTGATCCTGCAAGCATAGTTACCGAAACTTCTAATCCAACTATAAATCCTATTCCTAATAAAAGTGGATTTACTTCAATAGAAAATTTCCATTTATAAAATTTACTTCCCACATAAGTAACTGTATTATTAATTATATTTAAAAATGATCCTGTTAAAACATTAATAATTCCACTTATTCCAAAACCTATCCCCATAAACTTAATAGCATCTCCACCACCTTCTGATGCTACTAATGTTTCAGATATTGCCATTGATTCTGGATACATTAGCTTTCCATGTTCTTCAACTATCAAATAGTTATAAACTAATGATAAAGCTCCTATTCCAAATAATGCTCCACCTATTCCTACACTTATCCCTTCTAAGAAAGTGAAATCACTTCCGATTAGAATAATAGCTGGTAAAACATATATCATACCACTTGCTATTGATTCTCCACCACTTGACATTCCTTGTGTTATATTTTTGCCAAGTATTCCTTTATCTTTAGCAAATACACCTATAAACATTGAACCTATTATTGCCCCTGGTATTCCTGCTGCTACTGTCAATCCTGACTTCATACCAGAATAAGCGGTTGATGCTGCAAATATAATAGCTAATATTATTCCAATCATCATCACAGCAATATTAGCTCCTTTTTTTGATTTATCGGTTATATATGGAACATAGTCTTTTCCATGGACACCACCATAAGCTTCCTTAGGTAATTTATTCTTCATATATAATCTCCTCCTTCGTTTTATTACTGTAGCATAAAATTAGTATATTAATTTTCTACTATTACTGCAATATATTTATTGCCTTATTTCATTTTTCACATAAATAAAGATTACATATTCCACTATTTACCTTGTTTATAAAATTTGATTTATCACTAATCCCCCACTATATCTTTATTTGCAGGACTTTCTATTAATTTTCCTGTATAGTCAAATCTTGATCCATGACATGGACAGTCCCATGTTAATTCATCTGCATTCCAATGAAGTTCACATCCTAAGTGAGAACATTTTGTTGATACAATAAACTCTTTTCCATTTTCATCTTTATATACTCCAACCTTTTGCCCGTTATAATCAACAATTCCTGCATGACCATTTTTAATATGCTGTATTTCACTACTTGGTATAGATATCTTTTGAGCTATAAAGTTTTTAGCTGTTTTAACTAAATCATTAGCAATATTATTAATTGATAATGATAAATCAAACCTTTTTGGTGAAAATATCTCTGAAAAATCATTATCTTTTTCTAATATCAAATCAGATATTATCATAGCTGATACCATAGAACTTGTCATTCCCCACTTATTAAAGCCGGTAGCTACATATATATTAGGTGTACTATCAGCATATTTTCCTATGTAAGGTATTCCATCAATAGTCATACAATCCTGTGCTGACCAATGACATTTTTCCCTTGAGTTTGGATAAAGATCCTTTGCAATATTTCTTAATTTATCGTAACTTCCTCCACTTTCATTTTCACCAGTTCTTTGACTTATACCACCTAACAATAGTAATCCTTTATAATTTCTAAATGAATAACCTTGCTTTTCATAATCTATATACATTCCCTTAATATTATTATCTGCATTTTCTAAGGCTATAACATAAGATCTCTCTTGATGCATTTTCATAAAATAATATCCTGGTGCATTTATTATTGGATAATGGGTAGCTATTACTATATGATTGGCTACTATATTCCCTTTATCTGTACTTACTAAATTTTCTTCTATTTTTATTGCTTTAGTATTTTCATATATAGTTAATTCTTTTGAAATATCTTTTAAAAATTTTAGTGGATTAAACTGTCCTTGATTATTAAATTTAACAGCACCCTTAACCTCTAATGGAAGATCAACTTTTTCTACATATTCTGCATCTATTCCTAAATGTCTAGCTGCATCTACTTCCTTTTTTAATAAATCTGTATCATTTAAAGAATAAATATATGCAGGGAGTTCCTCAAAATCACATTCTATTTTTCTTTCTTTAATAATTTCTCTATACTTTCTTATAGCTAACTCATTGGCTCTTGCATATTGCTTAGCCTTTTCTTCTCCAAACTCTTGTATTAATTTATTGTAAATTAAATCATGCTGTGATGTTATCTTTGCAGTAGTATTTCTTGTATTTCCCCTTGCAATCTCAGATTTATCAATTAATACTACCTCTCTACCATTTTGTTTTAGAAAATAACCTATTAATATTCCTGTTATTCCTGCTCCAATAATTAAAATATCAGTTTTTATATCACCTTTTAGTTCTTCTCTTTTATCAAATTCACAACTTTCATCCCATATTGATTTCATCAAATCACCTCCATTATATTGTTTCACTTTTATAAATCTGTATGCAGCTATATAAAAATAAGCATAATAGCATTTACTATTTTAAATATTTTTCATAATACTTCCTTTTAAATAACTTTACTGAATGTTTACAAAATCTTTACCTCATATATATTGATTTAAGAATATTAATTCATGTTTTTATTCGACTAAATACGACAAAACTTATTATTTTAAGGCTTTTTACTTAGTTTTTTATTTAATTAAACATTTCAAGATTTACCATATTAAAACTCCTTATCCAGACTTATATCGAGCAAATACGACAAATTATATTAATTTTTCTATTTTATTATTCTTTTATTAAGTTTTATTAGCATATTTCAATGAATTTTACATACTTATTGCGTTATGCTATACTTCCTTTTGGTTAGCTAACCAAATTTAAATTGTATATCAAAAGTAAGGAGGTGGGGTTGGTGAAAGAAAAAAAACTCTATATATTAATAGCTGTTTTAACATCTATTACTTTCTTTACTATTGGAATTCTACATATTAAAGGTCAAAATCTTAAATTAAGTAATGAGAATCTTCTTTTATCTAATAAGTATCAAGAGTATAAAAATGCTTCAGAGGAAGAGTTTAACAGACTAAATTCTGATTTATTTAATAAAGAAGAAGAAATACAAAAATTAAATTATGAATTAAAATCTCTTAATGATAAGTTAAAAAAACTTCAATCACAATTAACTAATGCTGAAGCTAACGATAAACTAAACGAAGAAATTGGAAACGTTTTATTAGAAAAAGAAATTTTATTAAACGAAATTCACTCTCTAACTACTGAAATAATTGAAGTTAATTCGGAAAAGGATAAATATTTAAATCAACTTGAAAATTTATTTGTTGAAATAAATAAAGAATCTTTATATATCATTGAAGATAAGTTTAAAACTATTATAGATGGTATTACTGATGAAATAAATTCAGTAAATAATTTAGGCGAGCCTTTAACAAAAGAAGAAATTGTTAAATTATTAAATTACTAAATGCAAATAAAATACAAAGGATGGATAATAAATGCTAGGAAAAAATATTATGTGTTATTTAATTGCTGGAACTTTAACTACAAGTGTAGTAGTATCAGTACTTAATAGTGATAATATGGATAAGCTTACAAACGCTTTAGAGCTTACTAAAAATAAGATTACTCAATATGAAAGTAATGAAGAATATTTAGTAAGCAAATATGGAGAAATCAAAGCCAATGCTGAAGCTGAAATCGCTAAGGCTAACTCAATAATCGAAGAGAAAAACACTGAAATTGAAACTCTAACAATTCAAATATCAGAAAAAGAAGAGGAAATTGCTAATTTAAAAGAACAATTAAAAGATAATGCTTCAAATATAAAAGATTTAAATGATAAGATAGAAGCATTAGAAACTGAAAAAGCTGCATTAGAAAGTGAAAAAGCTAGATTAGAAAGTGAAATAGACGCATTGAAAGAAGCAACTACTGCAGAAATAGATAAAGCTAATCAATATATTGCAGACACTTTAGAAACTGTTAATGAAATTAATGCTGATGCTACGCCTTTAACGAGTAAAGAGTTAGAAAATATTACTGGTAAATTAGATTCTTCAGTTGTTGATACTTCTATTCCTACTGTTAAAAATTTAAAAGTGTATTTTTATAAAGACTATACTCAAGTAACTTTTGAATTACCTGAAACTATAGATTTATCAATGAGTAAAAAAGGAAACATTGTGATAAAGCTTACTGATGAAAATGGAAAGGTTACAAGAAAAGATAAAACTTGGGATGGATACTTAAATGACTCAAATGGTAATAAATATGGACAAGGTATTTGGGGTAATGCTACATATTCAAACATTTTAAATCCAGGTGTATATTCTACTTCTGTTTCTAAAACTATAAAAGAAGTAGAATTAATAGTCACAAATAATGACGGGGTTACAACAACTTTAACCGCTACTAATTAAAAATTTTTAGAAAGTAAGTCTAAAAGTTAAGACTTCCTTTATTGATAAATAGAAATGGTGATGTAAATGTTCTATGGAAAATTGACTTCTGTATTAGCTGCTACTTGTATTTTAGGTATTTCCTCATTATCTCTTAATAATCAAACTATGCTTGATTTAACTGAAAATCTAAATGTTACACATAATAAAATTATTTCTTATGAAAATAATGAAGCATTTTTATTAGAAAAATATAATTCACTTAAAACTGAAGCTGAAGAAATGATTAAGAAAGCTAATATAATTATTCAGGATAAAAATCAAAAAATTAAAGATCTTGAAAATAAAATATTAGAACTTAATGATATCAAAATCAATACAGATACTATTGAATTAGAGGAATCTGATACAGAAACTCTTAATCAAGAGAATATTGATAGTGAAATAAATATTGAAAAAAACATTGATAGTGAAGTAAATAATCAAGAAGATATTAATGTTGAAACAAATAGTATTGAAGATACTTCTATGGATATAGATAATATAGAAAATTTTGATACAGATGTTAACTAAATAAAGAAATTAAAAATCTCCTACTTATTTAAACTTATTAGTAGGAGATTTTTAGAGACTGTAGATAATTTTGTGTAATATAGTTTCTTATAAATCAAATATTACTGGAAATTTTGATTTCCAGTAAT
>NZ_CAKVJA010000049.1 GCF_934754925.1 uncultured Clostridium sp. | reverse complement strand
ATTTCTTGTATTTATTATATAATTATACCATTTTTTACTTTATTTTTGTAGTGGGATTATTTTAAATACCTTAGTAAAAAAATATTTATATCTTTCTACTAAGGTATTTTATCTTCTTAGCAATCAATTATCTACATAATAAAATCGCTTCATCATCATATTTAACTTCTATCTTAGCTATTCCATCTTTTATAGCTATTCCACTTTCATTAAATAACTCTGTATTTTTTATATTTATTTTATAAGGAATCTTTTCTCTAAATACTTTATTATCTAAGTGCTCAACTTCTAGGTAATAATTTAAAACTCTAATTCCTTCTTTATATAAACTATATATTTCATTAATATTACTCCCCTTTTTAATAGTAATATCTTTATTTATGTTAGCTATCTTTGAAGTTGATTTATTATTCTTATACTTTGCAAATCTATTATTATAAATATTCCTTGCAAATTCCCTATAACCATAATTCTTATCCTTTTCTCTTTCATTATATTGTTCAAATTTTACTACATCTTCATTTGAAAAATATATTAAATTTGAATGGCAGTATATTGTAACACTATCATCATAGTTAAGTAAGTACTTCCCATTACCATAAAAAGAATTAATGTGCATATACAATTTTTCACTTACTTTAATGTTATCACATACTTCCTTTATATCCCCCACAATCATATTAGAAGCTATATCTAAAACTTGTAAATTTTCTAAAAAAGCTAAACTTTTCACATCATTAATATCAATATAGGTAGAGCTTAAATATAAGTGTGTTAAGTTTGTTAAATTACATATTTCACTTGTTATTCCATCAATTCTTTTTAAAGCTGTGCTACTTAAATTTAGTTTAGTTATATTTTCAATTCTAAATAGTTCTTTTGGTAAGTATTTTAGATTATTAAAAGAAAAGTTTACTTCTTCTAAGTTTATACATTTTCCTATTTCTTTAGATATCCCAACTAAATTTCCATTTGTTTGAAAGGTGTTTAACGGATAATATAGATTGCAAGATGATTCATCTCCATTAACCTTAATTGATTTTAAAGATTTAAACCTTCCAATTATTTTTGGAATGACAGAATTATTAGGAATACTTGTAGAATTTATTGATACCTCTCTTATATCTTTTAAATCCTTAATTGTTATTTCACTAACCTCCTTACTCTGCTTCGATGCAACAACTTCTAATAACCATATTTGTTCTTCTAATTCTTGTACTAATTGCTCATTTTCTAATATCTTTGTTTCATCAGTGATTTTATTATTATATTTTATTGTTATATCTGTTTCTATTTTATTTTCTTCTATTAGATTTGCATTAGATCTGTTATTTGTTTCCATTGTTATTAAAATAGTCATATCTTGCATCTTTCTATTCATTCTCCTCCTCAATTTAGCTTCTACATTTATTACATTAGTATTATTTATTGACCATTTGCAAAGCATTTTTTACTTTTATTTCTAATTATACATTATATTTGTATTATAATCTCTATTCTTTTAATCTTTTTTGTTATTTATTACAAAGAGATTTAATAAAAATTTTATATTTTGGCATAAAAATAGAGCTACTCGGGGGACATCCATTTATTGGATGCTCCCCGGAGGTAGCCCGAATTTTGTCTAATCTAATTGTGCTTTTCCAGTGTATAATTGATAATATCTTCCCTTTTCTTCTAATAAAGAATCATGGTTTCCTCTTTCAATTATTTCACCTTGCTCAAGAACCATTATTGCATGAGAGTTCTTAATAGTTGAAAGTCTGTGAGCAATTACAAAAACAGTTCTTCCTTCCATAAGCTTATCCATACCTTCTGCAATAAGTTTTTCAGTTCTTGTATCAATTGAACTTGTTGCTTCATCCATTATTAAAACTGGTGGATTAGCAATTGCAGCTCTTGCGATAGCAAGTAATTGTCTTTGTCCTTGAGATAATCCTTCCCCATCACCTGTAATAACTGTGTCATATCCATGTGGTAAATGCTTGATGAATGTATGAGCATTTGCAAGCTTAGCTGCTGCTTTAACTTCTTCATCAGTTGCATTTAAGTTACCATATCTGATATTGTCAGCTATTGTACCAGTAAATAAGTGAGTATCTTGAAGAACTATTCCTAATGATCTTCTTAAATCATCCTTCTTAATGTCCTTAACATCTATTCCATCATAAGTAATTGTACCTGAATTGATTTCATAGAATCTATTTATTAAGTTAGTAATTGTAGTTTTACCAGCTCCTGTTGATCCAACGAAAGCAATCTTTTGTCCTGGTTTAGCAAAAAGACTTATATCTTTTAATACAATCTTTTCTTCATTGTATCCAAAGACAACATTCTTAAATCTAACATCACCAGTAAGTTCTCTTAATATAGGTTCATCACTTAATTCTGTAGCAGATTCTAATTGAGATTCTATTTTAGAATCATTTAAAGTTGCAGTAGTTGCTGCCATTTCTGATATTGAAGCAGTTTCCGCTAATGTCTTTCTCATTTTAGCTACAACTGATGATGGTATTTTCCAAGCCCAGTGACCTGTGTACTTATCAGTTTCAACTAATCTACCATCTTCTTTAACTTCAACTCTTGTTAAAGTAACTTCACCATCATCAACTTCAACTTCTTCATCTAAAGCTGTAAATATTCTTTCAGCTCCTGCTAAGGCTGCTAATATCATATTTACTTGTTGAGATACTTGTGCAATTGGATTAGAAACTTGCTTTGTATATTGTAAATAAGATACTAATGAACCTAGGTCAAATGCACCTGCTATTGTCATTAATCCACCAACACAACAAGTTACTGCATAATTCATATGAGAAAGATTTCCTAACATTGGCATCATGTATCCACCAAATGTTTGAGCTCCTGTAGAAGCTTTTCTTAATTCTTCATTATGCTTTTTAAAATCTTCAATTGCTTCTTCTTCATGACAGAATACTTTTATTACCTTTTGTCCTTCTATCATTTCTTCAACATAACCATTTAATGCTCCAATATTTTTTTGTTGCATTCCAAAATAATACTTACTCTTAGCTCCAACCTTGCTTATAACAAAAATCATTAATGCTAAAAATGTAACTGTTATTATAATTAGTACTGGACTTAAAACAACCATCATTGATATTGTTCCTATAAATGTAAGTCCTGAAGCTAAAATATTTGTAAAACTGTTATTTAAAGCTTCACCAATATTATCAATATCATTAGTATATAAACTCATTAAGTCACCATGAGTATTTCTGTCAAAATATTTAATAGGAAGCTCTTGCATCTTATTAAATAAATCTGTTCTTATATTACTAATAGTGTTTTGAGCAACATGTACCATTAATCTTGCATATCCATATGATGCAAGTGCACCTAATCCAAAGATTGTACCTAATACTGCTAACATCTTAGCAAGTCCACTAAAATCACCTGGTAAAATATAATTATTTACTAATGGCTTTAAGAAATATGATCCTGCTACCATTGCAATTGAATTTACAACTATTAATACCATTACTATAATTAACTGTAACTTATATTTACCTAAATAGCTCATTAATGTTTTTAATGTCTTTTTCATATTTTTAGGCTTTGGAGGTCCTGGCTTTTTACCGCCTTTACCTGGCCCTGCTTGTCCCTTAGCCATATTATTTTTATCCTTATTCACGTAAACCCACCCCTTCCTGTTGAGATTTGTATACATCTTTATAAATTTCACTACTTTCCATTAACTCATCATGAGTTCCAATTGCGCTAATCTTACCATCATCCATAACGATAATCTTATCTGCAGTAGCTACAGAATTTACTCTTTGTGCAATTATTATCTTAGTAGTGTCTTTTAAATCTTCTGCAAATGCTTTTCTAATCTTTGCATCAGTTGCTGTATCAACAGCACTTGTACTATCATCTAAAATTAATACTTTAGGTTGCTTTAATATAGCTCTTGCTATACAAAGTCTTTGCTTTTGTCCACCTGATACATTAACTCCACCTTGTTCAATATGCATATCATATCTACCTGGTAGTCTATCAATAAATTCATCTACACATGCTGATGCTGCAGCTGCTTCAATTTCTGCCTCTGTAGCATTTTCATTACCCCACATAAGGTTTTCTCTAATAGTTCCTGAGAATAATGTATTCTTTTGAAGAACCATAGCAACTTCATTTCTTAAAGTTTCAATGTGATAGTCCTTAACATTAACTCCACCAACATAAACTTCACCTTCAGTTGCATCATAAAGTCTTGGTATAAGCTGAACTAAGCTTGACTTACCTGAACCTGTGCTACCAATTATACCAACAGTTTCACCAGCTTTAATAGTAATGTTTATACCTTCTAAGTTATTTTCATCACTATCATCTTCGTATTTAAAGTTAACATTTCTAAATTCAATTTCACCATTTTTAACTTTAGTTATTGGATTAACTGGATCCTTAATATCTGGTTCTTCTTCTAAAACTTCAATTATACGTTGTGCTGATGCAACTGCTCTTGAAAGCATCATAAGAACCATTGAAAGCATCATAAGAGACATTAAAATTTGGAAAGAATAAGTCATGAAACTTGTAAGCTTACCAACTGTTAATGTACCTGCATGAACCATGTTTCCACCAAACCAAAGTATCCCTATAACACTAGCAAATACAACAACTTGCATAATTGGCATGTTTAAAACAACTATACCAAATGCGCCTTCTGAAGCCTTTAATAAATCATCATTACTTGCTTTAAATTTTTCTTTTTCTTTGTTACGTCTTACGAAAGATTTAACAACTCTCATACCAATTAAATTTTCTTGAACTGTAGTATTTAAATTATCTATCTTTCCTTGCATTGCTTCAAATCTTGGTTTAACATTCTTAATTATTAAAGCAATTGCAATAGTAAGAACAGGCATAGATACTAAGAATATCATTGCTAATTTAGCACTAATTGTAACTGAAATAATACAAGCAACAATAAGCATCATAGGTGCTCTAACTAAAAGCTTGATTCCCATTGTTAATGAGTTTTGTATCATTGTAATATCTGTAGTTAAACGTGTAATTAATGATGCAGTACTGAATTTTTCAATATTCTTAAATGAATAAGTTTGAATTTTTTCATATTCTGCTTGTCTAAGTTCTGCACCAAATCCTTGACCTGCTATAGCTGCAAACTTTGATAATCCAAGTCCAAAGCTTAATGATATAGCTGCCATTATAAGCATTAATAATCCCATTTTTATTGTATAACCCATATTTCCTGTAGAAATACCAACGTCAACGATTTGTGCCATTACTAATGGAATTAATAATTCAAAAGTAGCTTCTAATGCTGCACATAAAACTCCTAGAATTAATTGAGTCTTATATTTTTTCATATAGGGAGCTAATTTTTTTATCATACTTTTCACCTCTCCTTTATATCCATTTGTATATAGATTTTCTATTTTTATATAAACATTATTGATGGTGTATTCTATTTTTATACATCAGCTTTAATGTTTTTTACAATTTTATAAATTAGCTTTAATATAAATTTAATAAATACATAGTTACCTATGTATTTAAATTAAAAATAAGAGGAATTTACTCCTCCATATTCTTAAGTACTCTATATAATAAATCTTTTAACATTTTTACTTCATCATCACTCAAGTCTTTAACTAGTTGTTTTTCTATATTATCTGCTCCAAACTTAAAGCTTTTACATATAACATCTCTTCCTTTTTCAGTTACATGAAGACATTTATATCTTGCATCAGTGCTGCTTGGACATCTAGCTATCATTTCTTTTTCTTCTAGTCTTTTTACTATGCCTGTTACAGTTGGATTGGTCAACTTTAAACATTTTTCTATATCTTTTTGAAATACATCTCTTTCATGCTCATTTCTATCTATAAAACATAAAATTTCATGTTGTACACCAGTTAAATTAAAATCTGCAAGATTTTTATTAATTTTAGTAACAACTCTTCCATTTATAAATTTTATTAACAGACCTACATGTTCTTTTGGATTAAAGTTTCGCATTTTTTATCCTCCTTATTACATAGCACACTATGTATTCTAACATTGAGTTTTTTTGCCGTCAAGTTAATAATATTCATATAAAATATATCAATTAATTCAATTATTTACTTTATAAAATTTAATATATTCAATTTAAACATTTTTGAGATTAATATCTATTAATTTTATTCCTTATATTTATAATTCATTTGTAAACTTTTTGTTAATTATGTATTTATTTTGAAATAATATGGTATAATTTGCTACAGTTTCTTAATTTTTTCATAATAAGGGGGAGAAAAAAATGAAAAAAAACAAAATAATTAGTATGTTTTTAGCTGTAAGTTTAGCATTAACTCCACTTACGCCTCAAGCTGAAACATCTAATACCCACTTTCCAATAACATATACTTCAGAAAGTGGAAATTATACTGCAACAAAACTATCACATCCAAATGATGATGTAATGCAACCAGATGGAATAATCGAATATGAAAATGGTATTAATGACCGTGGTGAAAATTATTCTTGGTCTGCTGTTGGTCATGGTGACTATATGTATGTTGGAGTACTATATGGTGCCATCTCTAGAACACTTCAAATAATGGCTGCGCAAAATAATATTGATTACTCATTATTTAAGGCTTCTATTGACGCACTTTTTAATGGTACTCTTTTTATGGGTGATGAAGAAAATAATCCAAATAATGAAAATAGAAGTATGCTATTAAAATTAAATACTAAAACTGGAGAAGTAACAGTTGTTAGACCTCCAAGTGATGCATCTTATCGTGCTGCAATTGAATATAAGGGTAAATTATACTTTGCCGCATCTGCAAGTCAACCTTATTTATTAGAAGTAGATCCTACTGATGATAGTACAAAAATAGTATATACTAGTCAAAAACCTTCTAATCCATTTATTTCAGTTGGAATTAGAGGACTTACTGTTGTAAATGATAATCTTGTTGCAAGTATGATTGGTGATAATGGTGCTTATATAGTATCATCTAATAATCCATCTGAAGGGGAATCTTCCTTCAAAACAATTGCAACTCAACAAGATTTGCTAGACTATCCTGCTTACTATTATAACGATAGTATTTTTGGTGGTGCTATTTGGGACATGGTTGAATTTAATAATAAACTTTATGTAACTGTAGTAACCGGAAAATCTGGAAATAAGCAAGCATTTGCAATGTTTAGTGGTGAAGAAAATAAGGAAACTGGCAAATGGGACTTTAATCTTATTGTTGGTGATGAAAAAGATGGGGCTGCTTATCCATATGGATTAGGTGCAGATAGATCTGGTGCTGGTAACTTATTTGTATATGATAACCACTTATATATTGGTGGTTATAATGACCCTATGATAGCTTTAGCTGATGTTCTTAATATGAATTTTGAAGAGCTTTATAAAGACCTTTCTTCTCCAGTTTGCTTATGGAGAATGGATACAGATGAAAATATTAATATGGTTGCTGGTGATTCAAATGAATTATTCCCAACTGTTCTTGGTAATCAATCTGCTGGTTTTGGAAGCAACTTAAATCAATATGTATGGAGAATGGCAGAGTACGATAATAAGCTTTATGTTGGTACATTTGATATTGGTAGTTTAGCATATCCACTTATGCAATTTACAAATGGTGATGTGCTTCATATGACACCTGAAGAAATTAAATCTCAAATTCATTATATTAAAGTACTTTTAGAAGTTCTTAAGAAAAATGATGAAGATGCTACTATTACTGAGTCTACAGATGCTAATACTAAATCTAATTATTCTGAAGAAGCTAAATATATTAATTCACTTTCAGCGGAAGATCAAAATGATGTAGAAAATTCTTTAACTGAATTATATGATGGATTATCAGAATTAGAGTCAGTATTAGATTTAGAAGCATATTCTGAAACTGAAACTTGTGGTTTATCTGATTCATTACTTAATATTTATCAAAATCTAGTTAATGAATATTTAAAAATACGTGATTTACTACCAGAAGATTTAGTTGAAATATTGGACAAAACTTTAAATCAAGATTCTGTTGATAATTTATTCTATTTCTTAGAAACTTGCAAGTATTTAAGTGCTGGAGAACGTGGATTTGATTTACTTGTATCTGAAGATGGTATAAACTTTGAAACTATTACTACTAATGGTCTTGGTGATCCTTATAATCATGGATGCCGTATTTTTGCAGTAACAAACTCTGGATTAACTTTAGGAACTGCTAATCCATTCTATGGTACACAAGTGTGGAAAGTAACTGATAATCAAAGAGGTACTATTCTTGATTCTATAATCAAAAATACAGATGTGACTTATAATAAGAATCCTGAAGCTTCTGAAAATAAAAATGTCTCTTTTGATGTTGATTTCAATGGAAACACATTAAAAACAATTCAATTAAATTATAATACATTAAAAGAAGGAACTGATTATACAGTAAGTGATAACCAAATTATATTAAGTGAAACTCTTCTTAACTCATTAGAAGTAGGCACTTATTCTCTTAGCTTTACTTTTAGTGCAGGAAGCAGAGCTAATGCAGTATTACATGTAATTGATGAAGCTAATTCTAATAATAATAATAATAATAACAATAATAACGGGGATAATTCTGGAACTAATAATGACAATATAATTAGACCTACAAAACCTAATAATCAAAATAATAGTTCTAATAGCTCTAATACAAATAAATTACCTCAAACAGGGGCTTTAGTTTCAAGTACTGTAATTGTGTTTATTGGTTTAATACTTTTATGTGCAGGTACTTTATTATTGAAGAAAAAATCAAAATATAATGCACAATAAATAATATTGTAAACTTAACTTATTATCTGTTATATCAAATTGTTGGTAACAACATTTTGATATAACAGATTTTTTTATATTAAACATCTTTTTTTATAAAAAAGATGACTTCTAATAATCATAGAAATCATCTAATAATATTTGTTAATAATATTTTATTATAAGAAAACTACTTCTCTACAACCTCTTTTGCCTTAACAGGTTGTACAATTGCTTTATTTATTCCAACTATTTTCATTATTGCTTCAGATCTTTCCTTAGTTGATCCTGTAATTACTGAATACTTAACATTTTCAGCATCTAAGAATCCTAAGATAGCCTTATCCACCATTTGAGCAACTTCTTCGTCTTGCCATCTAACTCCATCTTTCTTATAACCAAATTCTCTTGGTACAAAGAATATGTGATCATATTGTGGTAGATCTCTGATTGCTAAGCTATATAAATCATTTAATATTTCGATTTCTTTCTTAGTTCTCTTCTTATCTCCAAGCATTAATCTTCCATATATGTACGGTACAAAAGTAGCATAGTCAGTTATAGCATAATCATGTCCATCTAAGCTCTTTTCTAAATGTAATTGACCTAAATATATTCCATATTGTTCTGAAATAGATTCAATCATTCCCTTATCTCTTAAATAATCAGTGCTGTATTCTGTAGCAACTCCTACATTTATGTCTCTAATTTTTAAGTCTACGTATAATTGTTGAATTAATGTTGTTTTACCACATCTTGGTCCACCTAGTATAGCAATTCTTACTGGCATTGGCAACTCCTCCAAATATTTATATAAAATTTCATTTTTTTGTTCGTCCCTTTGAGAAATATAATTATACCAATAACTTAAATATTTTTCAACGACAATTTTTACTATATTTCGATATACCTCCGGGGAACACCCAATAAATGGGTGTTCCCCGGAGGCACATACATTTTATGGAATAGTTAAAGTATCCTTACTATATTCTTAACTGCTCTTTCTATATTAATTGGCCCTTGCTTTAGTGCCTCCTCTATTGTTGTTACTCCTGGTAATATCCCAATTACTGAAGTTATTCCGAAATCATAAAGTTCATCTATACCTTCTCCTACATTACCAGAAAAAACTATTACTGGTATACCATGCTTTTTAGCTATCATTGATACACCAACAGGCGTTTTTCCAAATTTGCTTTGAAAATCTATACTTCCCTCACCTGTAAAAACATAATCTGCGCCTTTAATTTTCTCTTCTAATTTTGAGTATTCAATAACAATATCGATTCCTCTTCTAAGCTTTCCATTACATAATCCAAGAAGCGCTGCACCTAATCCCCCAGCAGCTCCTGCACCTTCAATATTATCAATCTCTTTATCCATTCTTTCTTTAATAATATTTGAAAAATGCTTTAATCCATCATCTAATATTTTAACAATTTCTTTATCTGCACCCTTTTGAGGTCCAAATACATAGCTTGCTCCATTAATTCCTGTTAGTGGATTCTTTACATCACAAGCAACTTCTATATCAACATTTAGAATTCTATTATCAAAAGAAGACATATCTATATCTACAATCTTACTTAATTCACCTCCACCAAAACCTACATCTTGTCCATCTTCATCTATAAATCTTATTCCTAAGGCTTGAAGCATACCAACACCAGCATCGTTAGTTGCACTTCCGCCTAATCCTATTAATATCTTCTTAACCCCTTTATTTAATGCAGAAATAATTAATTCCCCAGTTCCATAACTTGTAGTAATTAATGGATTCCTTTTTTCCCTTGGAACTAACTGAAGTCCACTAGCTTCTGCT
This sequence comes from uncultured Clostridium sp., assembly GCF_934754925.1. Lineage (GTDB taxonomy): Bacteria > Bacillota > Clostridia > Clostridiales > Clostridiaceae > Clostridium. The sequence continues at coordinate 8,054 of NZ_CAKVJA010000049.1, read as the reverse complement.
ATTTCTATAATAGCAGTTTCTCCATCTCCAAGTATTCCATAAGTGGCAAGAACTTTATTTCCTAATGGTGCAGTAACTTCCTGCTTATATATTGTTCCTTCAGTTGCATCAACTAAAGACTGAACAGTTCCTTCACCTCCATCCGCCATAGGTACATGTATACATTCTGCATCCTTATATACCCTTCTTATTCCACTTTCCATTGCACTACAAACTTCTTTTGCAGTCATACTTTCCTTAAAAGAATCAGGTGCTAATACAAACTTCATAATATATCTCCTCCATAATAACAAAATCCATTTTCCACTTTTTGTAACGACCCCGGAGGTCCTTACATAAAATGTAAGAACCTCCGGGGTCGTTACATATTTTTACAGTTAATTATACTTCTTCTTCTGCATCAATCTTGCTCTCTACATATTTCTTATATTTAATTTTACTCTCTTCCATCATATTCTTTACTTCACATTCCAAATCCTTTTTATTATTTTCTTCAATTATTGAATATATGTTAAATAAATCTAATATCTCGTTTTCATCTATACACATATCTGTCATTAACTTTCTACTATTTAAATCTAAATCCTTAAACTTATCTTCATTTAGTACAATCTTATTATAGCTAGACCACATATAATTTTCTGGACTACCAACCATTTTAGCTCTGACTGGATTTAAATGTATATACCTACTAACCTCAAGTAATTCTATAACATTATTTATTAAATTACTAAAATATCTTCCTTGAAACAAATGACCTATACATTGATATTTACTGTTAAAATATCTTGCATACATACTATTAATTCTTCTCATAAAAAAACTTGGCTCCTTAGTGCCGGTCTTCAAAAGCAAATGAACATGGTTACTCATAAGACAATAGCTAATTAATTTATAATTATCATCCTGATAAAACTTTAAAGTCTCTTTTAAAATTCCTAAATAAACAATATAATCAATATTTTCTCTAAATATTATTTCCTGACGATTTCCTCTATTAGTTATATGATAAATTGCTCCAGCTACCCATGGTCTCTTTGGTGATGCCATTAAAAACTCTCCTCCTTATAAAAGTTTTAACTAAATTATTGACAGATGATATAAAAATAATACGCCTCCGGGAAACATCCATTTATTGGGTGTTCCCCGGAGGCGCATACAAAAATTTACATTGGGTAACTCTTAATTACTGCTAAATTCCCCTTAACAACATATTTTCCTAATGTTGCAGGTATTAAGTAACTATCTCCCATCTTTATTTCCTCACAGAAACCTTGCTTAATCATATCCTTATCAACTTGTCCATTCGTTTCGTTAACTTGTCCATTTGTTCCATCTCCTTCAAGAGTTCCATCACCTTCAACAGTTTCATGTCCTTCGATAGTTCCACAACCATCAACACAAGTTAAAATGAAGAATTTTTCTTCATTACTACAATCATTCCATTCAGTTTCAATATTAATTTTTTGCATTCCAAAATATTTATTTTCACCAAAATCTACTTTAGAAAATCCATCAAATTTAACAACTTCCTTATTTGATAAGTTTTCAGCCCTTAATTTAAAGTCTATTACATCTAAAGATTTCTCAACATGAATCTCTCTCGGTCTTCCATAATCATAAACTCTGTAAGTAACATCTGAATTTTGTTGTATTTCAACTATTATTAATCCTTCACAAATAGCATGAACTAATCCACTATTAATTAAGAAACAATCTCCCTTTTTAACATCTACAACATTTAAATAATCTTCAGATTTTCCCTCTTCTATAGCCTTAGCAAATACTTCTTTATCGCAGTTCTTTGTTCCAACAATTAATTTTGCCCCTGGCTTTGCATTTACAACGTACCATGCTTCTGTTTTACCAAGTTGATTTTCAACTCTTTGAGCATATTCATCTCCTGGATGAACTTGAACAGATAATTTTTCTCCTGAATTTATTAATTTAACTAACAATGGGAATTTTTCTGTACTTACTTTTGAACCAACTAAAGCATGTCCAAATTCAGATATTATTTCATCAAACTTTTTCCCTTTTAATTCACCATTTGCAACTACTCCAGTTCCACTTGGATGACATGCAATATCCCAAGATTCACCAACATCTCCAGATGGCAAGTTATTTCTAAAAGCCTCTAAATCCCTTCCACCCCAAATTTTCTCATAATAAACGTTTTCAAACCTAATTGGATACATAATGACATCTCCTTCTCTTCTTTTATACTTAATTTATATAATTTCTATTAATAATCCTATATACTTTTATATTAATTTTATATTATTATATATCCAAAAACAATGTATTTAATTTCATATTTATTGGATTTTTTTCATATTTTTTATATACAAATTAATATTTTATTTGAAACATGTATATTTCTTGTACAACCTTCAAAGACTATATATATGCTTAGGAATAGAACACTATGAAACTAATTGGCTTACACTCATTTATTCCTAAAGCTAATTTAATAATTAGTATCTTGTATAGTGTATTTACAATATTTGTATTACAAGGAGGGAGCATCTTGAAAGATAAGTCTAACGTTTATTTGCCACATGTAAGAAGTTATTACGAACCTAGTAAAGAATCATTAGTAAGCCATTCTCCAGAAGGAGTGGATACAATTTTAGCAAATACTGTTGAAGACCAAATAGTAGTAAACAATATAGCATGTCAGGAATTTAGTTATATAGATGATGGTGACGATATATAGATTAATACAACAATATATATAACTTTAATATTAAATTTATTTGTTTGATTTAATTTTCAACTCAATAGGATAATACATATATTAAAGGAGATATAATATTATGGCTAAATCTAATGATAAACAACACAGAACTAGAGGTGTTATACCTTCTAGTAATACTGAGCTTCCAAATCCTCTTAACAGTTTTAATAGTCCTCTTGGTAGTTTAAACAATAAAAATAAAGATACTATCCAAAAGGAAAATGGTAAACAAAATTCTTTATTTTAATTAGTATCTCAAAAGAAAAAATGCGCTGATAAGTAAAAACTTCAGCGCATTTTTCTTATTGTCTTAAAAACAATTATGTAAATATTATATTATAGCAATATATGAGCCAATATATGTTAGTCAAAAACAAAAAATAAAAATAATTATTATATTATAATAATATCTAATCCAACACTCACTAATTGAATATATATAAGTTAAGTATCCAGAATTATCTTATAAAAATATATAAATTAATACTCTATTTTTATTCTTTATTAGCACTATTTAGATAGTCTATTACCTCATTTGCAGGTAAAGGCGCTGAAAAATAATATCCTTGGAAGTAATCACATCCTATATTACTTAATTTCATAAATTGTGATTCTGTTTCAACACCTTCAATTACAGTCTCCATATTAAGTATGTGAGCAATATTCTTTATACTATTTACAATTTTAAAGTCAACATTAAATTCATTATCAATAAATATTCTATCAATCTTTAAAATATCAAGTTTAAACTTCTTCAAATAACTAAAGGATGCATATCCTGTTCCAAAATCATCTAAGGCAATTTTTATTCCCTTTTGATTTAATAATAATAGATTATCATGAATAATTATATTTTCATCAAGAACTACTGATTCTGTTATTTCAAAGCATAAATTTTCTATAATAAAATTATATTTATTAAGTATTTTCTCAACTCTATCTACAAAATCAACTTCCATAAGTTGAATTGGAGAAACATTTATACTAACTTGTAATCTATAACCTAAATTAAATAATTCAATAAAATTCTTACATACTTCTTCTATAATCCAATAGCCTATTTTAACTATTTCCCCAGTTTCCTCTGCGTATCCAATAAATTGTGCTGGTGAAATACAACCTAGTTTTTTATTATTCCATCTAATTAAAGCTTCTAACTTCTTTGTGCACTTATTTTTATCTACTATTGGTTGATAGTATAAAATGAATTCATTGTTATCTACTGCAAATTTTAAATCTTCTTTCATATTTTCAATTTTAATTATCTCATTATAAATTGAATCATTAAAAAATACTAATTTTGAATTTCTACTGCTTCTTTTACTAGAATACATCATAAAATCACTTTTATTAATTAAATCATTAAAACTATCCCCATCTCTAGGATATACAGAAACTCCAGAGGCAAAATCCATAAATACTTTTTTACCATTATTAAATTCTACAGGTTCTTTAAATTCTTCTAATACTACATTGTTATAAAACAATTCTAGCTCATCATTATCAATATAATTAGTATATATAATTATAAATTCATCACCAGAATATCTAGCTACTATTCCTTTATCCTTTAAACACTTCTTAAGTTTATTACTAAAGCTAATTAATACCTCGTCTCCTGCACTATGCCCAAAAACATCATTAATATATTTAAATTTATTTAAATCAACAAATATTAATGCAAACTTTTCTTTATTCTCTATTAAATCATTACATAGCTTAAGTAATAACTTTCTATTAGGCAATTGAGTTAATTCATCATGATAAATAAAAGATTTAATTTTTTTATCAATTGAAGCTCCCAAAGAATTAGATACAACCTCTAATTGTTCAAATTCATCTAATCTTTCAAATTCTAAGTCTTTATTATCTAAATTTTTTAACACGATTTTCAATTTATCTAATGAATTTAATATTGGCTTAAATGTTCTTCTAATTAAAGCAACTAAAGCTGATACATACATTATCACCAAAATAGAAAATATTAAAATTCTAACCCTATTAATACCTTTCATATTTTTATTGTAAATAATAGAATCTTTATCAAACTCTAAAAATATATCTATCTTATCATCTAAAACATTATTCATCTTTATTACATGTTCATTTCTTTTTTTATCAATATTATTAACAATTCCATCACTACAATAATAAGTATTATCATCAATCTTTATGTAACTATTTAATTCTCCCATATAAAATTTAGAATTTATATCTTTAACTAAATTATCTAATAAAATATCTAGTACAATTACCCCTAATGTCTCATTACTTTCATCTGAATAAATAAAACTAATTACTGAAGATTTATATTCTCTAGTTATATGATCAATATAAATACCTGTTGTTATTTCATTATCATCCTTACTAACTTGAAAGTTTTCCAACTTATAATTTTCAAAATAACTTGGAGTTTCAATTAATTTATCAGAATAAAATAAATACTTTCCTGGAATATTTATAATAGAAACACCATCTATAAATATTAAATCCTTTAAATAGTCTTGAATATATGTAATTTCTTCAGTGACTTTTTTTATCTCTTCTTCAGTTAAATCATCAATACTCCTATTATTATTTAAAATACCTACTAAATTTTTATCTACAGCTATTTTTCTTGCAATATCCTTTAATATATATATTTCCTGATTTAGTATTTTTTCAGCTTCTTTGTAATGAGTATTATATGTAGATTCAGCACTCTTTTCTAAGGCATACTTCATAAGTACCCCATTAGTTAATATTAAAAGTCCCATAAATACAATACCTATAAGAACTAACTTCAAGTTAATTTTTTTACTAAAATTCACTATGTCACCTCATCAGTTTTTTCTTTTATTCATTGAATATATTATCATACAATTTTTTTTAAATCTACCAATTATAATTTAAGGTTTTATTGTAAGTATTTTACTTAAATGTTAAAATGATAATGAATATTTGTAACAAAAGCTTGAAAGGAGATACTATGGAAAATTTAAAAAAACTTAAGCCATCAAAAGACTTATGGGTAAAAATAAAATGGATGGGGTCCTACGCTAAACCAGCAGTTCCATTCTTAATATTTTCAATAATAGTTAACATTATATTTGCTGTTATAGGTATTTATAATGTTACAGTTTCAAAATCATTAATAGACTCTGCAATTAGTGGTGACTCTGATGCTACAATTCGCTGGTTAATTATAATGCTTTCTATTACTTTAATTAGTATGCTATCAAGTCCAGTAACATCATTTATGAGTACACACTCATCAACTAAATTAACACAGAATATTCAGAGAAAAATATATCAACATATACAATGTAGTGATTGGCTAGAACAAAGTAAATTTCACTCTGTAAGCTTATTAACAAGAGTAACATCAGATGTTAGTAATATTAGTTCTGCTATTCTTGGTACAATTCCAAGTCTTGTTTCCTTAACAGTTACATTAGTTGGTTCTTTCTATACACTTATAAGTTGGGCACCTTCCATTGCATTTGCTGCAGTTTTTATAGGTCCATTCTTAATACTAGTTGGTAAATATTTTAGCCGTAAACTTAAGGATTTATACAAAGAAGCTCAAGAAGAAGATGTTAAATATAGATCCTTTATGCAGGAGTCTATTCAAAACATAATGATAGTTAAGACATTCTGTATGGAAAAAATAAATATGCATAGACTTGTGGAGATTCAAAATAATAAATATAAAATTGCTATGAGAAATACAAAACTATCAGTAATGACTTCAATGTCTATGAGCTTTTGCTCTTCAATTGCGTACTTTACAATATTTACTTGGGGAGTCTTAAACATTGCTAAGGGGGTATCAACTTATGGTACATTTACAGGAATGCTTCAATTATATAGTAAGGTACAAGCACCATTTTCTTCATTAGCAAGTATGATTCCTGGTCTTATATCAACTATAGCTGCCGCTGAAAGACTTATGGAGATAGAAGCTATTCCAGTTGAAAAAATGGCTGATGAAAAAGAGCTTGATGATATTGGTAGCTTAGAAGTTGCTTTAGATAGTATTAGTAGTAAGGTATCTTCTACATTTAATAAACCTAATATAGTTTTTGATAATGTAAGCTTTGCTTATAAGGCTAATAATAATATTTTAAATAATATTAACTTAACTATAGATGCCGGAGAAACAATTGCCTTTGTTGGTCCATCTGGAGAAGGTAAAACAACTATGATTAGATTAATCTTATCATTAATTAATCCTACTGAAGGTAATATACTACTTAGTGAAGGTAATCTTGTTAAGGAGATTAATAGAAATTATAGAGAACTTATTTCTTATGTTCCTCAAGGGAATACCTTATTCTCTGGAAGTATTAGAGATAATCTTAAATACGGTAACCCTTACGCTAGTGATGATGAAATTAAAGCTGCTTTAAAAAATGCTTGTGCTCTTGATTTTGTTAATGAACTTGAGGATGGCCTTGATACGATGATTGGTGAAAAAGGAGTTGGTATTTCTGAAGGACAAGCTCAAAGAATTGCTATTGCTAGATCTTTCTTAAGGGAAAGACCTATATTAATTCTTGATGAAGCTACTTCTGCTCTTGACCCTGAAACTGAAGTTAATGTTTTAAAGGCAGTTAGAGCATTGCCTACTAAGCCTACTTGTATAATAATAACTCACAGGCCTTCTGCCCTTAATATTTGTAATAGAATTATGAAATTGGAGAAGGGACATATTAGAGAGGTTAGTAGAGAAAGTATTTTAGAAGTTGCTAGTGAATTAGTTTAATTTTATAAAAAACACCCTCAATACTAACAAATTAGTATTGAAGGTGTTTTTTGTTACTTAAGATGGTCTTACAGCATGTCTTAACTCAACATTAGTAACATCTAGGTTATTTTCATTTTTATATTGATTTTCATTTGTTTTATTTACTGATAAATTAATAAGTTCTGGCTTTTTCCATTGTTTCATTTTATAATACCTTCTTATTATTTTTATCTTTATAAATAAGAATTAGCCTTATTATTATATTTTAAGATTACTAATATCATGTGTAAATTATTATTTGTAATAATTTTACATAACACTTTTGTATTATTACTTGTAATAATCAACTATATATTGAGTTTTATATTAATTATGAAATTTATATAATTAGTATTTATAATGATTGATATTAATTACTAAGATATAGTTGTAACATTGCCAGGCATATTACAGTCATATTGCCCATTTGCTTGAGCTTTAATCCAAATGTTATTTCCACAATGACATTTTGTATCTGACGTGTAGCCTTCTCCTTCTATATGATAATTTTGATCACTTATATCATTTCTAGGATGAGCTCCACAA
>NZ_CAKVJA010000048.1 GCF_934754925.1 uncultured Clostridium sp. | reverse complement strand
ATATGTTTTTAGTCGAAAAAATCAACTAGAGGAAGGTTATTCTACAAAAGATATGGCTAAAGACCAGGTAGAGGTAATGAAAAAACTTGGGATTTCCAAAGCTTCTATAATAGGGGTTTCCCAAGGTGGAATGATTGCTCAATACATTGCTATTGATTACCCAGAGTTGCTTGATAAGCTGGTTTTAGCTGTAACAGTATCCAGACAAAATGCAACGGTGCAGAGTGTTGTTAGCAATTGGATAGCCATGGCTGAAGTAAACAATTATAAAGGTATAGTTATTGATACAGTTGAAAAATCATATAGTGATAAGAATATAAAAAAATACAGGCTACTATACCCTATTCTTAGTAGAATAGGAAAACCAAAAGATTTTAGTAGATTTATAATACAGGCAAATGCTTGCATTCACCATGATTCATATAATGAACTGGAGAGGATAAAGTGTAAAACATTAGTGATAGGTGGTGACAGTGATAAGGTAGTGGGAAAAAACTCATCAGAGGAAATTGCTGAAAGAATACCATATAGCAAATTAATAATACTTAAGGGCCTTGGACACATGGCGTATGAAGAAGCAAAGGATTTTAATCGTCAAGTTTTAAGTTTCTTGAATTCATAAAGATTATTGATAGTAAACCAACAGACAATTCAATTGGAGATTGGGTTTTTACGTTTGTATTTATTGGTTTAATAGTTGTATTGCAATTTTTGAAACCAGAACTTCAAAGATTAAAGATTGGTACATGGTGGGCCATGTTGTTCAGAAATACCATATGTGAGAAAGTATCAGAATTTATTAGAACAGAATTTTACAATTGTTCATTATGATCAAAGGGGCAGTGGAAAATCTTATGATTTTGGGACTGATTATTCAGATGTTTATGCAAATACCCATGTGGAAGATTTAACAATAATGTATAAATGGAGAAAATTATATTTAAATATTAACTTACAGAAGCAAAATAGGGGCCATTTTATAAGAAGCAAAAATTGGGGGTTATTATATGAAAAAATTAGAACAAATAAATATGAAGGCTAAATCATTTGTAGTATTTAATAATATATTAGAAGATGATGTTATGAAGGCATTTCTTAATATGATAGATATTAAAGAAAAAAGTGATATTAAAAAAGTTGAAGAATACAGTAATTTTACACGTAAGCTATTCGAAAAAAGTGAAAATTTTTCTGATTATATATGGAAGCTTATTATATTTAATGAAAATATATATGTTCATAAACTAGCTAGTAAAGAAATAATTTCTAATATGCTTGCACAATGTGTAAAACATGAATTACAAACATTGCAGGATATTGCCACAATAACATCACAGGATATAAGAAGTGAAATTGAATATAATGGATTCATGGCAGAATGGTCAATAAATACAGAATATGATTTTAATAAAATGTATGAAGAAAGAATGGAAAAGTTATTTACAGTTGGTTATGGTATTTATTCAAATAATATAATGTTTACTTATGATAATGGAAAGGTTGCTCCTGTGAAATATCCTGATAATATTAGACTATCAAGTCATATTGGTTATGAAAGAGAGAGAAAGAGGATTATAGATAACACATATGCATTTATAAAAGGAAAGCCAGCAGCTAATGTTCTTTTATATGGTGATGCTGGAACTGGTAAATCATCTACAGTAAAGGCAATTGTAAATGAATATGCTAATGAAGGGTTAAGAATGATTGAAGTTAGAAAAGGTGACTTACTTGAAATTCCAAAGCTTATTCAAGAGCTTGCAAATAATCCATTGAAATTTATTTTATTTATTGATGATTTATCCTTTTCAAAGAATAATGAAGAAATAGGTGCATTAAAAGCAATTTTAGAAGGTTCTGTAACAGCTAAAACATCAAATGTTGTTATTTATGCAACAAGTAATAGACGTCATTTAGTTCAAGAATCATTTTCAGAACGTCAAGGTGATGATATTCATAGAAATGAAACAATCCAAGAGCAAATTTCATTATCAGATCGTTTCGGATTGTCTATTTGTTTTTCAAAGCCAAATAAAAAGGAATATCTAGATATTATACATGGATTGCTTGAGGAATATAAAGTTAAAAAAATTGAAAATGTTGATATGTTAGCAGAACAACATGCTATGTCAAGGGGAGGACGTTCAGGCAGAATTGCTCGTCAGTTTGTAGAATATTTAAAAAGTATAGAGTAAAAGCATTTTACTATATATATTTTGGTAGAGCAGTGTTAATAAGTGAGAATATTTTGCCTTTTAAAATACCTATAAAAATTATATAATTAACTCATTAAAGTATGAACTGAGAAGTGAGGCAATATAATGGCAAAAAGTAAGAAACGTAAGAATAAAACAGTAAATAAAAAATCAAGTAGTATAAGAAATAAAAAAGTTATTAAAGAAGAAAATAACATAAAAGCAAAGGGTCCTTTTATGAATTTCATGAGTAAAAAGTGGCCAAGAGTCATATTGCATATTATTACAGCTATAATATGGATATTTTTCTTAGCAGATTTTTTTACGTTCCAACAATTAGGAGGATTTCCTAACCCTATATTATCGATTTTAGCATTAGTTGTATTAATGTTAGAATATGCAGTTTCTAAAGGATTAAAGAAATAAAGTTTTATTAAATATTTGATAAGTAAAATGTGGAGCTGTATTCAGACTGAATTTATTAATTCAATCTGATACAGCTCCTTTTTAATTATTTTAATTAGTTGTAACTACATTATTTTTAGAATCTTTTTTAAATAATTTTTTAAAGCAAGAAACTGCAACCATAAATCCTAAACATATTAGTAGAATTGCAAATATTAATTGTAATCCATCAGTAAGAAATACAAATTGACCTACAGTTATTTTTTTAATAATACCTAAAATAGCTTGTACTAATGCTGTAAATGTTACAGATAACATTACAATCATAGGAGCCCATAACATAAAGCCTTTTCTTTTAGTACTTTTTAAGAATACAGCAAGAGTAATTAATACTAATGCAGATAATAATTGATTAGCTGCTCCGAATAATGGCCAAACGTTATTGTATCCACCAAGTGAAAGGATAAGTCCTATTGCTAAAGTAAGAATTGTTGCAAAATATTTATTTGTCATTAATTTAGAAATTCCAGTAGCTTCTTTAGAATCATCTTTAAATAATTCTTGAAGAGACATACGGCCAATACGTGCAACAGAGTCTAAAGAGGTTAGTGCTAATGCTGATACACACATTGTCATTATACAATTAGCAATATGTTCTGGAATTCCTAAAAGACCTAAGAAACCAGCAACATTGCTTGAAAATATAGCAAAAGGAGTTCCCTCAGGCATCTTTCCTCCAACAGCAGCAGCACCTACTACAACAAGAGCAATTACACCTAATAAAGATTCAATAAGCATAGCACCATAGCCTATACTTAGCATATCTTTTTCATTTTTTACTTGTTTAGATGAAGTTTCAGATGAAACTAAACTATGGAATCCAGAAACGGCACCACAAGCAATTGTTATAAATAATGTTGGAAATAAGAACTTTCCATCTACTTCAAATCCTACAAATGCAGGTAGGTTCATTTCAGGTTTAGCTACTACAACACCTAAAACAGCACCAATAATCATTGCAAGTAACAAAAATGTACTTAAGTAATCTCTTGGTTGCATTAATAGCCACATTGGAGTAATTGATGCTAAGAAAAGATAAGCAAAAGTTACTATTAACCAAGTTGTTTTATCAAAATATAGAGGAAATGCTATTCCTACAGCTAGCATAGCTACTAAAAGAACAACTCCGATTATAAATTGTAAACTTTGACTTGGGTTTTTATATTTAATAAAAACTCCAAAAATCATTGCAACTATTATAAATAGCATTGAAATTGATGCAGCTGATGCATTTGGTGTAAGTAAAGAACCATCTTGAGCTATTCCATTAAATGTATTAGCGACTATATCAGAAAAAGCTGCAATTACTAGTAAAGTAAATATCCAAGCAAATAAAAAGAAAAATTTCCTTCCTGTTTTACCGATATATTGTTCAATTAAGCCTCCAATTGATTTACCTTCATTTTTAACAGATGCGTATAAAGCAGCAAAATCATGTACTGCTCCAAAGAATATTCCGCCAATTAGTAACCATAATAAAACTGGTACCCAACCAAACATTGCAGCTATAATTGGTCCTGTTACAGGTCCAGCCCCTGCAATTGATGAAAATTGATGTGAAAATACTACAGCTTTTGGAGTAGGAATAAAGTCTTCGCCATCTTCCTTTGTATAAGCAGGTGTTTTTGCATTTGGATCAATTCCCCAAGTCTTAGCAAGATATCTTCCATAGGTAACATAAGCAATAGCTAAAACTAATATTGCTAGTCCTACTATAGTTAATCCGTTCATTATAAAAGCCCCCTTTTAAAAATTAAATATAATTTACAAAATATTGATAAATTACAATATATTAGTAATTATAGATAAGTAATAATAAAACGTCAATAAAGTAAAAACAAAAATAATAATTTAACAAAAAAAGTTAAATTATTATTAAAAAAGATAATAAGGAAACGTTTAACTATCATTTTTAATATACTTATATTTAATTTTGTTTATAAGAAATAAAATTAAATATAATATTATAAAATTTAATAAAAGTAAAAAAAAATTTATATCAGATGAGGAAAGGTTTAAAATGTTAATTAAGGGGTGAGTAAGGTGGAGAGAAGAGCAATAATAGATATTGGATCTAATTCAGTAAGATTAATAATTTATAGAATAAAGGGAGATTCAACATTTAAAGTAATAAATGAAGCAAAGAGGACAATTAGATTAGGTAGTTATTTAAGAGAAGATGATTATTTAAGTGAAAGTGGATTAAATATACTTCTTAAAGTATTAAAAGTATTTAAGGATATATGCAAAAGATATGAAGTCTTAGAAATATATGTTGTTGCAACAGAAGCTATTAGAAGATCTATAAATAAGTATGATGTATGCAATAAAATTAAATTGGATTTAGGATTAGAGGTAAATATTTTATCTGGACTGGAAGAGGCTAAGTATGGATATTTAGCAATTAAAAATTCAATGTTAGAGAAAAATGCTGTTTTATTGGATTTAGGTGGATCTAGTATGGAAATCACACTTATGGAAAATGGGGAATTTAAAGAAACAATAAGCTTACCACTAGGAAGTATTCCTCTTACTAAAATGTTTAATAATCTTGAAAGTAAGGAAATGGAGATTGAGCTTAATAAATTTATTTATGATAGATTGCAAGAAATATCATGGTTGAAGAAAAATAATAACTTAAATGTAATTGGAATTGGTGGTATTGCAAAACATATAGGTAGAGTATCTAAAGGTAATGAAGATTACCCTAAAGAATTACTTCATAATTATAGTATGACAAGAGATGAGATTTCTAAAATATATGCTGAGTTTTTAAAATTACCTATAAAAGAAAGAAGTAATTTTAAGGGGTTATCAAAAAAGAGAGCTGAAATATTTGCAGCACCTCTTGGAGCTATTTTAGTAATACTTAAGTATTTTGATTCAGAAAAGTATATTATAAGTGCTATAGGACTTAGAGAAGGGATAATTTATGAAAAATATAAATATTAATAATATATGATTAAAGTATATACTGGAACAGGAAAAATTCTTATGGCACCTTGTAGCCTTAATATAGTTTTAGGAGAGAGTATAGTGTTATTAAGAATTATAAAATATCTTAATAGTTATCAAGTGATAAAAAGAGAATTAGATTATATATCCAATTCTCTTTTTATATTTTATTTAGAACTTGTAATTTTTCTTTTTGTTAAAACTAATCCTAATGCTACTAATAGTAATGAGCCTAAAACAACTACATAATTTGATAATACATTTCCTGTTGAAGGAAGCTTTTCTGGATTTTTATTAGTTTCATTATTACTATTTGTATTATCAGAAGTTTCATCTGAGGATCCAGGTATTTCTGATACATCAGGAGCTTCTTCCGGTTTTTCTACTGGAGTATCAGGTGTTACTGGTACATTAGGAGTTCCTTCAGGTTTCTCCACAGGAGTATCAGGTGTTTCTGGCATATCAGGAGTTTCTCCTGGTTTTGTTTCATCATTAACTTAATTTGACAATACTATTATTTTTCTTTCAGCTATAACAGTGTTATTATCGCTATCTGTTACTTCATATTTTACAGAATAATTTCCTTCAGTTAAGCTACTTAAGTCCAGTGTAGGTAATTGTAGTGATTTTATTAAATCTCCATCTTCTAAATCTGTTACACTTACTCCATTAGCAAAATCAAATCCATTACCTTCACCTTCATTTATTACTATATCATCTAATCCAGTTATTACTGGTAATTGATTTGTTACTGTTACTATTCTATCTACAGTTGTAGTGTTTCTATCACTATCAGTTACAGTATAAGTTAATGTATATTCTTTATTTGTTCCTGGAGTAGGCTTATCTAATTCCCCAGTTACATTTATTTGTAATCCAGTTGTATCAATATCATCACTGTAGCTAACACCATTCATCTTATCGAATGTATCAACTTGTCCAACTCCTATTTTTATATTATCAGCACCATGTATAACAGGTGGATTTGATTTAGCAGGAGCTTTTCCTTTATAAAAGATACCATCTGTAGATATCATATTAAGAGCTATTTCTTCATTTATAGCACGAACTTCTACCACATGCTTACCTTGGCTTTGCATATTTAATGTAATTGAAGGCTCCCTTAGTGATCCTGTTAATTTAACTTTTTCCCACTTACCACCATCAACTCTAATTTCTACTTCAACATCTTTAGTTACGTATATATTACTTTCATTTCCTTCAAAACAATACATAAAGTAACCAGTAGTTGTATTGTATGTTGCACCATTTATAAAAGCTCCATTAGAATGTTTTACCCAATCTCCTTCATATTGTATAAAGCTAGAGTCTTGAGCTATTACATTTTTAACATTTGTTTTATTTGATAACTTTACTTCTGCAACTATTGTTATATCATAGCCATCTCTATTATTTAAAGCTCTAATTTTTAAATATTTAGCGGTTGTTTGTGGTAATGATATTTTTATGTCTGCAAGGGCCTTTGAATTACCTTTTCTTGTTTTATCATCAGCTATCTGTGTCCAAACAGTTTTATCTCCATCATACTCATCTGCTATAAATATTTCATAATCTCCTATTACACCAACATGGTCATATGTACGTGTATATATTTCTAGATTATTAAAAGATTTTTCTCCACCTAAATCAAATATATATTCATGTGGAAAAGGTGTTTTATTAGAATTATCATAAGATGAGTGGAAATATGTATTTATATCTCCGTCAACTATATTTTCTTTAATACCTTCATTAAGAGAGTTTGGATCATTATTAGGAATAACTCCTTGTGGAGTACTAATAACTGTTAATCCTTTTACTGTAGTTTCATCTGCTGTTGCTAAAATTGATGGTCTAATATACTCAGGATCTGGCATGATATAGTTTCTATCTGTAGTTTTACCTACATCATCTAACTTAGAATAAACCTTAGTTATTGATTTCCAACTAGTGTCGCCAGAAGTTTTTCTAATATTTACATCAGCCCAGCCTATACCTCCAGTATTTTTAGCTACTAATGTATATGAATAAACTTTATTAGCTTCTAATTTTACAGTAAAGCTAGTTGATTTAGCGTTGTCATTACTATCAAATTGTTGAGAAAGCTTAAATGCATCATCAGCAGTCTTTGCATAATCATTAGTTATAGATTGTAGTATAGATTTATTATCTAAATGTAACTGAAAAGCAGCTCTATCATCTCCAAAAGCTTGGAATTCATATTCACCATCTTCATCTACCATAAAGTACCCATTACTTCTAGATAATTTATCACCTTCTGCTGAATCAATTCTCATTCCAGTTGATGTTGAGGTTCCATATGGAGTGCTTGTCTTTAAAGCCTCTAAGGCTTCATAAATATCCCATTTAAGTATATCAAAATGCTCTACAACACTAGCATTATAATCTAGAGCTATAGTACAGTTTAATTTAGTATCATGAACAATTCCATCTTTTTCAACTCTAACTGTTAATACAAATTCATCTAGTGCATTTTCAGGCATTGATGTACTAGCTAAGTAATCATATTTACCATCAGTTCTTAATTGTAAGGCTCCATATTTTGGCTGTGATACATCTATTACAGTTACATTACCAGGTGAAACTAAACTTTTCTGGAAGTCAAATGTATAACCACTAGATGGAATATAGAAAGGTCTACCTGTTTCTCTTCCTACTTCACCCATTGCATATACACTTTGTACTGGAATAATCTCATCATATCCAAGGGCTTTTATCTTATTAATTGTTTCTTGCTTTAATGGCCAACGTAATTCCTTTTGTATATACCATGTATAATCACGTCCACCAGCCACACAAAATCTATATGCCATATCATCATATCTATCTTCTCTCTTCAGTTTACCTTCACTTTCAAGCTTATAATCATATGGTGGAATGTATATTCCGTTAAAAGTACCTCCCTCATAAGTTGACTTAATAACATTAACATAGTTTATTGGTCCAATTTCATGAGCAAACGTACTAAACATAAAGTTACCTATATTCGGTACACCAGGATAGTACTTAACACCTTCAAATATTTGTTGCTTTAAGCTACTATAAGGATCTGCAACCTTATTCCAATCATAAGTTCCTTCTTCACCTCTAGAAGCTGCTATATTAGTATATAAAATATATGATGCAGCACTTAAAGCATTATTAGTTATTTCAGTAAAATCATTTCCAAGGCCCCATTCATCAGAATATCCACTGTATCTCCTTTGATAATGGTGATTTATTTCATGTATTAGTCCCCAGTTTCCATTTTTCATTAGACCATCATAATTAAATGCATCTTTTGCCCATTCTGGAGGTAAATTACATGTCCATGCACCTACACTTGCATATGCTAGACCAGCAGTTATGTATTGGTCGAAAGTAAGAGTCATTGGTGTAGTTCTTTTTTCAAGGCCCATTGCATTAGAGCTTAAGGCTGCTACATTTGTCCAAAATACTGCAGCTTTATATGGATCTTCAATATTACGAATAAATTTGGCAGGTAATATAAATCTTAAATAAGGAGTTCTTATTTCGGCAAATATACCAGGTGCATCTTTGGCTACTTGCCATTCTTCAGCAGTTGTTTTACCTAAATCATAATAAGGTGTGTCAACTACGCCCTTGATATCTACTTCAATATTTGCTCCTGAAGGAATTGACTCTGCAATCTCTATGAAGACCATTCCCCCAAAAGGCGTACCTACTTTAGTTTCTTTTTCGCTAATGGAGAAGGTTTTACCTAAATATGGCATACGGTTTTCAGTTCCATGATTATGAGCATATCCATCTGCATTGACCATTGTCATACCAACACTAATTTTAATTTTTCCTTGTTTAGCGTATTTTAAAGCTTCATCATTTAATGTTACAGTTGCTATTTCACCAGCTGGAACATATGATGCTAATGAATGTGTTCCTTTAACATTAGTGTTAATATATATTTTCTTTTCAACACCTAAAGCATCATCTGGAACAGTACCATAAAATTGGCCATCAGCTGCTTTATGTTTTGTTAATGTTCCATTTTTAATGTCTTCTTCTACCTTGTCCATAATTGTTTTATTTTCGGCTTTTATTAGCTCAAAGGTAGCTTCATCTGGAACTTGATTAATTAAAGGTATTGGATAGCTACTTATATCATAAAGTCCAGTCACTTGTGGTAAACTACGTGGAATATCTGTCTTAGTTGTTATAACGCTATCTGTTGTGTCATATACAAAGGTATCATTGATTCCTTCTGAATATATTGGATTGCTGTAATCATAATTTTCATCTGCAAAAATAACTTTGTTAAAACTTAATGTAACAGCAAATACAAATACAGATAGTTTACATATGGTTTTTATGAATTTTTTCTTCATTGGTATCTTTTCCTTTTTTTATTTGATTATATTAATAATTACAAGTAGAATAATTATAATACAAAATTTGGTTAAATTAAACACTTTATTAAAAATCATTTTAATAGTATACTTTTTTCCATTTGGTTTTTAGAACTACAATTAATTAAATAAGAAATAGTGTGTATAGACTAAAGTTGCTTTAGTAGTGAGGAAACTAATAATTTATTTGAGGAGAGTATAATATGTGGGTATAGATAAAAATAAAAATAGTAGCTTTTCAATTGTGAGATGCAGCTACTATTTTTTTGAAATTTTTTCTACAATTATGGTTTTAATATTACCTTGATACAGTTATCCAATTTACCATCAAATATATCATAAGCATACTTACCTTCAGATAATGAAAGTTTATGGGTTATGATATCAGTAGGGTCATAATCACCTTTTTTAATTATATCTAAAATTTTAGGCATATAAGCTTGAGCAGGACATTGACCCATTTTTAATGTTATATTTTTAGAAAAGAAATCTCCTAATGGGAACATATTATATCTTCCACCATAAACACCAATCATCATAATAGTTCCACCTTTTCTAATGGCTTGAGATGAAATTTCAATTGCTGATTTTGATCCACCTTGGAGTTTTAATAAAGTTTCAACTTTTTCAAATTTAGTCATTACACCATCCATTCCTACGCAATCTATGACAACATCTGCACCACCATGAGTAATTTCTCTTATATATTCTCCTGTGTCATCATAATCCTCAAAATTAATTGTCTCAACGCCTTTATAGGAAGCGGCATGATTAAGTCTATATTCAACTCTATCTACTGCAATAATTCTATTTACATTTTTTAAGATAAGCCATTTTATAACAGATAGGCCTATAGGTCCACAACCAAGAACTACAACTGTATCGCCTTTTTTAACACCTGCATTATCTACACCCCAGTAAGATGTTGGTAGAACATCAGTAAGAAAAAGCACTTGCTCATCAGATAATTCTTCTGGAATTTTTATAGGACCCACATTAGCATAGGGAACTCTTAAATATTCAGCTTGACCTCCATCATATCCACCAAAAGTATCACTATAGCCAAAAATTCCACCACATGAACCATATTCATTAGAGTTATCACATTGACTGTATAACTCATGTTTACAATAAAAGCAGTGACCGCAAGATATTGGAAATGGAATAACAACTCTGTCACCCTTTTTTAAATTAGTAACGTCATTACCTATTTCTTCAACTATGCCCATTGTTTCATGTCCTAAAATTGAGTTCTTTTTAAGATTTGGAATCATTCCATGAATTAAATGAAGATCTGAACCACATATAGCAGTAGATGTAACTTTAATAATAATATCATCACTTTTTTTTATTGTGGGATCAGCTACATCACGGACATTTACATTTTTAACTCCTTCATATACAATAGCTTTCAATAATATACCTCCTTAATATAGCAAAATTTATGTATAATATAGTTTTATCTATGCTAAGTTAAAATATTCTTTCTTCCAATAGGAATAATAATTCAATTTATGTTAAATGTAGCACTCATAGTAAAGGTATTGGTAAGGCAATGTGGGATGAAATTGAAAGGTTACATCCTAAAACAAAGATATGGGAAACTTGCACACCTTGTTTTGACAAGGATGATTTTTTATAATAGCTAGAAAAAACATACTTAATAATCATGCTGTTTTTTAGATAGTGCATATTCTTAAAATTATGGACAAGATAAAATGATAGGGATATAATTACAAATATAAAACATGAATACGTTTAATATAAAGTTAGATATTATATTTTAGTAGTGGATAGGGGAGAGTAAAAATGAGAATAGATATGCATGTACATATAGGTTATGCATTAGGATGGGATATGACTGAAGATATGGTATTAGAATCTATGGAAAGGTATAAAATAGATTTTAGTATAGTTTCAAATACTGAATCTGTAAGATATGATCATAATTTTAAAGAGGTTCCAATAGAAATGCAACATAGTCAAATGGAATCATTAAAAAGAAGTATAGACTTTGCAAGAAGATTTCCAGATAAAATAGGGGTAATGCCATGGAGTAGACCAGAAAGTGAAAGATTAAGTGGTGAGTTTAAACAATATATAATAGATAATTTAGATATTATATGCGGAATAAAAATGCATCCATATCATTCACATTTAGCATTTGATTCTAATAATTTATATGAATATTTAAATTTGGCAGAAGAGTTACAGCTTCCAGTACTTATACATACTGGTGGATGTGATGAAGCAAGTCCAGAAAGAGTTTATAATATGGCACTTAAATATCCCAATGTTAATTTTATTATGGGGCATATGGAACTTGGAACTGATAATGAAAATGCTATAAATTATATTTCAAAATTACCTAATTTATATGGTGACACAGCATGGGTACCAATAAAAAGTGTTATAAAAGCAATAAAAACTTTTGGTAGTGAAAAAATATTATTTGGTAGTGATAATCCAATAGATGGAGTTGATACTTATCATCATAATCCTAAAGGAGAGCCATCATTATATCAACAATATTTTAATGACTTAAAAGATATGATAAGTAAAGAAGACTACGAAAATATTATGTATAAGAATTCTATAAAGTTATTTAATTTAGAGAAAATATTAAAATTGAAGTAGTTATATAAAAGCTCAAGAGTTAAGTGATATACTCTTGAGCTTTTAGTTTGAAAAAACTTATATTTTAATTAGATTTTAAACTAGTTCTATATTTTTTTGGTGACATTCCTATTTGTTTTTTAAATAAAGTATAAAAATAGGAAGTATTATTTAAGCCAATTAAATCAGCAATTTCCTCAATAGATAAATTAGTGGTTTTTAGTAGATTTAAAGAAGTATAAATTCTTTTTTGATTTATATAAGTTATGATATTAACTCCTAATTCTTTTTTAAATAAACGAGTCAGATAATCAGGAGATAGCCCTATTTCAGAAGCAATTTTTTTTACAGTAATATTGGATGAAAGATTTAAATTAATAAATTCAATAGCTTGTTTTACAATTGGTGAATATTTAGAAAGAGAATATTTTTTAGTAAGAAGACAATAAGAGTTAACTATTTGCTGTTGAATATTATTAAGCTCTTCAAATGATAATGCATGTTCTATTTTTATTGCCCACTTCCCTGATAATTCATCTAAATAAATAGGGTGTATACCCGCACTATGTGCAGCCTTACGAAATAAAGTATTAGCGCTTAATAATAGATTTTTCATGTTCCTTACTGAATCCTTAGTACGAATAATTTCTAAACATTTTAGAGAGTTTTTTTCAATATGAGATTGAGCAAGAGCTATATCACCACTTGCAATATAAGATAGTAGCTTATCTTCATCAGCA
Source organism: uncultured Clostridium sp. (assembly GCF_934754925.1). Lineage (GTDB taxonomy): Bacteria > Bacillota > Clostridia > Clostridiales > Clostridiaceae > Clostridium. The sequence goes on along the minus strand of NZ_CAKVJA010000048.1, from coordinate 5,799 downwards.
TATCTATTTTCAATTATTTTATACATAGAGTTACGATTTATATTTTTTACAAATAAACTATAGCTAGAATTTTCCTTTGGGAGATTGCTTAAATCAATAGTATTTACATGAGAATCAATTGGAGTTTCTGTAGTGTATTCATTTATAGTAGATAAAATTTCAAATACAGTTGTTGTATCAATATATGGGATAGATTGATAATAGCTTTTTAATTTGGAGGTATAATCCAAGTTAAGTTTTAAGTTATTCATAATAGAAAAAAATAAATTATCATTTATAGGATCTTCTAAAAAAGGTCCTATAATAAGATGGGAATCTTTTTCTTTAGATATACACAATATTTGATATTGTGTGTTAAATGGTGTAATAACATTAGTAATTGTAGAAGTTTTACATTGTTTTAAATATTGCTTTAAACATTTAATAAGATGGTAGTCTACCATAGAAGAAAAGTTTGAATAATCTTCTAAAATAATAGAATCTAATTGTAATTTTTCAAAATATCTAACTTTAACAGGAATACATTTAGAAAGTAATTTTTTTGCGAAATCTACGATATCTAATTGCATAAATATGACTCCTCTATATGATTAAAATTTAAAATTATAATTACTAAAAAATAAAAATATCGGATATGTAAATATTATAGACGGATATGTGAATAAAGAAAAGATTTTTTTTGATATAATTAAGATACTACTTATAAGAAGATATTTAGATTTACTTTATAAGGAGTTATATAAAATCAAGGAAATTAATTCTAAAGAGAAGATTTGATTTAAATGTGAAGGTTTAGGAGGAAAGTCATATGAGGGCAATTTATAATTTTAATAATAAATGGGCATTTTCAAAAGAAGCTACAGAAGTACCAAGTGTAATGCCGGAAAGATGGTATTGGGTTACATTACCTCATACTTGGAATGATATTGATGGACAAGATGGAGGAAATGACCTTTATAGAGGAACAGCTTATTATGCAAAAGAATTAGAAAAAGTGGATTTACCAAAGGGTGATAAATATTATTTAGAATTTTTAGGAGCAAATTCTTCTGCAACAGTTTATGTTAATGGGAAAAAATTAGCAGATCACCATGGGGGTTATTCTACATGGAGAGTAGACATTACTGATGTACTAGAAGATAAAAACTTATTTGTAGTTGAAGTAGATAATTCACAAAATGATAGAGTATATCCACAACATGCAGACTTTACATTCTATGGTGGAATTTATCGTGATGTAAATATTATTGCAGTAAAAAATTCACATTTTGATTTAGAATACTATGGTGGACCAGGTATTAAGGTAACTCCAGAGGTAATAGGTACAGATGCTAAGGTTTCTGTAGAGGTATTTGTAAAAAATGCTATGGAAAATCAAAGGTTAGTATATATATTAAAAGATGCCGAAGGAAATATAATTGTTGATAAAGAAACAGCTGCTTCAGAAACAGAAGTTATTTTTAACATTGAAAACGTTCACCTATGGCATGGTAAAAAAGATCCATATTTATATACAGCAGAAGTATATTTAAAAGATGAAGAAGTATTAGATAATGTTAGTACTAGATTTGGATGTCGTACTTTTAAAATAGATCCAGAACTTGGATTTATATTAAATGGTGAAGAATATCCTCTTAGAGGTGTATCTCGTCATCAAGATAGATGGGGAATTGGTAATGCATTACTTCCAGAACATCATGAAGAAGACATGGATATGATATGTGAAATGGGAGCTACAACAATTCGTCTTGCTCATTATCAACATGATCAATATTTCTATGATTTATGTGATGAAAAAGGTATGGTTATATGGGCAGAAATTCCATACATTTCTACACATATGCCAAATGGACGTGAAAATACAATTTCACAAATGAAAGAATTAATTATTCAAAATTATAACCATCCATCAATTGTAGTATGGGGATTATCTAATGAAATAACTATGTCAGGAGAATCTACTGAAGATTTAAGAGAAAATCATGTAATTTTAAATGATTTAGCACATGAAATGGATAAAACAAGACTTACAACAATGGCTTGCGTATCTATGTGTAGTATGGATGATCCATATGTTCAAATTCCAGATACGGTATCTTACAACCATTATTTTGGATGGTATGGAGGAGATACATCTGAAAATGGTCCTTGGTTTGATAGTTTCCATGAAAAATATCCCAATATCCCTATTGGATGTAGTGAATATGGTTGTGAAGCATTAAACTGGCATACATCTAATCCAGAACAAGGTGATTATACAGAAGAATATCAAGCATATTATCATGAAGAATTAATTAAACAACTATTCACAAGAAAATATTTATGGGCAACACATGTATGGAATATGTTTGACTTTGGTGCAGATTCTCGTAATGAAGGTGGAGAAAATGGTCAAAATCATAAAGGATTAGTTACTTTTGATCGTAAATATAAGAAGGATTCATTCTATGCTTATAAGGCTTGGTTATCAAATGAACCATTTGTACACATCTGTGGTAAGAGATATGTTGATAGAGTAGAAGAAACTACTAAGGTTACAGTTTATTCAAATCAACCTGAAGTAGAATTATTTGCTAATGGTAAGAGTCTTGGTAAGCAAAGTTCTCCTGAACATTTCTTCTATTTTGAAGTACCTAATACAGGGGAAACTACTTTAGTAGCTATAGCTGGTGAATGTAAAGATGAAAGCTTTATTCGTAAAGTAGAAACTTTCAACGAAGATTATCGTTTAAAAGAAAAGGGAGCAATTTTAAACTGGTTTGATGTTACTGCACCAGAAGGATATTTCTCTCTTAACGATAAAGTATCTAAAATAATGGAGTCAGAAGAAGCTAGCAAAATATTTAGTGATTTTATCAATCCACTAATGTCAGGTATGATGGGAGCCGATAAAAAAGAAAGCAATGATCCAAATCCTATGATGAAAATGCTTGGAAGTTTTACAGTTCTTAGACTTACAACTCTTCTTAGTGCAGCTGAAGTTAAGGTTACAAAGGAACAATTACTTGATTTAAATTCAAAATTGAATGAAATAAAACAAGAAGATTAAAATAAAAAGGTAAAAAGCTCAAGAGTTTAAGGCTCTTGAGCTTTTTATATTTTTATTTTAAAGTTTAATTGAAAGTTAATTTTAAAATCTCATCTTCAGGCATTGAAGAATCGCAACGAACTTCAATTTCTCCATTCTTACGGACAATGAAACCTGGAACAGTTACAATATTATATTTTTCTCTAAATGATTTAAGTCCATTATCAGATGAATTATCGCTATTTATATAATAAATAGTTGTATTGATTTCACTAACTAATCCACTAAGCTTTTTAGCAAATTTACGACAGTATGGGCATGTTTCTCTACCAATATATACAATAACTAAATCTTCATTAGATAATAATTTATCTGCTTCTTCAGAAAGGATGTTTGTAAATAAACTTACATCTTCTTTATAGCTATATTCTTCACTCATTTTATTTCCTCCTAATGTATTTTTTAAAATAGTATATCAAAACTATATTATTCCATCAAATAAAATAATTATTATTTAACAAACAAAAGAAATATTAATTTTAGGGGGATTGAAAATTTTATGAAAAGATTATTAGCTAAAGTATTAGCAGCGACAGTTATTACAACAACAATAACTAATATAGGGGTTTCTAGTAATATATATGCAAATACAATGCAGAGAAATAATCAAGAAAGCACCGATGAAAATAAGAAGTGGAATTTAGTATGGGAAGATAATTTTATTTTCTTTAATAGTTATGCATGCTGAAGACCAAATGATGGCAGCAGAAACAATCAAATCATTAGTTGAAGAAATGATAGAAATGTATAAGGATTTAAAAGAAATAAGATAAATGTTGGTGATTATACTATGTATAATGATTTTGTGCATGATCCTAGAGACTTTCAGGAAAATAATATATTATACCATTATCCAATTAATCATGATAAATTTTTTTATACAAAGTAGTAAAAGCCAGTAGCTTAGTGATGGGCTACTTGCTTTCTCTACCAAAAAGCCAGATTTATTAGCGTGTATTGAGATCAGTGAGTCTAGCTTGTTATATTTTAGAGTATGAAATAAAAATACATGTATTTCTGGTTATATATGGTATAATGAGCTTGATAAATTTGAAAATTTAATAAATTAGGAAGAAAAATTATTAAAAAATATATTAATTAATAACTAATATATGGAGGTGTATCATGATTACATGTAAAAATTTATATGATAATAAAAATGTAGAAGTTATTTCTTCTAAAGGTGGAGTTAAAGTTCTTGAATATAAAAAGGATTTAAGTGTTGATGCTGCAAGTGCAATTAATGCATATTTTGCTTCAGAAATGAATGTTAGAAAGAGACAAGTTTTAATTGAATTAAATGGGAATGCATATACAATAAGTGCTGGAGCAATGCAATGGACAGCAGGAAGTGTAAAAATGGCAGCTGATGTTAAAGGAATAGGAGATTTTTTTGGTAAAGCTATTTCATCAAAAGTAACAAAGGAATCTGCAATTAAGCCTAAATATGAAGGAAGTGGATTATTAGTTCTAGAACCTACTTATAAGCATATACTTCTTGAGGAGGTTGGGGATTGGAATGGCTTAGTGCTTGATGATGGCCTTTTCCTTGCTTGTGAGTCTAAAATTAAGCAGAAGGTAGTAGCAAGAACTAATATTTCTTCAGCAATGCTTGGAAAGGAAGGATTATTTAATTTATGTCTTGAGGGGCAAGGTGTAGCTGTATTAGAAAGTCCTGTTCCAAGAGATGAACTTATAGAAATTAGTTTAGAAAATGATGAAGTTAGAATTGATGGTAATTTTGCTATTGCATGGTCTAAATCTTTAGATTTTAGAGTTGAGAAATCTAGTAAAAGTTTAGTGGGATCAGCTGTTTCAGGTGAAGGGCTTGTTAATGTATATCGTGGAACTGGAAAAATTCTTATGGCACCTATAGCTTAATATACAATATAATTAAATTATTTTTAAAAGTTTTTTGGAGAGCTAATTAATATTAGCTCTCCTTTTTAGTTAAAGACAACCTCTTGTATAAATTGAATAGTTGTTTAAAATAAGTGAAAACTAAATATTAAAATATAATAATATCTTAAACTAAGGATTTATATTATAGGTGAATAATATATGAAAAAAGTTATTAATGAGGAATTAATTTATGAAATACTTTCTGTTGTAGAGGAAATTCCAGAGGGAAAAGTAGCTACATATGGACAAATTGCCAGACTTATTGGCAGAGATAAAAATGCACGTCTTGTTGGAAAGGTTCTTAGCTATTCAGAATTTTATGGTAAATATCCATGTCATCGTGTAGTCAATTATGCTGGTAGGCTGGTACCAGGATGGAGGGAGCAAAGGTTTTTGCTATTAGATGAAGGTGTATTTTTTAAGAATGAAGATCATGTTGATATGAAGAAATGTCAGTGGGATTATTAGTAGAGGGATTTTGACTTGATGCATCTATTATTTTATCCTAACATTAATAAAAAGCCACAGAATTGTGGCTTTTTAACAAGAAAACAGAAAGAATATGATAAATAGAATTTTAAAACCCCCAGCAGACTGTGCATAAATAAAGTATTGGTTAATTAAAATTATAATTTATGCACAGTCTGCCGGGGGTCATTGAGAGGGGCAAAGCCCACTCTCTTGCTCGACACTCAGGATTTATGTCCTGGGTGTTTTTGCTATGTGTACAAAGTGCAAATTTCGAGATGAGTAGATTGAAGTGAAAGCAAAGATGTGTTATAATATTATCCGATTAGTGTTATTTTACA
>NZ_CAKVJA010000047.1 GCF_934754925.1 uncultured Clostridium sp. | reverse complement strand
GATAGCGAACTTCGAAGCTTTAGCTAATTTTATGGAAATAATAATATAAATTCTTAGCGAAATTATATGACTTAATGGAGGTTATATCATTAATTTTCGGCATCACGACATTAACGCTTTGGTGCGCAATTTATTTCAAAAGTTCATCTATAATTTTTCTTGCAATAGTATTTTCATCCGGTAATATTGGTAAATCATCTTTGCTATACCAATCTGCATGAATAATTTCTTTACCATCAACCTTTATATCTCCACTTTCATATTCAGCTGTAAATCCAATCATAATAGAATTAGGATATGGCCATGGTTGGCTTGAAAAATATTTAATATTTTTTACCTTTATATTTACCTCTTCTAATACTTCACGTTTTACACATTCTTCTAGTGTTTCATTTACATCTAAAAATCCAGCTATATTACTATGTAACCCCTTTGGGAAATTTTTGTTATTAGCTAATAAAATTTTATCACCTTTAGTTATTCCAACTATAATTGCAGGACAAATTTGTGGATAACTCATATATCCACATTTATTACACTTCATTGCAAACTCATAGCCAACAAAATCATTTTTTCCACCACATATTCCACAAAACTTATTAGTTTTATGGAAATGAATAATTTGAGCTGCTCTTCCACAAATAGGAGCAATGTCTTTATCTATAATAGCAGTTCCTTGCCTTAAGGCAATAAATTTTAATTCTCCTGATACCTTAACACATGAGCTTATTTCTCCACAAAAACAATGTATTTCATTAAGTTTACCTAAATGATACATTATCTCAAGGCCATCAATTAATTTTTTAATATCTTTAAATGTTGGAATAAATACCTTCCCCATATCTTCTTTAATTAGAATCATTTTATCTTGAAATAAAAAATATAAATCCTCATCTCTATTTCCCTCTGGGAATTTAGGATCTGCTATAAAATTCATATAATTATCGTTATTAATCATACATTTATACTCCTCTACTCTTCTATAATTTCACAATGCATATACTTCTCTACTTCATTCCAGGGTACAATAAAGCCTTGCCCTTTAGAACAAAATACTGAATTTGAAGAATATTCTATATCTGCATTCTTGTTATAAGCTCTTTTTTTAAGAACTTCTTCCCTATTATGACATACATCATATCCATCAAATATTAAATTTATATTTCCTCTTCCTTTAGTAAATGCAACAAGTTCCATACTATAATTCATAAAAGTTGCTACTGGCCCTCTTCCTGTTATTTTAACTTTATTTAAACTAGTTTCTGGTGGATTAAAATTTCCACAAAGCCTTTGAATATCTGATAAAACCCTTCCCATATATTCTAACTCTACATCTATTGAAAATTTATAAAATGGCTCTAATAATATATTATCTGCTTTTTCTAATCCTTGCCTTAAAGCCCTAAAGGTCGCTTCCCTAAAGTCTCCACCTTCTGTATGTTTGTTATGTGCCCTACCTGTTAAAAGAGTAAATTTAATATCTGTAATCTCTGAACCTGTTAATATTCCTTTATGTTTTCTTTCAAATAAATGAGTTTTTATCAAATTTTGATGTCCAGTAGTTAAATTATCAGAATGACATTTGTTTTCAAAAACAATTCCAGATCCTCTAGGAAGACTTTCTAACTTCAAATGTACTTCTGCATAATGTTTTAATGGTTCAAAATGTCCATAGCCATTAACTATATTATTTATAGTTTCTTTATATATTATTTCACATGGTCCAAAGTCTACATTAAAATTAAATCTTTCTAATATAACTTCCTTTAATACTTCTAATTGTATCTTTCCCATAATATGAACATGTATTTCCTGAAGAGTTTCGTTCCAGATAACATTTAAAGCAGGATCTTCAGCTTCTAATATTCTAAAATATCCTAATACTTCTTTTACATTACATGATTTATCAAAAATTACACTAGACATTAAGGTTGGAATCATATTAAACTTCAACTTTTCTTTTAATGCTCCTACTCCATCACCTACACTTAAACTTGTAATTCCTGTTACTGCAAAAATATCACCAGCCTCTACTTTATCTACTGTAGAAAACTTACTTCCATTATAGACTCTTATAGTGCTTATTTTTTCTTTTGAACTACTACTATTTATTTCATCTCTAACCTTTAGTATCCCACTTAAAGCTTTAATAAATGTAATTCTCGTTCCATTATCATCATGTCGTATCTTATATACAACTCCTGAAAATTCGTCATTTTCATTGTAATTAGTAACTGTTAACTCTTCTAAAGAATCTAAAAACTCAGTTATTCCTTGATCTTGAAGCGCTGATCCTGAAAAACATGGAAATATATTCATTTGTTTAATTAAAATTCTTAATTTATTAATCCATAAATCATTATTATATTCTCCATTAAAATACTTTTCTAATAACTCTTCATCTCTTTCAGCTATAAATTCTATTACATCATCTTTAATATCTCTAATATTTTCTATATAGCAAACATCTTTAGTTAAATCTGTCTTTATTTCATTAATTGCATTATCTAAATTTGCTCCAGTCCTATCTAACTTATTAATAAAGAAAAATGTAGGAACATTATATTTTTTAAGTAATCTCCATACTGTTTCTGTATGAGATTGTACACCTTCTACCGCACTTATGACTATAATTGCATAATCCATAATACTTATGCTTCTTTCCATTTCACAAGAAAAATCTATATGTCCTGGTGTATCTACTAAATAATATTTTGATTTTTCTATTTCAAATACCGCTTGATCTGAAAATACTGTAATTCCTCTTTCCTTTTCTATATCATGACTATCTAAAAAGGAATTTTTATGATCTACTCTTCCTCTACTTCTAATTGCATTAGTATGATAAAGAATTTGTTCAGAAAAAGTAGTTTTTCCAGCATCTACATGAGCTAATACTCCTATTGTTTTTTTCATCTAATCACCTTTTTCTATAAACAGTAAATAACTTTATATTTAAATTATATCATGACTGTCTATAATTACTATTTAAGATTTTGTTATAATAAAAAACACAGTAATGGTAATTTATATATTACCACTACTGTGTAAATATTTCTTAAATCAAATATATGACTCAAATGCTTTTATAAAGTATTTTTGTGTTAAATATAAAAGCTGACAAATCATCTTTGTTGTATATAATATATCATTTATAGCATCTTCCTCTAAACTTAAATACTCTTTCCTACTTATCTTTAATTCTTCAAGATAATCTACAGAGTCATCTATATTATCTAGTAAATTTTTAAAAACATTTTCATTACTCTTTAAGGTTTTTCTTAAAATTAAATGCAAATTAACTTCATATGCAAAATGTTTTTTCATATCCTTACCATAGTATTCTTCTAAGTGATATTTACAAAAACAATCTGCAATATAATGGGCTATTTTTCCTATAATAAATGATACTTCATTAATATCTAAATCATTATTTTCAACGTATTCTTTATATTCAATCATTTTATCTTTTGAAACACTATATGTGTGTTGAATCTTATTTGCTCTCTTGTGTAAATCTGGTTCTATACATCCTGCTAAAAATCTTTTTTTATTTATATTTAAATTATATTTTTTATTACACAAATTATAACAATATGAACCTATGACTAAATGTGTGTTTACTAGCATAAGATTTCTCCCCTCGGTAGGACTTTAAAATAATCTATAATCCTAACAATATTATTATACAACATTTTTATAAGTTTTGATTGTTCTTTAATTAAATTTATTTTGGATTATATGTAATATTTTATTATATATAACTATTATGTAGATATTACAACAAAAATTACATTTAAATATTTATGACTAAAATTAAAACATATGCTTGATTTATTATGCACATAATAAAATTATTATTATTTATATTATTGGAGGAAAATTATGCAAATTAGACTTGGATATGTTGCTATTTCAAAAACTCTTGGTAAAAAAGTTACTGCTTCTAGTACGGTAACATTTTCAAACTATAACAAAATTACTCTTCCTGATAAAAAGTTAGAAAAGCTAAAAGCTGTAGCTGCTTCTAATTTAAAGGATTTAGAAACTATTATTAAATATAATATAGAAAATAATATTCATTTCTATAGAATTACTTCTGCTTTAATCCCTTTAGTTACTCATCCTGAAGTTGGATATTGGGGACATAGAGAGTTTTTAAAAAAGGATTTTGAATATGTAGGAAAATTAATAAATAATTCTAAAATGAGAGTAGATACTCATCCTGATGAATTTAATGTAATTAATAGCATTAATCCTAAAGTTGTTGAAAATACTAAAATAAATTTATTAAGGCAAGCCGAATGGTTTGAAGATTTTAAATATGATTTAGGAAAAATGGTAATTCATGTTGGTGGAGCTACAAATGGCAAAGAAGCTGGCATAGAAAGATTTATTACTAATTTTAAAACCTTTCCTGAAGAGGTTACATCTAAAATAATTATTGAAAATGATGATAAAACTTATACAGCTAAAGAAACACTTTTTCTATGTAATGAATTAAAAAGACCTATGGTTTTAGATATTCATCATCATAATTGCAATAATACAGACGATAACATATATGATTTAATTCCAGATATATTTACTACTTGGAAAAATGAAAAACTTCCACCAAAACTTCATTTTTCTTCACCTAGAGATGGTGAAAATGATCGAAAACATTCTGATTTTATTAATGCACAAGACTTTGTAAACTTTTTAGAAAATATTAAACATTTTAATACTGATATAGATATAATGCTTGAATGTAAAGAAAAGGATTTAGCATTATTTAAATTAGCAGATGATATTAAAGAATTAAAACCTGAATATACATGGATAGATCAAAGTACTTTTATTGTATAATTTTATGTATAAACTAAAAAAAAGTGTTAATAATAGTGTATGATGTAAAACATACTGCAATATATTTTACACCATACAACTTTAGTTATTTCGACAAATAGCATTAAAAACTAGTAGCATCCTATAATATAGTTGCTACTATTTTTTATTTATAAAAAATTCATTTAATTAATAACAAGCTACACTATATAATAACATTATCTTATTTTCACTTTCTATAAATTTTCACATATAAAATATCTAATTCATATTTTATAATTATATAAATTTCATAGGAGATTTTATGAGTAATAGAAATTATGATTGTATAGACTATGATAAACTTCCAAAAAAATTTCCTCCTCAACACCAAGATATTCAACCAGGAATTGAAGCTAAAATGAACCCTAAACCAATATTTGATAACCCTTGCTATAAAGGTAGTGAAAAACTTAAGGGAAAGGTTGCCCTAATAACAGGTGGAGATAGCGGAATTGGTAGAGCTATTGCAATAGCTTTTGCTAAAGAAGGAGCTAGCGTTGCTATTTCTTATTTATATGAAGAAATAGATGCTAAGACTACTAAAAGTTGTGTAGAAGCTTATGGGAGTAAATGTATATTATATATGGGTGATATTTCTTGCAAATCTTTTTGCAAAAGTTTAGTTGATTGTGTTGTTAAGGATTTTGGAAAAATAGATATATTAATAAATAATGCTGGTGTTCAATTTCCTCAAGAAAGTATAGAAGATATTTCTCAAGATCAACTTGAATTGACTTATAAGATAAATATATTTCCAATGTTTTATCTCACTCAAGCTGCATTATGCCATATGAAAAAAGGTAGTACAATAGTTAATACCACTTCTGTTACAGCATATCAAGGACATATACAACTTATTGATTATTCATCTACTAAAGGAGCAGTAGTTACTTTTACAAGATCACTTTCTCAATCCTTAGTTACAAAAGGAATAAGAGTTAATGCTGTAGCTCCTGGTCCAATTTGGACTCCCCTTACTGTTTCAAGCTTTTCCGATGAATATATAAAAAACTTTGGTTCTGATGTTCCTATGAAGAGAGCTGGTCAACCATTTGAATTAGCCCCTGCCTATGTATACTTAGCATCAGATGATTCTAGCTATGTTACTGGTCAAGTAATTCATGTAAATGGTGGAACAATTGTAAATAGTTAAATCAAAAACGTATTGTATAGTACTTACAATACGTTTTTGATTTAATATTTTACATAGTATTGTTTAATTGTTACAAACTTCTTAGCTTTTTTCTAGTACTTTTTCTAATTCACTATAATACTTTAGTGTTTTATCATTACTTTTATCATTGAAAAAAATATAACTATTATCTTTTAACTTAATACTAATACAATTTTTATTTTCAAAATAAACATATAATTTACACTTTCCATAACCATTAATACTGAAGTTACCAAGATTATATGTTGATGCACCTACTCCATTTGTTCGTATTCCAGAAGGTAGATTATCTAGCATTGCTACTTCTTCAATATCATCAATATCAAATTTTGTTCCATAAGTTGGTGCGTTTATTTTAACAATATTATTATCTATACTTAAAGTAAACTTAGCATGATCAAACCTTACCATACTTACTGTAGTACCTATAATAATTATTCCAGCAAATATTAAAGATCCATAATAAATTATTCTTCCCTTTTTAGTTCCTAAATTATAAGTAATTCCATAGCCTGTCCTATCTTCAACTGTTACAGATCTATCATTGGGATTATTATATACTCCTTTACTCCAAAACTCATCATTATCAGTATAAATAGGATTCTTACATGTATTTAATATTCTACCTTGTTCTTCTCTTATTTTATTATTTATATAAAATATACCTATAAAAATAATTGTTGCTGGTACTACTATTGATAAAATAAATAATATTATACTATTATTGTTATTTAAAAGAAGTAAAAACATAAATAACATACCAATACTTTGAGTTGTAGCTGCAGTTATAGTTCCTAATGTCCATGTTCTTTTAAATATAGTATTATATGCTATATTAGCATTTGAATCCTCACTGATTACATCTGTCTTTCCTTTAGAATATATTTTATACATAATAAAGAAAATTATATTTCCTATTAATGCATTAGCTGATCCAACTCCTAAACTTGCTCCATATTCTTTTATATTATTAAAAACTATTGCAATTGGAATTAATGAAATTATAAAACTTGGAATAAACCATAAAATTGATACAGGCATCTTATCTTTTAATCTAGTAACTTCTGTATCTATAGTAACTAATCTTTTACTTGGTAATAACCATTGATTTTCCCTTTTAAGCTCCATTAACTTTTTGTTATATTTAATAAATAACCTTTTAGTAAAAATCTCTACTCCAATTAACCATAAAAAGAAGTATACTATTTGATTTGAATTAAACTTAAAGAAAAATGAAGGAATAAATACAATAGTCGCTATTATATATCCAATAATATTCTCCCTTTTAAAATCCTTTATTATATTTAATACTTTTTCATTTTTTAGCTCTAAGAAAGGAATTGTTACCCCTATAATAATATTTTTATCACCTTTAATCATATATTTACAGTTAAAATACATTGATAATAAAACAACTACTAGTATACTCCCCCAAATAATATTAAAAATACCCATCTTTACCCCTCATTCCATACTACATTTAAACCATTCATATTTTTATAAATATCTTCACACATTTTCATAAACTCTTTATACTCAATTCCCTTTATACCAGATTCAGCAATTATAAGTTCTAGTTCACTTTCTAACTTTTCCTTAAATTCCTTACTAGTATCTATGGCTGGATTAACCTTAGCTCCATGTCTTCTATCTATTTCAATATATCCTTCATTTTTTAGTATCGTATATGCCTTATTAACAGTCATATTATTAACACCTATATCTTCTGCCATTTGTCTGACTGTCGGAAGCCCTTCTCCTTTTTTTAATTCTCCTCTTCCAATTCCCATAACAATTTCATTTCTAAGTTGAACATAAATAGGAATATTGCTAGTCATATCTAAATTAATAATCATTATTTTTCACCCCTTTGTATACTTTGTATTATATATTATAATACAAAGTATACAAAGAAACAATATTAAATTGAAATTTTTACAAATAAAAAAGCAACATCAATTAGCCTTATAAACTAACTGATATTGCTTAATATTATTTTTTTAAAACTAATCCCTTACTTCTTATACAAGTACATTCTCTTGCTTCCTTAGTATGTAAACATTGATATTTTATCTTTTTGGGTGCTTCTATCTCTACTTGTTTTTTATCTTTTTTGTCCATTTTTACTAACTCCTTAATATAGGTAAGCATAAAACTCTTTACTTATATCTATTTTATTATATAATAATTGTTATTGTTTAATATGTATTATATACTATTTTTTTGATTAAGTACATATAATAAATTTAGTAAATTATATATAAGGAGAAAACAAATGATAAGTTTAATCGGATTAATACTTTCTTTATCACTTATTATGTATCTTGCATATAAAGGCTATTCTACTATAATTACAGCTCCTATTGTAGGATTATTAACTATCTTAATTTCACTTGGTGTTAATAGTCACTTAATGGCTAATTATACAGAAGTTTACATGAGTGGATTTGCTAACTTTGTAAAAAGCTATTTTCCTTTATTCTTAACTGGAGCTATTTTTGCAAAACTAATAGATGAAGTTGGTTATGGTAAATCTATAGCATCATTTATTACAACAAAGCTAGGAAAGGATAAAGCAATTCTTGCAATTGTTTTATCTGGAGCACTTTTAACATATGGGGGTGTCTCTTTATTTGTTGTCGCTTTTATATTATATCCATTAGCAAATATTTTGTTTAAAGAAGCAGATATACCTAAAAGACTTATACCAGGAACTATTGCTCTAGGTGCATTTACTTTTACAATGACAGCTATGCCAGGTTCACCTGAAATTCAAAATGTTATACCAATGAGCTATTTTGGTACAGATACATTTGCAGCCCCATTAATAGGTATAACAGCAAGTATTATTATGTTTACTTTAGGTATGCTATGGCTTACAAAAAGAGCTAAAAAAGCAAAAGATAATGGTGAGGGATATGGTAATCATTCTGATACAAATAAAATTGATTCTAATGAAAAATTACCTAATGTAATTGTATCTATTATACCTATTTTAATAATATTTATTACTAACTTTACACTTTCAAAATTTTATTATCCTCATATAGATGGAAGTTATTTAGAACAATACGGGGTTACGCTAGATAAAGTTTCTGGAACATGGAGTGTAATAATATCTATAGTAATCTCAATAGTTTATATTATATTATTAAATTATAAAAAACTTAAAAATTTAAATAATACACTTAGCGATGGAGTTAAGAATTCTTTTCTTCCTTTATTAAATTCTAGTGCTATAGTTGGATATGGTAGTATAATTAAGGCATTGCCTATTTTCATCTCAATACAAACTAGTATTATGAATATTTCTTCTAATCCAATTATTTCAGAAGCTATTTCTGTAAATATAATTTGTGGTCTTACAGCCTCTGCATCTGGTGGATTAGGAATAACATTATCTGCTCTTGCTCCAACCTTTGTTGAAATGAGTCAAAATTTTTCTATTTCCCCGGAAATACTTCATAGAATTGCATCTTTATCTTCAGGTGGATTAGACACTTTACCTCATAATGGAGCTGTTATAACAACTTTAGCTATTTGCGGATTAACTCATAAACAAAGCTATAAAGATATATTTGTGACATCGGTTGTTATACCTATTTTAACTACAATAATTATAGTAGCAATAGTTTCTATAAGATTTGCTTTTTAATAAAAATAATAAATTATAATAGTATATTATTGTAATAAAAAAATCTCTATTTATTAATAAATTTAACTTATCAATAAATAGAGATATATTTTTTATTATTTATCCTTTTACAGCTCCAGCTGCAATACCCTCTATAATATGCTTTTGACAAACTAAGTAGAATATTACTATTGGTATAATAGCAAGAACTAAAACAGCCATCATAGCCCCCATATCAACAGCACCATATCCACCACGCAAATATTGTACAGCCATAGGTAATGTTTTATAATCTGAACCTAAAACTAAAGTAGGAAGTAAATAATCATTCCATATCCACATTACGTTTAAAATAGCTATTGTAATAGATATTGGTTTTAATAAAGGTAATACTATTAAGAAAAATGTTTGTATTGGATTGCATCCATCTATCATAGCAGCTTCCTCAATATCTATAGGAATTGATTTAACAAATCCACTAAACATAAACACAGAAAGTCCTGCTCCAAATCCAAGATATATAATTATAATTCCAATGGGATTATCTAGATTTAGAATATTTGCTATCTTGCTCATTGTGAACATAACCATTTGAAATGGTACTATCATAGAAAATACAAATAAGTAATATAGAAAGCTTGTGATTTTTGATTTTACTCTTGTAATATACCAAGCTGTCATTGATGTAAATAAAATAATTACAGCTGTTGAAAATACAGTTATAAATACAGATAATCCAAAGGCAGAAATAAATCCGGTTTTCTCTATACCACTTATATAATTATCTAATCCAGAAAAAGTTGTTGTATTTGGTAAAGCAAAAGGGGTCCTACTTATATATAATTTACCTTTAAATGAATTGTATAATACTATAAATATAGGTGCTAAAAATAGTACTGATAAGGCTATTAAAATAATATAAAGTACTATATTATTTTTCTTTTTAGGAGTATATTTTAATTCTATATCCTTTTTAGTATTTAATTTTGCTTCCATTAATTTTCAACCTCCCTCTTTCTAGTGATATTTAATTGAAGTAACATTATTACTGCTACTATTAAGAAGAATATTACTGCCTTTGCTTGTCCTACTCCTTCTGAACCAACTTTATTATAGAATGTCTTATATATATCTAAAGCAAGCATTGCTGTCTTTCCTCCTGGTGCTCCATCAGTTAATGCTAAGTTTTGGTCAAATAACTTAAATGCATTTGACATAGTTAAGAAAAGACATATAGTTATTGATGGCATAACTAGTGGAATTGTAATTTTTCTCAATGTCATCCATTTAGATGCTCCATCAATTTTAGCACTTTCTATTAATTCTCCTGGTATATTTTGAATACCTGCAATATATATAATCATCATATATCCAATTTGTTGCCAATTAAGCAAAACAACTAATCCCCAAAACCCATACTTAGGATCATAAGTTAAATTAACACCAAAGTAATTAAGAATTCCATTTAGAATTATTAACCATATATATCCTAAAACTATTCCTCCAATTAAATTAGGCATAAAAAATACAGTTCTAAATATATTAGTACCTTTTAACTTTCTAGTTAAAAGATATGCTAAGGCAAAAGCAAATACATTAACAGTTATAACTGATACAATAACAAATTTAGTTGTAAAAATTAAAGCATTAATAAATTCTGGACTTGAAAATGCCTTCTTATAATTATTTAACCCTACAAATGTTGCATTAGTTACAGTAGTAAATTTAGTAAAAGACAAGTAAATCCCCATTATAAATGGAATCAAAAATGCTATTGCAAAAGCTATTAATGTAGGTAGCGCAAACAACCAAAAATATTTTTTCATACTCTTTTGCATATTCTCTTCCCCCCATACAAAATTATATTTATATTATGTTATTAACATTTTTCCTGTATGTTTATAAGCTAATACGTTTTTAATATTAAAGACAGCACATATCCATATGCTGCCTTTATTTAAATATTATTCAGCTTTTTCAGCCTTCCAAGAATCTCTTACAGTTTGTACAACATAATCCCAATCTTGAGTACCTTGAACATATTCAAGCAAAGCACCAGCAAAAGTATCTTTAAAGTTTTGACTTGGGAATGCTTGGAAAGTCCATTTAACTGTTTCTACACCTTCTTTTTCCATCCAATTAATAACTTCTTTTGATAATGGATCAGCAGGCTTTTCATCATCATTAAATGTATCAAATGGAGCTATAAATCCTAAATCACCTGTAACATAAGCCTTTCCTGTGTCACTTGTAAATAACCAATTTAGAAAATCAATAGAAGCTTGTTGTTTTTCTTCAGAAGCTTGACTATTAATAGCTAAATAGTTTTCAGTACCTATACAAAGTCCTTGATTTTCTTCCCCTTGCATACCTGTGTATATTGGCATAAATTTAATATTTTCTTCTTTAACAGTATTTCCATCTATGCCACTTATTTGTGACCAAGCCCAGTTACCATTTTGAACCATAGCACAATCACCTAAAGCAAATTCAGCCATTGAATCATCTACACTCTTATTTCCTAAAACACCTTTTTCTGAAACTGAATTGTTTGTATATAAATCATATATATTTTTGAAATTTTTATTATATTTAAATTCAATTTCATTAGCATCTAATCCAGCTTGTAATGAATCTCTACCTTCACCTGCATTATCTTTAAATTCATAATATAGTGGTATATTTGCTAAATGTGTTTCCCATCTCCATGCATTACCAGCAGCCATTGAAGTTGATGCAAAAACACCTTCAATTCCTAATTTATCTTTATTAGCTTGCATGTCTTCTACAACTTCTTTTAATTTATCAAAGTTATTAATATCTTTCATGGATTCAACGTCTGTTGCTTTATTTTCTAGTGCAAAATATTTTTGCATTATTTCATCATTATATATAATTCCATATCCTTCAACAGCGTAAGGTATACCATATACTCCATCACCACTTGTAACTGCTAAGCTTTTATCAAGTAAATGATTGTAAAGATCTGTATCTTTTAAATCCAGACAATAATCTTTCCATGATTCATATCCAACTGGTCCATTAATTTGGAATATTGTTGGAGCATCTTTCTTTGCTATTTCTGATTTTAATGTTTGTTCATAAGTACCACTTGCTGCAGTCTCAACTTTCACTTTTACTCCAGTTTCATCCTCATAATCTTCAGCAATCTTCTTATATACATCTGCAATCTCAGGCTTAAAATTTAAAAAATAAATTTCTGTTTCTGTAGTTTCATTAGCAGAAGTACTTGTGGCGTCATCACTTTTCTCTTTACTTCCACATCCTACAAAAGCACTTGCCACTAATGTTGTTGTAAGTGCAATGGCTAATAGTTTTTTAATCTTCATAAACTCCCTCTCCCTTAAAATAATTACTTTACTATATAAAATATTTGTAAAAATATTTATATATCAACAAACTTTCTGGAACAGTTATCGTAACCGTTTCTTACAAGCATTAAAAAAATATTTTTATTTACATTTATTTCCTTTACAGAATTATTGTATATTATTTTTGAATCAAATTCAATTCAATTAAATATTTTTACATTTTTTACTTTTTTAGTAACGTTTATATTTTAATTTAATATTTTTTATGTTTTTTATTGGTGAAACCGTTAACGAAATTTCTTTTATTGTATATTTCATAAATAAAAAGAAGTAGCTTAATTTATTTTTACTACTTCTTAATTTAAATATCCTTTATATAAAAAATTAAAACTACTAAGTAACTATATATTTATTACTCTTCTTATATTAATATTTTCTTCAAATATCTTAGCTAATTCATCATACTGATTTAATTTATAAACTCTATAATCTAACAATTCCTTTTCTATAACCTTTAACCCTTTAGTTTCTCTAATATCATTAATAAAATTCAATAAAAAATCTTTGTCATCAAATATCCCATGTAAATAAGTTCCTAAAACATTCTTTTCCTTATTATAAACACCTAGAACTTCATCATTTTCACCTTTTATGAAAACTGAATCTTCATCTTTAACTTTTGTAACACCATTATGAATCTCATAACCTTTAACATTAACTCCAATACAAGATTTAAATATATTACAAGCATTTTTAATAATACCATTAACTTGTTTCGTTCTTTTTTCCTCATTAAAAATAGTTTCTATATCAAGAAGATTAAATCCCATTTCTGAAGTAACTTCCCCTTCAATCCCTTTTAAATCACTTATATTTCTACCAAGCATTTGATATCCACCACAAATCCCAAGTATAATTGTCCCTTCTTTTTCTAGCTCTTTTATTTTATCAAAAATTCCATTTTCCTTTATAAATCTTAAATCATTTATAGTATTTTTAGTTCCTGGTATTATTATTAAATCTGGCTTATTTATATCCTCAACATTATTTACATATCTTATAGTAACATCATTCAATCTTTCTAGATTATTAAAGTCAGTAAAATTTGACATATGAGGTAATCTTATTATTGCTATATCTAATCCTGTTATATCTTTATTTTTTATTCTTTCAGTTACACTATCCTCATCTTCTATATCTAATTCAAAATAAGGTAATACTCCAAGGACTGGTACTTTTATAATATCTTCTAACTGCTTCATTGCATCCTTAAAATAATCTACATTTCCTCTGAATTTATTTATAATAACACCTTTTACTCTAGCTCTTTCATCCTCATTTAAAAGCATTAAAGTACCTAAAACTGATGCAAAAACTCCTCCTCTATCTATATCTGCAACTAATATTACATCTGCATCTGCTGCTTTTGCCATTGACATATTTGCTATATCAGTTTCTCTTAAATTAATTTCAGCACAACTGCCTGACCCTTCTAATATCATAACTTCATAATCTTTTGAAAAGCTATCAAAGGTCTCTTTAACAATTTCTTTTAGCTCTTTATTTAACTCTTTATATTTATAAGCATCCATAGTGCAATGAACTTTTCCATTAACAATGACTTGTGTTTTATTATTTCCACTAGGTTTTAATAATATAGGATTCATATATGCCATAGGCTTTAACTCACAGGCCTCTGCTTGTACAACTTGTGCCCTTCCCATTTCTAATCCATCTTCAGTTACATAAGAGTTTAATGATATATTTAATGCTTTAAATGGTGCTACCTTAAAACCTTTATTCTTATAATACCTACATAATGCTGTTGCTACTGTACTTTTACCTACACCTGAAGCTGTGCCTAAAACCATTATCTTATTCATTTTTACTTTCCTTTACATCTAAGAAACCATGGGTTTCATTTTTAATAATATTCAAGTGTTGAAATTTAATTGGATATTTAAATATTGGGCCATCATATACAAATGTGTGATACTCACCATTTTCTCCACAAGCATCTGATCCTTTTTCTTTTATATCTTTAACTACTTCTCTTGTTAAAACTTTTCCTAAGAAATCTTCTCCCATACATTCAAGCTTTACATTTTTTATTACTGTTTTAAAACCACTATCTATAAATTCATAAACTAACTCTTCTCTATTTTCTTGCCATAAAGGAAAGTTTGCTTCTATTCCTGCTTCATTACATCTTGCAGTACACCATTCTCTATGTGCTTCTAAATCTATATCTCCAAATACACATGAATGAATTCCTAAGCTATCTTTTGCCTTAATTAATGCTTCAGTAAATTTACTTTCGTAATCATTACCTTTAGTTTCTACTAATATTAAAGGTATATCTAATGATTTAGATACTTCTTTTATTAAATTTTCAGGAATTCCGTGAAACCAAGATTTATTTTCTTCCTTATTTACTGTTACAAGTAAAGCTGCTGGAGTATTCCCCTTCTTTATCATTCTATATAATGCTAAAGTACTATCTTTTCCGCAACTATATGACATTATAAACTTCTTCATAAGAATACCATCCCTTATTAATATTATAAATAACTACTTCCACTTTTCTAAAGCATCAATCATGAATCCTTTTACATCTACTTCATAAACTTCTTTCAACTTTTCTCCACTTAATACTTCTTTAGGCGTTCCTGAACTAATAATTTTACCATTATTCATCATTACTACTTTTTCACCAAAAGTTTGAACTAAGTTTAAATCATGTAATACAGCAACAACAATTTTATTATTTTCTTTAGTCCATTTATTTAGATAATCTAATATTTCTATTTGACATTTTAAATCTAAGTGATTTGTAGGTTCATCTAAAAGAATTACATCTGGATCCTGTGCAAATGCTCTAGCTAAATAAACTCTTTGTAATTGTCCTCCTGATAATTCACTTATTAATTTATCTTTAATATCCATTAAGCCTACATTAGTTATACTTTTAAGAATTATTTCATCATCTTCTTTATTTATTCTTGAAAATACGCCTTTTAAATGTGCATATCTTCCTAAAGCTACTGTTTCATAAACTGTATATGGGAAATATATATTGCTAGCTTGAGTCATTAATGCAACACTCTTTGCTAAATCTTTTCTATTTAATTTACTAATTTCCTTTGAATCAAGCTTTATATTTCCTTTATAATCTAATAAATTAGCAATGGATTTTAAAAGAGTACTCTTACCACAGCCATTAGGTCCAACTATACAAAGATTATTTCCACGCTCAACATTAAAACTTACACCTTTAACAATTTCTTTATTGTCATATCCACATCTAACTTCCTTTATTTCTAGCATTAAAACATCTCCTACTTTGACTTTTTAAAATATATATAAGCAAAAAATGGTCCACCAATTAATGCTGTTATTGCTCCAACCGGTAATTCTGACGGTGCTACTATTGTTCTTGATATTAAATCAGTAATTATCATCATACAACCACCTAATACCACTGACATCGGTATAACATAAGCATGCTTCGATCCAAATATTTTTCTAACAACATGTGGAGCAATTAAATCTATAAACCCTATAGTTCCACTAAGCGCAACAGCACTTCCTGTAAGAACTGCCACAAATAAAAATAATCTCCTTTTAACTTTATTTGTATCTACTCCAATAGCTTTTGCTTCATCTTCTCCAAAGGTTAATACATCCATTTCTTTAAAATAAAAGGATACGCCTAGAATACCTATAACAAAAAATGGTAAACCTGCTTTTACATAACTCCATCCTCTCATAGAAAATGATCCCATTGACCACATAATTATACTTTGCATTTTATCTTGAGCCAATGCTGAAATAGTAGTTAATACTGCACTAAAAAATAATGATATTACCATACCGGCTAATATTATAGTTGTATTAGACATTCCTCTATCAACTTTTTCAGAAAATTTTAATACTATTACCATAGTAATTAAACTACATAAAAAACCTACTACGGGCATAGTTAATCTTCCTAATACAGATATTGATGCTCCCGTTATAATTAATATTCCTACTCCTAATGAAGCACCTGATGATATTCCTAATGTATATGGTGATGCCAATTGATTTTTTAAAACAGATTGCACTATAGCTCCACTTGCAGCAAGAGATCCTCCTACCATAAATGCAAGTAAAACCCTTGGTAATCTTAAATTCCAAATGATAGCTACTTGCTTTGGATCAATTCCATTTGCTAATGGGACATTAAAAAATTTATTGCCTAGTATAGAAAAAGTATCTAATATGCTAATATTGGAACTTCCAAGAGAAGTTCCAATACCTATAACTAACAATATCAATGGAATTGATAATATTAATAATATTTTATTTTTATAATTGTTTGTATTCATCTGGATAAATAGCTCTTGCTATTTCCTTTAATGCTTTTATTACATTTTGTGAAGGTCTTGAAGATGCATTATTATCTATTGAATAAACATCTCCATTTTGTACTGCAGTTATTGTGTCCCATCCATCTCTGCTTTCTATATCTTCAATTGCAGTTAAACCAGCTTCATTTGTTCCTGGAGAATTTGCTAAAATAACATCTGGATTAGCATCTATAACAGCTTCTGGTGTTACTGTTATCCATGAATTTTCATCTGCAAATATATTTGTTGCTCCAACTGTTTCAATAAGTTCATTTAAAAATGTTCCATTTCCAAATGTATACAATCCTGAACCAGCTCCAATTTCAAAATAAACATTTTTCTTATCTGTAATTTTATCGCCTATAGCTTTTATTTTTTCTACTTCTTTTTTCATTGAATCTACTAATTCTTTACCTTTTTTCTCTGTATTAGTTAAATTAGCTATAAATTCAATATCTTCATATATCCCATCAATACTATAACTACTTGGAATATATGCAACTGGAATTCCAGCTTCTTTTATTAAAGCAAATGGATCTTCATCCCCAACCTTATTATGTCCTGATGCAATAACTATATCTGGATTTAAAGCTATAATAGCTTCTGCATCTGGGTTTCTAAAATCTATTTTAGGTAACTCTTCACTTATTCCCTCAACATCAGCTGAATATTTATCTACAGCAACTAATTTATCAGCTAAGCCTAAAGCTACTAATACCTCAGTGTTAGACGGTGCAGTAGATATTATAGTATTTACTTCCTTAGGAACATTAAATTCATTTCCTTCTCTATCTTGCATTGTTGTAGGTTTGTTTGAACATCCTACAAATATCATCATAGCCATTACAAAAATAGCCATTAATGATAAAAGTTTTTTTGTGTTTTTCATTACAATTCCTCCTAAATTTTCATTTTAGAGTGGTGTTAATTTAGTTAGTAGTATAAATTAAAACTTATATATTTATATACTAAATTATTTAATAATTATATTCCTAACTAAAAAGAGCGCTTCTCTTACGAGAGCGCTCCAAAATACATAATAATTTTTGATAATTTTTTAATTAATATATCCTTTTAGATTAATGTTCAGAAAATAAACTTAACATCTTAGCTTGTTAAGATAAATTCCAAATATTTAAAATTCATATAAGTAAAGTATATTAACCCCATTATCTATTACTTGTATCTATTATCTCACCCTCAGAAGATAATATTTTCATCATAGTAGGCAGGTCTCCCGGCTTAACTTCATCCTACCTTTCATACCTTCCCGCAATCATTATGCAGTGGCAAATTAAATGAATTTCGTCAGTTTTACGGTTACTGGGGTAGCTTAGGATTTTAACCTAATTCCCTATTAAGATTATAAACACCTATTATGGTTTAAATTCATACTGATTATATATTCCTGTATTTTATTTGTCAAATAAAATATTTTTTATTTCACTAATTAATTTATTATTTTCGTCTCTAGTTCTAACAGCTACTCTATAGAAGCTATTAGTTAACCCAATATAATTATCACAACTTCTAATTAATATTCTTCGTTTTATAAGCTCACTTTTTAAATCTAAATCTATTAATAATTTAAACATTATAAAATTTACACTTGGCTCAAAAACCTTTAAACTATCAATTTCTTTTAAAGAACTATATAAATATTCTTTCTCATTTTTTACATATACTATACTTTTATCAATATAATCTTTTTCTTTTAATCCTTGAATAATTGCCTCTGAAGCTATTACATTAACACTCCAAGGTACTATAATTTTATTAATTTCATTTATTATTTCATTGTTTGAGCATAGTCCATATCCTATTCTTGCACCAGGAATAGCAAAAAATTTAGTCAATGACTTTATAATTATAAGATTTTTATAATCCATTAGTAAATCATTACTTAAATACAGTTCATTGGGTTTAATGAAATCTAAAAAAGATTCATCTATAACTACTGTTGTATTGGTAATTAACGCTTTATTTAGTACTTTTCTTATAAATTCTTTTGTAGTTAGACAACCTGTTGGATTATTAGGATTACAAATAAAAATTATGTCTATATCATCTTTTATTTTATCAATAAATTCATCGTCTAAATTAAAATCATTAGATTCTTTTAGTTTGTAATACTCTATTTCACCATTAATACTTCTAATTGCTTCTTCATACTCTGAAAAAGTTGGTGCTGGCAATAATGCTTTTCGTGGCTTTAAGGCTCGTACAATATTAAATATTACTTCTGCCGCACCATTCCCCAATGTAATATTACTTATATCTAATTTTTCAAATTCTCCAATAGAATTTTTCAAATCAAAATAAGTTATATCTGGATATTTAACTACTTTATCAATTGCATTTATCATAGCAGCTTTAATATTTTCATTTAATCCTATAGGATTTATATTAGCTGAAAAGTCTA
>NZ_CAKVJA010000046.1 GCF_934754925.1 uncultured Clostridium sp. | reverse complement strand
ATATCACTTTCTCACAACTCCTAAATTAGTGAACACTCTATTATTTTATCTAATAGTTCACTAAATTCTAATCCTCTTACCTTTGCACTTTTAGGAATAAGACTTTGTTTTGTCATTCCTGGAAGTGTATTTACTTCTAGTAAATAAGGTACTCCATCTCTTACTATCATATCAATTCGTGCATAACTATTGCAACCTAAAATATCCCAAACCTTTTTTGATATATTATTAATTTTTTCTTGTAACTTTTCTTCTAATAGAACTACTTCTTCTTCCGCTCCATTTTCACCATACTTAGAGGCATAATCAAAGAATTCACTATTTTTTGACTTAATCTTAACTGTAGGAAAAACTTCTCCATCTACTACAAAAGATGTTATTTCTTCTCCATTTATATATTCTTCTATAATTATTTCATTGTCGTATTTTAATCCTTCCCTTACTGCCATTTCCACTTCATCTTCACTTCTAACTAAAAATGTAGCCACACTTGAACCACCATTATTAGGTTTAATAAATATAGGATATTGTAACTCTCTTATTTTTTTATAATCTATTTCTTCAACTGATTTTACTATTAACCACTTTGCCGTATCAACCCCAACAGTTTTTACTATTCTTTTAGTTAATCCTTTATTCATACATATAGCACTTGGTAATACCCTACACCCACTATAAGGTATTCCAATAGTTTCAAGTAATCCTTGAATAGTACCATCTTCGCCAAACTGTCCATGTAAAGCTAAAAATGCAAAATCTATTCCTTTTATTTTTTCAACTACTTCACTTTTAGAATCTATTATTATCGGAATTATCTCTTCATATTTATCTCTATTTAAATTTAATAAAACTTGCTCACCTGACTTTAAGCTTATTTCTCTTTCTGATGATATTCCACCCATTATTACTCCAATTTTCATCATTATCACTCCCACTTTTTTTAATCTTTACTTTATTTTATGAATATAATAGAAAATAAAAAAGCACCACAGAAAGGGTATTTTCCTTTAACTGTGGTACTACTATTTGTGAGTTTCTATCTATTTTATGCTGCTTTAATTTTATCAAGCCTTACTCTTGATTTCTTCATATACTTAATAGCTATAATAACTGTTACTAACTCACTAGCAGGAACAGTTAACCATATACCTTTATCACCTAAAATAATTGGCAAAATAATTATAAAAACAACTATTAAAAGTACACCTCTTAATACTGATATAATAGCTGAAGTCTTTGCATCCTCTAAAGCCGTAAAGTAAGCTGATGCTAAAATATTTAATCCATTAAAAACAAAAGCTATTGAATACAAATTAGTTGCTTCTGAAGTAAATTTTACTAGTCCCTTATCACCTTCAGTAAACATTGAAATAAGAGTCTCTCCTCCAACCACCATAAATATAGTACTTAAAATTCCTAATATACTTATAGTTATTATAGCAATTTTTAAAATTTTCTTTATTCTATCCTTACAATTAGCTCCATAATTAAAACTGATAATAGGACTAATTCCATTACATATTCCTGAAAATACAGCTGTTACTAAAGATGCCACATAAAGAATTATTGAAAATGCAGATACTCCTATTTCACCTATTCTAATCATTAATACAATATTAAATATATAAGTTGAAAAAGCAACTGCGAATTGTGTTATTCCTTCAGATGATCCATTATAAAATATTCGTATTATTTTCTTAAAATCAAATTTTATCTTGCAGAATTTTAATATAGAATCTTTTTTTAAATATTGACTTAAAGCAAATAAAAATCCAATTGTAAAAGCAATTCCTGAGGCAAGTCCAGCACCTGCTAATCCTAATCCTATTTTCACTATAAAAATATAATCTAATACTATATTAAGTATTGAGGAAATAATATCTGCTACCATAGCATGATTTGGTTTTCCCATAACTCTAAGCCCACTACTTAAATAAGAACTACCTACAAATGTAGCTAAAAATAAGCATAATGATACCAAATATTCTACAACTAAAGGTACTAGTTCCTTATTAGCTCCTAAAATCTTTGCTATAGTTGGTGCAAAAATAACAGTAAATACTGATAGTGTTAAAGTTATTATAATAAGTGTATAAAAGGCTAAACTAAAAGTTTTTCTTGCTGCACTTTTATCTCCTTTTCCAAGCTCTATACTAGTAATTGTACCTCCCCCAATAGCAACCATAATTCCTATGGCCATTGCTACTCCAAAAAAGGGCATTGCTATATTAACTGCTGATAATCCCTTAGAACCTATTACGTTTCCTACAAATATTCCATCTACAACTATATATACTGAAAATACTACCATTGCAATAACTGACGGTATCGAATATTTCACAAATAATTTTCCTATACTTTCTTTTCCTAATATTAAATCCATATCGCTCACTTCCTTTCCTAAATAATAATAAACCTTAGAACAACTCTAAGGTTAATGCTTTTTTTATTTAAATTTTAATCTATATTTTAGCATACTCAATAAATATATAATATATTAATTTAACTTAAATTAATATATTATATATTTGAATCATTATCTAAAGGTAATGAACTAATATCAATTTTATTTTTATCATTTCTATTTATATTATCATTATGATTTTCCACAACATTTGATAAATCAATATACGAATTGTTTTCTATAATACTAAACTCATCTTCTAATAATTCATTATTTGAAAAATCGTCATTAATTTTTAAATGTTCTAAATCCCTATTTATTCCTAGAGAATTGTCATTCATCCTATTACTTGATAAATTTTCATAATTTTTCAACTCTAGTTTATCTAATATATCTTTTTTCATAATATCACCTCACAAAAACTTACACTACATATTATTCCTATTTCATTAACTTTTAATTATTTATTTTTTATCAATAAAATACAATAAATTAATCTATATCTTCTTATTATATTTGTAACTTTATTTGGTAATATATACTATAATATATTGACTTTATTTATTTTTTATTAGATAATAATTATTATTATTTAATAATCATAGGAGGTGTTTTATGAATAATAAAAATTGGGATGGTTTTAAAGAATTAGTATTAGTTGATAAAGCCGAAGTTTGTCCTGGAATTATTTCATTTTACTTTAAGTCAAAGGATGGAAGTAAACTTGTAAAACATAAAGCTGGTCAATTCTTACCTTTCAAAATAAAAACTAATGATCCTAAATATAAAGATGTTATAAGAACATATAGTCTTTCTATGTTTCCTAATGAAGATACTTATAGAATAAGTGTAAAAAAAATTGATGGAGGACTAATTAGTACTTATCTACATGAAAATCTTAATATAGGTGATTCTATTGAAGCTATGATTCCAACTGGATTATTTACTATAAAAAATAAAAATAATGATATAGTTTTAATTTCAGGGGGAATTGGTATAACTCCATTGCTATCTATGCTATATGAAGAATCATCTATTAGAAATAATATTCATTTTATACAAGCAGTTCAAAATTCTAATATACATCCATTTAAAAAGGATATAGAGACTATAGTTAAATTAAGAAACATTGAAAGCACTATTTTTTATTCTAATCCTTTAGATACAGATATAGAAGGTATTGACTATAATTATACTGGATATGTAAATAAGGATTTTCTTGAAAATAACATAAACTTAAATTCAGATTTTTACCTTTGTGGACCGCCATTATTTATGAAAGCTGTTGAAAATATTTTAATTGAGTTAGGTGTAGATAATTCTAAAATAAATTATGAACTTTTTAGTAATTAATCTATTATAATATTTTAGTGATTTAAATTTAATATTACTCTAAAAATAAAAAACTAAAACCTAAAATACTTAGGATTTAGTTTTTTATTGATAATGTAATTTAATTTCAGCAATATTTTTTTCATAACACATTTTACATAATACTATTAATTCTTCATCATTATTAATTTCCTTAGTATAAACTTCTAGATTAGTAATACTTCCACACTCTTCACATTTATACTTTGCTTTTTCTAAAGCCTTATGACGTTTTAACTTCCATTCTTCTTTATTTTTTATATTGTTGTCATCTTTATAATCATTTCTATTTTTCATAAATATAAAAATATTATTCTCATTATTAAAAATACTCTTTATTTTGCATTGTATACTTTTCCTTATAGAAACTCTATTAACACAACTTTGACTTTTTTTCTTGTTATACTCCATATTTGTTCTTATTACTATAATCTTTATTAGGTATACTCCTAATACTAAATATATTAAATTAAACATAAATATCACCCTTTTTATCATTAACTATTTATTTAAATTTATACACTCTCTTCTAATGCAACTATACCACTAAGTATAGAAACTCTAGATAATGAAATGGGTGTTTCTGAAAGCGAATTTAACGAAGAAATCTTTTATTCAGATGTAGTTGAACTTAATAAATCCATTTAATAAAAAAAATTATCCACTTAATATAAATTAAAGTGGGTAATTTTTTTGTAGCTATTAATTTAGGTTTGGAAAGTTAAATATATTTTCAATTCCTCTCTTTTTTTTAGGATCATCTCCATGAATTAACTTTTTCTCTTCCTCTTCAGCAATTATAACTCCATCAATTAACCCATCACTATTTTTATTGTTAATATCATTTTTATTATTCATAAAAACACACCTCTTATAATCTTATTATATTATTATTATTCCTATATGCTTCTTATTTATAAATTAACAATAAAAAATCTTCTATTCCATTATTTCTATCTTATATATTTGAAGTGTATTAATATTTAATATCTCTGCAAATGATTTTAAAATACCTCTTCTTAATATTTGTTAAAATTTTCTTAATAAATATTGCAATTATATGGCACATACATTATAATAAGTTATAAATTACCGTTTTATATTTTTATTATAACTTTATTTAGCGGTGATAAATTCTATTTTAACATTTTAAGGGGGATTTATATGAAACTAGAAGTGAAAAATATACGAAAAAGCTTTTCCGGAAATGAAGTGCTTCATGGAATTTCTTTTTCTGTTCAAAGTGGTAAGGCATTAGGTCTACTAGGTAGAAACGGTGCTGGTAAAACGACAACTATCAGAATATTGATGGACGTATTTAGATGTGATTCTGGTGAAATATTAATTGATGGTAAACCTTTTATGCCTAAAAATCATCAAATCGGATATTTACCAGAAGAAAGGGGATTATATCCTAAAAAGAAAGTTACAGAACAAATCATATATCTTGCTTCGTTAAGAGGTATAAGTAAAAAAGAAGCTAAAGAAAATACTTTAAAATGGCTTAAAAGACTAGGTATTGAAGAATATGCAAATAGGAAACTAGATACTTTATCAAAAGGTAATCAACAAAAGGTTCAATTAGCTCAAACTTTAGTTTGTAATCCCGAAATTATTGTTTTAGATGAACCTTTTAGTGGTCTTGATCCTGTAAATGCTCAAATTCTTAAAGATGTAGTAAATGAATTAATTCAAAATAATAAAATTGTTATTTTTTCTAGCCATCAAATGAGCTATGTAGAAGAATTTTGTGAAGACATTGCTATAATTAATAAAGGTAATATTGCATTAAGTGGTAACTTAAAAGATATAAAAAAGGATTTTGGGAAAAACAGACTTATATTAAGTGCAAGTAACTATTCCTTAGAAGAACTTAAAAAAATATGTGAAGAACAACTTGCTAATTTAGTTAACATTTATGAAGTAAAAAAAGATTTTTTAATATTAGAACTTTGTGAAAATACTACTAAGAATAACTTATTAAAACATATTTTAACTACTGATATTGATATTGAAAAATTTGCAATATATGAACCTACATTAACTGATATTTTTGTATTAAAGGCTGGTGATGAATAATGAAACAATTTTTAAATGTATTAAGTTTTGAATTAAGTAACTATTTTAAAAACAAGGGATATATGATTACTACAATTCTTTTTTCTATATTATTGATAATAGGATTATCATTACCTTCATTTTTTAATATGTCTAAACTTATTCCTCAATTAGGCGAAAATTCTAAAGAAAATATTGAGTCTGTAGAAGAAATCTCTGAGGAAAATAAAAAAAGCTTTGTATTAATAGATAATAATAATATTTTTGAAAATTTAGATATTCTTGAATCAGCTTTCTTAAACTCTAAATGGACAAAGGTTAATAGTTTAGATGAAGCTGAAGAATTAATTAAATTAGGAAATGTAGAGGCTGGGTTTTCAGTTGATAGTTTAACTAAATATTCATATCTAGTTAATAATTCAGGATTTACAGATACAAATCAAATGATTTTTGAAAATCTATTATCAAACTTAAGCCAACAAGCCTATGCAAATGAACATAATTTAGATATAAATGATTTACAATCTGTTATCAATCCTTCATTTGATTCTGATGTTACTATCCTTGGAAAAGATAGTGCTAATAACTTCTTTTATGTATATATCTTTATTTTTGCAATGTATATGATGATTTTATTATATGGACAACTTATTGCAGTTGCTGTAACATCTGAAAAAAGTAATAGAGCTATCGAAGTCCTAATTACAAGTACAAACAGCAATAGCCTTATTTTTGGTAAAGTAATAGCTGCAGCTTTAGCTAGTTTTATTCAAGTTGGAGTAATTCTTGCTTCTGGAATGATAACTTATTCTCTAAATAGTAAAGCATGGAATGGCCTTTTAGATAGCATATTTAAAATTCCATCAAATATATTATTGACTTTTATTTTATTTGGTGGTTTAGGATACTTCTTCTATTCATTTATATTTGGAGCTTTAGGTGCATTAGTTTCTAAAACAGAAGATATAAGCTCTAGTATTGGACCTATAACAATGATTTTTGTTATTGTATTCTTTATAAGTATGTTTGGATTATCAAATAGTGATAGCTTACTTATAAAAATTGCATCATTTATTCCATTTAGTTCTTTAATGACTATGCTAATAAGAGTTGCAATGGGAACTGTATCTAATTTTGAAATTGTAATTTCATTTATTATTCTACTTGCTTCAACTATTTTAACAGCTCTTGCATCTGCTAAGATTTATAGATTAGGTACTTTAATGTATGGTAATCCTATTAAGCTTAGAAATGCCTTAAAATGGTTTAAAAAATAATAAATAATAATCTTTTTGCAGCTGTATTCAGACTGAATTTATTAATTCAACCTAATACAGCTCCTTTATATTAGTTATTATTTAAATATATCTTTAATTTTTTCAAGTAATGATTTATTACTTTTATCTGAGTTTTTACTTGTATTATCTTTTTCTATAGTCACATCTTCTGTAGCTTTTTTATTTTTAGAACTTGATACTGAATCACTTCTCATTATAAATTTAACTGAACCAGTCATATCACTTGATAATCCTGAATATACTCCATATTCTTTTGTCATTTTAACTAATTCATCTTTAACTTCACTAAAGCCATCAATACTATCTAAAGCTTGACTTCCTTCATCATTAAGTTTATCTAATCCTTCATTTTTAAGCTTTTTAACACCATCATATAATTGAGATGTTCCACTTTCTAACTCAATAGTTCCTTCAAGAATTTTTTTAGAATTACTCTTTAATGTACTAGTGCCTTCTGCCAATGTAGCTCCACCCTTAGCTAAAGTACTTACTCCACTACTTAATGTTTTTCCTCCATTAGCTAGTTCCTTTGTACCATTATATAATGTTCCCAATGCTGAGTTTATCTTCTTTGAGTTTGTATTTAACTCATTTGCTCCAGTTGATAAATTGCTGCTTCCTTCTGCTAATGCAGTTACACCATCAGCTAATGTCTTTCCCCCAGTTGATAATTGAGTTGTTCCATCATATATTGATCCTATTCCAGTATCTATCAACTTTGAATTAGTACTTAATTGATTTGCCCCATTTACTAATGTGCTACTTCCTTCACTTAAAGCTGTTGTACCCTCTAATAAACTATCTGTACCTGCAGCTAATTGCTTGCTACCATTAGATAAGTCTCCCATAGCTGAATTTATCAATTTAGAATTATCACTTAATGAATTAGCTCCATTTAACAATGTGCTACTTCCTTCCTTTAATGTTCCAACACCATTTTGTAAACTTTCTGTTCCTTCTACTAAAGAACTGCTTCCTACATATGCTGAGCTTATCCCTTCACCAATAGCTTGAGAAAATACTTTTAATTCTTCACCTCCGGATTCCAAAGTAGATAAACCAGCTTTAATTTGTGATGATCCACTAGCTAAACTTGATAATCCACTTTGTAAGCCATTAACTCCATTTTTAACAGACTGAACTCCAGAGTCTAATGATGATAATCCATTACTTTGACCATTGGCAATTTTTCTGATACTCTCACTATATGCTCTAAGAGTAGCTGCATAAGTAGCATCTGTTGCTTCAATTTCATTAGCCATTTCATCTATAGAGTTTGCAATTTCAATTAAATTTCCTGTAGTACCTTGAATATTTTCAATTCCTCCACTTATTTGTTGCACTCCTGAATTTAATTCCGTTGTGCCATTTAATGCTGAATTTATTCCATCATCTATTGCTACATAATTACTTCTAATATCACTAACTCCATCTACAAAGTTATTAACTCCAGCCGTGAATTGTTCCTGGGATTCTTTTAAAGTTCCAAGTCCTCCATTTAACTCTGTAACACCTGAATTTAACTTATTTGACCCCTCTTCTAAAGATACAACTCCAGTATTTAAACTATTTACTCCTGAAGCTAAATTTGATACTCCTTCATTAAACTCTGTATATTTTCCTTGTAATTCACTTACCCCTGAATTTAATTCAACTGCTCCCTGATTTAATGTTGGTACACTATTATTTAATGTATTAATGCCATCATTTAAGCTAGTTGCACCTGATTCTAATGATGATATTCCTTCATCAAATTGTGAATATTTTTCTTTTAATTCTCCTGCACCACTATTTAAAGAATTAACTCCATTAATTAATGTTGGTATATTTCCACTTAAAGTACTAATTCCACTATTTAAACTTTTTGCACCTGATGCTAATGATGATATTCCTTCATCAAATTGTGAATATTTTTCCTTTAACTCTCCTGCGCCACTATTTAAAGAATTGACTCCATTAATTAATGTTGGAACACTTCTATTTAATGTATTTAGTCCATTTCTAAGTTCAATAGCTCCACTATTTAAGTTTCCTACTCCTGTGTTAAATATTGAATAGTTACTTGCTAGTTTAGTTTGTCCATTTAATAACTCTTTGGATCCCTTTAATAAATCTTCTCCACCAGTTTGTAAATCATTTAAGGCAGTTCTTAAATCATCAATCTTATCTAATCCCTCTATTTCACCTATATCTTCACTAGATGTAGTTGCAAGAACCATTATTGCAGGAATTTCAAAATTATCAGTTTCACCTGTAATCTCAAAAGAATCTGATAAATCAATACTAGAGTTTCCTAAGATGTCATTTAATAAATCTCCTAAATCTAATGATTCCTTAAGACCTGGTATTGTTACAAAAGTTACTAACGAATTATTACCGTCATTTATTATTTTTCCTGAATTAACTTCTACATTAGTAAAATTATCATTACCTAATGTAAATTCTGCCGCAGTTAATAATGGTAAATACAAAGTCCTTTCTTCACCATTGATTAATACTGTTTTACTTTCATTATTTTTAATATTAACTGAAATCTTAAATTTACCTTTTTCCCCCAACACATCATTTGGGTTAACCTCTTTTCCATTAAATTCATATTTAATAGATATAGTTACTGGTAATTCCTTATCACTCTTTCCTTGATAATAGAGTTCATTGGAATTAATATTCCAATTTAATTCATCTCCATTTTTAATTGGTTCCTCATTACCTTTTACATTTTTAACATAAGTTAATGATGACTTATCAGAGAACTCTCCTAAATTTTCACTTCCCTTAATCCAATCACTAACAATTTGTTCTGTAGGATTTCCATTTTCATCTAATATAACATAAACAGTTTCATCCTTTTGTATATCTTGAGCAAAAACAACTGAATTTGATGCAACTGTTATTAGCGCAACTAAACATACTAATCTTTTTGATAACCCTTTTCTCATATTTCTTTTCCCCCTTCAACACATTCAACAAAAGTTTTACTTGTTTTTACTATTAACTTTTCACAAAGCAATAATATTCCTGGTAATACAAATAAGATTACAAACATACTTATAATTGCACCCCTAGACATTAATGTACATAAGGAACTTATCATCTCCATATCTGATATAATTCCTACACCTGCAGTTGCTCCAAAAAATGTTAGTGCACTAGTTACAATTGATCTTGACGAACTTTGTAATGCTATTTTCATTGCTTTTTTCTTATCAGAGTTTAAAGCTAATTCCTCTTTAAACCTAGCTGTTAATAAAATTGCATAGTCTACAGTTGCCCCTAATTGAATAGTACCTATTACTATTGATGATATAAATGGAATGCTTGTACCCATGTAGAATGGAATTCCTAGATTAATAAAAATTGCTAATTCAATAGATACAACTAATAATATTGGAATTATTGCTGACTTAAATACAAATAATATTATTATAAATATAGCTAAAATTGATGCTATACTAACCCTATTAAAATCACTATCTGCTATTGTAATTAAATCCTCTGTTAATGGGGCTTCTCCACCAACTAATCCGTCTTTATCATACTTTTTAACAACGTTATTTATTTTCTCTAATTGAACAGCAACCTCATTAGATGCCGCCTTATACTCTGAATTAAGCATTATCTCCTCATAGCCACCATTTTTTATCTTTTTCAATAAATCCTGTGGTATAAAACTTTCAGGAATTCTTGCTCCTAATATATCCTCTAAACCAACTACTGAAGTTACTCCATCAATTTCTTTTAATTCATCAATCATTTTATTAACCTTATAGCCTTCTAAATCATCTCTTATTAAAATTATGTTAGTAGACATCATGTTGTACTCTGATTTCAATTTATTATTAGCTACAATAGAAGGTAAATCCTTTGGAAGTGATTCATCAAGATTATAATAAACTTTTGTATTATTATTTCCTATAATAGCCGGTATTAATACAATAGCGCCTATAATAACAAATAACCTATAATGTTTTATTACAAATGCTGAACTTTTTTCAAATTTAGGTAATAACGTTTTATGTTTATATTTATGAATAAGCTTATCAAATGCTAATATCATTGCTGGTAATACTGTTATAGTGCATATAACACCAAATACAACACCTTTGGCCATTACAAATCCAATATCTTTTCCAAATCCCAATTCCATAATACATAATGCTAAAAATCCAGCAATAGTTGTTAAGGAACTTCCTGCAATAGATGAAATGGTTTTTTGTATTGCAACTGCCATAGCATCAATGTTATTAGAATTATTTGCTCTTTCCTCATCATATCTATTAAGTAAGAAAATTGAATAATCCATTGTTACAGCAAGCTGTAATACAGCTGATAATGCCTTTGTTATATAAGAAATTTCTCCAAATATAATATTTGTCCCCATATTGTAAACTACTGCTATTCCTATACTTAACATAAATATAATTGGAATTACAAATGACTCCATTGTCAGACTTAAAATTATTACTGATAGTATTACAGCTATTAAAATATAAATTGGAGTTTCCTTATCTGCTAAGTCCTTTGTATCTTTTATAACTCCTCCAATTCCACTTAAAAAAGCCTGTTTTCCAGTAATACTTCTTATTTCTTCTATGGCTTTTTCAGTATTTTCACTAGCATCTGTATCTTTTAACTTAACAATCATTAATGTTGAATCATCTGAAAAAAGCATATCTCTTACCGAAGCTGGTAATATCTCCTTTGGAACAGAAATATCAAGAGCATCGTCTATCCATATAACTTCTGACACACCATCAACATCAGAAACTTTCTCTTTTAACTTTGATACATCCTTATTATCCATTCCCTCAACAATTAACATTGCTAAAGATCCACAATCAAATTGATCTTTTAATATTTTTTGAGCTTCCCTTGTCTCTAAATTTGGTAAATAACTTAAAATATCATAATTAACTTTTGTACTAAAATAGCCAATTGCAGATGGTATTAATAAAACAATTGCTACAATTAAAATAAAAATCCTATTTTTAGCTATTGCTAGTGATATTTTCTCCATAGTATGCTCCCCCTATCATTCTCTTGAATTAAACTTTATACTTTTCAGACTATTTTTTCAATTTTAGTTTTCACCCTTTTATTTCCATTTTTACTTTTAAATTATCTTTTATATCGTATTCATAATGTTTTCCCTTGTTTTTCTCTATTTTTCATATATTTAAAATCAAATATGTTAATTTATCTTGACTTTACCATTTTTCAATTTTTATTGTTAATTAAAAATTAACACCTTATTAAATTTTTATTTCAAAAAAATAATACTTATTTAATAACTTATTCATTACTAATTTAAGTATTAGATTTAATCTATATATGCCCAAATAACTTTACAAATATATACTATTAAAGTTTAGTTCATTAAATAACTATTTTTTATTTACAATAGTAAATATTAATTAATAAATTTATTTTTAAAGGTTTATTTAAATTTTGTATTTAAATAAAAAAAGATAACTAAAAATAACTTTAGCTATCCTTTACTATTTTATTTTTTTATTTTAATATCTGCAATTAATGGATAATGATCTGATGGGTATTTTCCATTAATATTATCTTTAACAATATCAACATCAACAATTTCTAAATCTTCACTAACAAAAATATAGTCAATATGAAGACCTTTCTCTTTTCCCTTAAAACTACTCATTGTTGATTTACTATACAACTCTTTTTTAACTTCTTGTACAGCTACAAACCTATTTGTACTATATTCACCAGCAGCAAATTTTTTAATAATTTTACTATCTGGAGTTGCATTGAAATCTCCCATTATAATTATAGGTAATTTTTCTTCTTTACGATTTTTCTCAATAAATTGCCCTAATTTCTTTAATCCAAAATCTCTAGCTTGAGGTAAAAAACAATCTAAATGTGTATTATATACCCTCACTTTTTCACCAGTTTTTAATTCTACTACAGCTGTTGTACATATTCTTGGATATAATGAATACCAAAGTTGACTTCCTACCTTATCAGGACTCTTAGATAACCAGAATGTTTTGTGCTTTAATATCTTATGATTTTCTCTAATAAATAAATTATTTCTCTCTGAAAAGAATCTTTTACTTCGTGCACTACCTATT
This sequence comes from uncultured Clostridium sp., assembly GCF_934754925.1. GTDB lineage: Bacteria > Bacillota > Clostridia > Clostridiales > Clostridiaceae > Clostridium. Next base: position 8,312 of record NZ_CAKVJA010000046.1, on the reverse strand, counting down.
ATATTATAATCCTTAACATTTAAAGTTATATCTTCATACATCTTATTAGTTACTTCTTGAACTCCTATAATATCACATTTATACTTATCTATTATCTCATAAACTATGTGTTTTCTATTATCCCATCTATTTTTAAAATCTAAAATAAAATCACTTCTTAAATTAAAAGACATTACCCTCATAATAGTTCTCCCTTGATTTAGTTTTATACTAAACTTATTATACTATTTTTTACCTTAATTAAAACTATTAACTTTTTATTAGCAGCTTGTAGAATTATTTACATAATGTATAATAATTATTATAGTGGACTAATTTTTAACAATTACTGTTTAACACATTTTAATATTCTTAATAAAAATATTATATTTATTGGAGGATTTTATGAAAAAAAATTTAAACAAAGGAACTATAATTTTAATATTAATAGCTGTAATTTCCTTAATATCAACAGTTGTTATTGGAATGCAATCAGCTATACTTTTATTCTTAGTATTATTTTTGATTTATTTAATCATAACAAAGAAACATTATATTAAAGTATTTAAGGGTATGAAAGCTTATAAGCTTGAAAATTATAAAACTGCATTAGAATATTATAGGGATGCAGCTATGTCACCTTGGGCTAATGGTTTTATAATAACAAATTATTTAATTTGCGAGCTAAAATATGGTAAACCGTCATTAGCAAATGAATATATAAATGAAAATTTAAATACTAAAACCATTAGGCCACATGAATTTCTAAATTTAGAAGTTACAAAAGCCATTGTTAACTGGAAAACTAGCTCAAAGGAAGAAGCAATAACTTCTTTAAAAAGCTTATTATCTAATAATAAAAATACTTATATATATGAAACATTAACTTCATTATTATTATGTTCTAATAAATTTGATGAAGCAAATATTTATATTAATGAAGCTATGGAATTTAATTCTGATAATAATATCATCAAGTCTAACTATGCAGAAATATGCTATAAACTTGGAAAGTTTGATGAAGCAAAGAAATATTTCGATACTTTAATTAATGAAAATGTTCATTTTATTGAACCTTATTATTATACTGCATTAATAGAAAGTAAAAATGGAAATTTTGAAAAATCAATAGACTTATTAAGAAAAGCTCAATGTTTAAATGAATCCTTAGTAAGCTTAATAAAACAATCTGATATTGATCAAGCTCTTAATTCAGTTATGGTAAAATCATTAAATTCTATATAACAAAAAGTCTGGATATTATTTATTGATAGTTTCCAGACTTTTTATATTAAAAGAGCTATAGAATAAATCTATAGCTCTTAAGAAACATACTTTATAATTATCTTCTATTATTTTGTTGTTTCTTAGCTTTTCTACAAGCTGGACATCTTGTTGGTTCATTTTCAAATCCCTTTTCCTTGTAGAATTCTTGCTCTCCTTCAGTGAAAACAAACTCACTTCCACAGTCTCTGCATGTTAATGTTTTGTCTGCCATTTAAAATTCCTCCATATTATGAAAGGTTTAAACAAAAATAACAACAAAATAATAAATTATTAGTTACTGTTTGTATACCTTCCGTGTCTTTACATTATTATATTATAAACACTTTTAAAATTTATATACATAACTCTAATAAGATTATTTATATTTTTCTGTTTCTATAGGCAACCCTTTTTTTCTTAGCTTATCCTCAATTATTTCTTTAATTATTGAATAGAATATTGCAAATAAAGGAACCCCTATTATCATTCCTACAAATCCCATAAATTTAGCTGCAACTAATAGTGAGAATAATATCCAAAATGCTGATATTCCTATTGAATCTCCAAGTATCTTAGGTCCAATTATATTTCCATCAATTTGTTGAATTATAATTATTATTATAACAAACCATAACGCTTGTATTGGAGATACAAATAATATAATTATAGCTGCCGGTATTCCCCCTATAAATGGACCAAAGAATGGAATAATATTAGTAACACCAATTATTACTGAAATTAATAATATATATGGCATCTTAAATATAGTTAATATTAAGAATGTTAATACTCCTATTATAAATGAATCTAAAATTTTACCACCAATAAATCTACTAAATGTCATATTACTTTGTGTTGCTAGCCTTAAAATAAATTTAGCTTTGTTTTCTGAACATATTGCATATACAATTTTTTTACCTAATGCCATAAATTTTTCTTTATCTATTAATATATAAATAGAAACTATTATTCCTATTATTATATTTAATATACTAGATGTTGCACCCACTATGAAATTACCAATAACAGGAACTAAATTACTTATTAGAGTTATAATATACGTAATTGCTTCACCAAATTTATCAGTAATTAAACTAATATATTCTGGCTGTAAATTTAAATCATCAAAAATCTCATTAGTAACCTTTGTTAGATCATTTAAATATTGAGGTATATTATTTACTAATCCTATAATACTCTCTATTAATTGTGGTAATACAAATTGTATAAATAAATATGTAATTATACTTGCAGTAATATAAGTTAATAATAGTCCTATGCCTCTTTTACCTGACTTTTTTAACTTTTTAAAAGTTTTATGTGACAATATGTAATCCTCATAAAACCTTAAAATAAAGTTTAATAAGTATGCCAATGCACCACCTATAATAAATGGTTGTAATGTTCCAATAAAATCACTAATACTTGCTTCTATTAAGTTAATCTGAGAAATCCCTAAATATAAAAGAATACTTGCACAAATAACTAAAAAAGCATACATTGCTATTGTTGCGTATCTATTATTCCAATTTATCTTCATTTTTGCCCTCCATATCTAAAATATTACTTATATTTTAACATAATTTATATTTAAAAGTTGTTAAGATTTTATAAAGTTAACTATTTATTAAAATAATTAACACTTAAAAAAAGCCAGTAAATAATTAACGAACTTTATATTTCTAATAGATAATATATAGCTGAAATTATTACTGACTTTTTAAGTAAATTTATCTTAATTTATTTTTATGATAATTATATATGTATACAGGTATACCAATTAACATTAATATAAATCCCCACATAACAGTTTCCGCCCCCGAACCATATATAGTCCAAAGAACATATATAAATGCTAATAATGGTAAAAATGATTTTTTAATAAATATTTTAAAATTGAATTTCTTTTCTTCTCTAAAAATAAGCATCATTTCTGCTGATACGCTTAAAAGATAAACTGGAAGATATGAAAGTGTTGCAAGTATTGTTATAAATGTAAATGCATCAACCATACCTTTTTGAAAATTCATTACTAATAATACATTAACTAATACAGAACCAAATATTAATGAAATTATTGGCGTTCCTGTCTTTTCATTTATTTTCCCAAAAAATTTAGGGAATACTCCATCAACTCCGGCTGCATAAGCTACTCTAGCTGTAGATAACAGCCATCCAATTACAGTTCCTAAAATACAAATAACAACAGCAATTGTAAGTATTTTTCCTACTTGAGTTCCTAATGCATTAGTTAATATATCTGTAAGTGGCGCTGAGCTTTGTGATAATTCTGCATTATTCATAGCCCCCATACTTCCTATACTTATTAATAAATATATTGCCGCAGATATTATAAGTCCATAAATTGTACTTTTTCTTACATTTTTCTCTGGATTTTCTAGTTCACCTGCTGCTACTGTTGCACTTTCAAGTCCTATAAATGCCCAAAGTGTTGAAGTTGCCGCTAGAGGTACTGTACTAAGCCCTTTTCCCTCTGGATACATTGGTAATATATTGGCTGAATCAAAATTTAAAAATGCAACTATTATAAATAATGTAAAAAATGCTATTTTAAATACTGTAACAAACGACTGGATTTTTCCTGCCTTTTTTACGCCTGCTATGTTTATTAACGTAAATATCCATAAAACTGCACTTGAAAATATTATTGATATTGTAGGATTATTTAATATTGGAAATACTACTGATGCATAGCTAGTAATAGCAACTAATATAGCTGCATTCCCTATCCATGAACCATTCCAATAAAGCCACGCACTTAAAAATCCAGCAAAATCACCAAAAGCCTCTTTAGTATATTGGTAAGCTCCTCCTGTTGATGGATATTTCGTACCAAGATTTGCAAATGAAATTGCAATTAATATAGATCCGATAGTTGTTAAAATCCATGCAATAATTGTAGATCCTGGTCCAGCAACCTGTGCTAATGTTGATGGTAACATGAATACTCCTGAACCAATCATATTACCACAAACCAACATTGTGGCCATAAAAAGACTAATTTCTTTTTTTAAACTTTTGTTTTCCATTTCTCCTCCTTAGATTGGGGTAAAAAAATAAGCCCAAAGGCTACTTCTTTGAGCTTGTACTTACTAATAAACAAACACAAAGATAGCTCTCCACAATTATTATTGTGACAGTTTTGCATATATTTTATACAAACCCAATATATAGATTTAAAGCTTCCTCTATATACTTCGGCAATATCACCTTTCATATTAATTCATTGTGCTTTTCTCCTTAATATTACTCTTTAATATTGCAACCTCTATCTTTACCCTACATTTAATTTAAAACACACTTTGTCTTTTTTCGACATTTTACTACATAAGTAATTTAAACAATTTTTTTATAAATGTCAACCCAGTTTATATTTAAAATGTAACTTACAATTTTCTCTTTTCATATAATATATATTAAATATAAAATATCTAAAATTCAAATGATAAAGGAGAATTTATGTTATGTATTCTTTTAAAAATACTACCCCCACAAATGGATTTGACTCCAATAATTTAAATAATTCTCGTCAAAATAATTATACTTGGTCAATGGACCAATTAGATCAATATATATATGTTGGTACTGGAAGAAATATTCCTTATAATATAATCAATGGTATTTCACCCGAAATCATTACTCCTATTTCAATAACTCCACCTGCAGCTAATAATTCTCCTGAAATTTGGAGATATAAAAAAGATGATACTCTATGCTGGGAAAAGGTTTATTCAGTTCCAAAGTATCTTAAAATATCAGGACTTAGATTTATAGTTTCCCATAAACCTTTTAATGGCAATAACAACCTTTATGCTGCTAGTTATGGTGGAAAGTTAAAGATATTTAAATCTAGTAATGGTGTAAATTGGTTTCCACTTTCTGATATGATCCTTAAAGGAACCTCGTCTCGTGCAATGGTAAGTCATAAAGGCAAATTATACATTGCTACTATTGATGAAAAAAATCCTACATTAATTCCTAACTTATATAGTAGTATAGATCCAGAGTTTTATCCCTGGGAAGATGTAATAAATGCTGACAATCCATTATATGATAAATCTAAAAATCCAAATGGTTCCATAAGCGAAATGAAAGTTTTTAATGATAAAATTTATGTTGCTACCAATAATACTGATGGCGTTCAAGTTTGGAGAACAAATGGCTCTACACCAAGACTAAATGATTGGACTCTTATTGTTGACAATGGATTTGGTGATGCTACAAATCAATATACTCTAAGTATGGGCACTTTTAAAAACTATCTTTATGTAAGTGCAACTAAAAAACTTCCTCTAGCTTGGCTTGCCCCAATGGGATGTGACATTATAAGAATCTCTAAAAATGATGATTGGCAACTAGTTGTAGGAAGTAAACCTGTAATTCCTTCCCCTACATCTAAAGGAATACGAACTAACAGCTTATCTGGTTTTAACTCTGGTTTTAATAACCCCTTTAATGTATATGCATGGCAAATAAAAGAATATGAAGACAAATTATTAATAAGTACTTTTGATGATTCCAGTAATATGGAAGTTATCTTAGAATTTCTTATTAATAATAAAATTGCAATAGAAAATAAGATTGGTGCTACAACAACTAATACACTTATTAAAATATATAAATCTATTGTTTCTCAACTTAATTCTATAAGATATCCTTTTGGATTTGACCTTTATGAATCTATTGATGGAATTAACTTCACCCCAATATTTTTGAATGGATTTGCAAATAAATATAATTACGGCGGTAGAACTTTATTCGTAGATTCTTCTAACACTCTTTATATTGGTACTGCTAATCCATTTCAAGGATGTGAAGTTTGGAAAGTTAAATCTAAATCTAAAGATATCCATTGCTATTCAAAAGCACAAAATTATAGGTGCTTATTAACAATAAAAAAAGAAATCAATGATAACCTTGAACTATTAGATAATTATATGCCTATATTATTAAATGCTATTACTCAAGAAAACAATTATAACTTTTTTTAATTTATAAAAGGCATCTAATAAGAATATTAAACTTATTAGGTGCCTTTCTTTGAATTATTATTTTTTAAATCTAGTAGCATAACCACATCTTTTACATAAGTCTTCAACTGCTACTCTTCTTGAGAAACCATTATATATATTAATTGCTCTCTCACCCTCTAGTATTTCTTTTAATGATTTTTCAAAAATATTTCCTAAAGGTAAATTTCCGTCACTATCTAAACAACATGGTACAACAGTACCATCTACTAGAATTCCCATTTGGTTTCTAAGTCCATGACAAAAAACTTTTTCTTCTAAAGTATCAATTTTTATATCCGGCCATTGAAATTTTTCTGCCATATTTAAATATACTTTATCCTTTAGCTTAATTCTATTTGTTTCTTGTAATTTTTCTGCCAACGAAAAATCAAGATTTAAGTTTTCTTCAAGAATTTTCAAAATTTCTCTATTTAAATTATTTTCACCCTTTAAATCATTACTATCCATGTTCCATAGTCTTATTGCACAAATTATATTACTATTTTCTCTAGCCTTTATAATAAAATTACTAATATCTTTCAAGTATTCTTCTAATTCCACAGTTTTTTTATTTGCTTCAAAACTATGAAGAGAAATATTTACTTGTCTTAATGCCTTTGCTTTAATAAGCGTATCTCCAACCGTATTTAATAATGTTCCGTTAGTTGTTAAATTAACATAAAGCCCCTGATTACCACTTTCCTCTAAAAACTCTTGTATATTTTCATTTAATAGAGGTTCTCCCATTAAGTGTAAATATATATGTTCTGTAAAAGGCTTTACTTCTTTTAAAATATAATTAAATTCTTCTTTATTCATAAATTTATATTTTCTTTTAGTTTTAGGACAAAAATTACAACTTAAATTGCACACATTAGTAATTTCTATATATACCTTTTTAAATCTTCTCATTAGTTAACATTCTCCTTATACAAAAACATAGGAGAAATCTCCTATGGCTAAAATTACTTATCTAATTTATTAAATGATATATATTCATATTTTTTACCAGTAATAAACTTAATTAAATCTAGTTGAATTAAATTATTATACTTTCCATTTCTCATTTCATCAATTATTTCCTGAGTTTTTTCCTTTGGAGCATTTATTAAAATATCTTTTACACCTTTAGGGAACTCTATAAATTTTCTAATTACATTATTATCATTATCTACAACCATAATAGTTGGTACTTTCATTTCGCCAGATAATTTACTTAATAGTTTCTCATTATCATTTTTTAATAAAAACTTTACCTCTATATTCTCATTAAATTGAGAAAGTTTTATCAAAAATGGTAATATTGTTGCTGAATCCTTACATCTAGTTGATGTTATTACCAATATTTTGGTATGTTTGTTTAAACTTATTATATCTCTTAGTCCCTCTTCTAAAATTTGACCTTGATCATATAACTCATTAATAAACATGAGTTCTTCATCATTAGCACTCGTTAAATATTCCTCATAATCCATTAACTTAACATCTGTTAACATACTTACTCCCCTAAATAAATTTAAAATATATCTATAATGAATACAATAAATATATTCATATTTCACCATATATTTATTAATATTATCATACTTAATTAATTATTTCTACCAGCCTTAAACTTTCTCGATTTACTCTTGTAATAAATTCCATATACTGATATAATTAATAAAATAAATTTTTATATACTTTTAGGAGGTATCTTATGTCTATTAAAATGTTACATACTTGTGTTAGAGTTATGGATTTAGAAAAGTCTTTAGATTTCTATAAAAATGCTTTAGGATTAATTGAAACTAGAAGAAAGGATTTTCCTGAACATAAATTTACTTTAGTTTATTTATCAGATAAAGAAGGTGGCTATGAGTTAGAGTTAACTTATAACTACAATCCTGAAACACCTTATAATCTAGGAAATGGTTTTAGTCATATAGCTATAGGTCATCCAGACATTGAGTCTTTAAGAGATAAACATATAGCCCTTGGTTACGAAGTAACAGATCTAAAAGGACTACCTGGCGAAGCACCTCATTACTACTT
>NZ_CAKVJA010000045.1 GCF_934754925.1 uncultured Clostridium sp. | reverse complement strand
TTATTCCAAATCTACCAACTAATCATACAAAAAAGAGTAGATAGATTTGTTTTTTACACAAATCTATCTACTCTCCCGAATTTCAGGTGGACAACGTCAGCGTATTTGTATTGCTCGTGCATTAGCACTTAATCCAAGTTTAATAATTGCTGATGAACCAGTTAGTGCATTAGATGTGTCTATTCAAGCTCAAATAATAAATTTAATGAAAGAGCTTCAAGAAAAGAGAGGCATATCATATCTTTTCATATCCCATGATTTATCAGTAGTAAAATATATTTCTGATGTCATAGGTGTAATGTACTTAGGTAATTTAGTTGAAATGGCACCTAAAGATGAACTTTTTGATAATCCTCTACATCCATATACGCAAGCATTATTAAGTGCAGTTCCAATTCCTGATCCTGATTTTAAAATGAATAGAACTATATTAGAAGGAGATCTTCCATCTCCAGCTAATCCACCAGTTGGATGTAAGTTTAATACACGTTGCTCTAAGTGTATGGATATATGTAAAAAAGAGCAACCAGAATTAAAGTTAAAAAAGAATGGACATAAAATAGCTTGTCATTTATATGATAATAAATAGTTTAATATTATATAACGAAAGGTCACAGAAAAAATCTGTGGCTTTTTGTAATTATTTTAAGTGAAATATATAATCTATATAGAATAAATTTTAGATAGGTAGATTAAGTATGAATTATGTTTATGTTTTAAGATGTAGTGATAATAGTTTATATACTGGATGGACAAATAATCTGGAGAGAAGAATTAAGGCACATTCAAATGGAAGAGGCGCAAAATATACAAGGGCTAGATTACCAGTTGAATTAGTTTATTTTGAAGAATTTGAAGATAAAATAGAAGCTATGAAAAGAGAGTATGCAATTAAACAGTTAAAAAGAAGTGAAAAATTAATGCTAATAAATAAATGTAGTAAAGTGGATGAAGCTTGAAGCTTACACTGCTAAAGGTGAACTAGTAATTTAAAACTATTAGTTCACCTTAAATTTTGCAATAAAAAACCACTTACAAGGTAAGTGGTTTAAATCGTTAAACTTATAGGGGAGTTTTGGATTGGGTATTATTTTGAATAATCGTTAATTAAATTCTGAATCTTTGATTTACATCTAAATCCATGACAACTTCCAGTACATGCTCCTGTTATTTTAGAAACTTCTTCTACGGTATGGGCACCGTTTTTAATAGCTTCCTTAATTTTGGCCCTAGATATAGACTTACAAGTGCAAACTTTTGTTATTTTATCAAGGATATCAGCATTTAAATTATTTTCCATAACGAATCCTCCAAAATACAAAGATATTAGGAAACACAAAAATTAATTATTAGGGAAATTAATTTTATGTAATACGTTTCAACACCTATATTAAATCATAGTATATCAAAATAGTCAACATTAAATATTAAATAATAATAAATATTATTTAATTAAAATTATTATTAAGTTGAAATACTAATTTAATTAGTAGAAAAATAATCATAAAATTTTGGGTGCAATTGACAAATCATAATTGATTAATATATAATAAATTCATTAAAGACTATGATTAGGATAAGTACTTTAGTTTATTCTTTTAAGAGAGTGATTGGTTGGTGTAAAATCATAAGATAACTTAAGGAAAATCACCTAGGAGTTTGAGGCTGAAAGTTTTTACGATTAAGCTATCACGTTAGCCCGCGTTAAGGGATAGGATATGAAAGTATCTGAATTATAGCTCATAGCATAATTATGAGTTTATTAACCTTAGGTGGTATAGCGAATTCACTTCGTCCTTTTGGGATGGAGTTTTTTTTATTTTAAAATAAAGGATTAAAATATGTCTTTAAGAGAATAATTTTAATAGCTAATAAACGTAGAGAAAGGAGAATTCTTATGTACAAAAAAGTAGAACTACCAAATGGTTTTGTTGGTCTTGAAAAAGAAGTAGCAAATCTTTGGAGTGCAAGAAATGTTATAAAAAAGAATTTTGATATGAATCAAGATGGTGAATACTTCACTTTCTATGATGGTCCACCAACAGCAAATGGTAGACCTCACGTTGGACACGTGTTAACAAGAGTTATGAAGGATATTATCCCAAGATACAAGGTTATGAAGGGATATAAAGTTATAAGAAAAGCAGGATGGGATACTCACGGTCTTCCAGTAGAGCTTGAAATAGAAAAGAAGCTTGGTATTTCAGGTAAGGAACAAATCGAAGAGTATGGTGTAGAGAAGTTCGTTAAAGAATGTAAAGAAAGCGTATTTACTTATGTAAGTATGTGGGAAAAAATGACTAATCAAATTGGCTATTGGGTTGACATGGAAAATCCATATGTAACTTATCACAATCCATATATTGAATCAGTTTGGTGGGCATTAAAACAAATGTGGGATAAAGGTCTTTTATATGAAGGACATAAAGTAATGCCATACTGCCCAAGATGTGGAACTGCATTATCATCTCATGAAGTTGCACAAGGATATAAAGACGTTAAGGACTTAACTTGTGTTGCTAAATTTAAGGTTGAAGGAGAAGATAACAAGTACATATTAGCTTGGACAACAACTCCTTGGACATTACCTTCAAACTTAGCTTTATGTATAAATAAAGCGTATACTTATATAGAAGCTAAAGTTGGAGATGAAATATTAATCTTAGCTAAAGACTTAGCTGATAAAGTTTTAGGAGAAGACTATGAAGTAATAAGAGAATTCCCTGGAACTGAACTTTTAGGAACTAAATATGAACAATTAATGCCTTTCGGTAAAGTAGAAGGAAAAGCTTTCGAAGTAATTCATGGTGATTATGTTACTTTATCAGATGGTACAGGTATAGTTCATATAGCACCTGCATATGGTGAAGATGATAGCTTAGTAGCTAAAGCTAATGGAATTACTTTTATTAACTTAGTTGATAGAGAAGGTAGATTCGTAGAAGAGGTTACTCCATGGGCTGGAAAGTTCGTTAAGAAATGTGATGAAAGCATTTGTAAGTGGTTAGAAGAAAATAATAAATTATTTAAATCTGAAAAACACTTACACTCATACCCACATTGTTGGAGATGTGACACACCACTTCTTTATTATCCAAAGGAAAGCTGGTTTGTTGCAATGACAACATTAAGAGATAAGCTTTTAGAAAATAATAATAAGATCAATTGGTATCCTGATAACATTAGAACAGGTAGATTTGGTAAGTTCTTAGAAAATGTTATCGACTGGGGTATTTCAAGAGATAGATACTGGGGAACTCCACTTCCAATTTGGGGATGTGAATGCGGACATAAAGAATGTATAGGAAGCATTGCAGAACTTAAGGAAAAGGGAATCAATGTTCCAGAAGATATAGAACTACACAAACCATATATAGATAATGTTCACTTAAAATGTGAAAAGTGTGGTAAGGAAATGACTAGAACAAATGAAGTTATTGACTGTTGGTTCGATTCAGGTTCAATGCCATTTGCACAATTACATTATCCATTTGAAAATAAAGAATTATTTGAACAAAACTATCCAGCTCAATTTATATCAGAAGCTGTTGACCAAACAAGAGGATGGTTCTATACTTTATTAGCAATTTCTACTGCTATATTCGATAGAAATCCATTTGAAAACTGTATAGTTCTAGGTCACGTTCTTGACAAGAAGGGCTTAAAGATGTCAAAATCTAAAGGAAATGTTGTAGATCCATTTGATGTATTAGATGCACAAGGTGCTGATGCAACAAGATGGCACTTCTATACTGCAAGTGCTCCATGGTTACCAACAAGATTCTCTATAGATGACGTTGGAGAAGCTGGAAGAAAATTCATGGGAACATTATGGAATGTTTACTCATTCTACGTGTTATATGCTGAATTAGATCAATTTAATCCATTAAAGTATAATGATTTCGTATCAGAAAATGTAATGGATAAGTGGGTTATGTCTAAGCTTAATACATTAGTTAAAGACGTAGATTCTATGTTAGATTCATATCAAATAACTCAAGCAGCATTAGCTATTGAAGATTTCACTGATGAGTTATCAAACTGGTATGTAAGAAGAAATAGAGGAAGATATTGGTCTGAGGAATTAACAGATGATAAGATAGGTGCTTATGTAACTTTATATAGAGTATTAACAACTTTAATTAAAGTAGCAGCTCCATTTGTTCCATTTATAACAGAAGACATTTATCAAAACTTAGTAGTTGGCTTAGATGAAAATGCTCCAGAAAGTATTCACTTATGTAGCTGGCCAGAAGTTAATGAAAATGCTATAGATAAGAACTTAGAAAAAGAAATGGATTTAGCTTATACAATAGTTAAGCTTGGAAGAAGTGCAAGAAATGGTGCTAACATTAAGAATAGACAGCCACTTTCTAAGATGTTAGTTTCTACTGATTCACTTCCAAAATATTATGGAGAAATAATAACAGATGAGTTAAACATAAAAGCGGTTGAATTTGGTGCTGATCTTTCTACTCATGTTAACTTTGAAATTAAACCAAACTTACCAGTGTTAGGAAGAGCTTATGGTAAGTTAATACCTGGAATAAGAAGAGAAATAGCATCAAGAAATCAAATGGAATTAGCTCAAACTATTCAAAATGGTGGAGTTGTTGTTATTAATGTTGATGGAACAGAAATTGAATTAAATAAGGAAAACTTATTAGTTACTATGCAAGGGCTAGAGGGTTATGCGTTTGCTGGTGAAGGTTCAATTGGTGTTGTTTTAGATACTCATATTTCTGAAGAGCTTAGAGAAGAAGGTCATTTAAGAGAAGTGATTTCTAAAATTCAAAATATGAGAAAAGATAAAGGGTTTGAGGTTGCAGACAAGATTAAATTATATGTAGCAGATAATGAAATGTTATTAAATGTAATTAAAAAGTTTGCTGAGGTTATTAAGAAGGAAACCTTAACCCAAGAAATAGTTTACAATGAAGAAGCTAATTATACTGAAACAGTTATAAACGGTGAAAAGTTAAATATGACTGTAGAAGTAGTTAGATAATTATAGCTTTATTGCAAAGGGTAGGGATTAAGTAATAATTCCTATCCTTTTTTCAAACAATAATATCATAATTTAAATTGTGAATTATTAATATGTAAAAAACAAGCAAATACATTGTATTAAATAGGAAAAAAAGGTATAATTAATAATTAAAATGAAAATGGAGTGATGTTGATATGGCTACTTCTATAAAAGATGTTGCTAGAGAAGCTGGCGTTTCAATAGCTACGGTATCTAGAGTATTAAATGATATAGATGTTGTTAATGAAGATACTAAAAAAAAGGTATTAGATGCTATTAAAAAATTAGGATATAGACCAAATATTGTAGCGAGAAGTTTAAAAACACAAAAAACAAAGACTGTTGGAATATTAGTTCCTGATATTTCAAGTGGATTTTATCCAGAAATAGTTAGAGGTGCAGAAGATGTTGCTAATATTTATGATTATAATGTAATATTATGTAACTCTGATTTTGATTATGATAAGGAAAAAGATTACTTAAGAGTACTTAAAGAAAAAATGGTTGATGGTGTTATCTATATGAGTTCTTGTTTAGAAGAAGAAACATTAGATATAATAAATGAATTAGATTTAAAAACTGTTCTTGCAGAATCTAAAGATAAAGAAGGTAGATTACCAAGCGTAATTATTGATAACATACAAGCATCATATGAAGCAACAAAGAGTTTAATTGATAATGGATTAAAGAATATAGCTTTTGTTGGTGTAAATAAAGGGGCTGCTAATGCTTGGGGAGAAAGACATAAGGGTTATGAAAAAGCATTACAAGAAAGCGGTCTTATTACAGATGAAGATTTAGAATTCTTTAAAGATTTAAAAGTTAATAGCGGATATAAAGCAGTTGAAAGCTTCTTAGCTACTGGTAAGAAATTTGATGGAGTAGTATGTTCATCTGATGAAATTGCTATAGGTGTAATTAATGCATTAAGGGAAAATGGAATAAAGGTTCCTGAAGACGTAAGTGTAGTTGGATTTAATGATAATGCAGTTTCATCATATTTCTATCCTAATATAACTACGGTTAAGCAACCAAGTTATGATATGGGATCAGTTGCAATGAGAATGCTTATTAAAATATTAAATAATAAACCATTAGAACAAGATCAATATGTACTAGATTATAAATTAATTAAAAGAGAAAGTTCTAAATAAGTAATTAACTATCTTTAATTTAAGATAAAATTAAAGATAGTTAATTTTTTTACAAAAATATGTTGAAATAATAGGAAAAAATGATATAATAGTATTGACTTGATAACGTTTACTAAGGCAGTTGTTTCTAAACTGGGTACACAATCAATTAGGTATAGGTAATATTTATTGGGAATTGGAGAATTAAGGTAAAGGGAAGTTATCAAATGATAGGATAAAATAATTGCTGTTTTAGTAAGTAGAATAAAAGAGGATAGATTAACTATCCTCTTTTTTCTATTATTAAAGTATTCCTTCAGTTTTTAATAGATTTTCTAATTTTTGTACTTTTTCTGTTAAAGTAATAAACTTTTCTTTTATTATATTATTTTTTTCATTTCCTTCACTAATACAATTTTCCATTTCTTCTACAGCTTTTAATGCATCATCAATATCTTTTTGAGCTAGTTTTAAATTTGATTCTTTCATAGACGTATCTCCTTTGTTAGGTAAATAAAAAATATAAAAAATACTTTTTTATAAATTCGAAGGTACACCCTCCATGTAACATAAACTTATTAAGATTAATATTTATAGTTTTTAAATTAAACTTATGTTGATATCTTTATCCTATCACTAATAAATAGGTGTTGCAAGGCATATATTGTAAAGAAAAAATAAATAGGGGGAATAGAAAATGATTAACTATATATGGTTTGTAATGATTTTTTTGGGATTAGTGGTTGGGATATTTACTGGAAATGGTGAAGGTATTTCTAATGCAATAATAACTTCTATTGATAGTACAGTTACTTTTGTCATAGGACTTGTTGGATTAATGTGTTTCTGGTGTGGTGTTATGAAGGTTGCGCAAAACAGTGGATTTACTGAAAAGTTAGCTAAACTTATGAAACCTATATTAAAGATAATATTTAAGGATGCGGCAAAAGATGAAAGGGCCTTAGGAGCTATAGTTATGAATATAACGGCAAATATGATGGGATTAGGAAATGCAGCAACTCCGTTTGGAATTAAAGCTATGGAAGAAATGGATAGATTAAATACAGAAAAGGGTACAGCTAGTAATGATATGGCTTTATTTCTAGTTTTAAATGCTGCATGCATTCAATTAGTTCCATCTACAGTATTATCTATAAGAGCGGCAGCGGGTTCTTCAAATCCGGGAGTAATAATACTGCCAGCAATAATATCTACTGGAATAGCGGCTATTGTAGGCGTAATTTGTTGCAAAATTTTACAAAGATATTTTTAAGATTATGAGGTGATTAAAATGTTTAGCTATATAACTAAAAGTATCATTCCTATAATAGTTTTAATTATTATAACTTATGGAATGATAAAAGGTAGAAAGGTATATGACTGGTTTATTGAAGGAGCAAAGGAAGGGTTAAAGGTATGCTTAAATATTTTTCCATATCTATTAGCTATGATAATAGCTGTACAAATATTTAGAGAAGCTAATCTTTTGGATATGTTAAATAATGCAATTGCACCACTTTGTAAGTTAATAGATTTGCCTAAAGAAGTTGTCCCGTTAGTTTTAATTAAACCTTTGTCTGGTAGTGGAGCAATGGGGATATTTACAGATATTTTGAAAAACTATGGAGCTGATACACAAATAGGGTTAGTAGCGTCAGTAATCATGGGAACTACAGAGACAATTTTTTATACTGTAACTGTGTACTTTGGAGCCATTAAAATAAAGAAAACACGTCACACAGTTTGGGCTGCAATAATGGCAGATATGACCGCAATTATTATGGCAATACTTATGGTAAAACTTTTAATATTACAATAATTGAAATATATTGCGCATATAGTGAGAACGAAAAATGGAATATTACTTCCCTCCAAATTAATATTTCATTTTTTTCTCTTCACTATATTGCTTATTTACCACACCTTATAGTTAACGACTCCTGCTACAAATTTGTATGATAAGTCGTTAAATTTTAAGGTAGTTATGTAAAAAATTATATTTTTTAGATTAGAAGCTAGTGATAGAGAAAATTAATGATACAACCAGAACAAATTATATAACTTACTGGGGGTAATATCATTAAGTTTCCACATAACCACATTAACTCGATGATGTGAAATTAGTTATAACGGGATAATATGTAAAATTTTTAATGCACTGTAAGGAGTTTGGTTGTATAATATTACTAAAACAAATCAAATGGAGAATGATTATGGGGGAAGATAAATTTTACATTGTAAATGAAAAATCATTACCAGAGATATTTAAAAAGGTAATTGAGGTAAAGGAGAATATTGAACTTGGCAATGCAAAAGATATAAGTGAAGCTATAAAATTAGTGGGAATTAGTAGAAGTACATATTACAAGTATAAAGATGATGTATTTCCAATGACACAAGATATGCAATCTAAGAAAGTAACTTTAATATTATTAATGACACATAAGTCAGGAACTCTATCTAAAGTATTAGATTGTATAGCATTTTATAAAGGCAATATTCTAACTATAAACCAAGATATTCCGATAAATTTATCAGCTAATGTTACAGTTACTATTGATATTTCTCATATGGAGAAAAGCGTTAGTCAATTAGCGGCAAGGTTAAACTCTTTACCGAATGTTAGAAGTGTTAAATTATTAGCAGCAGAATAATAATTATAAAAGGAGATAGGGCTATGAATCAAAATATTTATAAAGTAAACAGAGAGAATCTTTTAAATAAGATTAAGGATAATTCAATTGTAATTTTATTTGCTGGAAAGGCAGTTCAAAAAACTGGAGATCAAACTTATCCATTTACTCCAAATAGAAATTTTTATTACTTAACAGGAATAAAAGAAGAAGATCATATATTAGTTATGTCAAAAATTAATGGAATAAAAACTTCTAAGCTTTACATAAAAGATATTGATTTAGAATTAGAAAAATGGGTTGGAAAGAGCATTAGAAAAGAAGAGGCTAGTAAACTTACGGAAGTAGATGAAGTTAAATTTAAGAGTCAATTTGATGCTGATATTCATGGAATGATTACAATGAAAGAAGAAGTAAATCTTTATTTAGATTTAGAAAAAATGAGCGCAAATAGAGAAGGAACAATTTCTCATAGATTTGCTAATGAAATAGTAATTAAGTATCCTCAAGTTAGGATAAATAATATTTATAGTAAAATTGGTGAGTTAAGGTTAATAAAATCCCAAGAAGAAGTAGAAAAAATTAAAAAAGCTATTGAAATAACAAAAAGTGGTATTGAAAGATTAATGACTGAAGCACGTGTTGGAATGAAGGAATATGAATTAGAGGCATATTTTGATTTTAATTGCAAAGTAAAAGGTGCAACAGGCCTGGCCTTTACAACAATAGCTGCAGCAGGGAAAAATGCAACAACATTACATTATATTGATAATAATTCAGAACTTAAGGAAAATGATTTAATTCTTTTTGATTTAGGTGCAGAATATAATTGTTACAATGCTGATATATCAAGAACTTTCCCGGTAAGTGGTAAATTTACTGAAAGACAAAAGGAAGTTTATAATTCAGTTTTAAAAGTAAATGAAGAAATTATTAAATTAATTAAACCTGGAATGAAGTATAAAGATGTAAATGAAAAAGCAACGGATTTAATAGCTGAAGAGTGTATAAAATTAGGACTTATTGAGGATAAAAAGGATGTTAGAAAATACTATTACCATAGTATAGGGCATAGCTTAGGAATGGATACACATGATATTGAAACTCCACATAGAGATATAACTTTTGAACCAGGAGTTGTATTTACTGTTGAACCTGGAATATATATTGAAGAGGAAGGTATAGGAATTAGAATAGAAGATGATATATTAGTAACAGAAGATGGAGTTATTAATTTATCAAGCGATATAATAAAAAGTGTAGATGACATTGAAGAATTCATGAAAAAGATTTAAAAGTAATAAAAGTTTAGAAAAGTTACAAAATGGTATTGCAAATACAATAAATTGATTATATAATCGAATTATTATAAAACAAAAGTGAATAACTTAGGGTAGAGGCGCGAAAGTTAATAGTATTATTGATGAGGAAAGCACTGTGATTCAGTAAGAAAGGAGCAATCGCCGAAGCATACAACTAATGCTTTAAGGTTGTATAGCTGGGAGTACATAAAATATATGTACTACTGTCACAAAGTATTTTGTGGTGAGCTATCATTTGAGACTTGTATTTTATATTTATTTTTGAAATATACAAGACCTTGAGTGTTAACTCAAGGTCTTTTTTGTTAGTTTGGGGTATCCTTGTTATTCACTTTTATATTAATTAAGGGGGGTAAATAAAAGTGAAAAAAAGAAGTTTTAAAGTTTTATTACTTACAATGTTAGTATTTATACTTTCAACTACAGTTGTATTTGCAGCAGAAGTTGAGTCGGCAGCCATGAATGCAGATAAATTTGGAATATGGACATTAGTTCCACCAATAGTAGCTATAGTATTAGCATTTATAACAAAAAATGTTGTTATTTCTTTATTTATAGGTATTTTATCAGGAAGTTTTTTAGTTAGTCTTGCTGGACATAATGTATTTGGTGCATTTATACAAGCTTTTCTAGACTTTGTAAATAGAGCATTGAATTCTCTTGCAGATCCATGGAATGCAGGTATAGTTCTTCAAGTACTTGCTATTGGAGGAGTTATTAATTTAGTTGCTAAAATGGGTGGTGCAAAGGCAATAGCAGAAGCATTAGCTAAAAAAGCTAAGACTGTAAAAAGTACTCAGTTAACAACCTGGCTTTTAGGTTTATGTGTATTCTTTGATGATTATGCAAATTCATTAATAGTTGGTCCAATAATGAGACCAGTAGCAGATAAAATGAAGATATCAAGGGAAAAATTAGCATTTATAATAGATGCTACAGCAGCACCGGTAGCTGGACTAGCAATTATATCAACGTGGATTGGATTAGAAGTAAGCCTAATTGGAGAAGGTTTCAATTCAATTGGAGTTGAAGCAAGTGGATTTGGAGTATTTATTCAAACAATTCCTTATAGATTTTATAATATATTAATTCTAGCATTTATAGTAATAACAGCTTTAACTTTAAAAGAGTTTGGACCAATGAGAAAAGCTGAGGTTGCAGCAAGAAATAAGAACAAATCTCTTAAAGATGAAATTGCAGTTGAAGCATCAGCTGAAATGGATGAATTAGAACCAAAAGAAGGTGTTAAGCTTAGTATATGGAATGCTATTATTCCAATCGGGGCATTAATAATTTCAGCATTAGTAGCATTTTATTATAGTGGATACAGTACAATAATTGGTGGAGATCCATCAGCAGCTCAAGAAATTATGATGAGTTCACCATTTTCATTTAAAGGTATAATGGAAGCATTTGCTGCTTCAGATGCTTCTGTAGCATTATTCCAATCAGCATTATTTGCTTCAGTAGTTGCTATTTTAATGGGGGTTGTTAAAAAGATATTCACTTTAAGTGAAGCTATTGAAGTTTGGGTTGATGGAATGAAAGGATTAATAATAACTGGTGTTATATTAATACTAGCTTGGTCATTAGGATCAGTAATTAAAGAACTTGGAACTGCATATTACTTAGTTGAGGTATTAAAAGGGGCAATACCGGCATTTTTATTACCAAGTTTAATATTTGTTTTAGGGGCAGTAATTTCCTTCTCTACAGGAACTGCATATGGAACAATGAGTATATTAATGCCATTAGCAATTCCATTATCACATTCAATAAATCCAGAGATGTCATTTGTAATAGTTTGTACAAGTGCTGTGTTAACAGGAGCCATATTTGGGGACCACTGTTCACCAATATCTGATACAACTATACTTTCTTCAATGGGAGCTGGATGTAATCACATTGAACATGTTAAGACTCAAATGTGGTATTCATTATTTGTTGCAGCAGTAACTATATTATTTGGATATATTCCATCAGGATTTGGAGTTCCAATATATGTAGTATTACCACTTTCATTAATTGCGTTATATGTAGGGGTTCAAATATTCGGTAAGAAGGTTGAAGAAGCTTAAGCAATAAGAAAATAAAATAAAAAGGGCTAAATTAAAAGGTTGTGCAAAGGCACAACCTTTTTTAGTTAATAGATAGTAATTAAGAAATAAGCCTATATTGAAGCAACTTTGAGAATTATAATAGAAGTTGCTTCTTTAAATTCGTAATACTAATCACTATTTGTGAGGTGGTGGTGTTATTAATTTATTAACTAATATTGAAATTACTATACCAAGTAATGTTTCTATTATTCTATTAGTTGCATAAAATAAAGGATCACTATAGGCGTGAGCTGTAGTAACTCCAAGAAATGCTATGCAAGTAATATTTATGGCACCTGGTCTTTTTAGAATATTACATAAATAAATCATTAAAATAATACCTGATGCAATAATAAGATATATTACTATTTTTGCTATGTATTGATTTGGTATATGAATTTCTAAGGATCTAAACAAGAAAAGAAATATTAAACCAAAGCAAGCTCCTATTATTGTTCCTGCCCCTCTATTTATTCCCATATGAATTGAGTTATAAACAGTATCTTGTAAACAAATTACAGCTGTAAGGCAGGCGAAAAAGGGTTCATCGGGTAAAAGTAATAAGCATAAGAAAACAGCTATACCTGACTTTATTGTTCTAAGTCCAATTTTAGGAAATTTAAAGTTGTTCATAATTAAGCCTCCTCTTCCTTAGGATATTATATCTAATAACTAACTAAATTTCATTATTCTACAAAATATTTTTAGTATAAAATTAATAAATTACTAAGAAAATATGTATATTTGTTAAGTTTTAAAGAACGATTATCTGGAGATAATAAAACATATATAGCTAACTTTAGTAGAACTTTAAAATTGATATTTAACTTATTGACAGTTTTTACATTTTAGAATATTATAAAACTAATAAATGCATAGAAGAGAAGAGTAGTTTAGGAATATATCTACAGAGAGCTAGGTATGGTGAAAACTAGTGATGTTGAACTTTATGAAGATGGACTCGGAGCAGATTATCTGAGCTTTAATAGTTAGGATAATACGGTGGCAACCGTTATATTGCAAGGTGATGATAGTCACCTAGTGAGATATTTATTGTGAAATAAATATAAAATAGAGTGGTAACGCGTATATAACGTCTCTATATGGGTATATAAGCCTATATAGAGGCTTTTTTAGTTATCAATTTATAGCGGGTATAAGTTAAGTTTTAGGATTATAACTATGAATTTTTAGCTTTAAGTTATGAAAAATAGGAGGAAGAAAAATGACAAAGAAACCATATTATATAACTACGCCAATTTATTATCCATCAACTAAATTGCACATCGGTAACACTTATACAACAGTTGCAGCAGATGCTTTAGCTAGATTTAAGAGATTAAATGGATATGATGTAATGTTTTTAACAGGAACTGATGAGCATGGACAAAAAATACAAAGAATAGCTGAAGAAAAGGGAATAACTCCAAAAGAACATGTTGATGAAATAGTTGCAGGAATCAAAGAATTGTGGAAAATGATGGATATTAGCTATGATAAGTTTATAAGAACAACTGATGATTATCATAAGAAAACTGTTCAAAAAATATTTAAACAACTATATGATCAAGGAGATATATATAAGTCTTCATATGAAGGGTTATACTGTACTCCATGTGAATCATTCTGGACAGAAACTCAATTAGTAAATGGAAATTGTCCAGACTGCGGAAGACCAGTTGAAAAGTCAAAGGAAGAAGCATACTTCTTTAGAATGAGTAAATATGCTGATAGATTAATGGAGTATATTGAAACTCATCCAAAATTTATTCAGCCAGAATCAAGAAAAAATGAGATGGTTAATAATTTCTTAAAACCAGGATTACAAGATCTTTGTGTATCAAGAACTAGCTTTAACTGGGGAGTTCCTGTAACATTTGATGAAGGTCATGTAGTTTATGTTTGGATAGATGCATTATCAAACTATATATCTGCTTTAGGATATGGTAGTGACAACGATGAATTATACAAAAAATATTGGCCTGCAGATGTTCATTTAATAGGTAAGGATATATTAAGATTCCATACTATTTACTGGCCTATTATGTTAATGGCATTAGGACAAGAGTTACCAAAGCAAGTATTTGGACACGGATGGTTACTTGTTGATGGTGGAAAAATGTCAAAATCAAAGGGAAATGTTGTTGACCCAGTAGTTTTAGTAGAAAAATTTGGTGTTGATGCAGTTAGATACTATTTATTAAGAGAAATTCCTTTTGGAGCAGATGGATTATTTAATAATGAAATATTTATAAAGAAGATTAATTCAGATCTTTGTAATGACCTTGGTAACTTATTATCAAGAACAGTAGCAATGATTGAAAAGTACTTTGGTGGAGTAATACCAGCACCAACAGCTAAGGAAGATATTGATAATGAATTAATAGGTTTAGCTTTAGAAACTCCAGTTAAGGTAACAAAAGCAATAGATAATTTAAGAATTCCAGAAGCATTAGAAGATATATTTGCACTTATAGGAAGAGCAAATAAATATATTGATGAGACAACTCCTTGGATACTTGCTAAAGATGAAGAAAAGAAAGAAAGATTAGGAACAGTTTTATATAACTTAGCTGAAAGCTTAAGATTTGCATCTGTATTATTATCTGCTTTCTTACCAAGTACAAGTGAAAAAATTAATGCTCAATTAAATATAACTACAACATCTTGGGATTCATTATCTGGATTTGATGGAACAACTCCAGGAACTGAAGTTAAAAAAGGTGAAGCTTTATTCCCAAGAATAGATGTAGCTAAGACTTTAGAAGAATTAGAAGCTATGAGATTAGCTCAAATAGAAGCTAATAAGCCAAAAGAAGAGTATAAAATGCAACCAATTAAAGAAGAAATAACTATTGAAGATTTTGAAAAAATAGATTTAAGAGTAGTTAAAGTATTAGAGTGTGAACCTGTTAAAAAGGCTAAAAAACTATTAAAGTTAAAAGTTGATTTAAATGGAGAAGAAAGACAGGTTATTTCAGGAATAGCAATGCACTATAAACGAGAAGAATTAGTTGGTAAATATGTAGTGTTAGTTGCAAACTTAAAACCTGTTACTCTAAGAGGAGAATTATCACAAGGGATGATTTTAGCTGCAGCTACAGATGATGATAGCGTATTAAAACTAGTAAATCCAGGGGAATTACAAACTGGAAGCGTTGTTAGGTAGTTAGCAATTGACAAGTGGTAGGTTAAGGAATAAAGTCGCTTTAGGGAGACTTTAGAAAATATAAAAAAGTCAGCTATGCTGACTTTTTTACTATAACTTAAAGATTCTCACTTGCCACTTAAAACTTGTCACTGATTAAAGGGGGGTTTTTAATGAACATTATTATAGGTAATGCATGGCCATATGCAAATGGTCCATTGCACTTAGGAAGAATTGCAGTTTTGTTACCGGGAGATATTTTGGCAAGATATCATAGAATGATGGGAGATGACGTTGTTTTTCTTTCAGGTACGGACTGTCATGGTACACCTGTTACTATGAAAGCTAAAGAAGAACATATTACACCTTTAGAAGCTGTAGAAAAATATCATGCAGAATTTCAAAGATGCTTTGATTTATTAGGTTTTTCTTTTGATATATTTGCTAAAACACATTCGGAATATCATCAAGAAAAAGTAAAAGAATTTATCTTAGATTTATATAAAAAAGGATATATATATGAAAAATTAGTAGAAGAAACATTTTGTAATACATGTAATGAATATTTATCTGATAGATATATTATTGGTAAATGCCCTAAATGTGGAGAAGATGCTACTGGTGATAGTTGTGAAAATTGTAATGAAGAATTTGATTCTAGTGAATTAATAGATATGAGATGTAAAATCTGTAATTCTAAGCCTATATTAAAAGAAACTAAACATTTATTTTTTGCCTTATCTAAATTTGAAAATGATATCAAAAAGCTATATATCAGGCAGTGTGGATGGAGAGAGAATGCACAGAAGATATTAAAAAGATACTTAGATGAAGGATTAAGGGATAGAGCTGTAACACGTGACTTTAATTGGGGTGTAGATGTTCCATTAGATGGATATGAGGATAAAAAAATATTCGTTTGGATTGAAGCAGTTATGGGATATTTAACAGCTAGTATGAAATGTTTAGAAGAGCGTGGAGAGGATTATAAGGAGTATTGGAGTGGAGAAGATTCAAGAATTTATTTTATTCATGGAAAAGATAATATTCCATTCCATACGGTAATATTCCCATCAATACTTGCAGGGCTTGGTATAAAAAATCCTAATTTACGTATAATATCAAGTGAACATTTAAAGTTAGAAGGAAAAGCATTTTCTACAGTTAAAAATTGGGCCTTATGGGCGGATTATGTTTGTAATAAATATAACGTTGATAGTTTTAGATACTATTTAACTTTAAATTCTCCAGAAGATAAAGATACAGATTTTACTTGGAGAGACTATATAAATACCCATAATAATGATTTAGTTTGTGAATTATCTAGTTTTATAAATAAGGTATTAATTTTTTCAAAGAAAAATTATTCAAATAGAATACCAAACGGGAAAATGAAGGAAAATTTTAAAACTGATATATTAAATTTATATTTCGATATTGGTGATAAAATAGAGGAAGGTCATTTTAGCGAAGGTTTAACTGATATAATTAATTTATGTAAAAGGGGAAATAAATATTTTGAGAATAATAAGGTTTGGGAATTATTAAGTCAAAATCCCTCAAAGTGTAAAGAAGTTATATATAATTGTATTCAGATAATAGTTAACTTATCTAATCTACTATATCCGTTTATGCCTAATACATGTAATAAAATAAAACACTCGTTAAATCTAGATGACGGTATTTGGAGCTTTACAGAAAAAAAAGAAGGTATAATTAGAGAATGTGATATGTTATTTAATAAAATTGATAAAAAGAGAGCTACAGAGGAAGTAATTAGATTAAAGGAAAAGAAACTTTAGAACAAAAAAAACCTAGAGTCATTTCATTTGGGGGACGAATAACTCTAGGAGACCAATTTAAAAAGTAACCTCTTAATCATAATGAATGATAGAAGCTCTATTTAAAAATGGTTTTAGGGGTAAATAATAATGCTTTAACTACTTTACAAGTATTATAATAAACCTTAATTGTGTCAGTTAGGTGTCAAAAATCTAAAGAAAATCTTAACAATATATTTCAAAATTATAACTTAATCAATAAAAATTAGTATTTATCTTTGAAAGGGTTTATTCATAAATTATTCCAAAGGTAAATATTTTTTTATTTAATTTGGTATAATGAAAAATAAGAAAAATTTATTTTATTAATAAGGAGAAAAGATAATGGAATTCAAATATAAAATTTTTGATACTCATTCACATTATGATGATGAGGCTTTTGATGAGGATAGAGAGGCTGTCTTTGAACAAATAAAGGATGCAGGAGTAATTGGAATATTAAATTGTGCATGTTCTAAAAACAGTTTAAAAACTACAAATGAATTAACTTTAAAACATGATTTTATTTATGGAGCACTTGGAATTCATCCTAGTGATGCCAATGATTATGATGAAAGTGTGAAGAATGAAATAATTAATTTATATAATAGTAATAAAAAGATTATAGCTATAGGTGAGATAGGATTAGATTATTATTGGGATGAAAATCCAGATAGAGAAATCCAAAAAGAAGTATTTAGAGATCAAATGAAATTAGCGGAAGAATTAGGATTACCAGTAGTAATCCATGATAGAGATGCTCATAAAGATACCTTGGAAATAATGAAGGAATTTCCTAATGTTAGAGGAACAGTACATTGTTTTTCAGGTAGTGTAGAATTTGCTAAGGAATGTGTTAAATTAGGTTACTATATAGGAATTACTGGAGTAGTTACTTTTAAAAATGCAAAGAAAATTTGTGAGGTTGTAAAAGAAATCCCACTTGATAGATTATTAGTAGAAACTGATTGCCCATATATGGCTCCAACTCCAAATAGGGGAAAAAGGAATAAATCAGATTATATTGAATATATAATAGAAAAAATAGCTGAAATAAAAGAAATTAGCTTAAAAGAGGTAAATTTGGCTGTAAATGACAATTTCTATAGCTTGATTAATAATAGAAAATAAAGTAAAATAAATACTGACAATTGTAAAAAAATAGAAAAAATCCGGTCTATATCAACCAAACTTTAAACTGTAAAAACGCCATTATTTTTTTTATTTCAATTAATATTTATTATGCATTTTAGGCAGTTGCATTAAAACAAGAGTGGTAAATTTGACAAAAATAAGAATTATTTATATAATTCAATGGTCACTCTTGCCAGGGGAGGTTAAATGTAGATGATTGAAAAATGGAAAGAAAATTTAAAAAACAATTTTTCTAATAGTCCTAAGGCAAAAATAATGGTAGGTGTTATCAGTCTATTAGTAATAGCATTAACGATAACATTTACATGTGTAAGAAAAAACATAGTAATAGTTATAGACGGAAAAGAAGAAGCACTTATAACATATAAAGGGACTGTTAAAGATGTACTTGATGAAAATGAGATAGAAATAGCTCATAAAGATAAGGTACAGCCAGCTTTAAATGAAAAAATATCATCAAAGGATGTTATTACAATTAAAAAAGCTGTAGAAGTAGAAATGGTAGTTGGTAACAAAACAATTGTTATAAAAACTGCTGAAGATACTGTAGAAGATATGATAGAAGCCGAAAAGGATGAGCTAAGAGCTGAAGGCGTTGAGTTTGTTGAAGGAGTTGACGAAATAACACCTTCATTAGATACTGAAGTATCAGATAGTCTTACAGTTAAAATAGTTAAAGTTGAAGTATTAAATGAGGTTGCTGTAGAAAGTATTGACTATGAAACAATAGTTGAAGACGATGAAAACTTAGATATCAATACGGAAAATGTAAGACAAGCTGGTGAGGCAGGAGAAAAGGAAATAACTTATAAAGTGATTAAGAAAGATGGCGTTGAAGTATCTAGAGAAATAGTTCAGTCTAAGGTTACTAAAGAACCTATAAATGAAATTATAGCTCAAGGAACCAAAAGAGTATTTGCTAGTAGAGATGGCGAAATGGAGTATAGAGATTTAATCTATTGTGAATCTACTGCTTATGCAGGCGATACTATAACTGCAACAGGAACAGTACCAGTTTACAATCCAGGTGGAATAAGTACAATAGCAGTTGATCCAAGAGTGATACCATTAGGTTCGCTAGTTTACGTAGAAAATTACGGAAAAGCAATTGCTGCAGATACAGGTGGACTTATAAAAGGAAATATTATAGATGTATTCCTTAATTCAGAATCAGATTGTAAATCATGGGGAAGAAAATATAACGTACCAGTATATATTTTAGCGTACCCAGGAGAATGGTAAAGTAAAAAGGGACAATATCAAAACTTTATTGTTTTGATATTGCCCTTTTTATTTTCGTAAGATATTAGTTAAAAATTTAAATGAGACTTATATAGTAATATAGCAAAGAATACATTTTTATGAACCCAATATTTATAAAGCAATTTAGAAATTAAATTGAAACTAGTAGCTTATAACTAATTAAAGGTTTGACATAATAGAAATATGGGGATAAATTAATAAGAGATAATAGAGGAAAGGAAGAGAAGGCTTTTGATTAAAGAGGTTATAGTTGTTGAAGGAAAAGATGATGTAGCTGCAGTAAAAAAAGCAGTTGATGCAGAAATGATAGCTGTTGGTGGTTTTGGAATAAACGCAAAGGTTATTTCAAGAATAAAAGAGGCACAAAAAAGAAAGGGCGTTATAGTTTTAACTGATCCAGATTTTGCTGGAGAAAAAATAAGAAAAATAATAGCAAAGAGGGTTCCAGGAATAAAGCATGCATATATTGCCCAAGAAGATGGAATTAAAGATGATGATATAGGAGTAGAAAATGCTACACCAGAGGTTATAATAGAAGCTTTAAATAGGGCAAAGGTTACTATTGAAGTTAAGGAAAATATCTTTGATTCACAAGATATGTTCTTCTTTAGATTAAATGGACACCCAAATGCGAAAGAAAGAAGAATAAAACTTGGAAATAGATTAGGAATTGGTTATGGTAATGCAAACCAAATGTTATCTAGATTAAATAATTATGGAATTACAAAAGAAGAGTTTATAGAAGCCATTAATTATATTGATAAAGAATTAGAAGGGAAGAAATAGATGGATATAAAAGATGTAAAAACAGCCGAGTTAGTTAAGAAATATAATTTCAAATTTTCAAAAAGCTTAGGACAAAACTTTTTAGTTGATGACTCTGTTCCTAGAGATATAGTTGCTGGTGCAGATGTTAATAAAGAGGATTTAGCTATAGAAATAGGGCCTGGAGTTGGAACATTAACGGCTCAATTATTAAAAACTGCTAAGAGAGTAGTTGCAATAGAATTAGATAATGATTTAATTCCTATATTAGAACAAGAGTTGGGAGATAATCCTAATTTCACTCTTATACATAATGATGCCCTAAAGGTAGATTTTAATGAAGTTATAGGTGATGAGAAAAGTGTAAAATTAGTTGCAAACTTACCTTATTATGTAACAACGCCTATAATAGTTAAATTACTTAAAGAAGGATATAATTTTAAATCATTAACAATAATGATTCAAAAAGAGGTTGCGGAAAGAATGAATGCAGAACCAGGAAACAAGGATTATGGAGCATTATCTTTGTTAGTGCAATATTATTGTAATACTAGTATAGTAAGAAGAGTTCCACCTAATTGTTTCATTCCTAGACCTAAGGTTGATTCAATTGTTATTAGACTTGACAAATTAGATTCACCAAAAGTTAAGGTTGATAATGAAAAGTTATTCTTTGATATAATAAGAAATTCATTTAACATGAGAAGAAAAACTTTATGGAATGGTGTTAAGAGTATAGGACCTGCTAAGGAAAAGCTAGAAGAGGCATTTGAAAGGGCAGGAGTTGATCCAAAGAGAAGAGGGGAAACTTTAACTATACAAGAATTTGCAACACTATCAAATTGTATTAATGAAATTTTATAATTTATTTATATGACATTCCACTATTAAAATTAATAACATATTTCAATATATAGAACATATAATATATGGAATTAATATAAAGTGGGGGTTCTAGAGAGTGGCAAGCAATAGTAGATTGTATAGAAACTTCGTAATATTACAAGAGGATGAACGTGGGTATTCAAATTCTAGTGATAAAACATTATCTGGATATTCTAAGATAGAAGCAAAAGGAGATAAGTGTAAAATATCTTTTTATGCCCAAAATCTTAAAAAAGATAGTGATAATTATTACATGATGATTATTTGTTGTAAAAAGGATATGAAACAAATAGTTAATTTAGGACCAATAGAAGTAACTGATACAGGTAAGGCAGAAGCAACAAAAGAATACAATGTATCAAATATTGGTGGCTTAGATATACAATTTGATAAAATATCTGGTACAGCTATAGCAAAAATTAAAGATGGCATACCTATATTTGTAATGTGTGGCTTTTTAAATGGACAACAGCCATCAGATAATTGGAAAAATTATACTATAATTAAAGCTAAGGAAGTTAGAGCAAGAGCAACTGAAAAGGTTGCAGAAAAAGAACATAAAAAGGATCCAAGAAAGCCAGAAATTAAAGTAGAAAAGTCTAAAGATAAAGTTATAGAGAGTACTGTTGTAGAAGCGCAAGTTATTGATGAGCCAATTATAGAAAATACTAAAAGAGATGATGAAGATTCTAAAAAAGTAATTGAAGTAGAAAAGTCTAAAGATAAAGTTATAGAGAGTACTGTTGTAGAAGCGCAAGTTATTGATGAGCCAATTATAGAA
>NZ_CAKVJA010000044.1 GCF_934754925.1 uncultured Clostridium sp. | reverse complement strand
CGGGGTGACAGGGATCGAACCTGCGACCTCATGGTCCCAAACCACGCGCGCTCCCATCTGCGCCACACCCCGAAGTACATTAATATTATATTTCATATTTATAATTATGTCAACACTTTTATTTAAATATATTTTATTTATTTACGAGGTAAGTTACTTTTATAATTATTGTGCTATAATTTTATTATTATAAATATTTTGGTGAGGTGAGAATATGAATATTACACTTTTAGTAATGTTTCTAGGAAGCTTAGGGTTTATATTATTAGGAGCATTTTTATTAAATAATAAGTATATAAAAAGTATGAATACTAAAGATAAAGAAGTTTATAAAGAGGTTAAAGCAATGAAGATTAGTGGATATACTAATATTGCAATAGGGGGAATAGGATTGATTTGCTCTATTATTTCATTTATTTCAGGAAGTGTTAGTAAAACAGTAGTTATTATATTCGTTATATCTATAGCTATATTATCTGCTACTCAGTACATATTAAATAAGAAAATTAGAAATTAAATAATATCAAATTTTTTTATATAAATATTTAGGATTAAAGAAAAATAAATTGCAAGTTCATATTCACAAATATTAGATTTTAGAATATGAACTTGCAATTTTATTTATATAACAAACAATTATTTTATAATATGGGTGAAAAAGGGAATTTGTTTCCCAGTAAAATAAAGTAAGGTATACATTTACATCAAGCAAAATGCCGGTTTAAAAAATTTACCATTGTCCAAAGTTTCCATAAGTGGTATAATGGTAAGGAAAACAAAGGAGAGGGGGAAGGTCAAGAGACCTTACGGATAATATGAAGAAAAAGATAATATCAGCTGTATTAGCTGCAACTCTAGTTATTACTTCAGCAATGCCTGCCTTTGCTACACCAAATCAAGAAGTAATAGAAAACCAGCAGAAATATGATGAGTTAACACAAAAGATAGAAGATATAAATAATCAAATATACACTTTAAATGGAGAAATAGAACCTTTAGTTCAAACAATTGAATCAAATAACGCTCAAATGGAACAAATAAAGGTTGAAGTAGAAAATACAGAAAAAGAAATAGAAACTGCTAAAGATGAAATTGAAAAGACTGAGGAAGTTCTAGGTAAAAGAATTAGAGAGTTATACAAATCAGGTGGACAAAGTAGTTACATAATGCTATTATTTAGCGCTGATAGTTTTAATGATTTAATTAGTAAAATTGAATCAACTAGCAGATTAGTAAGCATAGATAAAAAGATTGTTAAGGAATTAGAGGACAAGCAAGATTCTCTTAATGAGAAAATTACATCTTTAGATGCAAAGGAACAAGAACTTACAAAAGTAAATGAAGAAACTAAAAAGTCTTTAAGTGAATTTGAAGCTAAAAAGGCTGAGCAAGAAAAATTAGTTGCACAAGTTCAAGCCGAACAAGCTGAGTTTGAAAGAGAATTCTTAGCCGTTTCAGAAAGACAATTAGTTACACCACAATTCTCAGTTATAGAAAATTCATCAAGTTCAATTGATGATTTAAACAGTGCAATTAGTCAATTAAGAAACATAAGAGATAACCAAATTAAGAGTGGAATAGTTAAAGAAGAGATAAATACTAAAATTGAAGCTGCAAAGGATAAAGTTTCACAGCTTCAAGCAGCAATAAATGCAGCAAATACTGCTAGTAAGCCAAATAGAGGTGATTCAACAGTATCTGCAACAGGTAATGCAATAGTAGATTATGCATACCAATTCCTTGGAACACCTTATTTATGGGGAGGAACAACTCCAAGTGGATTTGACTGTTCAGGATTTACTCAATATGTATTTAGAAATGCAGCAGGAGTAAGTTTACCAAGAACAACATATGATCAAATAAATGTAGGGGTAGCTGTATCTTATAATGATTTACAACCAGGAGATTTAGTTTTCCCTCATACTGGACATGTTGGTATATATATAGGTGGGGGACAAATGATACATGCACCAAGTACTGGTGATGTAGTTAAGGTTTCAAGCGTATATAAATTCTATACAGCAAGAAGAGTAGTATAATTTGTGATTATAGACTAGGATTTTATTAATCCTAGTCTTTTTGGCGTATAATATGTATAATAAAAGTACTTAGTTTACAATTTAAATAAGGAGTGTTTTATGAACGTTAAGATAAATATTGATGAAGGTGTTGATGATTTACAACTAAATGGATTAAGGTTAATTCAGAAACAACAAGGATTTAGATTCGGGGTAGATGCAGTATTATTATCTCATTTTGCAAATATAAAGAATAAGCATAGAGTTATTGATTTATGTACAGGTACAGGTATAGTTCCATTTTTAGCTTATGGTAAATACGAGCCAAAGGAAGTTGTAGGACTAGAAATACAAGAAGATATGGTTGAAATGGCAAATAGAAGTTCTATACTTAATGATACTACTGATGTAGTAAAATTTGTTCAGGGTGATTTAAAGGATAAGGCATTATTAGATTCGTTAGGTAAGTTTGATGTATTAACAGTTAATCCTCCATATAAATTAAATAATGCAGGAATAGTTAATCCAAATGATAAATTAGCTATAGCTAGACATGAGGTAATGTGCACATTAGAGGATGTAATTATAGCAGCTAGACGATTACTAAAAGATAATGGAAGAATGTTTATAGTACATAGACCGGAAAGATTAGCTGATATTTTTGTTCTTATGAGAAAACATAAAATAGAGCCAAAGAGAGTTAGAATGGTTCAGCCTAATACTAAAAAAGCACCTAACATAGTGTTAGTAGAAGGTCAAAGAGATGGTGGAGCATTTTTAAAGTGGGAAGAAACACTATATGTATATGATGATAATGGAAATTATAGTGAAGAAATAGATCGTATTTATGGAAGGAAGTAATTATATGGAATATGGAAAGGTATATTTAGTACCTACACCAATAGGTAATTTAAAAGATATAACATTAAGAGCATTAGAAGTATTAGAAAGTGTTGATGAAATTGCAGCTGAAGATACAAGACAAAGTTTAAAGTTATTAAATCATTTTAATATAAAAAAACCACTTTTTAGTTATCATCAACATAATGAACAAGGGAAAAGTGATGAAATATTATCTAAATTAAAATTAGGAAAAAATATAGCAATAGTTACAGATGCAGGTACACCAGGAATATCAGATCCGGGAAGTGTAGTAGTTAGAAAGTGTATAGAAAACAATATACAATTTGAAGTTTTACCAGGAGCAACAGCTATTACAACAGCTTTAGTTTACTCTGGCTTAGATACTACAAAATTTATTTTTAGAGGATTTATTCCAAGAGAAACTAAAGAAAGAAAAATATTAGCAGAAGAAATTAAGGATAAAAAAGAGACTTTAATTTTTTATGAATCACCACATAGGCTTATAGATACTTTAGATTATTTAAGACAAACATTAGGTAATAGAAGTATAGCTGTTTGTAGAGAGTTAACAAAATTACATGAGGATATTTACAGGGGTACTATTGAAGAAGCTTATAATTGGTTTTTAGATAATAGACCAAGAGGAGAGTTTGTATTAGTTATTTCAGGTAAAAGTGAAGGTGAATTTAGAGCTGAGAAGGAGCAAGCGCTTAGTGGAATAACAGTAGAACAACATTTAATTAATTTAATAAATAGCGGAATTGATAAAAAAGAAGCTATAAAGATGGTTGCCAAAGAGAGAGAAATCCCTAAAAAAGAGGTTTATAAAATAGCAATTAATTTGTAAATTAAAAGAGAGTCTACAAAGGTGTAGACTCTCTTATTTATTTAATAAAATTATGTATAGTAATGATTAATTACTTACCAACTTTTAATTCTTCCATGCAGTTTTTGCAGATGTTTTTACCTTTATAGTTAACAACATCTCTAGCATCGCCACAGAATATGCAAGCTGGTTCATATTTCTTTAATATGATTTGCTCACCATCTACATATATTTCTAAAGCATCTTTTTCAGCGATATCTAAAGTTCTTCTTAATTCTATTGGAATAACTATTCTTCCTAGTTCATCTACTCTTCTTACAACTCCAGTTGATTTCATTTAAAATTCCTCCTTGAAACAAGTTTCGACATTTAGCAGATTAATATTAACAGATATGTAATTAAAAGTCAATAATAAACTTTAAAAAAATGTTTTAATTAGAAAATTCTTATTAAATTAATTCATAAATAAACTATACTACCATATTTTTGAAAAGTCAATAACCTTTTATAAAATAAATGACAAAATAAACATAATAAGACATAGTTTGTCCTCTAATATTGTAGAATTACGGTGGACAAGTTTAAAAAAATTAAATATATAAAAATAAAAAAAGGAAAAAAAGTAAAAAGCTGATTTAAAAGAATAGTTTCAATAATATATGTTAAGAATCAATATTATAATAACAAAAAAAACAACATATAAGATAGAAAAAAATAACTTGTAACAAGTTTATGGTTACTATATAATATAAATATTCAATTATAGAAACGTGAGGTGAAATAATATGGTTAATAAGATTGATAATGATTATATAAAAAAGATTGCAGAAGAAATATCTAATACATCAATGATACCTTATGAAGAGTTACCGAAATACGATCTTTTTTTATCTCAAGTAATAGATTTTTTAAATGATAAATTTGTTGAAGATAAATATACTAATAATATAGTTCAAAACTATATAAAAAGTGAAGTTATTAGCAAACCAGAGGATGGTAAAAAAAGAGGGTATACTAAGATACATTTAGTTCAACTTGTATTATTAAGCTACATGAGACCAATACTTACAACAGAGGAAATTAAAAAGGTTTTTAGTTTGGCTTTTAATGAAATAAATGATAGATCAGATGACATTATAGATTGGGAAACTGCATATAAATTATTTTTTGAAACTCAAGAGGAAAGTTTTGATAAACATTTAAATGCCACAGCAATAAATGATGAAAAGTTAGATTCTATTATTAAAGAGTTAGAATTAGATGAAAAAGATGAAAATAGTATTAGAACTTTTGTTATAGTATTATCATTAATAGCTCAGGCTAGTGCTATTAAAAAGTTAGTTCAAAAAATAGTAAAAGAATATCATTCTTAGTCTTAAGCTGCCGATTTAATTGGTAGCTTTTTTGTTATAATAAAATAGTAATATAAGAGAGGAATGATTTATGAAGGAGAAATTACTGTTTAGAGAATCTGTTAGAGGAATAGTTGAATATGTATTAAAGTCAGGTAGTTTAGATGATAGATTTATATCTAGAGGGCGTGCTATAGATGGAACAATTGCACATGGAAAACTTCAAAAAGATAATTTAGAAATATACGAAAATTATGAAAAAGAAGTAAGAATGCAACATGAGTTTCAAAAGGAAAACATAATTTTATTAGTAGAGGGTAGGGCAGATGGAATTATAAATGAAAAGGGAAATATAATTATAGAAGAGATAAAGTCAACTTACATGGATTTAGCTTATTTATATGAGGATTATAATCTACTGCATTGGGCTCAAGGAAAATTTTATGGATATATTTATTGTATAGATAATAATCTAAAAGATATAACTATAAGATTAAGTTATTTTAATATAAATACAGATGAAGTTAGGTCTTTTGATCATATATATACCTTTGAAGAATTGAAAAATTTTGTAGATGGATTAGTTAGCCAATATTTAGAAACATTAACTTTAAAAGAATCATTTAAAGAAGAAAGAAATAAAAGTATAAAAGAGTTACAATTCCCATTTAAATCATATAGAAAGGGGCAGAGAGAATTAGCTGTAAGTTGCTATAGTAATATAAGAAAAAGAGGAATATTATTTGCACAGGCTCCCACAGGAATAGGTAAGACTATATCTACCATTTTCCCAGCATTAAAGGCAATAGGAGAAGGAATGGGAGAAAAAATAATATATTTAACTGCTAAAACAATAACTAGAACTGTAGCAGAAGAGGCATATTTTAAGTTACTTAAAAATAATTTAAAATTTAAAGTAGTTACTATAACTGCAAAGGAAAAAATATGTCTTAATAATGAAGTAAAATGTAATCCAGATGATTGTATTTATGCAAAAGATTATTTTACAAAAATAAATTCTGTAATAAACAACTTAATAAAAAACAATAATGTGTTTTTTAGAAATGAAATAATTGAATATGCTAATAGATATAAGGTATGTCCCTTTGAGCTTTCGTTAGATTTAAGCAATTGGTGTGATGGAGTTATTTGTGATTATAACTATGCTTTTGATCCAAGAGTAAGATTGAAAAGAATATTTGAAGATAGAAATGAGGATAATATATTATTAATAGATGAAGCACATAATCTTGTTAATAGAGCTAGAGAAATGTATAGCTGTACTTTGCAAAAAAGCAAAGTAATGTCTGTTAATAGGATTATAAAGGGAAAAGTACCGAAGTTATATAAAATATCTAATTCTATAAATAAAGAAATGATACATATAAGGAGAGAATTAGAAGAGATAAACAAAAGTTTCAAATATCATAATGAGGAATATAAAGAATTAATAAAATTATTGAGAAGCTTTGTTAGTGAGGCTGATAATTACTTAGTAAAAGGTAAAGGAACAGAGGGATATGAAGATGTATTAGAGTTCTATTATGAAGTAAGAAACTTTATTGCAGCAAGTGAATTATATGATGAAGAATATACAACTATCTTGAAAAATGATAAAAATGAATTTACTATAAAAATATTTTGTATTAATCCTGCTAAAAATTTAAGACAAGTCATTAAAAGTACTTATTCAAGTATTATATTTTCAGCAACACTATCTCCGGTAAAATATTATGTAGATTTAATAGGTGGAGATGAAGAAAGTTTTAAATTGAGGTTCGATTCACCATTTAATAAGGAAAATCTATTAACATATTTATATCCTTTAGATATGAGATATGTTAATAGAGAAAATAATATTGATATATTATGTAAAGTTATATATCAATTTATTAATGAAAGAAAAGGTAATTATATGGCCTTTTTACCATCCTTTGATTATTTATATAAAGTACATTCGCGATATATAGAATTATATGGAGAAAGGGGAGTTATAATACAGGAAGAGAATTTATCAGAAATTAAGAAAGAAGAGTTTTTAAGAGCTTTTAATGAGGAGAATAATATTATTGGATTTACTGTTGTAGGTGGAATGTTTTCAGAAGGTGTCGATTTACCTGGAGATAAATTGATTGGAGCTATTATTGTAGGGGTAGGATTTCCTATGGTTTCTATTGAAAATAATATAATAGCAGAATACTTTGATTCAAGTGGCTTTGATTATTCTTATACATATCCAGGAATAAATAAAGTGCTTCAATCAGCAGGAAGAGTAATAAGAACGGAGAATGATAAGGGTAGAATATTATTAATAGATAGAAGATATAAAGATTATAAATATAAGTTTATTTTACCTAAGGAGTGGGATATAAAAGAGTTTATATTTAACTGTAAGAAATATTAATTTTATAAAATGAAATATGTTATATTATATAAAGTAGAAAGGAAATATGGTGATATGATGTCTAAAAAAGAGGCTAGTATAAAAAGAGGTTTCTTTAAGTTTATAATATATTTTATAGTTAAGATAAGAGATGATGATATTTTTGCTTTAGCTGCTCAACTAGCATATTATTTAATATTATCATTTTTCCCTTTTTTAATTTTTTTATTAACATTAATTGGATTTAGTAATTTAGATTCTATGGAGGTATTAGGTGCACTACGAGCAATGTTACCAACTAGTGCATTTGAGCTTATTTATAGTGTAATTATAGAGGTTATTGAAAAACAAAATACTGGATTATTAGGTGCTTCTTTATTATTAGTAATTTGGTCCGCATCTTCAGCATTTAGAGCAGTAATTAAAGGAATAAATAAAGCCTATGGATTAAATGAAAATAGATCATTTATAAAAAGAGCTTTTATAGCAATAATTTGTACCTTTGCATTAGCTTTTGTAATACTGTTAACCTTAGTAATGCTAGTATTTGGTGGAT
The DNA here is from genome assembly GCF_934754925.1 of uncultured Clostridium sp. Lineage (GTDB taxonomy): Bacteria > Bacillota > Clostridia > Clostridiales > Clostridiaceae > Clostridium. The sequence goes on along the minus strand of NZ_CAKVJA010000044.1, from coordinate 14,862 downwards.
TAATAGGAAATTTATTAGCATCTTATTTGCCGTTTCCTACAGTAGTATACAGGGTATGGAATTTTCTTAGATATGTATTAGTTGTATTTATGATGATATTAATTTTTGCAAGTATATATAGATATACACCATCCAAAATGCTTAGATGGAGGGAAGTTATACCAGGAGCAATAGCATGTACTATTGGTTGGTTAGTAGTTTCATTAGGTTTTTCATTTTATATAAATAATTTCAGTAATTATTCTAAAATATACGGGGGATTAGGTGCGGTTATTATATTAATAACATGGTTGTATCTAACTTCTATAATTTTAATTATAGGTGGAGAAATTAATTCGCTTATAGTTATAAGGAAAACTAATTTACTAAATTAATTTTAAAGATTAAAATTAGAATTATTTTCAAATACTATTTTATTAATTATATAAAATTTCCATGAATAGAAAAAATTGAAGTGGTTATACTCAAATATGAAGTATTCAGGAGGTGTAATTAAATGAATAAAATAGTGTTATTAGGAAAACTTATAAAGGACCCTGAACTAAAAACTATAGATAATGGTGAAAAAGTTTTTACAAGGTTCATAATAGCGGTAGATAGAAATTTTAAATCTGCTGATGGAACTAGAAAGGCTGATTTGATTCCTGTAACTATATGGGGAAGAAAAGCAGAAGTAGTATGTAAGTATATGACTAAGGGAAGCTATATTAGTCTAAGCGGAAGATTAAAAACTGGAAGCTATGAAGATAAACAAGGAAATAAAAAGTATATAGCGGAAGTTGTTGCTGAAGACTTCAAATTTGTTGGAAATAGAAGAGAAGTTAGAGAAAACAACGAAGTTATTGGTGAAGAATAAGTTGTTAAATGGAGATTGTTAAATAGCAATCTCTATTTTTTATAGTGAAATTTTTTATATGTTTATAGCTTTCGACATTTATTTTAGTTGGTTAAATAACATGATTAGTAAGTAAATTTATAATATTAACTGAAAAAAGTGTAATAAATTACAATTATGTTGAAAGCTAAGGGAAATTTTATTTTCTATAACACCACCATTTGACATAATTTTAATTCAATGTATGGTATTGTTTAATTATTAAATAATATGTAGAGGGGTAATGACATTATGAAGATAAATAAAACATTAAGCAAAATGGTAAATATTAATGAAAGAGAAGTTAAATATATATATAGAATGACTGAAAAGAATGTAAGAAATAGACAAGCTTTTGGAATTGAAATTGAAAGACAAGATTTTAATAATGGAGAAGTAATTAATTTAGAAAGAGATTATGTAGGATTAGTAGCTAGTGAAGAAAAAAAAGCTAATGATATATTATTACTATTATTTAATAATTTAGTTTCTCCTATCCATTTAGTTGATATAGTAGGTGAGTATTCAGATTTGTGTGCCACTGAGTTCTAATTTTTAAAATTATATTTACATAAGGGATTGTCACAGAAGATAATTAAATTATTCTTATGGATATATAGTTTAACAAAAGAGGTGATTTTATGATATTGGGAATTGGAACAGACATAATAGAAATTGATAGAATAGAGAAAGCAATAAACAATACACCAATGTTTTTAGAAAAGATATTTACTGAAAGGGAGCTTAAAGAATTGACTAAAGGAAAGCTTAGGGTAGAGAGCATTGCTGGAAATTTTGCTGTAAAAGAAGCGGTAAGCAAGGCAATAGGAACAGGAATGAGGGGATTTACCTTTAGTGATATAGAGGTCTTTAGAGATGAATTAGGTAAACCTATATTAGAAGTATCTAATAAAGTAAAAGAGCTAATAAAGGTTAATAATTATACATTTAATGTTTCTATTTCTCATAATAGAAGTTGTGCAATAGCATTTGTAGTACTAGAATCTCACCAACCTACATAATATTTATATAGTAAAGATTAACATAAATAATATTTTTTAAGTAACTTAATAATAAATTATGAATAAAATTTATAGTTACTTAATATTAGTAATAATGAAATAGTGCTTATGGGAGGATCTATGAAGAAAAAAATTATTATAACATTATTACTAATTATACCCTTTATATCTATTTTTCTTGTTGTTATCTTTAGAGGTATCATTTCACCCAATAATGAGGAAATAATTAGAGAGTTAAAAAATATTAAATGTTATGAAACAAAAGTTGAGTACATAGTTAAGAATAGCAAAGGAGAAGAACGAGAGGATACAGTTCAATATTATTCAAAGGATAAAGGAGTAAGAGTAGAGTTTAAGGATGATAAAATTAAGCTTTATAAAGAAGATGGAATTCATGTAAAGGATAATTCATCTACAGGGGAGTATGTAATTGAAAGCGATATGGACATACTTCATTCAATGGCATTTATGAATAAAATATTATCTTACCCATTAAAGAGTGACTCAATAAAAGAAGGACAAGAAGAATGGGGAGATACAATATATATACAAGTAGATACAGAACTATTTTTAAATAATGAGCATTTTAATAGTGCAAGGATTTTTATAAATAAAAAAACTAAGACACCTATCGGAATTGTAATTTATGATAAGGATGGTAATGATTCAGTTCGAATAATTTATGAAGATTTTAAAATAGTTAAAGAGATTGATGAAAATTTATTTAACTAAGATTATTAAAAATAGCAAAAGAATACTGAATATAAATTCAGTATTCTTTGCACAAATTCTAAGAATATAAAAATATAATAAACAAATGATGAAATATAGATAAATTGTACAAAGAAAATTTAGCCAGTGTAGTATTTAGTTCAATCAAATTGTATTAATTATAGTGATAATCTAAGTACATATTAATCATTTGAGAAATAATGATTAAAAATATACTCATAAAAGATTAACAATTATGAAAAATTATAAAATTTATACAGATAGTGACATTTCTATTTACAAAATGACATATTTTGAAATATAATTTTCTTATTACATAGGAAATAGAACTCCTAGGAGGTCAAATATGTCAAAAAAAATAGATAATATAGTAATCCGTAAATTTAAAAATGATTTTGAAAAAAGTAGTAAATTTATTAAAGATAGTTTAATAGTATATAGTGAGGAGAATGAAGCAAATGAGTTCTTTGAATTAATAAAAAATGGATATAAAGAAATGTCGAAAATTAATTTAGAGCTTTCATATGATGCTAATTCATCACAAAAGTCACTTAAATACAAATTTGATGATATAAATGAATATGAGAAATGGCTTTGCGGAGTGTGATATTTTTAATGACGACTATGGTTGTAAAAAGAGGGGATATTTTTTATGCAGATTTAAGTCCTGTTATAGGCTCTGAGCAAGGTGGAATTAGGCCAGTAATTATAATACAAAACGATATAGGGAATAAATATAGCCCTACAGTAATAGTGGCAGCTATAACTTCTCAAATTAATAAAGCCAAGCTTCCAACACATGTAGAAATTTCATCAGAAGAATATGGATTAAATAGAGATTCCGTTGTGTTACTAGAGCAAATAAGAACTTTAGATAAAAAAAGGCTTAAAGAAAAAATAGGCCATATGACAGAGACTGACATGAAAAAGGTAGATAAATCATTACTTATTAGTATAAGTCTAGCTTAAATATTAAATTTAACTAATAAAAGGGTAAAGTAGGAGTACTTTGCCTTTTTTTATTATAAATTATTACTATTTTTATAATAAAAAAATATATGTGATATACAATTTGAAATAAATAATATACACTTTAAACAAAAATAGTATATACAAATAAAAGAGGTTATGTTAAAATAAATTTGGGTAATTTACATAATTATAGAGTATAATAGAATATATTAATATAAATTATTACTAATGGAGGCTTTAAAATGGTTAATAATGTAGAAGAATTAAAATCAATATCTAAACTAATCAGAAAAGATATAGTTTCAATGTTAACAGAATCAGCATCAGGACATCCAGGTGGATCTTTATCTGCAGCTGATATTGTAACTACACTTTTCTTTAAAGAAATGAACATAGATCCAAGTAATCCTAAAAATCCAGATAGAGATAGATTTGTATTATCAAAAGGTCATGCTGCACCTGTTTTATATAGTGCATTAGCAAGAAAGGGATTCTTCCCGGTAGAGGAATTAAGTACTTTAAGAAAGTTTGGATCAAGATTACAAGGTCATCCAAGTATGAAATGTTTACCAGGGATAGATATGTCAACAGGTTCTTTAGGGCAAGGTATTTCTTCTGCTGTAGGAATGGCACTAGCAGGGAAAATAGATAAAAAGGCATATAGAGTATATACTATTTTAGGTGATGGTGAATTAGAAGAGGGGCAAGTATGGGAAGCTTCTATGTGTGCAGCTCACTACAAACTAGATAACTTAACTGCTTTTGTAGATTTTAATGGACTACAAATAGATGGAAATATAGAAGAGGTTATGAATCCATCTCCAATAGATAAAAAGTTTGAAGCTTTTGGTTGGAATGTTTTAGTTATTGATGGACATAATTATGATGAAATAATAGATGCTATAGAAAAAGCAAAAGAATGTAAGGATATGCCAACAGTTATTATATGTAAAACTGTTAAGGGAAAGGGTGTATCATTTATGGAAAATGAAGCGGCATGGCATGGTACGGCACCAAGCAAAGAACAATGTGAAAAAGCTTTAGCTGAGATTGGAGGAGACAGATAATGAGTAAGAAAATCGCTACAAGAGAAGCATACGGAAAAGCATTAGCAGAATTAGCAAAAGAAAACGAAAATGTAGTAGTATTAGATGCAGATTTATCTAAATCTACTAAAACAGCTGACTTTAAGGCAGTTGCTCCAGAAAGATTCTTCAATATGGGTATTGCTGAAGGAAATATGATGGGGGTTGCTGCAGGGTTATCAACTTGTGGAAAAATTCCATATGTAAGTACATTTGCAATGTTTGCTGCAGGTAGAGCTTTTGAACAAATAAGAAACTCAATTTGTTATCCTAAATTAAATGTTAAAGTTTGTGCTACACATGCTGGATTAACAGTTGGGGAAGATGGTGCATCTCACCAAACTGTTGAAGATTTATCATTAATGAGAAGTATACCAAATATGGTAGTTATTTCTCCTGCGGATGCAGTTGAAACTATGGCTGCAATTAAAGCTATAGCTAAATATGATGGTCCTTGCTATGTAAGATTAGGAAGAGCTGCAGTTAATGTGATAAATGATGAAAACACTTATGAATTCAAATTAGGAAAAGGTGTTGTAGTATCAGAAGGTAAAGATGCTACTATAGTTGCAACTGGAATTATGGTTGATGCTGCTATAGAGGCAAAAGAAATTTTAGCACAAGAAGGAATTGATGCTAAGGTTATAAATATACACACAATAAAACCTTTAGACAACGAGCTAATTATTGAAGCTGCTAAGGAAACAGGAGTTATAGTAACTGCTGAAGAACATAGCGTAATTGGTGGACTAGGATCTGCAGTTTCAGAAGTTGTTACTGAAAAGTATCCAGTACCAGTTTTAAAGGTTGGAATTAATGATACTTTTGGAGAAAGTGGTAAGCCAGATGAATTATTAAAGGCTTATAACTTAACAGCACAAGATATAGTAAATAAAGTTAAAGAAGCAATTGCTTTAAAAAGATAGATTATATATACCACAAAACAGCTATTTACCACTTAAAACTGCGATAAAAAATCGCAGTTTTTTTATGGTTAAAAAAGGTATATAATGGTGAAGTATGTTAAATCATTTAGGATAAAAAAAGTAGATTGAGAGAAAATAATACAAATAGTTTCAAATTGTAAGGAGTATTTTTTATGAGAAAAGATAATTTTAAAGATTTTTTATTAATAACTATTGGAATACTTTTAGTTGCAATATCAGTAGTATATTTCTTTGATCCTAATAATATTGCAGCAGGAGGAATAACAGGTTTAGCAATTGTTATAAATCACTATATACCATTTATATCAATTGGACCTCTTGTGCTTATTATGGATTCTATTTTATTTGTGATTTCTTTAATAGTAATAGGCCCTAAGTTTGGAGCCAAAAGTATATATTGTAGTCTTTTATTATCAACATCTATGTGGGTAATGCAGAAGTTTTTTCAATTTACAGTAACAGATGATTTAATGTTAGCTACTATATTTGGTACCTTAATAGCAGCAGCTGGGATGGCAATAGTATTTAATGCTAATGCTTCAAGTGGTGGAACTGATATAATAGCTAAAATATTAAATAAATTTTTTCATTTTAATATAGGAAAATCATTGCTTATGGTTGATTTTTTAGTTACTCTATTAGGGGCAATAACATTTGGGATAGATATAGGACTATATGGATTACTATCTGTCATAGTGAATGGTGTTGTTATAGATAAAATAATAGCTGGATTTAAAGTTAAAAGTGAAATTACAATAATAAGTCCTAAAAATAAGGAAATAAGTCAGTATATATTAAATGACTTGGAAAGAGGATGTACCTTTATAAAAGGGGTTGGTGCTTTTACTGGAAATGATACATCATTATTATATACAGTTCTAGATAGAAGGGAATTTATAAAATTAAAGAACCATATTAGTAGCATTGATAAAAATGCTTTTATAACAGTTGGAGAGGTTCATGAAGTTATGGGAGAAGGATTTAAGGGAATAGATGAGGATTAAAAATTTTAAAAAAATAGGGGGATAATTATGAAAAAGATTAAGGAATATTTACTAACCACAATAGGAATAGCACTAACTGCGATAGCGTTAGAGTATTTTTTCTTTCCAAGTGATATTGCAGCAGGGGGAGTATCTGGTATAGGACTAGTAATAAATAAATTAATAGGTTTAGATACTAGTATAGTTGTGCTTGTTCTTAATATTCTTCTTTTTATATTGGCATTTCTTGTTTTAGGTAAATCATTTGGATCAAAAAGTATTTATGCAACAATAATGCTTTCAGTATTTATGTGGATAATTGAAAAGTTCTTCACACCAGGAGTTTTAACGGAAAATATGTTTTTAGCTAGTTTCTTTGGATCGATAATTTTAGGGATGGGAGCAGCTATTGTTTTCCATCAGGGTGCATCTACAGGTGGAACTAGTATTATAGCGGCAATTATTAGTAAGTTCACTCCAATTGGAATAGGAATATCTGTATTGCTTACAGATTCATTTGTTTGTATATTAGCTATTAGTATATTTGGTGTAGATAAAGGGTTATTTGGATTCTTTAGTGTAATTTTAATTGGTTTAGTTATAGATAAATTTATAGACGGATTTAATAGATGTAAGCAAGTATTTATAATAACATCAAAGGAAAAGGATATAGTTAATCATATAATTAAAAATATTGATAGAGGATGTACAGTACTTAATGGGAATGGTGGATATACTGGAAGTGATGTGAAGATAATATATACAGTTTTAAGTTCAAATGAGTTTATAGCTTTAAAAAAGGACGTAAAGGAAATAGATCCAGAAGCCTTTGTAACTGTTAATGAATCAACAGAAGTATTAGGAAAAGGATTTACAGATTTTCAATAAAAATATAGTAAAATGAGGTAAATGGCCCTTTAATATTGGTATTATGACTTTTTGTATGATATAATGGCTTTATAGTTTTTAAAGTTATTAAACTTAAAGTTGTAAGAGGTGTTATTTATGATAGAATTTAAGGATGTTTCCAAGATATATGATAATAATGTTAAAGCGTTATCAAATGTAAATATAAAAATAGATTCAGGAGACTTTGTTTTCTTAGTTGGACCATCTGGTGCAGGTAAGTCTACTTTCATAAAAATGTTATTAAAAGAAGTAGATCCGACAATGGGAGAAATTATAGTAGCTGATAAGGAATTATCTAAAGTAACTAGAAAACAAATACCATATTATAGAAGAAAAATTGGAATGGTATTTCAAGACTTTAGACTAATACCTACTTTAAATGTATATGAAAATGTTGCATTTGCAATGAGAGTAGTAGAAGCATCACAAAGAGAAATAAGAAGAAGAGTGCCTATGGTATTATCTTTAGTAGGATTATCTCATAAATATAAAATGTTCCCTAATGAATTATCAGGAGGAGAACAGCAAAGAGTATCTTTAGCAAGAGCAATAGTTAATAATCCAGCAGTTTTAATAGCTGATGAACCTACAGGTAACTTAGATCCAGAAACAGCAAATGAAATAATGGGATTATTAGAAGATATAAATAGATCTGGAACAACTATATTAATGGCAACTCACGCAAAAGACATAGTAGATAATATGAAAAAGAGAGTTATAGCTATTGATAAGGGAATTGTTGTAAGAGATGATAGGAAGGGGATGTACGAAAATGAAAATTAGTACTTTAAATTATTTTATAGTAGATGCTTTAAAAAGTATAAAGAGAAATAGGACAATCAGTGTTGCTGCTATGATAACTGTATTAATAACTTTTTTCGTATTTGGTACATTTACTTTATTAGCATTAAACTTTAATAAAAGTATAGAAGATGTAGCATCTAAAATTCAAATTCAAGTATATTTAAAAGATGATATAAAATTAGTTGATCAAAAAGAAATAGAACTTAAGTTGATGGAAAATCCACAAGTTAGTGAAGTTACATATGAGTCTAAAGATGAGGCGTTTCTAAATTTAAAAGAAAATTTAGGAAGTAATGAAGGTTTATTAGAAGGATACGATTTAACTAATAACCCATTACCAAGTTCATTTATAGTTAACTTAAAAGATCCTTCATATGCTGAAGAAGTTGCCGCATCAGTTGAGAGCATGACAGGTGTTGAAGGAATAGGAAATCAACAAGATGTAATTAATACAATAAGCAAATTTGTTGATGTAGTTCAAATAGTAGGTATAGGATTATTTATAGTGTTTGTAGGTGTATCAGTATTCTTAATAATGAATACAATAAAGCTTACAGTATATTCAAGAAGAAGAGAAGTTGGAATAATGAAGTTTGTTGGTGCAACGGACTGGTTTATTAGATGGCCTTTTGTTATTGAAGGAATAATAATTGGTGCAATAGGTTCATTAGCATCAAGTTTAGTATTATACTTTGCATATAACGGAGTATTTAAGTGGATTGTTTCATCTATGTTCATAGTAAACTTAGTACAACCACAATTTGTTTTAACAACTTTATTAGCTTGCTTTGTTGGAGGCGGTATAGTGGTTGGAGCAATAGGAAGTATATTTGCATTAAGAAAATTCTTAGTTGTTTAGTATATAGAATTTGTTAATTAGGCAAAGATAAATATATAGAGAGAGTATTTTAAAACTACAACTCATTACTTATGTTATGGGTTGTAGTTTTACGTAAATAAAGGGAAATTTAACAATACAAATTATATTATTATAGAAGGGAAAGAGAGTTTATGGAGAATTTTAAGGACCAAGAAAAAAAGCCAAAGAGTATTGGAAAGAGAATAGTTAAATACTTAATTCTATTAGTTGTTCTATTAATAACATATGCAGGCGTATTTTATTTAGGAAATATACTGGCTACTAAAGGTGTTATAATTGGTTCTGTGCCAGAAAAGGCAGTTAGTGATTTAGAGGATATTCAAGATACAGAAAAATATTCAAACTTGTTTAATCTAAGAAGTATGTTGTTTTCAATGTATGATGGAGAAATAGATGATGAGAAGCTTTTAGAAGGGGCCATGAAAGGTATGGCTGAAGCTATAGGAGATCCATATACTGTTTATATGGATAAGGATGAATTTACAACATTTTTGGAATCAAGTCAAGGAAGTTTCTATGGAATAGGAGCTCAATTAGGAGTTAGAGATGATAATGTAACAATAATAGCTCCTGTTGAGGGTTCACCAGCAGAAAAAGCTGGGTTAAAAGCTGGAGATATAATATTAAAAGTTGATGATTATGAAGTGACAGATTTAAATACAGAGGCTGTTGTTTCTAGAGTTAGAGGAGAAGAAGGTGTACCAGTTACATTAACAATTAAACGTGAAGGTATAGATGATCCATTTGATGTTGAGATAGTAAGAGCTGAAATTAAGACTGAATCAGTTAAAGGGGAAATTCTAGAAGATGGAATAGGTTATATTCAGATAACGACCTTTAGTGATGAAGAAGTAAGCGATAAGTTTACTAAAAAATTAAATGAATTAAAACAACAAGGAATGAAAAAACTAATATTAGATTTAAGAGGAAATCCAGGTGGATACTTAAATGAATGTGTTGAAATAGCTTCTAACTTTATTCCAGAAGGAGAAGTAGTTACTTATACAATTGATAAATATAACAAGAAAGTAATATCAAATTCAATAGGAGGAGATGCTATTGGGATGCCATTAGTTGTACTTGTTGATGGTGGAAGTGCTAGTGCTTCTGAAGTTGTAACTGGTGCTTTAAGAGATCATGGAGCTGCAACAACTATAGGTACAACAACTTTTGGTAAAGGTATAGTACAACAACTTAAGGTTTTACCTAATGATATGGGAGGACTTAAAGTTACAACATCTAAGTACTACACACCAAATGGTGAAAATATTCATGGTACAGGAATAGAGCCAGATATAGTAGTAGAAATTCCACAAGAAGTATTAGAAATGGATTATGATAGAAGTATTGATCCACAATTTCAAAAAGCATTAGAGGTAGTAAGAGAGAAGAATTAATTAGGAGGCTCAGAATGGATTTAATAATTCATAGCTTAAAGTCTATAGCAGTAGCAATAATTGAGCCAATGCATTTAGTTATGCTTGTAGTATTTGGGATAATATTTTATTTAAAAAATGTTAAAATAGTATCTATTCAAAAGATGACATTAGGAGAGGGGTTAAATACCCCTCTAGAACTTACACTATCCCAAATTGTATTAGGAATATTAGCAGGTGCAATTGGAAGTATAATATTATCTGTGCTTGGAGTTACGTTTAGTGAAAACTCAGGAATAGAATTTATATTTATGATATCAATATTATCATTATTTTATAAAAAGAAATATATATCATATGCATATTCAAGTGCTATACTAGGTGCTATAGGGATTAGTTTAAATATAATCAGTAGTATTACTGGAATGAAACTATTTTTAAATATTGATATATTATCATTAATGACATTTATAGGAGTAATATATATTTTAGAAGGTGTACTAATAATAGTTGATGGAAATAGGGGCGCGATACCTGTATTTACAAAAAAAGAGGATAAAATAGTTGGTGGATTTTCATTTAGTAGATATTGGCCAATACCAATTGCTATACTTATGATTTTTACTAATAGTGTAGCAGGTGAAGATTCAATTTACTCAAATGTATCATCATGGTGGCCTATTATAAATAATAAAGCTATAATATCTTTATTAGCTACTGCAATGATAGCAAGTATTCCTTTGTATGGCATAATGGGATATAGCAATGTTACATTCACTCAAGAAAAGAAAACTAAGTCCTTAAGATGTGGTACTACTATTTTAATATATGGAGTATCAGTCGCTTTAGTGGCACAGTTAGCTAGCATTAATATGTTAGGAGAAATAATATCTATAATATATGCACCATTAGCCTTTGAGTTAATTATGAGATATGAGTATAGAGTTGAAAAAAAAGGTCAATGCTTGTACGTGAGTGATGATGAAGGAATTATGGTTCTTGAAGTTACACCTAATTCACCAGCATATGATGTTGGAATTAAGCGTGGAGATAAAATAATAGAAATTAATGGACAAAATATTAAATCAGAGGGAGATATTTTTAAGGCTGCTAGAGATAGTATACTCAAGGTCCCAATGAAAGTTAAAAACAATTCAGGACAAGTATTAGAATATGTTATACAACCTAGAAATAAAAGGTTAGGGCTTCTATTAGTACCTAAAATGGTTAAAAGAGAAGATATGTTTGAAATAAAACCTGATGATATAAAGAATATAATAAATGAGATTAAAAATAAGAAGTAGAGACTAGCTTAGATGTTAGTCTCTACTTCTTATTTAATGTAAAATATGATTGTTATAAAAGTTTTGAAAATGGTGAATATAAGAAGTAAAAAGTATTTATATTTTGTTATTTTAAATGTAATATAATTTTAGATAGTTTAAGTTTAAAATATTTAAATTGATAAATATTAATTTGGAGGTGAGTATATGGGAGAATTTAAGATTCATTCTAAATTTAAACCAACAGGGGATCAACCAGCAGCAATTGAAAGTTTAGCTAATGGTATAAAGAATAATGAAAAATATCAAACTCTTTTAGGGGTAACAGGTTCCGGTAAAACATATACTATGGCAAATATAATTGAAAAAGTTCAAAAACCAACTATAGTATTAGCGCATAATAAGACTTTAGCCGCACAATTATGTTCTGAGTTTAAAGAGTTCTTTCCTGATAACATAGTTGAATACTTCGTTTCATACTATGATTACTATCAACCAGAGGCATATGTTCCTCAAACAGATACATTTATTGAAAAGGATGCGTCTATAAATGATGAAATAGATAAACTAAGACATTCAGCTACATCTGCGTTGTTTGAAAGAAGAGATGTAATAATAGTAGCTTCAGTTTCTTGTATTTATGGATTAGGTAATCCAGATGAATATAAAAAGCTTACTATATCTTTAAGAGTAGGCATGGAAAAAGATAGAGATGAGATAATAAAGAAACTTATAGAAATTCAATATGAGAGAAATGATATTGATTTTTCAAGAGGTACTTTTAGAGTAAGAGGAGATTCTTTAGATATTGTTCCAGCTTCATCTTCTACAAAGGGAATAAGAATTGAATTCTTTGGTGATGAAATAGATAGAATAAGAGAGTTCGATGTTTTAACAGGAAAAATATTAGGAGAAAGAGAGCATGTTGCTATATTCCCCGCATCTCACTTTGCAGCATCTCAAGAAACATTAGATAAGGCAATAAAGGAGATAGAAGATGAACTTGAGGATAGATTAAGAGAACTAACATCGCAAGATAAATTGTTAGAGGCACAGAGATTAAGACAAAGAACTAACTATGATATAGAAATGATTAAGGAAATGGGATATTGTAGTGGAATAGAAAACTACTCAAGAGTTTTAGATGGAAGAGCACCAGGCACTCCACCAAAGACATTATTAGATTATTTCCCGGGAGATTATTTAATGTTTATAGATGAAAGTCATGTTACTTTACCTCAATGTAGGGCGATGTATGCAGGTGATAGATCAAGAAAGGATACATTAGTTGAATATGGATTCAGACTTCCATGTGCCTATGATAATAGACCATTAAAATTTACTGAATTTGAAGAGAAAATTAATCAAATTATATTTGTATCTGCAACACCAGCTCAGTATGAGCTAGATCACTCAACTAATATAGCTGAACAGATAATTAGGCCAACAGGATTGTTAGATCCAGTAGTTGAAATAAGACCAGTAACAGGTCAAATAGATGACCTTTATGCTGAAATATTAAAAACAACAGAAAGAGGATTTAGAACATTAGTAACAACTTTAACTAAGAGAATGGCTGAAGATTTAACTAAGTATTTAACTGAATTGGGTGTTAAAACTACTTATATGCATTCAGATATAAAAACCATTGAAAGAATGGAAATAATAAGAGATTTAAGACTGGGAAAATTTGATGTTCTCGTTGGAATAAATTTATTAAGAGAGGGATTAGATATTCCTGAAGTTGCACTTGTGGCAATTTTAGATGCAGATAAGGAAGGATTCTTACGTTCTGAAACTTCGATGATTCAAACTATAGGAAGAGCTGCAAGAAATTCAGAAAGTAAGGTTATAATGTATGCAGATAAAGTAACTGGTTCTATGGATAGGGCAATTAAAGAAACCAATAGAAGAAGGGAAATTCAAATTAAATATAATGAAGAGCATGGAATTATACCTAAAACTATTATTAAAGATGTAAGAGATATAATTGAAGCAACAAAAGTTGCTGAAGAATCTGCTGATTATAATGAATATGAGGCAGTTGAACTAAGTACTAAAGATAAAAATAAGTTAATTAAACAATATACAGAAGAAATGAAAGATGCAGCTAAGAATCTTCAATTTGAAAGAGCAGCAGAGCTTAGAGATATGATTAATAAGCTTAAGGATTAATAAATTTATTGGAAATTATATTATTAACTGATTCCTATATTTTAAGGTAGGAGTCAGTTTTTTTATGAAAATTACAACTAATTATTTGGAAAACTGGTATAATTTATATAGTTGATTATATAGGAGAGAATGTAAATATGGATTTAAATAAAAAAATATTAGTAGTTGAAGATGATTGGGATATTAATGGACTTTTATGTAAAATGTTAATTCAAAATGGATATGAAGTTAGAGGTGCTTATTCAGGAAGCGAAGCAAAGATGTGTATAGAGCAATTTGAATATGATCTTATAATTTTAGATTTAATGTTACCAGGAATATCTGGAGAAGAACTATTAAATAAAATAAGAAAAAATCATGTTATGCCAATAATAGTTGCTTCAGCTAAAACTAGTGCTGAAGATAAGATATCAATACTTAGGATGGGAGCTGATGATTTTATAAGTAAACCTTTTGATATTAATGAAGTATTAGCTAGAGTTGAAGCTCAATTAAGAAGATATACTAAGTTTTCTAGCAAAAACATTATTAGCAACAAATTAATTCATAAAAATTTAGAATTAGATATTGATAGCAGACAGGTACAGGTTAATGGAAAAGAAGTTAGTTTAACTGTTAGAGAATTTGATATATTAGAATTATTAATTACTAATCCCAATAAGGTATTTACTAGAGCGAATCTTTTTGAGTCTGTTTGGAAAGATGATTTTATGGGGGATGATAATACTGTTAATGTTCATATAAGTAATTTAAGGTCTAAGCTTTCTAAGGTTGATAAGGATAATGAATATATACAAACAGTATGGGGAATTGGATTTAA
>NZ_CAKVJA010000043.1 GCF_934754925.1 uncultured Clostridium sp. | reverse complement strand
AACTTAAAGAACCGCCGTGTACCAGACCGGTACGCACGGTGGTGTGAGAGGACGGAAAATAAAATAATTATTTTCCTCCTACTCGATTAATTCATAGAGAAGAGTGTATGAATAATAGATGAATATTATTGACAAAATTCGTTTAGGGTGATAATCTAAATCATATAGTTTTTAAAACTACATAATTTAGAATGACAATCAAGATGGTTTAGAATATTACTTTAAGTAAAAAGGAGAGAAGTTATGATTAGAATAGTATCAGATTCATCGTCACTTTATTCAAAAAGTGAGGGAATAGAGAATGGAATAATAATTGCACCACTTGCAGTAACAATTAATGGACACACATATAAAGAATATGAAGATATAAAAACAAAAGAATTTGTAGATATAATAAATGAAGGTCATATTCCATCTTCATCACAACCCTCAATAGGTGAGGTATTAGAAATATATGATCAATATAAAGATGATGAAATAATTAATATTTCGATGGCAGATGGATTATCAGGCACATATAATTCAGCTTGTATAGCAAAAGGAATGGCTGCAAATCCAGAGCGTATAGAGGTTATAAATTCAAAAACATTATGCGGACCACATAGGTATTTAGTGAATTTAGCTGTTGAGCTTGTAAAGGAAGGAAAAACAAAACAAGAGATAGTAGATAATATAAATAATGCTTTAGAAGATACAAAATCATATTTAATACCACATGATTTTGATTTTCTAGTTAGAGGTGGAAGAGTTTCAGCACTTGTAGGTAAAATAGGAAGTGCTATAAAATTAGTACCTGTTATGACATTATCAGAGGACAAGCAGTCTTTAGTTAAATTTGCAACTAAGCGTACCTTTAAAAAAGCTATAAAGAAAATAGTGGAAGAAATGATAGAATGCGGAGTAGATTCAAATTATAAAATTTATATCACTCATGCTTATAAAGAGGATTTGGCAGAAGAAGCAAAAAATATTATACTAAATGATATAGAAAATGCAGATATAGATATTAATTTATTAAGTCCTGTATTTACAACTCAAGGTGGACCAGGTTGTGTAGCAATACAATATATAAGAAAACATGAGTTATTAAAATAAAATATTGGGAGATATCAATGGAAAGTTTAGAATTTCATATACCAAGATTTAATGAACTACCAAGAGTTCCTCTATATAAAGATCAAGTGATTACGTATTTAGAAAATTTAGGTGAGCAAATTGGTATTGAAGGTGATGAAAAAGTAATAACACCAACAATGCTTAATCATTATGTTAGGCAAAAAATTGTTTCACCACCAAAGGATAAAAAATATAATGAGAAACATTTAGCATACTTAATTGTAGTTTGTTTATTAAAACAAGTGTTTAGTCTGCAAGAAATATGTGAACTTATTAATATTCAAATTGAAAGTTGCCCTATAGAATTAGCATATGATTATTTTTGTGAGGAAGTAGAGCAAGTTATAAAGGCTGTCTTTTCTACAAGGGATTTTTCATATCCTACATCTACAGGAACTACAACTAATGAGAGTGAAATATTAAGATCTACTGTTATGGCAGTTGCAAATAAAGTATTTATTAAGAATAAATTAAAACAAAATAAATCTAATTAGTATTATTAAGTTGTTAGAATTCTAGTGATTGTATATAATTAAATAGATTAAGATTTATGATTAGTAGATATCTAAGGAGAAGTATAAATGGTAACAATTAAGGAGGTTGCAAAAGAAGCAGGGGTATCAGTAGGAACAGTTTCTAATGTAATAAATAATATCCAGGTTAAACCAAGCACAAAAGCTAAGGTAGATGAAGCTATTAAGAAATTAAATTATGAACCTAATATTTATGCTAGGGGATTCAAAATGAACCGAACTAACACTGTTGCAGTTATTTTACCTACAATATGGAATCCATTTTTCAGTGAATTAGCTTATAATATAGAAAAGAATCTAAGAAAAGCCGGAATGAAGATGATTATTTGTAACTCTAATAAAGATAATAAGGCTGAAGTAGAATATATATCTATGGCTAAGCAAAATAAAATGGATGGTATAATAGCTATAACATATAGTGATATAGATGAGTATGTTTCTGAAAGAATTCCTTTTGTAAGTATAGATAGATATTTTTCTAAGGATATAACATATGTGTGTAGTAATAACTTCGAAGGAGGCAGGCTTGCTGCAGAAAAACTTGTTGAATTTGGATGTGAAAGAATAGCATATATAGGGAGAGGTTCTAAGATAAATAATGCTACTAGAAAAAGAAAAGATGGATTTATTAGTTATTGTAAAGAAAAAAGTATAGATTATGACATATGTGAACTTTTGGGTTCTGATGAAGAGTTTAATGAATTATTAGATGAATTTATAGCGAAGAATTTTAAGAAAGATATAAAAATACAAGGAGTTTTTGCTGTAACTGATGAACAAGCAGTAGATTTTATAAATAAGCTAAAGGAATATAACATAGAAGTGCCTAAAGATGTTCAAGTAGTTGGTTTTGATGGAAGTAAGTCGTCAGCTAAAGATATAATAAAAATATCAACTATAAGACAACCAGTAGAACTTATTGCAGAGGAGTCAGTAAAGGCATTAGTAAACATTATAGAAAATAATAAAGTTGAAAAAGAGATAATTTTACCAGTTACTTTTGTTGAAGGATATACAACAAGAAGATAAGAAAAAATAAATGATATTTTAGGATTTTACATGAATGAAGTTTAAATTTAGTTAGCATGAGATAGATAAAAGTCTATTTCTATAAAAAAGAAATTTAACTTATAAAAAAGTAAAATCCTATTTTTTTATAAAAAAATGTTGACGAATTCGTGAAAACGTATTAATATAATAAACATAAAAAATGAAACGTTTCAAAAAGGAGAATATAAATAACCGGGGGGTTAGATAAAAATGAGCAAAGATTATAAAGAGATAAGTAAAAGCATTTTGAGCCACATAGGTGGAAAAGAAAATGTAATTAGTGCAGCGCACTGTGCAACTCGTTTAAGATTAGTTCTTAATGATGATAAGAAAGTAAACGTTAAAGAAATAGAAGCGATGCCAGCTGTTAAGGGAAGCTTTAATACATCAGGGCAATTTCAAATTATTTTAGGTTCAGGTGTTGTTGACGAAGTTTATAAAGAGTTTATAAAATTAGCTAATATTAAAGAAGGCAGTAAAGAAGAGTTAAAAAAAGAAGCAGATAAAAAGCTAAATCCATTACAAAGACTATTAAAATCTCTAGCAGATGTTTTTGTTCCTATACTACCAATATTAGTTGCAGCAGGATTACTTATGGGAATTAATAATATATTAACATCTCAGGGCTTATTCATTGAAGGACAATCTATAGTTGAAGCATATCCTCAGTTTAAGGATTTAGCAGAGTTAATAAATACATTTGCTAATACAGGATTTGCATTTTTACCAATATTCTTAGGTTTCTCAGCTGCAAAAGCCTTTGGAGGAAATCCTTATTTAGGTGCTTGCATAGGTGCACTTATGATTCATTCAGATTTATTGAATGGATATAGTTATGGTGCAGCAGTTGTAGAAGGAACTGTGCCAGTATGGAATATATTTGGATTAACTATAGCTAAGGTTGGATATCAAGGAACAGTACTTCCAGTTTTAGCAGCTGCGTTTGTTTTAGCTAAGGTAGAGAAGGCACTGCATAAAGTAATACCATCAGTATTAAATAACTTATTAACACCGTTATTTACAGTATTTATTACTGGAATATTAACATTTGTTGTTATAGGGCCTATAATGAGAGTGGTTGGAGATGGAATAACAACTGGATTATTATGGTTAATTAATACGTTAGGACCAGTAGGAGGAGCTATATTTGGATTCTTATATGCCCCAATAGTTATAACAGGTATGCATCACAGCTTTGTAGCTATAGAAACTCAATTATTAGCAGATATAGCAACTACAGGAGGATCATTTATATTCCCTGTAGCAGCAATGTCAAATGTAGCACAAGGTGCTGCAGCATTAGCAGTAATTTTAATTTTAAGAAAAGATGCAAAGATGAAGGGGATAGCTTCAGCATCAGGAATTTCAGCTTTACTTGGGATAACTGAGCCAGCAATATTTGGAGTAAATTTAAAGTTACGTTATCCATTCTTTGGAGCAATGATAGGTTCAGCAATGGGATCAGGCTATGTAATGCTTACGAAGGTACTTGCAATATCTCCAGGTGCAGCAGGTTTACCAGGAGTTATATCAATTAGACCTACATCAATAGTTAATTATGTAATTGCTATGATAATTTCAATTGTTGTAGCTGTTGTATCTACAATTGTTATAGCTAGATTTATGAATAAAAAGCAAGTAGCAAATAATCAAGAAATAGCTGTATAAAATGTGTTATAAGATAGAAGGAATTAGTATAATGCTAGTACCTTCTATTTTGTACTTAAAAATAATAAAAGATATATTAAGGAGAAATAATATGAAAGAGTGGACAAGGGAAGAAAGATATAGAACAATATTAGAAGCATCAAATGAAGAAATTACAGAATTAAAAAAGATAGTAGATAGTTGTCCATATAGACAAAAGTTTCATATTCAACCTACTACAGGGTTACTAAATGATCCTAATGGATTCTCTTATTATAATGGGGAATATCATTTATTTTATCAGTGGTTTCCATTAGGACCTGTGCATGGAATAAAGCATTGGTACCATGTTTCATCAAAGGATTTAGTTAATTGGAATGACTGTGGAGTTGGAATAATACCTACGGAATATTTTGAAAGTCATGGAGCATTTTCAGGAAGTGGTATAGTTGAAAATAATAAATTATATTTATTTTATACTGGAAATACAAGAAATGAACAATGGGTAAGACATCCTTATCAATGTTTAGCAATAATGAATAGTAATGGAGAAATAATTAAAAACAATGAAGCTATAATAAAAGAATTACCACAAGGATATACTGATAATTTTAGAGACCCTAAAGTTTTTAAAGATAATAATAAATATTATTGTTTAATTGGTGCTGAAAAAGAAGAAAATTTAGGAACTATAGTATATTATGAATCAGATAATTTATTAGAATGGAACTTTAAAGGTGAATTAAAAACAGATTTCTTTGGTAATGGTTTTATGTGGGAATGCCCAGATTATTTAAAATTTGAGAATAAGGGTGTATTAATTTTTTCACCACAGGGATTGGAAGCTGAAGGTGATAAGTATGAAAATATATTCCAAGCTGGTTATTTAATAGGTGATAAAATTGATTTTTCTAATGGTGAATTTAAGCATGGTGAGTTTAATGAGTTAGATAGAGGATTTGATTTTTATGCACCTCAAACTACTGAAGATGAAGAAGGAAGAAAAATATTAATAGGGTGGATGGGGTTACCAGAAATAGATTACCCTACTGATAAAAATGGATGGGCTCATTGCTTAACTATACCTAGAGAATTAGAGTTAAAAGGTGAGAAGTTAATACAAAAGCCAGTAAAGGAATTAGAACTTCTTAGAGGAGAAAAGATTCAGGGCGCATATATATTGAGTAATGAAGAAAAAGATATAGATGGATTTAATGAAAAAGTATATGAATTAATTTGTAACTTTAATAATATTACTGGTAGATATGTAGGAATAAAATTAAGAAAAGGAATTGATAGTGAAACTGTATTTTATTATGATATAGAGAATAAAAAGTTAGTATTAGATAGAAGTAAATCAGGAGAAGTATTTGCAACAGAATATGGAACAGAGAGAAAATGTAGATATGATGGAAATAATTTAAAGCTTCAGATATTCGTAGATACTTCATCAATTGAAATTTTCGTTAATGATGGTGAGGAAGTATTTACTTCAAGAATATTTACAAAAGATGAAAGTAATGGAGTTAGCATATTTGCAGATGATTATGTAGAGATAGATATTAACATATGGGCAATTAATTATAATAATTAAAAGTGGAAGACTGAGGGATATAAAGATTTATTTTATATCCCTCAATCTTTTGTTTTAAATAATAAGTTTTTATTATAAATAGAATTTATAAGAACTTATTATAGTTTTTATTTTACAAATAATGTAAAATATATTTAAGTGATAAAATCACTACATTATAATTAAAGGGGATAATATTATGGATATGTATGGATTTTACTCAGGCGAATGTTTTGATGCTTATAAATATTTAGGAGCTCATATAACAGAAAATAAAGTTACTTTTAGAACATTTGCTCCAAATGCTCTAAAAATAGAGTTAATTGGTGAATTTAATAATTGGAATGGAATAGAAATGAAGAGAACAAATGATCATAAATTTTTTGAATGTACAGTAGAAAATGCCAAACCAGGAATGTTATATAAATATAAAATTTACAATAAAAATGGTGGGTGTGTAGACCATTGTGATCCATATGGGTTTGGTATGGAACTTAGACCAAACACAGCATCTATTATAAGAGATTTGAGTGAATATAAATTTAATGATTATGAGTGGATGAAAAGAAGAAGTGACTGTAAAGATAAGCCCTTAAATATTTATGAAGTACATTTAGGATCATGGAGAAAAAAAAGCGATGATACTTGGTATACATATAGAGAAATATCAGAGTTGTTAATTCCCCATGTAAAAGAGAATGGATATAACTATATTGAAATAATGCCATTAAGTGAGCATCCCTGTGATGAATCCTGGGGGTATCAAAATACAGGATTTTTTAGCCCAACATCTAGATATGGCACAGCTTCAGATTTAATGTATTTTATAGATAAGTGTCATGAAAATAATATAGGAGTAATAATGGATTTTGTACCAGTACACTTTGCTATTGATGGATTTGCATTAGCTAATTATGATGGAACTTCATTATATGAATATCCATATGAAGATATTGAAATGAGCCAATGGGGAAGTAAAAATTTTATTCATTCAAGGGGAGAGGTAAGAAGTTTTTTACAATCAGCAGCAAATTACTGGCTTGAAGAATATCATTTTGATGGCTTAAGAGTAGATGCATTAAGCAATATTATTTATTGGCAAGGAAACTCTGATAGAGGTGAAAATAAAGGAGCTATAGAATTTATTAAAGGTATGAATAAGGGACTAAAGGAGTTGCACCCAACAGCAATTTTAGCAGCTGAAGATTCAACATCATATCCTAAGGTGACAGAAAAAGTAGAAAATGGTGGTTTAGGATTTGATTTTAAATGGGATATGGGATGGATGAATGATACTTTAGAATATTTTAAAATGCATCCATACGATAGAAAAAGAGCTTATCATAAGTTAACATTTTCTATGATGTATTTTTATAGTGAGAATTTTTTAATGCCATTATCACATGATGAAGTAGTACATGGAAAGGCAACTATAATTCAAAAAATGTATGGGGAGTATGAAGATAAATTTAAGCAAGTAAGAGCATTATATATGTATATGTATGCTCATCCCGGAAAAAAACTTAATTTTATGGGAAATGAAATAGCTCAGTTTAGAGAATGGGATGAGAAAAGGGAACAAGATTGGAGTATTTTAAAATATCCAATGCATAACAATTTCTATAAGTTTATGAAAAAATTAAATAATATATATTTAGAATATCCAGCATTATATGAAAATGATTATAAACATAGTGGATTTAAGTGGATAGATTGTCATCAAGAAGATAGATGTATATATGTTTTTGAAAGAATTTGTAGTGAGCAAAGAATTATAGCTATTTTTAATTTTTCTAATGAATATCAAAAGAATTATGAATTAAAAGTTGATTCAATTAAAAAGATGAGATTAATTATTGATAGTAATAGTGATGACTTACAAAATAATGAGGTTATTTATATAGTTAGAGCAATTAATAAAAAATATAAAGATAAAATTGATGAAAGTAAAGAAAAATTTGAAGATACTATATCAATAGATATGCCAGCTTTTTCTGCAAGATATTATTTAGTAGAAAAATAAATTATAATTTTTATGAGATAAAATTAATTTTACCTTTTGATATATTCAGAAATTTATCACCAATATATTAAAAAAAAGAGAATAAGGGGAATAAACCAATAGTTAAAGATATTGTTATAGATAAAGAAAATAATAAAAAGAAGAGTTCATTTAATAAGTTAAAAAATAAATATAAGGGATTCAATGTATCTGTGATAATATCAGGAGTTGGAGTTTTAGAAGGAGAGATTGTATTTGATTTTCCAGATATAATTGCATTAAAAAACAAAGATAATATAATTGTATTTATTGATGAATCTAAGGTGTTAAGTATATTTTAAGGGCAACTGTAAAGTTTGCCCTTTAATTAACTTTTATGTATTTTTAAAATAAGGATGTTTTTATATAAAATCTTAAATATTTAGATTATAATATTTAAGATGAAAAAATAGTAACTCTAAGATAAAGAGGTAAATATGATTGAAAGAAATAATAAAATAAAAAGTATAAAAAAAGATAGAATTAAAATTAGTAGTATAAAAGATTTTAACAAAATGCTACAAAAGGAAGATTATAATGTTGGGCTATTAAATGAAATAGAGTTTAAAAAAGAAATTATTAATGAGTTTAATATAAACAATAAGATATATGAAGAAATATATAAAATTCTTGATAAAGGAAATATTACTTATAAAGTAAGGGGAGTTAAGGAATTTATAGATTACATAGAATGTGAAATTATTTTTGAAGATGAACATAACAGATTATGTAGAAAAATAAGTGAAGTTAAGACATTAATTATAGATAGAGTAGAATATGAAAGAATATTAACTACTCAAGATGATGTAGATGATATTTTAAAGATAATAGAAGAAACTAAAAAATCTGTATCAAGGAAAATAAATGAAGAGGGAAAAGTAAAACTAGAATCTTTAGAAGATGAGATTAATAGAGATTATATTTATGCAAAAGATATTGAGTTGTTAAAAAGAATGATACTTTTCAATAATAAAAATGTAAAAGAAGAGTATGATGAAAAAAGCCAAACTAAAACTTTATTTATTGATATACCAAAGAATATAGGTTTTGATTATATCAAGGCGGAAAAAGGTAGTGTTGAATATTATCAACATATAAAAAGTTATATTCCTAGAATGAAGAGACTAATTAAAAATTTAGATAAATATATTATAGAATATAGTAATAGTACATATAAAATTAATCAAAGTACAGCAATTCAAGATTCTGTAAATATGGCAATAGTAATATATAATGGAAAAGAGTTTAGAGCTGTTAGTGGAAAAAATGATATTGAAAATAGTTGTACATTAATACCACAAGGACAAGAGTATTTTAAAAGCTGTAAAGTTAATAAACTAGGTAAGTTAGGAATAGGATATAATAGAATTAATGATAGTGAGAAGAAGATACTTGAAAAGATACATAAGCTTATAGAGAATGGAAGTTTGCATGATGAAGGAGAGCTTATTCTATATAGTAAGTGGGAGCCATGTCCTAGTTGCTATTATGTTATTAATCAGTTTATTAAAAAATATCCTAAAATAAAATTAAAAATTATGTATTATAAGGAATATGGTGAAAAATAAAAATATTTACAAATAAATATAAATATGTTAATATTATTTTAATGAAAATTTCATATAATAGTAAATGTAATTAATATTTAGTATACGTTGAAAGGGAAAAGTATTATAGAATACAGTTTTTAGAGAAAAAGTGTCATGGGCTGAAAGCACTTTTAAATATGCCTATAAGAAAACTACCCTGGAGTTATGGTTTAGTATCAAGATAATGAGAAATACCATCGGTGAAGATCGATAATACTTTTAAAGATGAATTGAATTTTTAAATTCAATTTGGGTGGAACCACGGATATAGCATTCGTCCCAAGCTTAGGGATGGATGTTTTTTTTATATTAAAAATAACTACGAAGGAGGTAGATGTGTAATGATTAATGTAAAATTAAAAGATGGATCAATAATAGAAATTGAAGAAAACTCAAGTGTATTAGATTTAGCTAAATTAATTAGTAAAAAACTTGGAAAATCTGCAGTTGTAGGTGAAGTTAATGGAACCTTAGTTGATTTAGATTATAAGCTTAAAGATAATGATGAGGTGAATATAGTAACCTATGAGGATAAAGCGGGAATTGAGGTTATGAGACACACTACCTCACATGTAATGGCTCAAGCTGTAAAGAGACTTTATAAAGATGTAAAATTAGCTATAGGACCAACAGTAGAAAATGGCTTTTATTATGATTTTGATATTGAAATACCATTTAATAATGAGGATTTAGTTAAAATAGAAGAAGAAATGAACAAAATTATAAAAGAAGATATCTCATTAGAAAGAGTGATAGTAAGTAGAGAAGAGGCTTTAAAATTAATGGAGGAAAGAGGTGAAGTTTATAAGGTAGAACTTATAAAAGCTCTTCCAGAGGGAGAAACAATTTCTCTTTATAAGCAAGGGGATTTTATAGATCTTTGTAGAGGACCACATCTTTTGTCTACTAAAGGAATAAAGGATTTTAAATTAACTAGCGTTGCAGGAGCTTACTGGAGAGGTAATGAAAAAAATAAAATGCTACAAAGAATTTATGGAGTAGCATTTGCTAATAAAGAAATTTTAAAGACTTATTTAAATAATATAGAGGAAGCAAAAAAAAGAGATCATAGAAAATTAGGTAAGGAATTAAAGTTATTTACTTTTGTTGATGAGGGCCCAGGATTCCCATTTTTCTTACCTAAAGGAGTTATTCTAAAAAATAATTTAATTAATTATTGGAGAGAATTACATCAGAAGGCTGGATATGTTGAGGTTGAAACACCCATAATGTTAAATAAAAAATTATGGGAAACTTCAGGTCATTGGGATCATTATAAAGAAAATATGTATACTTCAATGATTGATGATGAAGAATTTGCATTAAAACCTATGAATTGTCCAGGCGGAATGATTATTTATAAAACAGAAACACATTCTTATAGAGACTTTCCAATGAGAGTTGGGGAGCTTGGAAGAGTTCATAGGCATGAACTTTCAGGGGCTCTACATGGTCTTATGAGAGTAAGGGCATTTACTCAAGATGATGCTCATATATTTATGTTGCCAAATCAAATAAAATCAGAAATCAAGGGTGTCGTTTCCTTAATTGATATAGTTTATTCAAAGTTTGGATTTAAATATGGTGTTGAACTATCTACAAGGCCAGAAAATTCAATGGGAAGTGATGAGGATTGGAATATGGCAGAGGATTCACTAAAGGCTGCTCTTGAGGAAATGAATCTACCATATAAAATTAATGAAGGTGATGGAGCATTTTATGGACCCAAAATAGATTTTCATCTTGAAGATAGTTTAGGAAGGACATGGCAATGTGGAACTATTCAATTAGATTTTCAATTACCACAAAGATTTGAATTAGATTATATTGGAAGTGATGGTGAAAAGCATAGACCAATAGTTATTCATAGAGTTATTTTTGGAAGTATTGAAAGATTTATTGGAATATTAATTGAACATTTTGCAGGCAAGTTCCCAACATGGCTTGCACCAGTTCAAGTTAAGATTTTACCTATTTCTGATAAATTTGTTGATTATGCTGATGAAGTTAAAGAAAGTCTAGAATCTAAAGGAGTAAGAGTTGAAGTTGACTTACGTACTGAAAAAATAGGATATAAGATAAGAGAAGCTAGAAATGAAAGAGTTCCTTATATTATTGTAGTAGGTGAGAAAGAGAAAAATGATAAAACTATCTCATTAAGAAGTAGAGATAATGGTGATGAAGGAATTGTAGATTTAAGTAAATTTAGTGATAGAATTCTTGATGAAATAAAAAATAGAAGTTAAATAAGAAGAGAGTATCTAGTTTTTATAACTAGTATACTCTTTTCTTTTTATATTTATCTAAAATTTAATAAGGAAATCCAAGGTACAGTTATTGAAGAATTATTACAAAGATATAAATTGATATAAAGGCAAGTTTTACTCTGTTGAAGTGGTGTTATATTATAAGAAATATTAAGTAACGAACATCAACTTAGTTTCATAGTATATATTAAGAATAGCTTATATAGCAATAGTATTATTATACGGAGGAAAAAAGTATGGGATGTACAAATAGTAATTCTAATAATGTTAGTCCACTTTGTTATGGGGGCCTAAAGGATCTTCATAATCTAGTAAAAGATTTTTTAGTAAATAATGAAGATGTTAGTGATGATTTAGATGAAAACTTGGAGGAAATAGTTGAGGCATTTTGCAACTTAAAATGTACACTAAAAGATCAACAATGTACTTTAGAAAGCTATGTAGAAATAAAAGAATGGTTATATAAAAATGGGGATTGTTATGATTGTAATGCTGAGAGTTGTGAATGTAAAAACTTAAATAAAGATGTAGAAAGGATATTAAAAGAAATTACAAAGGAATTATTAGAAGCATTAAATGATCTAAATAGTGCAATAAAAAAACTTGAAAATGTTCAATGCTTAGAGAATAAGTTAGATAAGGCCTTTCAAAAATATGTTAAATGTGTTCATAAAGAAAATAATAGTTGTGAATGTTAAAACAGATATATTTTTATAGCAAATAAGAAGAAATAAGAGAAGTATAACTTAAAGTTAGGCTTCTCTTATTATTATATTCAATATAGTGATAATTCTATTAATATAAACATACTTTAATATATATTAAAAATACTATTAAAGGGATGATAGAGTTGGAAAAGTTAAAAGTATCAAAGGTTTTAAGTAGATTACCATTAATTTTTGAAAGAAATATAGGTCAACATCATGAAGAAGTACAATTTGTTTTGAATAAAAATGAATGTACAACATTTTTTACAGATACAGAATTAGTTTTAGCATTTAGAAGTAATGAAAAAATTGGGGAATTAGAAAATATAGATAGTAGTTCAATAGTAAACTCAGCATTAAATAATTTAAGTGAATATAAGGTAAATGTATTAAGAATTAACTTTGAAGATTCTAATAAAATCCCTCAAATAATAGGGAAGAATGAATTTAACTGTAAGATAAATTATTTTAAAGGAGATAATAAATCAACTTGGAAAAATTGTATACCAATATACGAAAAGTTATTATATAAAGAAATTTATCCTGGAATAGATTTATTATATTACGGAAAACAAACTGATATGAACTTAGAATTTATTGTGCAACCTAATAAGAATATAGAGTGTATAAAGTTAAATTTTGAATGCGCAGATAATATAAAAATAGATGAAGATGGAAACTTAATAATTAGATTTGATGATAAATCATTAAAGATATTAAAATTAGAGGCAGTTCAAGAAGAGAATGAGAATAAAATAGAGTGTAATTTTGAAATAGAAGATAATTTTAAGGTTAAATTTAATATATTAAATTACGATTTAGGTGAAGTGTTAAAAATAAGGATGCAGTTTTTGTTTGAAGCTTTTAAGTTAACTAAAGTAACTGATAGAGGAAATTCTATTGCTGTAGATAATAATAATTGCATTTATATTACTGGTGTTACAAATATTCAAAGATTTCCTGAGAAAAGATTATATAATACTATTTACTCGGGAAATGATTATAGTGCTTATATAGTAAAAATAAATACAAAAAAAAGTGGTCAAGCAATTTTAGAATATGGAGCATATCTTGGTGGAAATGGAGTTGATGAAGGAGTTTCTGTAGCAGTAGATTATAGTGGAGGCGTTTATGTTGCGGGAACTACAAATTCTATCTCTGGATTTCCAACCACAGAAAAATCATATTTATCAAGCTATCCAGGTGGTGAAACAACAGGATTTTTAGTAAAGATAGATACAAGGGAGATTGGAATAACTAGTTTAGTATATGGAACATACTTAGGTGGTAATGGTAGTGATTATATATATTCAATTGCATTAGATAAAAATAAAAATGTATATATTGTAGGGGATACAACATCTAATGAAGGTTTTCCAATAACAGAAGGTGCATATAAAACTTTTAAAAATGAAAATAATAAGTGTGGATTTTTACTTAAATTAGATACAAGAATGAAGAGAAAAGAGTCCTTAGTATATGGAACATATTTTGGCGGTACTATAAGTGATAGTTTTTATTCTGTAGCTATAGATTGTAATAATTATGTTTATATAACTGGAGTCACTAAATCAAATGATTTTCCAACAACAGATAGTGGATATGAAAAGAATAATTATAATGATTTAAACAATACTTTTTTAGTTAAGTTTGATGTAAATAAAGGTGGAGAAGAAGGGATTTTATATTCGAGTTATTTAAGTGGAAATGGTAATGATATAGGATATTCAGTAGCAGTTGATTATAATGAATGTGCATATATAACAGGTGTAACAACCTCAAGTGAAGAATTTCCAATAACTGAAAAGTCATTTCAAACTGAAATATTAAATAGTAGGGAAAATGGATTTTTAGTAAAATTAGATACAAAAATGCATGGAAGAAAAAGTTTAATATATGGAACTTACTTAAGTGGAAATGGTATTGATGTATGTTCAGATATAAAAATTGATAGCAATAATTATATTTATATAATAGGATTTACAAGTTCCAAAAATCTACTTGTAGATAATTGTAATTATAAATATGTTCTTTTAAATGAAGAGTTTTATTCTTTTTTACTTAAAATGGATATAAGTAAGGAGGGTAAATTAGCCCTATTAAATAGTGCTTGTTTTGGAGATAATGGATATGACTTTGCATTAGCAATGGATGTAGATGCGGATTTAAATGCATATGTTATTGGATATTCTAACTCTACAATAAGAAATGGTATTAACAGTAACAAAAGTATGAATGATAGTGATAACATATTTTTAAATAAAATAAGCACACGAATATATAATTTAGTAGCAGAAAAAGATAACTACAGAGCTTTTGTTGAGGTTGGAGAAAAGACAGAGTATACAATAAATATAATAAATAATGGACCTGATGTTGCCAAAAATGTTGTAGTTATAGATGACTTACAAAAAGGACTAATAATTAAAGGGATTAGAGTTTCAAGTGGTTCAATACACCAAGTTGGAAGTGAACTGATTTGGAAAATTGATAAAATTAGACCCAATGAAAAACTTTCAGCAAATATAACAGTTAGAGTTTCAATAAAAGATGAAGTGTTATCAGATAACTTAATTATAGATACTTTTGATAATTCATATGGATATAAAAGTGGAATATATTAAGGTAAAATATATAAATACTTAATTTAAATATGACCCCTAAAGTAAAGTAAATAATACTTTAGGGGTATAATTAATATAATTTATTTGAAAATATACAAGTATTTATCACATTGATAAAATCTTGACAAAATAACTGTTTTTAGATAAAATAAAAAGGTGATTTTAAATTAATGTAAATGTTATACTAGATGTAGTATTAAGTCGAAGCAAAAAAGTAGTAGTAAAGGGTGAAAAATTTGAATAAAGCAATTAATTTAATTAAACGATTAGTATTATTTTTTATAGGAATGAGTATAATCCAATTTGGAGTAGCCTTATTCTTAAAGACAAGCATTGGATCAGATCCATTTACTGTTTTTACACAAGGGTTAGCAACTGTTTTAAATAAAACGGGATTAAGGGAGTTATCAATAGTTCAGATGATTTCAGGAAGTGCTGAAGTTACTCCTGGTGTAGCAAATATGATAATATTGGTAATGTTATTTATTGGAATACTTATAGTTGATATGAAAAAAATAAAAATAGGTACATTAATTTGTGTTATTGGTGTTGGTCCAATAATAGATTTAGGAGTAAAAGCAGTTTCATATTTTCCTGTAGAGTCAGCTAATATATTTATAAAAATGATATTAGTATTAGCAGGATGTTTTGTAATTGCAGTTGGATTTTCAATAATGTCATCAACTGATATTGGAGTTGCACCAAATGATATAGTTCCATTTATAATTCAAGATAAATTAAAGTTCCAATATCGTTGGATTAGAATTGCTCTAGATGCTACATTCTTAGTAGTTGGATTTATTTTAGGTGGAAAAATCGGAATCGGTACTATAATTTCCATGTTAGCAATAGGACCATTTATTCAATTATGTTTACCATATGGTAAAAAGATTGTTGATTTTATTGTTAATGGTAAGGAAGATGATGAAGCTGCAGTGATAGCTTAAAAATTGACAATTTTAAGAATAAGTGATAATAAATAGATAGTATGATAAATAATTAATTCATACTATCTATTACTTTTTTATGATCATATCTATATTAAAATTTATAATATTACAGTATTAATTAATTGTAAATTAAGGAGAGATAGATGAAAAGTATAAATAGAATAATTATTTATATTTGTGGAATATTTTTATTAGCATTAGGTGGAGTCTTAGCAATAAAATCAAATTTAGGAGCATCACCTGTAAGTTCATTACCATTAAGTATAAGTAAGGTTAGTAGTATTAGTTTAGGAACAGCAGCAGCTATTTTATTTACTATTTATGTAGGAATGCAAATAATATTATTAAAAAGAGATTTTAAAATGATTCAGTTACTTCAAATAGTATTTGCTATATTATTTGGACAAATTATGAATTTTTTTAATTTAATTATTAATATAAATGTAGATAGCTTTTATATTAGAATTTTTATTTGTATATTAAGTTTCTTTATTACATCATTGGGGATAGTATTTACTATTACAGCAGATATTGTGCCAGTGGCACCAGATGGTTTATCTCAAGCAATTAGTAAAAAAGCAAGAATAGATTTTGGAAAAGCAAAAATTTATTTTGATTGTGTTATAGTGATTTTATCTGGTAGTATTTTATTGTTTAATGGTAAAGGATTAGATGGATTAGGAATAGGAACTATTTTGTCTGCATTATTAGTTGGAAGAATAGTAGCTTATATAAATAAGAGCTTAAAGCATAAAATTGAATATATATGCTTTATTGAAGCTGTATAAAAATTAAATAAAAATATATTGACAATGTTTACATTAGTTGATAAAATTAAGACAAGTTAATAAGTGGAATCCATTTTGGGATTGTTACTGGGTAAGCAGGCAAAACCTAAATTGATACCAAATATATGGATATTAATTATTTTATCTAGGAATAATTATATTCATTATTTGATATTGATTTAGGTTTTTTTGTATAATTTTAGTTAAGATATGTATCTTAATTAGAAAATATAAAATGAGGGGATTATACTGATATGATCATAAATAAAGTGTTAAATAACAATGTTGTGACAATTATAAGTGAAAACGGTGAAGAAGCAGTTGTTATGGGAAGGGGTTTAGCCTTTCAAAAGAAAAAGGGCGATGAGATTGATGAGAGTAAAATAGAAAAAATATTCGTCTTAGAAAATAAAAGTATAAATGAAAAACTGCTTACATTAGTAAATGATATTCCAGCAAAGTATTTAGAAATTGCAGAAGATATAATAAAATATGCAGAAAATAAATTAAGTACAAAGTTAAATGAAAATATTTATCTAACTCTTACAGATCATATTAGTTTTGCAATTAGCAGAGCTGAAAAGAATCTAGAAATAAAAAATGCAATGCTTTGGGATATTAAAAGACTGCATAAAGATGAATTTGATGTTGGAATCCATGCATTAAGAGTAATTAAAGAAAATTTAAATGTTGAGTTACCGGAAGATGAGGCAGCATCAATAGCAATGCATATTTTAAATGGTGAGCTTGATCAAGAAATGCCAGAAATAGTGGATATGATTAAATTAATTGAGGAAATATTAAAGATGGTAAAATATCATTTTAATATTGAGTTTGATGAAGATTCAATTAATTACTATCGATTTGTAACACATTTAAAATTCTTCACTCAAAGATTATCTAGTGGAAGATATTATGAAGATAATGACAATGATTTATTTGATATGATTAAACTTAAGTATCCAAAATCTTATGAGTGTACAAAGAGAATTGAAGGGTTTGTAAAACAAAAATATAATACCCAGTTAACAAAAGAAGAAATGTTATATTTAATAATACATACAGCTAGAGTAGTACATGAAAATTGTTAAAACTAAATACTACTTTAATAATTTCCGTTAGGATTGTAACTGATTCGATCAGGCAAAACCTAAATTAATAATTAAAGTTAAGCTAAAAACTTTATTAATGTTTATTTTAATTAATAAACATAAAAGTTTAGTGTTTTAAATGTGAACTGAATTTTAAGAAAAATAAGTTTATATTAAAATAAATTAGCTTAAATTTTAAGAATTAATTTAGGTTTTTTATATATAACTGATAATTAATTTAAGGAGGTGATTAGCAGGAAAATTAATATAACCTTAGAAGTTTCATAGGATTGTTACTAGGTTAGGCTAGGCAAAACCTTAATTCTTCAAAATTTTAAATTTGAAAAAATTAAAATATTGAAAGCGAGGAATTAAGCTATGAATTATGAAAATTTAGCAAAAGAAATATTAAAAAATGTCGGCGGACAAGAAAATGTATCAAATTTAACACACTGCGCAACAAGATTAAGATTTAATCTTAAAGATGTATCAAAGGCTAATACAGAAACAATAAAGAAAACTAAAGGAGTTATGGGTGTCGTAGACAAAGGTGGACAATATCAAGTTATTATAGGTAATGATGTAAATCATGTTTACAAAGAAATAATGAAAATTGCTAATATTGAAGGTAATAGCGAATCTAAAGAGGTAGATGACCGTAAGACTGTGGCAAAGGTTATAGATACTATTACAGGTATATTTACTCCAATATTACCAGCCATTACAGCAGCAGGTATGATGAAAGCTGTACTTGCATTATTAACGGCTTTTAAATTAATTTCTACTGATTCTCAAAGTTATCAAATATTTAACTTTATGGCAGATGCAGCATTTTATTTCTTACCAATATTTTTAGCAAACTCAGCAGCT
Source organism: uncultured Clostridium sp. (assembly GCF_934754925.1). GTDB lineage: Bacteria > Bacillota > Clostridia > Clostridiales > Clostridiaceae > Clostridium. The sequence goes on along the minus strand of NZ_CAKVJA010000043.1, from coordinate 4,074 downwards.
AAGAAATTTAAATGTAATCCATATTTAGCTATGATGCTTGGAGGAATATTGCTTCATCCAACATTTGTAACAATGGTTAATACAGCTAAGGAAACTGGTGAATCACTAGCCATTTTTGGATTACCAATTACTTTAGCTTCATATAGTTCAAGTGTTTTACCAATAATACTTGGTGTTTGGTTCATGTCATATGTTGAACCAATTGCAGATAAGATATCACCGAAGGCTATTAAATTCTTCACAAAACCATTAATTACAGCAGTTGTTTCAGGAATAGTAATTTTAGTTGTAATTGGACCTATTGGATATATAGTAAGTGATAAAGTTGGATTAGGAATAAAAACTTTAGAATCTTATGCTAGCTGGTTAGTACCTACTTTATTAGGTGGATTAACTCCATTATTAGTTATGACAGGTACACATTATGGACTTATACCAATTGGAATAAATAATCGTATGACTATGGGATATGACACTATAATATATCCGGGTATGTTAGCTTCAAATGTATCTCAAGGTGGAGCAGCTTTAGCAGTAGCAATAAAGAGCAAAAACAAAGAAATTAAACAATTAGCATCTTCAGCAGGTATTACAGCAGTTTGTGGTATTACAGAGCCAGCTTTATATGGTGTTAATTTAAGATTTAAAACTCCATTATATGCATCAATGATTGGTGGGGCAGCAGGTGGATTATTCCTAGGATTATTTAGAGTTTCTAATTATTCAGGGGGATCACCAGGATTTTTAACTTTACCAAGTTATATTGGTGGAGAATCTATGATGAATTTTGTATATGCATGTATAGGGGCTGTAATAAGTGTAGTAGTAGCATTCGTTGCTGGTTTAATATTATATAAGGATAAAGTAGAAGCTATAGAAGATGAAAATTTAGAAGAAGTTGCAGTAGATAAAGCACCATTAATGAATAAGATAACTATTTCAAGTCCATTAAAGGGAGAAGTAGTTCCTTTAACAGAAGTCAAAGATGAAACATTTGCATCAGAAATGATGGGAAAAGGTATTGCTATAAATCCTACAGAAGGAAAAGTAGTTTCACCAATAAATGGTACAGTTCAAATGATATTTAAAACTAAACATGCAATTGGATTAAAATCAGAAGATGGAGCAGAAATTTTAATTCACATTGGTATGGATACAGTTCAATTAGATGGTAAACACTTTACTGCACATGTTAAAGATGGAGATAAGGTTAAGGTTGGAGATACTTTAGTTGAATTTGATATGGATGCTATTAAAAAAGAAGGTTATGAATTAGTTACACCTGTTATTATCACAAATACTATGGATTATTTAGAAATAGTACCAAAAGAAATTAAATCAGTTAATGCAGGAGAGGATATAATCACTATTTTATAGTAGATAAAAATATAAAAAGATAAGAGCCAAGAGATGCTTAAGTGTGAGAAATTATTAATATAAACTCTTAGCTCTTAATTTTTAATTATTAATTAAGTGTGGAGGTATTGTTATGAATAATAATTTTAATAAATTTCCAGAAAACTTTTTATGGGGAGGGGCTTTAGCTGCAAACCAATGTGAAGGTGGATATAAAGAAGGTGGAAAGGGATTAACAACTGTTGATCTTTGTCCAGCTGGTGAAAATAGAAGAAAAGTTATGGAAGGTAAAATTGATATATTAAAACCTGTTGAGGGAGAGTATTATCCATCACATGAATCTATAGATTTTTATCATAGATTTAGAGAAGACATAGCTTTATTTGCTGAAATGGGATTTAAATGTCTAAGAATTTCAATTGCATGGTCAAGAATATTCCCAAATGGAGATGAAGAAACTCCAAATGAGGAAGGATTGAAGTTTTATGATGAAATGTTTGATGAAATGATTAAACATGGAATAGAACCAGTAGTTACAATATGTCACTTTGATACTCCAATTGGAATTATTGAAAAGTTTGGTGGATGGAAAAATCGTAAGTTTGTAGATTTTTATTTAAACTATTGTAAGGCTATATTTACAAGATACAAAAATAAAGTTAAGTATTGGATGACATTTAATGAAATTAATATGATATTACATCTTCCATTTATGGGAGCTGGAGTTAGATTTGATGAGGGAGATAATGAGCTTCAAATTAAATATCAATCAGCTCATCATGAACTTATAGCAAGTGCTTTAGCTACTAAAATGGCTCATGAAATAATTCCAGATTCTATGGTTGGATGTATGCTTGCAGCAGGAGTAACTTATGCTTATAGTTGTAATCCTGAAGATGTACAAAAAGCTATGGATAAAGAAAGAGAAAATTTATTCTTTATAGATGTTCAATCAAGAGGAGAATATCCAGGTTATGCAAAGAGATTCCTAAGAGAAAATGGAATTGAAATTGTATTTGGTGAGAAAGATGAAGAAATATTAAAGAATAATACTGTAGATTTCATTGGATTTAGCTATTATTCAAGTAGATGTGCAAGTGTTAATCCAGAAGTAGTTAATGGAAAAACAGCAGGAAATGTATTTAAAACTGTAAGAAATCCATATTTAAAGGTATCTGAATGGGGATGGCAAATAGATCCACTTGGATTAAGAATAACAGCAAATCAGTTATATGATAGATATCAAAAGCCATTATTCATAGTTGAAAATGGACTTGGTGCTGTAGATACTCCAGAAGAAGATGGAACTATTAATGATGATTATAGAATAGAATATTTAAGTGAACATGTTAAAGCGATGAAAGAAGCAATTGCTGATGGAGTTGATTTAATAGGATATACTCCATGGGGATGTATTGATTTAGTATCTGCATCAACAGGAGAAATGAAGAAAAGATATGGTTTCATTTATGTAGATAAAGATAATGAAGGAAATGGTACTTTAAATAGAAGTAAAAAGAAGAGTTTCTATTGGTATAAAAAAGTTATAGCAACTAATGGTGAAGAACTTTAATAATTAGGGAAATGGACTACATTTTATTTATAATATGTAGTCCGTTTTTTATACCACTTATAAATTTAACTTTATTATTTATATTTTATATAATAAAGTTTGGTATAATAAATAGTATAAAATAACATTAAAGATAAGGAGTAGGAGAATAAGATATGATAAAATTAATTGCAAGTGATATGGATGGGACTTTACTAAATGATGATCATATGATATCTGAAGAAAACTTAAAGGCTATAAGAAAAGCTCAAGAAATGGGAAGACACTTTACAATTGTAACAGGAAGAGATTATGGTGCTGTTAAGTCATATTTAGAAGAATGTAATTTAAAATGCGAATGTATTTTAAGTAATGGAGCAGAGTACAGAGACGTAAATGGAAATGTTATTGAAAGTGTTTATATGAATAAAGATAGCGTAAAAATAGTATTTGATATATTAAATGATGCTGGATTATGTATTCAATTAATGACTAATAAGGGATCTTATGTAACTAATAAAGAAAGTGATAAAAAAGCTATTATTGATAGATTTAAATTGTTTAACCCTAAGATGAATGAAGAAGAAGTAATAGAATTCGTTGAAAAGTTCCATACTGAAAGAGGAATGAAATATATAGATGATGTTTATGAAATTTTAGAAAGTAATGTAGAGGTATTAAAAATAGTTACTTTTGATAATGATGAGAAATTAATAGCAAATTTAAAAGAAAAATTAAAGAAAAGCACAAGTGATTTAGCAGTAGCATCAACTTTCTCTAATGATATTGAAATAAGTGATATTGAGGCCCAAAAAGGATTAATATTAGCTAAGACAATTAAAAAAATGGGAATAGATAAGAGTGAAGTAATAGTTCTTGGCGACAGCTTTAATGATTATTCAATGTTTACTGAATTTGAAAATTCTTATGCTATGGAAAATGCAATTCCTGAGATTAAGGAAATAGCGAAATATGTTACTGATAGTAACAATAATGATGGAGTAGCTAAAGCAATTTATAAGTCTTTAGAAATATAGAACAATAACAATAACTAGTTGAAAAATAAAAGCAGACTAGTTATTTTTTATTTTTATAAAAAATAAAAAAAATTATAAAAAATTACATAAAAGTTATTTACAGAAAAAAAAAGATGCTATATAATAATT
>NZ_CAKVJA010000042.1 GCF_934754925.1 uncultured Clostridium sp. | reverse complement strand
TACCATTACTTAGGGAATTAGTTTATGAAAGCTTAAAGCAAAAAGGGGATTATATCTTAGCTAACTTAACTCCTGAAACTGAATATCTAAAGAGATATGCAACTGCATGGGTTAATTATTATGATGCTTTTAAAGAAGATCCTATAAAAAATGATAGAATGTTCTTTAATGCACCTGCAGTAATATTTGTTACTTCACCAAATGCATTTAATGGTGGATTAGCTTCTTCTAACATGGAACTTATGACAGATGCTTTAGGTCTTGGTACTTTCTTTAGTGGATTTATACAAATAGCTTCTAAAGATAATAAGGATATTTTAGATTTACTTGGAATTAACGATGGTAATCAAATAGTTTCTTGCTTAGTTATTGGTTATCCAAATGTTAAGTACCAAAGAACTGTACCTAGAAAAAAGGCTAGTATAAACTGGATTTAATTTATATTATATCTAAAAAAACTACGGCATTTTTTTCGCCGTAGTTTTTCATTTTAAAATTAATCTTTAATTTTCTGCAAATTGACTATTATATAATTCTTCATAGAAACCACCTTTAGCCATAAGCTCTTCATGATTTCCTTGCTCAATTATATTTCCATCCTTAATTACTAATATTAAATCTGCACTTCTTATAGTAGACAATCTATGAGCTATAACAAAACTTGTTCTTCCCTTCATTATATTTTGCATAGCTTTTTGAAGCATAAGCTCTACTCTTGTATCTACTGAACTTGTAGCTTCGTCTAATATAAGAATCTTTGGATCAGAAATTATTGCTCTTGCTATAGTTAATAATTGCTTTTCACCTTGTGATATATTAGAAGCCTCTTCATTTAACAACATATTATATCCATCAGGTAATGTTTTTATAAAGTGATGTACATTTGCTATTTTAGCTGCTAATATCACATCATCTTTAGTAGCATCAAATCTACCATACTTTATATTATCTTCTATAGTTCCATTAAATAGCCATGTATCTTGAAGTACCATACCAAACATGCTTCTTAAATCTTCACGCTTCATATCTCTAGTATCTACTCCATCAATTTTAATTGCTCCGCCTTTAAGTTCATAAAATCGCATAAGTAAATTAATTAATGTAGTTTTTCCTGCTCCAGTAGGTCCAACTATTGCTACCATTTGTCCAGCCTTAACTTCTGCATTTAAATCATGTATCAAAATCTTATCATCACTATATCCAAATTTCACATGTTCAAAAGAAACATTTCCTCTTGGATTATCTAATTTTATAGAAGTTTTCTTATCTTCTAATTGTTCTTCTTCATTTAAGAACTCAAATACCCTATCAACTGCTGCAAAAGCTGATTGAATAGCTGATGATAATTGAGTTACTTGAGATAGAGGCTGATTTATTTGCCATATATATCTTATAAATGCTTGAAGATTACCAACTGTAATTCCTCCTGCAATTGATATAATAGCTCCTAGTATTCCTATTGCAGCTATTCCTAAGTAGCAAACTAAAGAAACTAAAGGCCCCATAGTACTTGATATAAATTGTGCTTTAAATCCTGCAACTTGAAGTTCACCATTTATAGCAACAAATTCTTTAATTGCATCTTCTTCCTTACCATATAGCTTTATTTCATTAAATCCTGTGTACATTTCTTGAACTGTACCATTTAATTTACCTAAAGCGTCTTGTTGAGTTTTAAAATATCCTTGAGATTTACTTACTACTACTCTTGAAACTATAAAACTAAGTGGAATTATAAGTGTTGCTACTAATGCCATTTTTACATTTATAGAAAACATCATAACAAGTGCTAAAACTACTGATAATATTGAATTTACAACTTGGCTTAAACTTTGTTGAAGTGCATTTGAAATAGTATCTATATCATTTGTAATTCTACTTAATACATCCCCATAGCTATTTTTATCAAAATAGCTTACTGGTAATCTTCTTATTTTATCTTGAACGGCTCCCCTTAAATCTCTCATACTATTTTGAATAGCATTTGTTAATAAGAAACTTGCTCCATAGGTTGCTAGTACATTTCCTAAATATACAAAAAGCAATAATATTAGAACTCTTGTAATATATTTAAAGTTTACACTAGCTCCTTCTACACCTCTTATTAAATCAAAAGAATCATTAGTAAGCTGAGTTATAACTAATCCTTCAGTTCTAGGTGCAAGTGCTGTAAATACTGCAGCTACTATTATAAGTAAAATAGCAGTTAAAAAACCTATCTTATATGGTTTAACAAAAGGAGTAATTTTTTTAATTGAATCTTTTATTTTTCCCATTATGCTAATTCCTCCTCTGTAAGTTGTGATAATGCTATTTCTTTATATACTGAGCAATTTTTTAATAATTCTTTATGTTTTCCAATTCCAACTACTTTTCCTTCATCTAAAACTATTATTTTATCTGCATCCATAATTGAACCTATTCTTTGAGCTACAATTAAAACTATTGCATGGGTTGTTTCTTTTTTAAGCTCTGCTCTTAATATAGCATCTGTCTTAAAGTCTAATGCTGAGAAACTATCATCAAAAATATAAATTTCCGGTTTTCTAACTAAAGCTCTAGCTATAGACAACCTTTGTTTTTGTCCTCCAGAAACATTTGATCCACCTTCACCTATTGGTTCATCAAATTCTTTTTCTTTCTTACTTATAAAATCATAAGCTTGTGAAACTTTTGCACTATGTACTACTTCCTCATGACTTGCTTCATGCTTACCGAATTTAATATTACTTTTAATACTTCCTGTAAATAATAAAGTCTTTTGTCTTATAAATCCTATTTTTTTACGTAATGCTTTAATGTTAAAATCTCTTATATCTACTCCATCTATTTTTATGGAACCGCCAGTAACATCATAAAATCTTGGTATAAGATTTATAAGTGTAGATTTACCACTACCAGTACTTCCTATAAATGCTATAGTTTCTCCCTTTTTAGCTTTAAATGAAACATTTTTTATTACAGGTTCTTCACCATCTGGATAAGTGAATGTAACATCATTAAATTCTAAGGTACCTTCATTATTAGTTTCTGTAACTCCCTTTTCCGGATCCTTAATTAATGGTTCTGAAGATAATATTTCTTCAATTCTTTCTGCTGAAACTTGTGCTTTTGGATACATAACAAATACATTAGAAAACAGCATTAATGAAAACATTGCATGGAATAAATATTCTATAAATGCTACTAATTGTCCAATTTGTAGTGTTCCTACATTAATCATCCTACTTGCTATCCAAAATAATGCTATTATTGCTAAGTTAAGTAGCAAGAAAAATGTTGGTTGTGCAATTGACATTAATTTAAATAATTTTTTTGAAATACTTGCATATTGATTATTAGCTTTATTAAATCTTTTACCTTCATATTCATCATTTCCAAAAGCTCTTATAACTCTTATTCCCGTTAAATTTTCTCTTGATATTCTATTTAATCTATCTAAGTTTTTTTGTTGAGTTTGTGACCATGGATGAGACTTTTTTGCAATTAAAAATACCCCTAATACAATAAGAGGTAATGTAACTACTAATATTGTTGATAATCTAACGCTTGTTTTTAATATCATAATTAAGCTTATAAAAAACATTACTGGACATATCATTGCCATTCTTAATATTGTATTTGTAAATTGCATTACTTGAAATGCATCATTTGTAGTTCTAGTTATCATTGAAGATATACCAAACTTATCATATTCACTATGTGAAAATTCCTGCGCCTTCTTGAATATATCATTTCTTATATCTCTTATAACTTTTGTTGAAATATTTGCTGATGTATATCCTAAAAGTATAGTTCCTATAACACCTAATATTGAAATTGCTACAATTACTAGTCCCATTCTCTTTATGTACCCTATATCGTTATAAGCTATTCCCTTATCTATTACATCTGCCATTATTGTTGGTATACCAAGTTCTACTAATGCAAAACCAAATACTCCTAATAAATTTAATAAAATTAGACCTTTATAGTTTTTTAAGTATCTTAATATTAATTTCACTTATTTTCCCTCCTCTTATAAATATAATTTTATTTCCAAATTCCTTATTTTAGCATATTAAAGATTTAAATTCCACCCTTAACTATATTTTGTGTTAATAAAATATTTTCAATCTTCTTTTTTTCATTTTTATATTATTAACATAATTAATTCATTTTAACTCCCTATCCACATTACCATCCCTTCCTTTGTAAAGCATGTATTTCCATTTTACACTAAACTATCCTCTATTTCATCTTATTTAATACTATATTTAATAATAATTCATCATAAAAAAAGACATTCACAGATATGCAAATGTCTTTTTATTATTTATTATTTATTATTTATTACTTGTTATATATTCATTATAAAAAGTAGTTAATATATCATATTCTTCTTGTGATAAAAAACTGCTATTATACTTTTCATCTAAATCTTTTTGAGTAAATCCTAAAAATCTTATTTTATTTTTATATAGCTCTATAAGTCCTAGTCTTGGGTTATTATTTTCGCTCATGTTTTATTCCTCCTTTATTCCTTAGATTAACTTTCTCTATTATACATTACCCTTTTATTTTATCGCAATGCTTTTTAATATTGTATTTTTCGTTTGTACCCATACACTAGCACTTTTTATATAGTTAGTGTATTTTATTAATATGGAAATATTATTGGAGGATATTATAATGAAAAAACATATTAGTACTAGAGATATAACTAAAATTGCAATTATGGCTGCATTAGTTTTTGTAGCAACTTTTTTAATTAAAATCCCTTCATTAAACGGATATACACATATAGGGGATTCTATGGTTATTATATCTGCTTTAATTTTAGGAAAGAAAAAAGGCGCTTTAGCTGCTGGCTTAGGAGCTGCATTATGTGATTTGTTAAGTGGATATATGCAATATATTATTCCTACATTTTTAATTAAGGCTATTATGGTATTAATTATTGTTACAATGGCCGAAAATCTAATTGGTAAAACTAAATTTGCTTGGATTATAGGATCTATTATAGGATGTATTTTTCAAGTCATTGGTTACTGTTTAGTTGAAACTGTAATGTACGGATTTGCTGGTGCACTAGCTTCTGTTCCATCTAATATTATTCAATCTATAGTTGGAATAGTATTAGCAGTTGTTTTAGCCGCTGTACTTGAGAAATCTAATGTATTAAAAAGGTTAAAAAATGCTTAATTAAAAATACCGTACTATTCAAATGTAGATAGTACGGTATTTTCATTATTTTTATGCAATTTATGCCTTATGATTCATCATAATATTTTTTACTTGTTCAACGCTTTCAGGCCTTATCAATTCTAACATTCTTGGAATGAAAGACATCATATATTCTTGATTAAATGTTCCATCAGCTTGTTTTCCAAAACTTTCAGCTAATAATTCTTTAGCCTTTTCTTGATTTTTTTCTTCTACATTTTGCATTATAAAGTTGAAAAACATTTCTTGACCTTGATTCATTTTAAAACTCCTTTAAAAATCTTTTTTATGTCATACATATTAGCACATAAAAAAATAACTATGCAAAGTTTATTATAAATCAAATTTCAATAGTTTATTAACACAAAGTCTTATTATATTAAGTACTTTTTATTTACAATAAAAAAATTCCCTAATAGAATTTAATACTATTAAGGAATTTCTATATATTCTATTTATTAGAATCCAAATGGTATTCCGAATGCGAAGAATCCTAATAAAAGAGCTGTCCATCCAATTAAGAAGCTTATTGAATAAGGCATCATTAATCTTATCATATCACCAATTGTATATTCTGGTTTGTACTTTCTCATAAATACTAAGATAATACCTGCATAAGACATTAATGGAGTTATTATGTTAGTTGATGAGTCAGCAACTCTGTAAGCTGCAGCAACAACTTCTGGTGTCATATTTGAATTTACTTGATATAACATTGGTAAGAATATTGGACCAAGTAACATCCATTTTGAAGTTAATCCACCAACAAATAAGTTAATTAAAGCTGTTATTAATATAAATCCTATTATTAAAAGTATTGGGAATTCTGATAAATTCATAGCTTTTAATAAGTTACCACCTAAGTAAGTAATATAAGTTCCAAGTCCACTCTTAGTTAATAATGCAAGGAAGTTGTATGAGAAGAATGTTAAAACAAGTACTGATCCCATAGAACCCATTTGCTTAGACATACCTTTTACTACATCATTAGCATTTTTGAACTTTCCAACTTTTATACCATAGAATACACCAGGCATAAAGAATAAGAATGTTATTATTAATATAATATTATCCATAAATGGAGTTACTTTTGAACCTGTTTCTGGATCTATAAATGTCTTTAATGGTCCAAAATATAATCCTACTACACAAGCAGCTGCAATTAAGAATCCTAAACCTGCAAACTTAAGAGCTTTATTTTCAACAGGCTTAACTGTGAAATCATCTAAGTTCATATCTTGTGGAATTACATAACTTTCTTTTTCAAGTCTTGGCTTGATTATCTTTATAGTTACAAAAGCACCTATAGCTGCTAACATAAAAGTAGAAGCAACTACGAAGTAATAATGCATAGTAGCTGGATTTAAAGCTTGTCCAGCAGCATTTGTGAATGGAATTCCTTGTCCTTCTGCAAATATCTTTGCATTGTTACCAATTATTATATCGATTGGTGTAGCTGGTATTAAGTTAGCACTAAATCCTGCTGAAACCCCTGCAAAAGCTGCAGCCATACCAATAAGTGGGTTTTTCTTTAACCCTGCATATAAAAGACCTGCTAGAGGTATTAAAATTACATAACCTGCATCAGTAGCTATACTACTCATTATTCCTAAAAATACTAAAACTATTGGAAGCATTTTATCTGAAACTTTTAATCCTACTTTTTTAATTAATGTAGATAAAAGTCCTGATTCTTCTGCAAGACCAACTCCTAGCATAACAACAAGAATTGTACCTAGTACTCCTCCACCATATGCTAACCAGTTGTTAAGTAATGCATTTGAAAATATCCATTGAACATTTTCTGCATCAAACATATTTAAAATAGTATGTGTTGTATAAGATCCATCCCCATTCATAACATCGAATGTTTTTCCTCCAAGGAAGAAAGTTGTAGCTAAAACAACAACATAAAACATAGCAAATATAATTACTGGATCTGGTATTTTCTTACCTATTTTTTCGATCAAAGATACTTTTTTCTTTTCCTGTAAATCAATTACATTGTTTTCTTTTCTCTGTTCCATTTTATCCCCCCTACGTTACATATCTACAAAACCTTAGATAATTTAGTATAATTTTACTATATGATTATTAATTTATCAACCTTTTTCCTTATAAAATTACAAATTTATTTATAAGAACATTTCTATTTTTAAATTTTAATAATAAACTATTAATTTTTTGAAATATTTCTTTCAATTTTTATAATCATTGCAATTGAACTATTAAAATAATTTATTCAATGTAAAAAAATGGGTGTTCCCCGGAGGAGCACCCAGTTTTTTACATCAATATATGATTAATTAATTATATTTTTTAATTCATTAAAGTTATTATCATTTTTTCTACAGAAAAAACTTCATTAGTTTCAAATATTTCTGCTAAACTTTCAATATTTTCTTCTAAATGCTCTATATCCTTTGAATACATATGAGCTATATCAACCATATCTTCTTCTGTAAAATCTCCCTCTTCAGTAAATCTTACTATAGCTAACTCTTTAATCATTAAATAGCTTACTATTGCAGTTTTTACCTTTGCAGATATATCATAATCAAAAACTGCTTTCATAAAATATCTAAATATAAAGTAAACTAAGATATGTTCAAACTTGTACATTGATTTTTCGTAATATTTATTAAAAGATTCATTCTTAGATAAATATATTTCCTTATCATCTTCACTTTGCCAAAAATATCTTATTGCATCATCTAACCCTAAAGGATCATTTGGATTTATATGCTTTAAATTTTTAAATACATTAAAGTACTCATGCATATTATTATACTTATCATCTTTGTTATTCTTATATTGATTTAAATTACTTAAAAGCTCTTTTATAAAACTTTCATTACTATACTTTTCTCTAATATCTTTAATATCAGCCATTTCATTTTCATCTATTTTATCTTGAATTTCTTTAGCAAAAGAAAGAATTATTGCTGCTCTATAATTTAATTTAATACTTCTATCTTGAAGAATGTCAAAAACTATCTTCCTACATTGCATAAGCTCAATATAAAGTCTTGCATTAATATCATTATATGTACTAACTTCCTCATTATTTTCACTTAATTCAAAAGTTGCTTTTTTAGAATCTCTTAATATTATTCTAGCTGCTTCTGGACATGATAAAGAAATTCCCATTTCTCGCAAGCTTCCAAATTCCTCTAAATATCTTGGATATTGTCTACATGTGTAGCATAACCCCTCTTCTCCAAGCTCATTATATATATCGCATAACTTACTCTCATTTAGAAATGGACAATCATTTCCCTTTAATACAAATATATTTTCTCCAGCATCATGTACTATTTCACTTTTTAATCTATCTCCAAATGCTCCCTCTACCTTTTGGTACTTATGGTAACTTTCATCATCAATTACTATTCCCCAACCTGCACAACATGTATCTTCACACTCTGATGCTATACATTTAAAATCTTTAAAATATTCTGGTACTCTTATTTTCATTTTCTACCTCACATCTTGCGTTATTAATCCTAAATATGTTTCAGATTTCATTTTAATATTTATTAATCTTAGTATCAAGTTTTCTATATAAAAAAGACATCTACATTGCTATAGATGCCTAAATAATAATTAATTTATATATTTATTTTCTACATTTATTAAATTCAACATAAATATTTGCAAGAGTTCTATTAATAAAATCATTTGTAACATAAGAATTATCAGAAAATAATAATCCATAATCAGTATTAAATCTACTAAGCATAAGAATAATATAAAAATTAGTAATACTTATATCTATAATGCCTGTAAAAAATGGAACTACTGCATTAGAATTTGAAATTAAATACGTTAAAGATGGAACAAAGGAGCTATCTAAATTATAATTGTTACCCATAACTTTTTTTATAAACTCATCTGCATTTTCATCATCATGAATCTTTACACTACTGTCAAACTTTATATTTCCTTTTTCTACTTCATTAATATATAATCCTATAATAAAACAGTATAAATCTATTTGTAAATTTGCATTTGTACTTACATTAAAGGTTGCTGGATTTATAGGGTTATAATTTGGGTTATTAAATCTTGAATAGTTATAGCTTAAAAAGAAATATAATCTATTAAGATTCAGATATATAATTTCACCATCTTTTATTAATGGATTATGGCTTCCTAAGAATTTAGCACATGGAGGAAGTTCAAAATCTTCTAAAGGATTGCAATTACAGTTATTTTTACATTTCTTCTTTCTTTTTTTATTCATTCAATTTTCCTCCATAATCACTTTATATTATCCTATGATTTTTTATCACTCTATTCTACTTATTTTTAACTATTGAATTTTATAAAAAATATAATTATATTTTCAAATAAATACTTACAAATGTTTTTCTATATAAATTTTATTGAATACTCCTATTTTTTCTTAAATGTTGTAAAATTTTTTCAAATTTAATTAATGATAAAATATCACTTCCATTTTCTCACTCTCATGGCTTTATTATCACTTATACTTTTTTGACCTTATCTGATTATAGTTTTATAATGTACTTGTACAAAGAGATAAGAGATGTACAAGAAATAAAAAGAGCTCACTACTCATACTAGTTAAAAGCAGTAAGTCCTTATAATAATTAAATTAATTTATTGTATTAAAATTTTAATTAATGAAAGAGAGTGATTTTATGACAATCTATAATTATGATAAACATGAGGACTATAAATTTGAATATAAAAAGGATCATATCTTAGTTGATAAATATTATGATACTACTAAAAAATATGCACCTTATACTTCAATGCTTTCTAAACCTGATTTAAGTGAAGAAGAATTTGATAATATTTGTGAAGATTGGTATTCTAGAAAGCATAGAGAAGAAGCTGCTAAAGCTGCTCACAAAAAAGTTAGCTAATAAGTATGTTTATGAAAAAATTTAGTAATAAAACAGAAAAACTGTTGCATTTCTTAACTTTGCAACAGTTTTTCTATTAAAATTTTTAATGACTAGATTTTCTACATCTATACTGTAAATCTAATATTCCATTATAATTTCTAGTACTAATTAATAGAATCTGCTATATATGCATCTAAATTTTTTGCAATATATAATACTACTTTTCTCATTTGTACCTCACTTACAAAGTCTTAACTATTTAGCCACTGAAGATAATGCTAATACTGCAATTAATAATATTACTGTTCCAATATATATTGCCATACCTATTGGCGTACCTGCATTAACTGTATACCCTATGCCAAATCTCTTTTCAACATTTACTCTAGGATCTTCCTTATTATAATAAATTAATCCAAATATCCATTTATCGTCATCATCTTTTTGCACAACAGTATCTTTTTCTATTTTATAATTAAATCTAATTTTATTAGCTTTTATAATAAATATTACTAAAACTCCAATTAGTAAAATCATACATATTAAATTAATGCTTACTATAATAATATTCATATCTATAACTTGTAATAAAACCAAATTTCCTATTGTTAATAATAATAAACTAACTATTTCTGCCCAAATCATAGTATTGGATAGAAGATTTCTATATTTAATATTTCCTTCCCTAGACCTTTCAACATTTCTAGGGTCAATTCTTAATTTAGTACTTCTTATTATATATTCAGCAAATATAAATATTACTGATATAAAAACAATTGAAATAATTAATGATAAAAAAGTTCCTATATTCTTTTCTGAATAATAGGTTGCATTTCCCATAATATCAAAATTAGTAGCAATTTTATTAGGTAATAAATCATATTTTGATACAGTAAAATATATATTTCCCAGTATAAATACTAATGCTAAAACTATATCTATAATAATATTTCTTTTATTAAACTTTATTTTTTCTATTTCAAAAACAGTTACTTGCTTTTTACTTTTTAATCCGCCCATTATACTTTTTATCTTTCTCATTTTAGTATTATGAACTCCATAAGATATACTAGAAACAATTATTGCAAAAAATATTGCTATAGTCATTATTAATTCACTATTCCTTAAACACCCTAAAATTAGAATGACTTCTGAAACTATCATAATAATTATATTAATTATCTTAAATCTTTTAATTAATTCTTTTGTTTCAATATTATTTCTTATTTCTTCAGTAACAACACATCCTAAAAGTAATTGTTTATTTCCTTTAATAGGCAATATACTTATTGTATAAAATTGCACTATTATAACTAATGTTAATACTATTAGCATTAAAATCCTCTCCATTACCATTTCCCCCTTATAATATATCTAATACACTCTTTACTAAATCTAGTATTTCTTCTTTATTAAGAGCTTTTGCCTTACCTTCTAAAATTATCTCTCTTATTTTTTCCTTATATTTTCCCATGAATATCTCATCATCTTTAGCTTCTTTTACTTTTATCAATACGCCTTTACGCCTATCTACTGTAACAAATCCTTCATCCTTTAATAAGTTATAAGCCTTATTTACTGTATGAAGATTTACCTCTGTTCCAGAAGCCATTTCCCTTACTGATGGAAGCTTTTGACCATCTATCAATTCTCCATTAGCTATTCCTTCAACTATCTTATTTCTTATCTGCAAATAAATCGGAACTTCACTATCAAATTCTAATACTAAGAACATATTTCCCCTCCTTTATTATATTTGTTATATATAATATATAACAAATATAATAATTATTCAATATTTACAAAAAACTTTTACTTCCTTTTAAGATTTTATCTAGAAAATAAATAACTCAATAAAAAAACTGCAGCAAAATCATATACTTTGCAGCAGTTTTTTCCCAGAGGAAATGAATTTTTTCTTATCTCTGTGGTATTAATTATACCCCATTTCTATCCTTTTTCTTTTTAAGCAATGCATTAGTGTCAAGAGTTTGAGATCTTGATTTCTCTACCCTCTTCTCTTTTTTAAGCTTACTCTTTTTCTCTTTTTTCTTAACTTCATCTTTTAAAGAATCACTTGATTTCTCAGTAGTTCTTGCATTATCAACTTCTTTTTCTACTGCTAATTCTTTCTTCACAAAATTCTTTTCATTAGTTTTCTTTTTCTTATTTCTAATACCAATCTTAATATACTTAGAAAAATCTAAATTCAATCTTCTATAAGCTATATCAAATAAGAATAATATTAATGCTAATATAAGAAGTAAATTAGTTAAATTAATCTTCTTATATTCCTTTTCAAGTTTTCCTTCAAAAACTTCTTCAGGCTTATTTATAAAATTCCCATCAGTTTCACTTACAAGAGAATCTAACTTAACTGAATTAGTATTAAACTTATATTCATCAGAATATTTAAGTGCAAAGGCTCCTTTATAAGTACTAGTTATATTTTCTCCATCTTGTTGTCTAATGTTAAAATTATAAAATCCTAGCTCACTTAGTGGAACATTAGCTTCAAATTTCCCTGGTTCACTTTGAGTTAATGTAAACTCTCCTTGTGTACCATCCTCTCCATTATAAACACCTGTTACTTTAGTGTTAGAATCAACATTATCATTATAGTACTCAACCTTAGCTTCATTGCCATCTTGAGTTATAGATAAATGTCCCTCTTCACCATAAGATGGTATTGCATAATAAACTATATTTTTAATTAATTGAGGTCCATATTCCCAAGTTAAATAATTTTTACTAAAGCTTCCATCAATATCACTTGTAAAGCTTACAGTTTTCCCTATTCCATATTGTCTTACTGCAAGTATTGGCTCATCTCTATTAGAACTTAATATTTCAATTGCATCATCCTTTAAAGATGTACCTATATATCCAAGCAATGATGGAATTCCTTCTGAAGTTTGTACACCTGCTAATACTTCATGATTACTTACTATACTTGGAGTAAATTCTTCATTTATTATATAAGTTCCTACAGACATTAAAACTTCTTGAGCAAATATTCTTGGAATATCTGTATAAATATCAGTATAATAGCTTCTACCATTTCCAGCTGTTGCTAAGTCACTTAAAAGATTTGAATTAGAATCATTTCCTACTGCAACTGTTGATAATGTTATATTTTCATTATTAAATTTACTTAAAAGTTCTTCATATGTTGAATAAGGAATTGAATCTTGTCCATCAGTTAGTAAAATAGTATGCTTTATTTTTGCATCACTTTCTAATTGAAGATTATATCCTTTTTCCAGTGCTGGATATATTGATGTTCCACCTCTTATTTGTATTCCTGATATAAGTTCCTTTATATAATCCTTATCAGTAACCTTTTGGGTTGGAACTACAACATCAAAAGTATCATCAAAAGCTATTACAGATATATAATCTATTTCTCTTAAATTATCTATAGCCTTCATTGCAGCTTCCTTTGCAAGAGTTAATTTACTAACCCCTCCACCTTCTGTACTCATACTTCCGGACTTGTCTATAATTAAATTAATACTTATAGAAGGTACTTCATTTTTGCCCTTCTTATCCATATTTACAGGAAGTATAGTTTCTAATGCTGTATCTTTATATCCTCCAAGAGCATAAGAATCTTCTCCCCCAAAGGTTACAACTCCACCACCATAGTCTTTAACATAACTTTCTATATTGTCCATAAATCCATTAGTTAAATCATCTTTATAAACATTATTTAAAACTATTGCTTTATATTCTAAAAGTTCATTTAATGTACTTGGTGATGAATTTGGAGAAATAGTTTTTATATTAGCTCCACCATTTTTTAATATTTCTTCTAGAGCTGTTGCATCACCTTTTACTCCATTTATTATTAAAATATTAGGTTTATCAACTACATTAGTATAAGCACTATATTCGTTATTTACCTTATTAGTATCATCTTCTGATTCTACTGTAACTCTATAACTTTTAAAACCTCCGCTATTTTGAACATCTCTAAATACAAATGAATTGCTACCTTTCTTTACTTCAACTAATTGTTCTCCAACCTTTTCTCTTCCACTAAAAAGAGTAAGTTTTGCTGAAGTAGAATAATTAGATTGTAAATCTATTTGTACAGAAAATTCTTCTCCAATGGCAATATTATCTGGAATAGTTACATTGTCCACATAAATTTCATTACCACTTTCTCCACTAACCTTATATACTTTTAAATCTATGTTTTCCGCATTAATTAATGGAATTGATTTTAATATATCACCTTTATTTTCTTCTCCATCAGTTATAAGAACTATCCTTTTAGATGTACCATCCTCAAATAATGTTATTGCTGTTTCCACTGCACTTTGAATATTGGTTGCCGTAGAAACTGGACTTGAATTTAAGCTCTTATAGGAAGCTTTGTTATCTATAATTTTATCTACTTTTGCATTATCACCAAATAATATTACTCCAGCTTTATTTCCTTTAGGCATTATCTCTAATGCACTATTTATAAAACTTTCCCCACTATCTTTAAAAGAACTAATACTTTCTGATACATCTAATAAAAATACTGTTGAAATATTTTTCCCCTTAATACTTATTGTTATATTTGCAAATGATAGCAATAATAAGGTGAAAATTACTATTCTACTTATTAATATTAAAGTATCATTTTTACTGCTACTTCTAAACTTTTTCACACTATAGTAAATAAAGAAGATAAGTATTGGAATTAATATTAAAAAGTATAAATTTCCTATATCTAATTTCATTTATTATCTCCTCCTAATTACCTTTCTTGTATAATATCCATTCAAAAGCAACTACTAACATAGCTAATAATATAAATATCGGTGTTAAATTAAATCCACTTTTTAAATTGCTTTTACCATAAACTATATTACTATTTTCTCCAATTGCTTCTACT
Organism: uncultured Clostridium sp.; assembly: GCF_934754925.1. GTDB lineage: Bacteria > Bacillota > Clostridia > Clostridiales > Clostridiaceae > Clostridium. The sequence goes on along the minus strand of NZ_CAKVJA010000042.1, from coordinate 8,322 downwards.
GAAGTATCACTTTCACTTGAAGTTGGAAAGTTTACCGAAAAACTTTCATTATTATCATTTTGATTTATTTTATATATACCTAAAGCTAATTCTCCCTTTACTTCTTCACCTGATTTTAATTCTTTAATATCTCCATTAGGATATGTTACATTTATTTCACTTTCAAAGTCTGAAGATTTAACTACTATTTTTTCTCCTGCTTTAAAATTATTGCTATATACCATTCCAGTAGAAATTAATTCTTCTCCAAGCTCATATATAAGAATTGGGAATTCCTTTTTAAGAGCAAAATCAGTTGAATGTAAATCAAAAGATAATGCTGCTATTTTTCTATCATTTATTTCACCCTTAAATCCAATAGAATTATCACCTATAGTAAGTATATTAGTACCATAGTACGGAGTTTCTATTATGTTATATTTTGATAATGTAAATTGTGTATCTTCTAAATAACTAGAAACTGATCCTTTAACAGCTGTAGCCTGACCTATTTCTCCCCCTTCTAATACATTAAAAAATTCATTTGAATTAGGATTTATAAATAATATATTACCCTTTCTTGGCATAACTTCTGGCATTTTATTATCAAATACATAAAGATCATAATCATCATTTTCTGTTATATTAGATGCATCATTAGTTTTATAAACTTCTGTATTTTCAATACTTCCAAAAGCCTTTTCTAAAAATATATTTTCATCTGTAACTAATAATATTTTCTTTACCTTATTTTCGTTAACAACATGATAGTAAGTATTATCTTCCATTAATATATCTTTTCTTGATAATTCACCTTTTAAATAATCAGAATTTAAAGAATCTAACTCAAAAGATAAAGTCTTACTCTCTCCAACTTGCAAATTTACTGACTCAACTTTAGCTAATTCTTCACCATTATATAAAGAAAAATCTCCTTCATATAAGCTATCTCCATTATTAGTTACATTAGCTATAACTTTAACTTTATCATCTACAAATTTATGAGAAACATTATCTACAGTAGCATTTAATCCACTATTACCTAAATAAACTATTCTCCCATTTATATCTGAAATAGCCACTTGTTTATCAGTAAAAATTAATACTTCATATTCTTCTCCAATTCCATCTCCTATAGCTTTAACAAAGGATACTACATCACTTATATCACCACTACCGTAACTTTTACTTATGTTGTCTATAATAGAGGTTGCATTAGATTTGTTAAAATTTCCGTTTAATAGTAAATTTGAAGTACCATCATAAGAAATAATATAAGTGTTTGTACCTTCCTTAGTACTATTTAAATACTCTTTAGCAAGTGTTTTTCCTTGTTCTAATCTACTATTACTATCATCATATATTGTATTCATACTAGCTGTATTATCTATTACCATTATTACATTTTTATAGCTCTTGCCTCCTATACTAATAAAGGGACTCATAAGAGCTAAAATAACACTTAAAATAATTATAATTTGTAGTAACAGCATTATATTCTTTTTAAACTTTTCCCACGGTGTATTGGCTCTAGTATTTTTATATACTTCCTTCCATAATAAAGATGAAGATATAACTTCTTCTTTATATTTACGCTTTAATATGTAAAGCATTATTACTGGAGGAATAGTTAATAATAAAAATAACGGCCATAAATTAGTAAAGCCCATATTCTTTCCCCCTAATACAATACTTTTCGTTTACTAAATTCATTTAATATTATTTCTTCTATGTTCATAGATGAATTAACAGTTATAAGCTTTCCACCATACTTTCTTGCTAAAGCTTCAATACTGTCATTATATTTTTTAAATGTTTCTTTATAATCTTTTATTAATGATGGTGTAACACTAAGTTTTATATTTTCTCCAGTTTCACTATCAATTAAAGTTATTTCATTATTAAACTCTGGATTTATTTCCTCTTCACATAATACTTGTACTAAAATTATTTCTTGCTTTTTATAAGCTAAATATTTTAACCCAGCCTCTAAACTTTCTATTCCTGAATTATTTAAAAAATCTGATACTACAATAGATATTCCTCTTAAATTTAAAGGTCTTTTCTTTATACTTTCACTTAAATCAGTTGTTCCATCAAAAGTTATATTTTCTAAATCTCTTAATATTTTTTGAAAGCCCCTATTACCAGTACCAGTCTTTAAATTTTCTATTACTCCATTATTCATTGTACTTATATTTACTCTATCTAAATTATTTAAAGCAATATAACTTAAAGCTGCTACTATTTTTAAAGCTGTATCTTTTTTATTATCTTTTCCATAATCCATAGATTTGCTTTTATCAATAAAAAAGTTAAATACACCTTCTCTTTCTTCCATAAATACTTTTATAAAGAATTTATTAAATCTCCCATAGGCATTCCAATCTATTCTTCTAAAATCATCACCAGGTGCATATTCTCTATAATCTGAAAACTCTACTGATACACCTTTTGCCTTTGATTTTCTTCCCCCTTGAGTACCTCCAGTAAGCTTAAAATTTATATACATATTAATTTTATTTAGCTTTTTAAAGAAGTCCTCATTAAACATCTTTTCACTCATTTTTTTACACTACCTTTAAGTCTTCTAAAATTTTAGAAATTATAGCTTCTTCATTTAATCCTTCAGTTATAGCATCAAAGTTTAATATAATTCTGTGTCTTAATACTGGGTATGCAAGTTCTTTTATATCTTCAAAAGATACATTTAATCTTCCTTCCATAACTGCCCTTACCTTTGCTCCAGCAATGATACCTTGTGCAGCTCTTGGTCCTGCTCCTGCTTCTACATACCTTTTAGCAATATCTGCTCCATTTTCTAGTTCTGGATGTGTTGCAAGTATTAACTTTAAGGCATATTCTTTTACTGGTTCTGCAATTTTAATTTCCTTAATAATATTTCTAAGTTCTACTATTTCATTTCCTTCTAAAACATTAGTAAGCTCAAGACTTTTATTAGTTAATGTTAAATCCATGATTTCTTTTAATTCATCTAAAGTAGGAAATTCTACATTAAGCTTAAATAGAAATCTATCAAGTTGTGCTTCTGGTAATGGATATGTTCCTTCTTGTTCTATAGGGTTTTGAGTTGCAAGTACCATAAATGGCTTTGGCATTTCATATGTTGTTTTACCTACAGTTACTGTTTTCTCTCCCATTGCTTCTAAAAGTGCAGATTGCGTTTTTGGAGTAGCTCTATTAATTTCATCTGCTAGTAAAAGATTTGTAAATACAGGTCCTTTTTCAAATTTAAATACTGTATTATCATTTTCCTTTACTACAATATTAGTTCCTACAACATCTGCAGGCATTAAATCAGGAGTAAATTGAATTCTAGAAAAGTTTAAATCTAATACCTTTCCTATTGTTTTAACTAATTGAGTTTTACCCATACCTGGCATACCTTCTAAAAGTACGTTTCCTTCTGCAAAAATAGCTATTAAAACATTTCTAATTGTATCTTTTTGACCAATTATGCCTTTGCTTATTTCTTCTTCACATCTTTTTATCTTCTTTGAAACTTCTATAATTGATTGTTCATTAATTTCCATCTTTATCACCTCATAATTTTTCAGTAATTTCTTAAATACTTTTTTAATTTAATCCTTCGAAATAATTTTTTATAAGATCTTTTAAACTTTGTGGTAAATTGCTATTATTAGCACCTTCTAATGCACTATTGCTATAATCTCCAATTACCTTATCATAATCTACCTTTTCTCCACCTATGTTAAGTCCATTTTGACTTTCTATTTCTTGTGAATTTCCATTATCATTTTTATTACCAGTAAGATTTTCATCATTACCTTCATTTCTTCCAGGAATATATATCTGCTCTCCTGGAGAATTTTCTAAATCATTTTCCTTACCTACAGTACTACCAGTATTCCATCCTGTTCCTGAACCTGAGCCTGATCCTCCTGTTCCACCTGAACCTCCTTGGCCTTCACCACTACTAGAACCCTGTCCGCTTCCTGAGCCTTGTCCTTGTCCATTACCCTTATTCTGACTTTGGTTTTGACCAGATCCTGATGATTGTTGACTTGAACTACCAGTATTTTCTCCATTACTATTATTTACTGATTTTGAAATTGCTGATGATAAGCTTGCAGCATCAAGTTTTTTATCTAATACTGAATTTGATGCATTTTTTAAAGCTTCTGCTAATTCTTCATCACTCATTTCTAAGGCGGCATTCTTCAAGGCTTCTGATAGCTCACTTAATTGGGAACTACTCATACTACCTAACTTATTTTGAATCTCTGCTAATTCTTTATTTATATCTTCTTGATCTCCCCTTAACATGGCTTCTGCTAAAGGTTTGCTTTCTTTCTTCTTCATTAACTCATTTACTAACTTATTTATATCTTTTTTTGCATCAGCTTCTTTTTCCTTATTAAAGTCATCTAATAATTTCTTTTTAGATTTTTCTAATGCTTCTTTAGATTTCTCTGATGATAACTTTTCCTTTTTGTCCTCTAACTTTTTTTCTAAACGCTCTAAAGTTTTATTTATTTCAGATTTTTTTTCGCTTTCCTTTAACTCTTTTACTGCATCTTCTAAAAGCTTTTTAACTTCTTCCTTTTCATCATCTGATAAATCTTCTGACTTTTCTATTTCCTTCTTTTCTTTTTCAACCTTCTCTATTACTGATTTTTGATATTTATCAAATTCTCTTACTTTTTGTGCTTCTTTTCTTGCTGTGCTAGGTACAAACATTACTAAAATACACATAATTATAAGACCTAAAGATAATAGTAATTGCTTCTTATCTACATTAATTTTCATACTCTTTTTAATATCAAAACTTTCAATACGTTCTACTGTATCTTTCTTTTGAGCTATTGATATATTATCCTCACATCCTATAAGTTCTAATGATGTAATAAGCCTTTCATCTAAACCTTTAGAATCTACCATAAGAGCAACTTTATCTTTTTTAGGAGCTTTTATAAAACCATAAACTAAAATAATTATTAATCCTATTACTAATATTCCTATACAAATTTCCTCAATATAAGGAATTGTTATAAAAAGTGATATTAATAGCAAACTAAAGATTAAGCATAGTAGAAGCTTTAATCCCACTATGCTTAAATTTAATAAGAAGTTTGCCTTAATTCTTTTAGAAGCTTTATTTAAAAATATTAATATAGCCTTATCTAAAGAATCCATCTTTCTACTCCTTTACTTTTTTAGATTTAAATCTACTTCTCTTATTTAATGGATTAAGTTTAACTGAAGCTAAGTATATAAATAATCCTGAAAGTACTAATTGTACTACTATTGAAATATATTCAGAATGCATACTTATTCCAAACTCTGAAAACATACTACTAAACTCTATTCCCAAACCAACTTGATTTAATAATAAACTTACAAAGCCCACTACTGGACTTAAGTACACTATAGGAGATGCTTTAGGCACTGTTGTTAAAGTATTACCACTCATACTCATTTTGTAAACAGTTATCATAAGTATTGCCCAGGTAATAACAATTATTCCTATATAAATAAATAGTACTAATGCATAAGAAAGTGTAGTTGATACTTTTGAAGTTTTAGCACATGTTGATATAAAAACACCTATAGAGCTTACAAATATTGTGTTAACAATGAAAAATACTATAAGTTCTAAAATATTACTTATCTTAATTACACCAGTTAAAGATCCAATTGCATAAAGAGGCATTGTGGAAATTATAAGTATAATTACTCTAAGTGATGAAGCGGAAACTTTTCCTATAATTATTTGAAAGGGAGTTAATTTTGATGATAATAATATATCTAAAGTTTGCTTTTCTCTTTCTGAGCATATTGCCGTTGAACTTAATGCTGGAACTATGAAAAGCAATAATATCGCTTGTCCTAATGCCATTACAACATAGAATAGTTTTGATGACTCTAAATATAATCCATTTGAAAAGATTGCTTCATTTACTGAACTATAGTAAATCATTACTGCTACTGATAAAACTGCTATATAAGCAAATATCATCAAAGTAAACTTAATACTTCTAACGGATATTTTACTTTCATTTCTTAAAACTGGATTCACTCTCATTTTTACGCCTCCTCTTCATCACTATCTGCTGTAATTTGAATAAATACATCTTCTAAGTTTCCAACAGCTCTGCTGTAATTTAACACTGGAATATCTTTTAATACTAAATATTTTAAAAGATTTGCTACATCTTCATCACTACCTATAACATTAGCTGTAATTTTACTTCCATCAATTTTTATATTATCTACATATGGTAACTCTTTTAACAATTTAATTGCTTCTTCTTCCTTTGTTAATACTGTAAATACTATAGGTGATGCCCCTGCAGCTCTTGTCATTATTTCATCAACAGTTCCTTGACATACGATGACTCCATTTTTAATAATTCCTATATTAGTACATACTTCTCCAAGTTCAGGTAATATATGTGAAGAAACTATAATTGTTTTTCCCATTTCCTTTAAGTTTCTTAGTATTCCCTTCATTTCATACCTAGCTCTAGGGTCCATTCCTGAAGCTGGCTCATCTAAAATTAAAAGATCAGGATTATGAACAAGACATCTTGCTAAACATAATCTTTGTTTCATCCCCCTTGATAAACCATCAACATATGCATCATATTTATCTTCTAAATTAACTAATCTAAGTAAATCCATAGATAAATCTCTAGCTTCTTTTCCTACAATTCCATATATAGAAGCATAAAATTCTAAATATTCAATTGCTTTTAAGTTATCATAAACACCAAAGAAGTCTGGCATATATCCAATTTTATCTTTTAATGCCCTATTATTTTTTATAGCATCTATTCCATCTACATAAACTTCTCCACTATCTGGTGATAAAAGTCCAGAAATAATTTTCATTGTTGTACTTTTTCCGGCACCATTTGGACCTATAAATCCAAATATTTCCCCTTTCTTTATTTCTAAATTTAATCCCCTTACCGCTTTAAAATTTCCATATGATTTTTCAAGATTTTTTATAACTAACACTATTTCTCCACCCCTTTTATAACTAATTTTGGAGCTGCATTATCTCTATTCTCGCTAGCTACAACTTTTATTTTTATTATGTTGTTTAGACTATAACTTCCATCATTTATTACTTTATAGCTTCCTGATGTTAATTTAAATTCTTCATATTCATTAGTATTATAATTGTAAATATAGTACTCTCCATTAAGTCCATATTGATAACCCCATCTATCTGTATAAACATTAATGGTTATTTCTTTTACATCTACATTATCATCAATTTTATAATCTAATACAATTTCACCTTCACCATAAATATAACCATCATAATAGTCGTAATCTACTCTATTGTCTAATTCACTTACTGTATAGCTAAAATATCCTTCTGGGAAACTAATATTTCCACTTTCATCTTTAAAATCTATATTTGCTTCTTGTATTACTGCTGTTAAATTATAATTTGAAATTGATTTGCTTTCTAAATCCAAATTGTAATCTACTGGTAAATCTGTAATTGCAATAATTTTTGTTGTAGCTTCTAAATAACCTTCATATTCTAATAAATTAAATAAAGATACATATCTTTGTATATTTTTAAACTTAGGATCCTTTGAGTCTATTTGATCATTCCATCTTGATTCATAATATTCATTACTTAAAGAATTTGCATAACCTAGAAGTCCTGATGAGGCATTATTGTCTAAATCAGCAATTGAAATTTCTTCTCCTTTATTTACTTGGCCCAAATCCCAAACAGTTTTTCCCGAAACTATTACAAGCTTTTTAATATCTGAATCTAAATTATTTTTAATAGTGCCTTCTAGCTTTCCATCCTTAATACTTAAAGTATTTTCTACTTTAGGCATTACAATTTCTTTTCCTGATATTTTAAATTTATTAACTTCTGCCACATTATTATTAGCAACTGTAAAATAAGAATTATCATTTGTATATGTTGTTTTAACTCTTAAAGTTTTAGCGTTGTAATCTGTATCACCATAATAGTAGTAATCATCAGACATATATTGCATTTTTAAATCTTCTTCTTTTTCTATTTTTATATTTCCTTTATTTTTACTTGCTATACCTATATAGCTATTTATTTGACCTCTTCCATCCTCATCAACAGATATTATATTTGTACTATTTACTATTACATCTTTTATTTTTGTTTTACTACCTAAGAAATAAATCATTACTGTAAACACAATAGCAGTTATAGGTATAAGACCCCATATTAAATCTCTTTTTTCCATTTTCTTTAATATAAGATATATAACTATTCCAACTAAAATTGCATAAATTCCAAGTACTATTCCTAGAGTTAATGTGCTTACTGTATTATCTACTGGTATA